>CALEVZ010000018.1 GCA_937924755.1 uncultured bacterium
AGGCACTGCCCCTTGCCCGACACCCCCATGTCGTCGTCCGCCGTCCCCGTCCCAGCGTTGTTCTCGTTGTCCTCCGTGGTGATGTAGGTGCCGCAGCTGCCACCGCCTCCGCCGCCCGAATCCGCGGTCAGGAGCACGTTATCCACGTAGGCGCCTTCGGCGCGGGATTCGTCGTCGTTGGAGGTGTAGAAGAATCCGAACCACACGGAGGCCTGTCCGGCGAGGTTGCCCAGCGAGCCCCAGCTGGTAATGTCGCGGGTGACCCGCTCGAACCCCGAGGTGTTGGAGGTGACGTTCCAGCCCGAGAAGTTGGTGCCGTTGGTAGAGGCGCCGTAGAAGAAATAATCGCCGCTGCCGGTCTGCTGCCAGAGATCGAAGGCTAACGTTCCGGCGTTGTAGGTCGACAGATTGATCGGGCCGACGATCGCCCGGGTGGTCATGTTCTTGGGCACGGTGCCGCCGTCGGGAGGTGCCGCAGAGCCGCTTTTGGCGCACCAGATGCTGGCGGCACCACCGGCCTTGCGATAGGTCGACCTGCCCCACTTGGCGTCTGCCTTGCCCGAGTTGATGCCCACCTGCCACCCCGCCGACGGCCAGGCGGTTTCGAACGTCTCGTTGAGGAGCGTGGGGGAGGTCATCCCCGCTCCCCCGAAGATCAACCTCTGCCACCCGGCCAGCCTACCCGTTCCGGCGGCAAGACCGCTCGGAGCGAGAACCCCAGGTGGAAGCACCATCTCGGCGGGTTCCATCAGCAACTCGTCCAGCGCTGGCACCATGGGGTCGAAAAGAACGTCCCCCACGAGGTGGCCTGCGCCCTGCGCCGCCCCGCAGCAGGGAGCATCGCCGCCGCCACCCGTGGACGCCACAGCAGCGCTGCTCATCCACAACACCATCGCCCCGGAGGGAAAAGCCAAGACCTCGAACCGTTGTCACCATGGCCGCCTCCTCCAGCCGCGGCGGCATCGGCACCGCGCTGCCGGGGCTGCCCCACGCTGCCGCGCCGAGCCCCCTGCACACCTCGCCTGACAACTGCCGGTGGCCGCCCCAAGCGAAGGTCACCGACGGGCCTCACCTCTCAGCGACCCTAGCACTTCCTGCTCATATCCACAAACACACTACGTTTTATAGAGAATTTACAATTTCGCTCCTAGGACCGTTGTCGCCCTTGACAAGCGACAGGCGCCCGGGTGGCCCCGGGCGCCGCCGTTGTTGCGAGACAGGAAAGCTCAGTCGGAGCCGAGGTCGTCGGCCTTAATGGACTGCGCCGCCACGTCCTCCAGCATCTTGGTGGTAACGGACTTGGGCCGCTCGATGGGATAGCCCAGGGCGCGGTCCCAGGTGATGTTGGAGAGCACGCCGATGGCGCGGCCGATGCCGAACAGCACCGTGTAGAAGTCCCACTCGGTGAGGCCGTAGTACCACTGAATGACGCCCGACTGCGCGTCCACGTTGGGCCACGGGTTCTTGGTCTTGCCGTGCTTGGTCAGCACCCCGGGGGCCACCTGATAGATCATGTCGATGAGCTTGAACAACGGATAATCGGGCAGATTCTTCAGGCAAAACTCCCGCTGTGCCACGTAGCGCGGGTCGGTCTTGCGCAGCACGGCGTGGCCGTATCCCGGAATCACCTGGCCAGCGTTGAGGGTGTCCCAGAGCGCCTGTTCGACGAGCTCCGGGGTGGGCTCCTGGCCACCCAGCTTCTTCTGGAAGTTCATCATCCAGCGCAGCACTTCCTGGTTGGCGAGGCCGTGGAGGGGGCCCGCCAGGCCGTTGATACCGGCGGACAACGAGTAGTACGCATCCGACAGCGCCGAGGCCACCAGGTGGGTGGTGTGCGCCGAGACATTGCCCGACTCGTGGTCGGAGTGGAGGATGAAGTACATCCGCGCCACGTCGTCATAGGGCTTGCCGAAGCCCATCTGGTGAGCGAAGTTGCCGCCCATGTCGAGGTCCGGGTGCGGGGCGATGTGCACGTCGGCCTTGTACTTCATGCGATAGATGTAGGCGGCCAGCACCGGCAGCTTGGGCAGGAGGTTCAACACGTCCTCCAACATGGGCTCCCAGTACTCGGTCTTCTTCATGCCCTCGTTGTAGCGCTTGACGAAGACCGACTCCCGTTGCATGGCCAGGATGCCGGCGGAGTACATGGTCATGGGGTGGGTGTCGCGCGGCATGGCGCGCAGGACGTCCTTGACGTACTCGGGGATGGCCCGGCGCTTCTTAAACTCCTCCACCACCTCCAGGGTCTCCTCCATGGTCGGCACATCGCCGGTCAGGAGGAACCAAAAAAACCCCTCCACATAGGGGTAGTCGCACCCGGGCACCTTGGGAAGACACTCGAAGGTCTCCGGAATGGTCTTGCCGCGGAAACGAATCCCCTCGAAGGGATCCAGGTAGGAGATGTCGGTGACCAGGCACCGCACGCCGCGGGCGCCACCGATCGCCTGGGCGATGGTCACCTCGCCGATCTTGACGTCCCCGTGCTCCTTGAGAAGCTTGGCGGTGCGCGGCCGATGCTCCTCGATCTTCTGTGCCAGTTTCGCCTTCAGCTTCGACATTCACTCCCTCCTTCCGCCGCACTACCGGTCTTGGCCGGTTCCCCGCGGCTGGTCGCTTTGGCGGCTGTCGGTGTACCAACATTCACAAAGTGCACCATAATCGCCCCCTGGAGGAATTGCAACACCCCACTCGCTCCCTTGCGCGACTACACCCTCGTGTGATGCTGCGGCCGGCCAAAAACCGATCCGCCAGGTTCATCCTGGCCCGGGCTGAAGGTTCAGACGCCACGGTTTGCAAAGCAGTTGACCCTCAGCGGGGACAGCACGGCGTCCTCATAACTTTCCACCGTCTCGAAAATGGGAAAACGCCCGCCGCTGATCCCCTCCTGTCCGGCCATCGCCGAGGCTTTCGAGGTGGCAACGATCCTGTGCAGCAACTCCCGCAGGGCGGCCAGCGGCGACAGGTCCGGCCTGCCGACCAGGTGGCGGGGGTCGCACTGACTGCTGAGCACGCGCAGTACCCTGCGCCCGCGACCCTCCGCCGTGATGAGGTCGATGAGCAGGTAGGGTTTGCCCTCGCCGGTTATGCCCACCGCCGCCACCGCCTCGATGCTGGCCAACGAAGCCAGCTCGGTGCCGGCGTCGTCGCCCGGTGGGAACAAGCCGTCGTCGCCGCACGTCTCCGGCGTCACAACCTCTACGGTGAACCTTGGCGGCCCTTCGTCCAGGCCGGGATGCTTCTGGAGCGGCACCTCCAGGGGTGCAACGGGCTGGTTCGGCTCGGGTGGCGGCGGGGGTGGCAGCGGGTCGGCGCGCACGCCCAGAACCTCCCGCCGCCGGGCCGCCCTCTCCCTCAACGTCTCCGCCTCCCCATCGTCGATCAAGGTACGCAGGATCTCGATCCCGGCTTCGGAGTCGGCGGCCGCCACCCCGGCCGCAAGGCGCCAGCGGGTCGCCGCCGAGCCTCCGGAACCGGCGTTGCGACGCAGCTGCCGCCAATGTTCCAGGGCCAGCTGATACTCGCCGCAAGCAGCTCGTGATCGATCACCGCCTGCAGATGCCGCGCACCCTCGGCCCCCCGCTTCTCGTTCACGAAGCTTTGCCAGATCGCCAGGTGAGTGTCCGGATTGGGGGGATCTTCAGCCAGAGCTGTGCTCAACGCTTGCCGCGCCGCCTCTAGCTCCCCCCGCGCCGGCGACGCCATCCCCTCCTCCAGAGCCGGGGGTTGCTGCACGGAGATTTCCCTTTCGATGGCCGGGTTGATCACTTGCCCCTCGACTCGGAAGTGCTTCAAGACCAGCGCCGCCGCAGCACCCGCGAGGAAGCCACCGGCATGGGCCGCCCAGGCCGCCCCCGAACCCTCGCTCACCAGCAAAGCATAAAAGAGCTGCTGCAGCAGCCACAGCCCCAGCATAAACTAGGCCGGCGCCGTGAATGCCCCGCCGCGGATAAGAGGATATACAAGAAGCGAATGCGGGTACGGGCAAAGCGCACCATGAACGCACCCATGACCGCCGCTATCGCCCCCGAGGCACCCACCAGGGGGGCGCCCGAAGAGGGAAAGCCGGCGATGGGCACCAAACTGGCGGGCACTCCTCCACCCAGGTACAGGGCGGTGTAGAGCGGCCGCCCCCAGACGTCCTCGACCGCCGGGCCGCCCAGGAAGAGGATGAACATGTTGCTGAGAAGGTGAAGCCACCCTGCATACATGAACATGCAGGTGAAGAACGCCAACAAGGTGGGGCGAGCGGGAATCAGCCCCCACGACCAGGCGGGGTGCTCATCCCGCGCTGCCAGCGCCTCCTGCGCCAGCCGGTTCAGCTCGGCCTGTTCCAGGGTCCGTTCCTCGGCGTCCTCGGGGGCCGCGTGCGCAAGCGCCTCGCGCAGCATCTTGGCCTCCTCCTGCTCCCGAGGCGAAAGTTTCTCGCCCAAAAGCGCCGGGGGCATCCGCAGGTAGGGTCGCTGCGCCCAGTATTCGAAGACCCGTTCCAGCCGGCGGCCCGCCCGTTCTTCGGCGCCTGTCCCCTGCAGGCCAGCTATGAGGAACACCAGTACGTTGACGGCAATGAGAACGATGGTCACCCACGGCAGGCGGCGCACCGTGTCCCACCCGTGTCCCGTCGAAGGGAGGATGAACGTTCCCTTACCCTGCGCCTTCCCGGGGTCGCGTCATCGTCCGTCGGTGCCCGCAGCCAGGCGGTTGAGGTCGAGAATCTCCTCCAGTTGATCGGCCGGCAGCACCCCCAGCCGGCGAGCCGCCGCCGCCACCGTCTCGCCCGCCAGCTCCGCCTCCCGGGCGATGGCGGCGGCGCGCTCGTAGCCGAGGTGGGCTGCCAAGGCTGTTGCCAGCGCCGGGCTGGCTTCCGCCGACTGCCGGGCACGCGCCTCATTCACGGCGAGGCCGGCGAGGCAGCGCCGGGCCAGCACTGTGGCGGCCCCGCCCAGGAGCCGACACATGGTGTCGAGGTTCCACGCCAGCAAGGGGTTGGCGTGGGAGAGGTCGAGCTGGTGCAACGTCGCGGACAGCCGGCAGGCGGTGGCCAACCCCTCCACCTGGATGGCGGCCTGGGCCACCGCCTCGGGGATCACCGGGTTGACCTTCCCCGGCATCAGGGAGGATCCCGGCTGCACCGCCGGCAACCGCAGCTCGGCCAGGCCCCCGAACGGCCCGCTGGCGCGCAGGCGCAGGTCGTTGGCCACCGCCAGGAGCACCCGGCCCACTCCAGCCAGGGCGTCAGACATGGCGATGGGGGCCTCCTGCGCCTGGATCCCACTGGCGTCGCGGGCCAGGGTCAGGGCGAGCCCGTAGGAGGCTCGCAACAACTCTACCGCGCGGACGGGTACGCGGGGATCGCACCCAAGCCCACTGCCCACCGCGGTGCCGCCCAGGGGCAGGGCCAGCAGTCGCGGTAGCTCCTCATCCACCCGCGCCACGGCCCGGGTCAGCCGACCGGCCCACCCATCGAACACCCGCCCGTAGGTGGTTGGGACCGCGTCGTTGAGGTGGGTCCGTCCGAGCGTCACGGTGCCCTGGTGGCGGTTGGCCAGCCGCCGCAGCTCGGCCAGCACCCCCGCCAGCGCCGGCCGTGTCTCCCGCTGCCAGGCCAGCACCGCCGCCAGGCGCAGCGCTGCCGGGATGACGTCGTTGGAGGACTGCCCCAGGTTGACGTGGTCGTTGGGGTGTACCGGCCGGTGCGCCGCCGGTTCGCCGCCGAGGCGGCGATTGGCCAGGTTGGCCAGCACCTCGTTCATGTTCATGTTGGTGGAGGTGCCCGATCCGGTTTGAAAGACGTCCACCGGAAAGTGCTCCCGGTGCTGCCCCGCCGCCACCTCCTCCGCCGCGGCCGCGATGGCGTTGCCCAGCTCGGGAGAAAGCAGGCCGATCTCCCGGTGGGCGCCAGCGTAGGCCGCCTTGATGGCGGCCAGGACAGTGAGAAAACGGTCAGGCATGACCCACCCCGAGATGGGGAAGTTGGCCACCGCGCGCGCCGTCGAGGCCCCGAAGAGGGCCTCGGCCGGAACCTCTATGTCACCCAGGGTATCGGCCTCCACGCGGTA
Organism: uncultured bacterium; assembly: GCA_937924755.1. Lineage (GTDB taxonomy): Bacteria > Acidobacteriota > Thermoanaerobaculia > Thermoanaerobaculales > Thermoanaerobaculaceae > CALEVZ01. The sequence continues at coordinate 6,057 of CALEVZ010000018.1, forward strand.
GCCGCCGGCTTCGTTCATGTTTGCCATCTCCCGACCTGACTCAAAGCTGGCAGCACCCGAGCACGGCTGCCACTGCCACCCCTACAGCGTCTGACCGAAAAGCACCGCGTTGGCCAAGAGGAGCATGCTGGCCCGGGGGAGAGCTCGAAACGCCGGATCTTCGGCGAAGGCCACCACCGCTCCGCGGCCGTGCTTTTGCACCAGGAGGTACGCCTTGCCGGGCAGCTGTTCTCGCGATGCCGCGAGCACGAAGCCCGCCTGCACCAGCTCCTCCCTGCCGGCGTAGACCCCCACGTTGACCCCCTTTCCCAGCTTCAAAGGGGTGAAGACGCGGCGGGAGTTAACCAAAACGTTCACCTGCCCGCCGGCAAGGCCGGCGGCCAGCAGGTGTTCCTCGTCCAGCTTGACCCTCAGTATGGCCCCCGGCACATTGGGCGGCTCCTCTTCACTCGGTCGCGCGACCTCCTCGTAGACGTCCCCGCGGGCGGCGGGAGGCGCCGCCGCCGGGCCCTTGCCCTCGACATCCGCCTTGGCTCCGCCGCGCTTCTCCAGCGACGACGCCAAGAGCCCCACACCCTCGGTGGTCAGCCACCCGGCCGCATTCCCCACCGCGATAAGCACTCCCCCCTCCCGCACCCAGGCGGCCAGCCTGCTGGCTCCGGCCTGGCCCAGGATTTCGGCGTACCGTCCGCTTTCCCAGGAGTCCGGCAGGATCAGTACCCCGAATTCAGCCAGCCGCGCCTGGGTCAGGGTGCGGCCCCGCAGGGCCGTCACCGGACAGCCGAAGAAGCGCTCCAGGGCAAAGCGCAGGTGCCCAGCCGAGGTGGCGGCGGTGGGCTCGTCCCACAGCACGCCCACCGCCGGTAGACGAAGGGCACGAACCCGGTTGGACCCCAGGTCGATCCCCTCATCGACGTAGGATGCATCAACCCCGACAAACTCAACACCGGAGGAAGCAGCAATGGGCATCAGCCGCGCCATGAGGTCCTCGGGGTTGCCCGCCCGCCGGATCACCAGCGAGCCCATGGGGAAAGACCGGCCCGCAATGACGAAAGGCTTTTCCGCCACCCCCACCCGTATCCCCTCCCGCAGCAGGGCGACCAGGGCGGCGGCCGTGGACGGTCCCTCCCACCTGACCACGAAGGCCACCCGCCCGGCGCCGGAGATGCGGCCGGGGGGGAGATCGCCCGCCCTAACCGGCTCGACCGCCAGTCCGACCGGAAGATCCACCCCGCCGCGGACGGGCACCCCCCACAGGAGGGGCAGCGACCAGGCCGTGAGGTCGTAGATCTCATCGCCCAGCCGCCTGGCGTCCCGCCGTTCCTGCTCCGCTTCGAACTCCTTCCCCATCGAGTGGTGCCGATCCAGCAGTACCGCCGCAAGGCGCCCCAGCGGCTGTCCCGCCGGCACCACGAAGGCTCCCGCGGCCAGCCCACCAGCGGCCTTGCCCACCCGCAGCACCTCGATGCCCTGACGGACAAGGAGATCGGCCAGTGCGGCCGCTCCACGGGGATCGGAGCCCGGCTCGATCACCCAGGCTCGCTTCCCGCCCTCCTGCACCGCCGCTCGCCGGTACTCCGCCCAGGTCGCCAGGACCTCTTCGCGCCGCGCCGCCGTGACGGTCACCGTCATGTAGGACGCCACCAGCTGATGGGCCACGGTGTCCGCGTAGGTCAGCAGTGATCCATCCTCCAGACGCACCCGCAGACCCCGGCTGGAGCCCTGCTCGAAGGTCATCCCCACCGCTCCAGTGAACAGTGGCCAGCTCTCCCCATAGCCGGGGTAAAAGGCATCGAACATCTCCCGGGTCCAAAACCGCCAGCCCCGTTGATCGAACGCCGCCCCCTTGGCCCGGCCGAAAGCCTCCCATAGGGCAACCTGTCCTCTTGAAATCAAAGGGTTGTGCGGGATGGCAGGGGGGGCGAAGAAGTACCCTTGCTCCGCCCCCATCTCGTGGAGATCCGCCACCACCTGGGGCAGCCACTGGAGCATCGCCGTCACGCGGGCGGCAGACTCGGGGTGGGAAAGTATGATCCAGTCGCGGTTGAGGTCGAACAGGGCATGGGAGAACCGACCCCCGGGCCAGGGCTGGACACGCTCGGCGGCCATGGGGTGGGGGTCAGGCTCAATGCCCCGAGCTTGCCGATTGGAGGTCACGAAGCGGGCACGGCCATCGGGGTTCTGCATCACATCGATGATCACGATGGTCTTTTCGAGGGTCTCGGTGACCTCCGGGGTGCGGGCGGCCAGCAGGTGGTAGGCCAGCGCCAGCCCGGCGTCGGTTCCCGAGGGCTCGTCCCCGTGCACCGAGCAGGCGAACCACACCACCGCTGGCAGCCTTCGGGCCAGCTCGGCCGCCCGCGTCGGTGGGGTACGCCGGGCATCGCCCAGCTCTGCCAGCCGGGCGCGGATGTCCTCTAGACCGGCCAGGTTCACCTCCGAGCTGACAACCAGCAGCACCAGTGGCCACCCCTCCAGGGAACGACCGAACTCCATCAACCGTGCCCGCTCGGGAACCGCCGCTGCCAGTGCCCGGGCGTAGGTGAGCGCCTGCCCGGGATCGGTCATCTCCTCCCCCCACTCGAACCCCAGCACGGATTGCAGGGTCGGGATGGTGGGACTGTAGTCGGGTGACCCCAGCGCCCCCAGCACCTCGCCCCTCGCGGGCAGTGCCAGAAGGCCCACCAACAACCCGCTCAACGCGATACGCCTCACGTTCCACCTCCGAGTGCTGCCGGTTCGCATTGTAGGCCGGTTCGGCGCGGGTGGCGTTGTCTGCCGCCGCAGGGTTGCACCTTGACCCCGCGGGCGAATCCCGGTTAGCGTGCCATCTAGCCCCCTTGCACGAGGTGGGCGGGGAGAAAACCGATGAAAGCCAGTACCCGTTTCCTGCCCGCGGTCCTCGTCGGCTGTGGATGTGCCATCGCCTCCTCCTCCCAGGCGGCGACCCCAGGCGGGGAGAGCCGTAATGCCCTCCCGGAGCTGGTCGTGCTCGAGCTGGAGGAAGCACCCGCCATCGAGGTGTGGGGGGCCGGTGCTCCTGCCGTTGCATGGAGTGCCGAGGTGCAGGCGCAGCGCGCCGCCTTAATTCGCCGTCACATCGCCACCCTGGAGGCCCAGCAGGAAAACGTCGTCGACTCCCTTTCCCGACTGCAACCGCCGGTACCGGTACTGTTTCGCCTGCAGCGGGTGTTCAACGGCATCGCCGTGCAGGTGGAGGAGGCACAGATCCCGACCCTGCGCACCCTCCCCGGAGTCAAGGCGGTGCACCCCCTGCCACGGCTGGAGCCCGGGCTGGTGAGCACCGCGCCGCTCATGGGCGCCCCCCACGCTTGGGGCAGCAGCCTGACCGGGCAGGGCATCAAGATCGGCATCATCGATACCGGCGTCGACTACCTGCACAAGGCTTTCGGCGGCTCCGGCAGCTACGCCGGGCACGTCTTCGACGATCACGTCGTCCCCTGGACCGGCAAGGTTGTCGGTGGGTGGGATTTCGTCGGCGATGACTACAACGGCAGCAACGCTGCCCGCCCCGACGGCGACCCCATGGACTGCAACGGTCACGGCACCCACGTGGCCGGCATCGCCGCCGGGTACGGAGTCACCGCCACCGGCGAGACCTACGGGGGCCCCTGGGGGGCAGGCACCGACCTGGAGGCCCTGGCCATCGGGCCAGGGGTGGCGCCCGAGGCGCAGATCTACGCCCTCAAGGTGTTTGGCTGCACCGGTTCCACCGGTTTTGCGCCGGCGGCCATCGAGTGGGCCCTGGACCCCAACCGGGACGGCAACTTCTCCGACCGCCTGGATGTGGTCAACCTGTCCCTGGGGTCCTCCTTCGGAGCTCCCGGGGGGGTGTACGCCACCATTGCCGACAACGCGTCCCGGGCAGGAATGATCATCGTCGCCTCGGCGGGTAACTCGGGAGACACCCACTTCATCACCGGCAGCCCGGCGACCGCGGACCGTGTCATCAGCGTGGCCAACTCCGTGGACAGCACCTCCTTCATGTCGGACGTGGAGATCACCGGCCCCGCCGCCATCGCCGGACGCTACCCGGCCACCGAGGCCGGCTTCGGCCCCAACATGGCGCGGGACGGGGCGCGCACCGGGCCCCTCGTCTACCCCAGCGGGAACCCCCGCGGGTGTAGCCCCTTCAGCGGTGCGGCCGCGGCCGCCCTCAACGGTGCCATCGCCCTCATCGACCGCGGCGACTGCACCTTCGCCGCCAAGGTTCGCAACGCCCAAAACGCCGGTGCCCGGGGCGTCGTCGTCGTCAACAACGCCCCCGGCGAGCCCATCGTCATGGGAGCCAGCGAGGCCGATGCCCAGGGCATCACCACCCCGTCGATGATGATCTCGCTGGCGGACGGGGACCGCATCAAGGCTGGCCTGGGCAGCGGGGCAGCGAGCGCCACCTTAAGTGCCACGCGGCGCGGCCAAGTGCGACTGGTCAACCCCGCCGCCACCGACACCATGGCCACCTCCTCCTCCCGCGGACCGCGGATCTTTGACCTGGCCCTCAAGCCCGACCTGGCGGCGCCGGGGAGTACCATCTTCGCCCCCGAGGCCCGCTCCGGCTGGGCGGGCCGCTCCCTCTCCGGCACCTCCATGGCCGCCCCCCAGGTGGCAGGCGCCATGGCCCTGCTGCGCCAGCTGCACCCCGGCTGGAGCGTGGAGGAGCTCAAGGCGCTGGTCATGAACACGGCCACCCCGCAGGTATGGGTCAACCTCGGGCAAAGCGGCCCTCGACACGGCGCCGCCCGCACGGGCGCTGGGCGCCTGGATGTGGCTACGGCCGCCGAAGGGAAGATCCTGGCCTACCTGGATTCCCCCCCCGGAACGGGTCGGGTGGGAGTGTCGTTCGGCAGCCCCGAGGTGGTGGTCCGCCATCGGGAGACCCGCCGGGTGCGGGTGGTCAATCGGGGTGATGTCGCCGCGAACCTTGCCGTCGGCTACGCTCCCATCGTCGATCAGCCGGGAATCGAGATTGCACCCTCTGTGTCGAACCTCACCATAGCCGCCAACTCCTCAGCCACCCTGGAGGCGATCCTCCTCGCCACCGCCTCCAGCATGAGCGGGCGACGGGGGGAGGACCTGTCGTCAACCCAGACCGGCGGTTCCCGCTCTTGGCTCGCTGAGGAAACGGGACACCTCCTGCTCCTGACCGAGGGCAGCGCGCCGGTGCGCCTGCCGGTCTACGCCGCTCCCCGCCGCCGCGCCACCGTGCTGGCCCGCCAGGGCGCGCTGGCACCCGCGCCGGGTGCAGGCACCCTGTCCCTCTCGCTGGAGGGTCAGGACTTGAGCGGAGGCCCTCACCCGGACGCGCTGTTGACCCCGCTGGAGTGGCAGTTCGGCACCGCCGGCATGGGGGAAGCGCTGGGGGGGATCCTCACCGATTACCCTGACCGCCCCCTGGCCCAGGCGCTGGTGGCCTTCGGCGTGGCCCTGCCCTCCCCCTGGACCACTCCCCTCCTCGCTTCGGTCAGCGTGGAGATCGACACCAACGGCGACTTTCGCCCCGAATGGAAGCTCACCGCCACCGACGCCGCCCGCGCCCAGGACGCCAGCGCCACCCCGGTGGACGTCTTCCTTGCCCACCTCTGCCGCGCCGATGCCCCGAGCCAGTGCGCCACTCCCCTGCCGCTCAACGGCGCCGCAGCCGATGCGCGGGACACGGCGCCGTTTTTGACCGACGTGATGGTCCTCTACGCCCGGGTCACCGATCTGCAGCTGTCCTCGGGATCCTCCATCCGCTACCGCGTGCTCGCCGACGGGGTCAGCACGCCCTGGCTGCAGTACGACCTCAGTCGACCGGGTATGCGCCTCGCCGGCGGCGCCGGCCCCCAGGGATTCCTCCAAGTGGCCAGGGAGGGGGCATCCGTACCTTTCACCTATGACACCACTCGCCTGGCCGCCACCGGCTCCAAAGGGATCCTCCTCCTCCACCACCACAACCTCGCCGGGTGGCGAGCCCAGACCATCCCGGTAATCCCCGAGGGGTGCACCCTCGCCTGCAGCGCCTCGGTTCCGGAAATGGCCGCACCAACCACCCCGGTTCCCTTTCGCGCTACGGTGGAGGCTGTCGGGTGCGCGGCGCCCACGCTGCGCTGGGAGGTGGGCGACGGCAGCGCCACGCTGACTGGCGAGAGCATAACCCACGCCTTCGCCTCGCCGGGCACCTATCGCTGGCAACTTACCGGAACCGCCGGCACCGCCACCTGCCGCCGCACCGGGGTGATCAGCGTCGTGGAAGAGCTCCCCCGGCCGGTTCGTCGGGTTACCCGCCCGCGCTCCTGACGAAGCGGTGACACCTCGCTGCACAGGGCGCCGCCCCGTTGCCGTCAGTGCCGGCTCACGAGGTCGCGGCCAGCGGATGGGCAGGAAGCGAGGCCGAAAAGTCCACTTCCTCGCCGAGCGCCGCTAGGGAAGCCTGCCAACAGCAGGGGAACAACACCGGCACGCTGCAGACGAAACACTGGGAAGGCTTGATAACGCTCGCCCCTTGGCCGGGGATGAGCCACGGCCCGGGAGAGCCCTGCAGAGCTCCCTGTTCCTGCCCTAACCCTTCTTCTTGCCGCCGAACATTTTGGAGAAGGGGTTGTCGTCTCCCTCCTGGCCGCCCTCGCCGAGCGGCACCAGCTGCGTCTCGGTGTAGTTGGCCGGGATCACGAAGGTGCTTTCCGGTACGGGAACCGTCTCCAGCTTGGTCACCTCCATGGTCACCGAGGTGGTCTCGGTGCGCCCCTTCTTCCTCTCCGTGACCGTGCTGGTGGTGACCATTTTCAGCGGCACCCCCTGGACCTTGCCTATCTCCAGGGCGATCAGCCTGTCCATCTCGGGGTCCCCCATGGAAGGCGGCTCCTTGCGCAGCCAGGTGCCGAAGGCCCGTCCCAGGAGCTCTGACACCACCCACATCTCCTGCACCGTCTCGGTCTGACTCTCGCTCTTGAACCCCATAACGCTCATGGAGCTCCCGTAGCTGGTGCGAAACTTGTAGTAGATCACTGGCATCCCGAGCACCAATCCCCCCGGCCGCTCCTCCAACTTCTCCACCCGCGGATTGGTGATCTTCAGGTTGACCATCCGCGTCATGCCGCCGGCGAACTGCATCATCGCCTTGACGTCGTATTTCGCGTACGTCTTGTCCTTGGGGTTGACGAAATACATGGTCTCCCCGCCATCGCGGGTCAGCATGTACCCGCCGGCTGTGAGCAGAGGGTTGCCAGTCTCGACGAACTCCACCTTGGCGTTGTCGTCATCGACCCACGCCCTTACGGTGGCGCGCTGGGCATCGGCTCCCCGGCCCCCCTGGGCGGTGGTCTTGGCCTCGTAGTACATGCCCGCCGAGGCTGACGCGGCGATGAGCACGCCGGCAAGAATTGCCCCCACATACCGTTTCATGGTCGCCTCCTTTGTTCTGCAGCGGTCCCCTCAACGACCCGATCCAGGGAGTGGGGACGCCCCTGCCGCATTATCCCCCTGCTCCGAAAAGGGGTACTACACGCTGACGATACGTTTCACCTCGGGCACGCGGGCCTTCACCCGCTCCTCCACAAAGCCCACCAGGGTCATGGTGGCCATGGGGCAGCCGCCGCAGGCGCCCAGAAGTCGCACCCTCACCTCCCCGTCCACCACCTCCACCAGCTCCACGTCCCCCCCGTCCATCTGCAGCGCCGGCCGCACCTCCTGCAGCGCCTCTCGCACCCGCTCCGCCAATCCGGTCGTCTGAACCACCATCCTTTCCTCCTTGACCCGTTGGGCCGTCCAACAGTATCACAACCGCGGGCCTCGAACCTGGGATTCCCGACCGAGATCCACTCGCGATCACCCCTGCTATCGTGGCACCGTGAACCTGCCGGCGCTCTTCTGCGTTGGATGCCAGTGATGGACGAGGCGAGCCTCGCGGATGTGGTGGCGCGTTGTCGCGCTGGGGATCAGCAAGCCTGGGAGGAGTTGGTGAACGCCACGGCCAACGACATGTACCGCCTGGCGGTGTCGTTCGCCCGCAGTCGCAGCGAGGCCGAGGACCTCACCCAGGAGGTGTACCTGAAGATCTGGCAGAACCTGGACCGCTTCGAGGCCGGCTCGTCGTTCCGCGCCTGGGCCTACCGCGTGGCGCGCAACCTGTTCGTGGATGCCTACCGCCGCTCCCGCCGGGAGCGGCGCGCCACCTGGGTCGACCCGGAGTTTCTCGCCACCCTGGCCGGCGGCGACGACCCCCACACCGTCACGGTCCGCCGGCAGCGCCTGGAGCTGGCTCGCCGCGCCATCGCCGGTCTCCCGGAGGAGCTCGCCCAGCTGATTCTGCTGCGGGACCTGGCCGACTGGAGCTACGAAGAGCTGGCCCAGGAGTACGACCTGCCCCTGGGTACCGTCAAGTCGCGGCTGAATCGCGCCCGTCGCGAAGTCGCCGCCGCCATGGCGGTGGTCCTCACGCCCCGGGTTCCTGCGGGGGTCCCGGCATGAGGAGCTGCGAGGAGCTGCTCGACCGCCTGGAGGACGCCGCCACCGGCGGGCTGCCTGTGGAGCTCGCCCGGCATCTGCAGGAGTGCCCGCACTGTCAGGAGATCGTGGCACGCTGGCAGGCGGTGGGCGAGGCGCCGAGGTTGACGGCTGGCGCCGTGGCTCCCCCCGACCTGGTCGCCCGCTTGAAGCGCCTCCCCCGGTTCTCCGCCGCCTGCGAGGCCACCCTCGACCTGTTGGGCGACGCCTTGGCGGGCGCCTTGCCGGCGGCCGAGAGAACCCGCTTTCTGGTTCATCTGCAGCAGTGCGCCAGTTGCCGGGCCACGTGGGAGGCTCTGGCCACCCTGCGGGAGGTGGGACACGGCACCGTCGCCCCGCCGCGGCTGCGCGCCACCGCGGCCCTGCCGCCCCGGCAACGGCTGGCGGTCCGTCGCCGCCGCGGGCTGTTCGATCTCAGGCTAGCCGTGGCCGCCGCCTATTTCTTTGCAGCACTTACGGTCGTCCTCGCAGGAAGCCCGGGTTCGCCGGCTGATGGCGGTGGTGCGCGAATCGCCCGCGTTGCTACCTTTGCCCGCGCGGCGGTGGAGAACCGCATCGTCAGTTACTCCCGCCGCCTGCAGGAGCACATGAGTTCCGCCGGGGGCCGGGTCAGCGAGACGCTGCGGGAGACCTGGCAGCAGGTGCAGCAGAGGTTGTTCCCCCAGCGCGAGAACCACAACGGAGAGCGCGACGTTTAGCTTCAACGACGACGGAGGTCGTGACCATGTCCAGCGAGCCCAACACCCCGCTTACCCCAGCCCCCGAGACGCCGCAGCCGCCGCCGGTCCCTCCGGTTTCCTACCCACCGTCCCTGCCTGCGCCGCCGCGCAAGTCGCCAGGCCTGGCGGTAGTGCTGTCGTTCTTTCCCGGGCTCGGCCATCTGTACCTGGGTCTCTACCAGCGGGGCACGGCGTTTTTCGTCGCCTTCGCCGCCTCCATCCTGCTGTCGGACAAGGCCGACCTGGGGATTCTCATCCCCTTCGTATGGTTCTTCGCCTTGATTGACGCCTACCGTCAGAGCCAGTTCATCAACCTGGGCTACGTTCCCGAGCCTTACCCCGGGGCAGCGGCCCGCAAGGCTGCTCACAAGGGAAACCTGCGGTTTGGCCTGTTCCTGGTGGTGGTCGGCCTGGTGCTGCTGTACAACCAGTTCTATCCCATCGACCTGTCGTTCATGGTGGATTGGTGGCCGATGCTCTTCGTGCTGGCGGGTGGGTACCTCATCCTGCGGCACTACCTCGACCGGGAGAAGGCGCGCCGCGCCGACATCGAGGAGGCCGAGCGACTTTAGGTTCAGGTCAGCGGACCGGTACCGGCCAGCCGCCGGCAATCCGCCATCACCTCGCCGATCACCTCCATGGCGCGCTCGCGGCCGCTGCGCAGCACGGCCTCCACGGCGCCGGGGTCCCGTTCCAGCTCCTCGCGCCGCCGTCGGGCCTCGCGGAAGGTATCCAGAATCAGCCCCAGCAGGCGCTTCTTTAGCTCACCGTAGCCGGTTCCCCCGGCGGTGAAACAGCGCCGGGTGGCTGGCCAGTCGGCCGGGGGCGTGAAGAGCTTGAGCAGGGCGTAAAGGGTGTTGCCTCTCGTCGGCTTGGGCTCGGACACCGGAGTGGAGTCGGTGACGATGGACATCACGCGCCTTTTGAGCTCGTTCTCGGGCGCGAAAATTTCCAGGGTGTTGCCGTAGGACTTGGACATCTTGCGCCCGTCGATGCCGGGCACGACGGCGACGTCGGCCAGGATCATGGGCTCCGGCAAGGTGAGGACCTGCTCCCCGTAGGTGTCGTTGAATCGTCCGGCGATATCGCGGGTCACCTCCAGGTGCTGTTTCTGATCCTTGCCCACCGGCACCAGATTCGCCTTGACGATCAGGATGTCGGCCGCCATCAACACCGGATAGGCGAACAGCCCATGGCTGGGCACGATCCCCTGCGCGGTCTTGTCCTTGTACGAGTGACAGCGCTGCAGCAACCCCATGGGCGTGACGGTGGACAGCATCCATGCCAGCTCGGGGATCTCAGGAATGTCCGACTGCCGGTAGAGCACCGACCGGGAGGGGTCCAGGCCCAGGGCCAGGAAGGCGGCGGCCACCTCGAAGGCGTTGCGCCGCAAGGTGGCGCCGTCGTGCACCGTGGTCATGGCGTGCAAGTCCGCCAGGAAGTAGAAGCACTCGTTGGCCGGGTTCTCCTGCAGCGCCACGAACTGCCTGATGGCACCGAAGTAGTTGCCGATGTGGAGCTTCCCCGATGTCTGAACACCTGAAAGGATTCTCATGTACCCGCTCCCTCACCCCTCCACGAGCGCAGGATGGTAGCCGCTTTCTAAACGATCCACCAGATCCCCGCTGCCGCGGCGCCCTACTGCAGCGACAGGCGGCGCAGGGGCAGGCTCTCGCTCCCCCGGCGGACGTTGGAGATCAGGGTGCGCGACCCCTCTGCCATCACCGTCACCGGTCGCGCCGGCGCTGCCGCCGGGCGACCGAAGCCCCCCTGCAGCCGGGGCAGCTCGCCGCCGCGGTAGGCGCCCAGGATGGAGTGCACGTAGTTCTGGGTCTCGGCGTAGGGGGGCACGCCGTTGTGCCGGGCCACCGCCTCCGGACCGGCGTTGTAAGCGGCCAGGGCAAGGCGCAGGTCGGAGCCGAACCGACGCAGGAGGTCGGCAAGGTAGCGGGTGCCGCCGCGGATGTTCTCCACCGCGTCGAACACGTCCTTGACGCCGTAGAGCTGGGCGGTTGCCGGCATGAGCTGCATCACCCCGCTGGCTCCTTTGGGGCTGACGGCGCGCGGGTTGTAGCCGGACTCCATGCGGATCACCAGGTCGATGAGGTGCGGATCGAGACCGTGTTCCCGCGCTGTCGTCTCGACCACCGGCCAGAGGGCGCTGCGCCGCGCCTCCGAGGCCACCGGCACGTACGCGGCGCGGGGTGCGGCCGCCACGTTGACCACCCGGCGCGACCCGTCGGGGCCGGTGTACACGATGATGCCGCCGTCACCGGCCGAGTCGCCAGCGACGCCCAACAGACCCACCAGCAGGCACGCCGCCACCCTCACGCCAGCATCTCCTCCACAAGCGCCGGAACGGCCGCCAGGGCCGCCCCCAACCGGGCGGGCTCCTTCCCCCCTGCCTGCGCCAGGGTGGGTTTGCCGCCACCCCGCCCCCCCACCATGGGTGCCAGCCGCCGCACCACTTCCCCGGCCGACACCCGGCGGGACAGCTCCTCGGTCACCGCCACCAGCAGCGTTGCCGTGCCTCCGCTGGCCATTCCCAATACCACCACTCCTTCATGTAGCTTAGCACGAAGGGTATCGGCCAGGGTGCGCAGTTCCGCCGGCGGCATCTCGGGGGCCTCCCGTACCAGTACCTTCACCCCCCTCACCTGGCGCACCTCCAGCTCGCCCCCCATGCCGGCGGCGAGAGCGAGCTTGGCCCGGCGCACCTCCTGCTCCGCCTCGCGTGCCCGCCGCTCCATCGCCTCCCAGGCGCCCGGGAGCGCCTCCGGCCCCACGTTGGCGGCCGCCGCCAAGGTGCGCACGGTACGGTACAGCGATTGGAACAACTCCACCGCCGCGCGCCCGGTCACCGCCTCGACGCGTCGCACGCCGGCGGCGATCCCCCGCTCGGCGGTGATCTTGAAGACGCCGATGTCACCGGTGCGGCGCACGTGACAGCCGCCGCACAGCTCCCGCGACACCGCCCCGTCGCCCACCGACACCACCCGCACCACCTCGCCGTACTTCTCTCCGAACAACGCCACCGCCCCGGCGGCCCTGGCCTGCTCCAGGGGCATGACCGCCGCCTCCACCGCCACGTTGGCCCTGATGTGCTGGTTCACCAATGTTTCGATGGCCTCCAGCTGCTCCGGTGAGACCGGCTGCGCCCAGGAAAAATCAAAGCGCAATCGCTCGGGCTCCACCAGCGAGCCCGCCTGCTGCGCCGCCGGTCCCAGCACCGCCCGCAAGGCGGCGTGGAGCAGGTGGGTGGCGGTGTGGTTGGCCTGGGTATCCAGGCGCCGACCGCGGTGCACCTCGGCGCGCACCACTCCCTCCCGCCGCAGTACCCCCTCCTCGACCACCACCCGATGAATCACCAACGCCGGCAGTGGGCGCTGGGTGTCGGTCACCCGCGCCCGCACTCCGCGGCCGAGGAGCATCCCCTGGTCCCCCACCTGGCCGCCGCTCTCGGCGTAGAAAGGGGTGCGGTCCAGCACCACCTCGCCCTCGCCCGAGAGCACGTCCACCTCGCCGCCTTCCCCGAGCAACGCCACGATCCGCGCCTGGTCGAGGGAAAAGGCGTCGTGCCCGGCGAACTCGCTGCCCACCCCGCGGGCCGCCAGCGCCTCGTACTCCTGCCGGTGACGCGCCAGCAGGTCTCCCTTCCACCCCTCCTGGCCACGCACTCGCGCCGCCTCGAGGGCCGCCTCGAAGCCACTCCGGTCGATGCCGACCCCCTCCTCCTGGGCGATCTCCTCCATGATGTCCAGGGGCACCCCATGGGTCTCGTAAAGGTGAAAGGCCGCCTCCCCCCCCAGGGTGACCTCCCCGGTCGCCTTCAGCCGGCGCAGCTCCCGCCCCAGGTAGTCGGTGCCGATGTTGAGGGTACGGGCAAAGCGCGACTCCTCGGCGCGCAGCAATTCCTCGACCACCCCCTGGCGCGCGGCCAGCTCGGGGTAGGCATCGGCCATCTCCGCCACCACCGCCGGCACCACATCGGCCAGAAACACCCCATCAAACCCCAGCGTCCGCCCGTAGCGCAGGGCCCGGCGCACGATGCGGCGCAGCACATAGCCGCGCCCCTCGTTGGAGGGAACCACGCCGTCGGCGAGCAGGAAGGTGGCCGCGCGGGCATGGTCGGCGATGACTCGAAACGCTGGGGCATGCTCGTCCTGGGGGGAGTACTTGCGTTGCGCCAGCTCGCCGATGCGGGCGAGAATGCCGGCAAATGCGTCGGTGTCGTAGTTGCTGGCCACCCCCTGGATGACCGCCGCCAGCCGCTCCAGCCCTGCTCCCGTATCCACGCAGGGCCGCGGCAGGGGATGCATCTGCCCGGCGGCATCGCGGTTGTACTGCATGAACACCAGGTTCCAGATCTCGATGGTGTCGTCGCCGGGGCCGTTGACCAGCTCGGCGCGATTGCCGGCCAGATCCTCGCCCTGGTAGTAATGGATCTCCGAACACGGGCCGCAGGGGCCCGTCTCCCCCATGGCCCAGAAGTTGTCCTTCTCCCCGAATCGCAGGATGCGTCCCGCCGGGGCCCCCACCTGGCGCCACAGGTCGGCCGCCTCGTCGTCGTCGCTGTAGACGGTGAACCACAGGCGCTCCACCGGCAGACCCCACACCTCGGTGATCAACTCCCAGGCGAAGGCGATGGCTTCCCGCTTGAAGTAATCCCCGAAGGAGAAGTTGCCCAGCATCTCGAAGAAGGTGTGATGGCGGGCGGTGTAGCCGACGTTGTCGAGGTCGTTGTGTTTGCCCCCGGCCCGCACACACTTCTGGCAAGAGGCGGCGCGGCGGTACTCGCGCACCTCCCGGCCCAGAAACACGTCCTTGAACTGGTTCATCCCGGCGTTGGCGAATAGCAAGGTGCTGTCCCCCGCTGGAATCAGCGACGAGGAGGGCACCACCCGGTGGCCGTGCCTGGCGAAAAAGTCGAGAAAACTCTGGCGGATCTCCTTAGTCGTCCGGCGTTGAATGATTCCCTTGCCCATGGCTACTCTTCCCCCCCGCGCGGCTCGCCAGAGAGGGCGGAAAGCCGCGCGCGAGCAGGTACCGTACCACCCTCCTTGGCTCCGGTGAAAGGGTCTCCGAGCCGGCCGGCCGCCTCCCCAGGCGCCCCAGGGCCCGCGCCAGCGCCCCCTCCTCCTCCTCGTCGGAGATTTCCGTCAGCGCCCGCCGTGCGGCCTCCTCCCCCACCCCCCGGCGGGCCAGCAGCGCCGCCAGCCGCTGCCGTCCGTACCCCCGCCGCAGCCCGCGGGCGCAGGTGGCCCGCGCCACTTCCAGGTCGTCCACCAGTCCCGCCTGGCGCAGACGCTCCACCTCCGCCCTCACTGCGGCGGGAGAAAACCCTCTTCTGAGCAAGCGATCAGAAAGCTCGCGCTCGCTCAGGGCGCGGCCGGTGAGCAGGCGCAGGGCGGCGGCGTGCAACGCGTCTGCCATGGGCGGCGCGCACCTAGCGGTTGCCGAACTCGAAGGGGCTCTCCAGATCCAGCGGGTTGGGCTCGAAGCCGGCGTCCAGCGTCGCCTCCATCTCCTCCAACGACATGTCGGAGGTGGACCGGATCCCCTGCACCCGCAGCCTCAGCTCGTCGGGGTTGGTGGCGCTGCGCAGCGCCTCTTCCAGGGTGATCATCCCCGCCTTGTAGAGCATGAACAGCGACTGATCGAACGTCTGCATGCCGTACTGGGAGGTGCCCTGGGCGATGGCGTCGCGGATCAGTTTGGTCTTCTCCTTGACCTCGATGCACTCGCGGATGTACTGAGTCGCTATCAGCACCTCCACCGCCGGCACCCGCCCTAGACCGTCGGCGCGGGGGAGCAGGCGCATGGAGATGATCGCCTTCAGCACCGCCGACAGCTGGATGCGGATCTGTTTTTGCTGGTGGGGGGGAAAGACCGCGATGATGCGGTTGACGGTCTCGGTGGCATCGGTGGTATGCAAGGTGGACAGCACCAGGTGACCGGTTTCGGAAGCCAGCAGCGCCGTCTCGATGGTCTCGAAGTCGCGCATCTCCCCCACCAGGATGACGTCCGGGTCCTGGCGCAGGGCGGTGCGCATGGCCACCGCGAAGGAGCGGGTGTCTACCTCCACCTCGCGCTGGTTGACGATGGACTTCTTGTCCCGGTGGAGGAACTCGATGGGATCCTCGATGGTGACGATATGGCAGTTGCGGCGGGAGTTGATGTGGTCCACTATGGCCGCCAGGGTCGTCGACTTGCCCGACCCGGTACTGCCGGTGACCAGCACCAGGCCGCGCTCCTCCTCGGCGATGCGCTCCAGCACGGGGGGCAGGAGCAGCTCCCGGATGGTCTGGATGCGGGCGGGAATCAGCCGCAGCACCAGCCCCACCGATCCCCGCTGCTGGAAGATGTTGCAGCGGAAGCGCCCCAGCCCCGGCACCGAGTAGGCAATGTCGATTTCCAGCAGCTGCTTGAACTTCTCTTTCTGCTGCGTGGACATCATGGAGAACGCCATGGCGATGGTGTCCTCCTGCAGCAGCCGCTTGAACTCCACCATCGGCACCAGCGTGCCGTCTACCCGGATAAGGGGATGGGAGCCGACCTTCAGGTGCACGTCAGAAGCCTTCCGCTCCGTGGCCACCTTGAGGACATCGTTGATATGCATGGACGTTCTCCTCAGCCAGCCGCCTCGCCGGGCCAACCACGCCTGCCGCCACCCGGTGATGGGCTGTTGTCCTTCACACTAACGCCAAGACGCGGCAGTGTCAAAGCTCCGGACTGGGCAACTTGAGCAGGCCACGCAGTCCCTCCCGATCAACGCTCTTGGCGAGCGCCTCGTCCAGGTCCACGATACCTTCGCGCACCAGCTCCACCAGGGAGTCGTTGAGCAGGCGCATGCCCAGACGGCGACTGGTCTGAATCACCGTCGGCAGCTGGAAGGTCTTCCCCTCGCGAATGAGGTTGGCCACCGCCGGGATGCCCAGGAGAATCTCGAACGCCGCCACTTGGCCGCCCTCCTTGCGGCGCAGCAGCACCTGCGCCACCACCCCCTTGAGGGACTCCGAGAGCATCACGCGGATCTGCGCCTGACGATCGGTGGGGAACTGATCCACCATGCGATCCACAGTGGACACCGCCGTGGTGGTGTGCAGGGTGGCCAGGACCAGATGGCCGGTCTCCGCCGTTTCGATGGCGATGGCGGTGGTTTCCAGATCCCGCAACTCCCCCACCAGGATCACGTCGGGGTCCTCCCGCAGCGCGGCGCGCAGCGCCCGCTTGAAGGAGGCGGTGTGGGTGTGCACCTCGCGCTGATTAATCAGGCAGCGCTTGTTGGCGTGCACGAACTCGATGGGGTCCTCGATGGTGATGATGTGATCCGTGCGGGTGGCGTTGATGTGGTCCACCATGGTGGCAAGGGTGGTGGACTTGCCGCAGCCGGTGGGGCCGGTCACCAGCACCAGCCCCTTGCTGAGGGAGCACAGCGACTGTACGCACTCCGGCAGGCCCAGCTCCTCGAAGGTCATCAGCCGACTGGGAATGCGGCGAAACACCGCTCCCACGCCGTGACGATCGCGAAAGGCGTTGACGCGGAAGCGAGCGACGCCGGGCAACTCGTAGGCGAAGTCGGTGTCGTTGTCGGCGTTGAGCTCCTGCCGGATGGCCGCCGGGGCCACCTCCTCCAGGAGGAGCTGGATATGCTCGCCCGTCAGCAGCAGGGAAAACCCCGGCAGGGGTTGAATCTCCCCCATCAAGCGAATGTGGGGGGGGCAGGCGGCGGAGAGGTGCAGATCGCTGCCCCCCAGCTCCACCAGGGCCGCCAGCATACGGTCTAGGGGACGGTCGGAGGCGACCACCGGCGGGCGCGGGGGCTCGAAGGGGGGGGTGGTAGTCGCAGGCGGAAGCTCCTCCGCCATCGGCACCGACGGTGCCGCCAGATCCACGGTCACCCGCAGCACCTCGGCGGCGCGGCGCGCCGACAGGCGCAGCGGCCCGCCGGCCGCGCTGACGCGTGCCTCGACCTCCTTGCCCAGCTGCAGCACCACCCACAGCTCCCGGGGCAGCAGAGCCTCCAGCCACGCCTCCAGGTCCTCCATGGGGATGGGTGTCTTGCCCGCCTGCAGACGGGCGTCGCCGGCCAAAAGCACCGCCGGCCGCCCGCTGACCAGCTCCAGCCGTTCCCCGCCGCGGCCGCGCGCCGCCTGAACCAGCCGATCGATGAGTCCCCGGGTCATGCCTCATGGTACTCTCCCTTAACCCCGTCGCGTTCGGCGGGTGTTCGTGCAACTGGAGGTCGCCGTGTTCGAACAAGTGATAAGGCCAATCCATCGTCGGCCCCTTCTCCTAGCCGCCCTTGCCCTGCCCCTCTTCGCCTGTCACGGGCGCACCCCTGCCCCCCTCCCGGCGGATCGTCTGCCGGTTCCGGCCGCGTTTCCCATCCCCCGGCCCGCCGACCCCCGGGAGCGTCACCTCACCAATTTGCGCCAGCTCACCGACGGCGGCGAAAACGCCGAGGCGTACTTTTCCTTCGACGGCACACAGCTGATCTTTCAATCCACCCGCCCGCCCTTCCAGTGCGATCAGATCTTCGCCATGGATCTGCTCGGGCGCAACGTCCGCCTGCTCTCCACCGGGCAGGGGCGTACCACCTGCGCTTACTTTTACCCCGACGGCCGCCGCTTCCTCTACGCCTCCACCCACGCCGGCAACCCCGCCTGTCCCCCACCGCCCGACCGCTCCCAGGGGTACGTCTGGGCCCTGGACCCCAACTACGAGATCTACATGGCCTCCTTGGACGACCTGACGCCGATTCCCCTCACCGCCACCCCCGGCTACGACGCCGAGGCCACCATCTCCCCCCGGGGGGACCGCATCGTCTTCACCTCCGTGCGGGACGGCGATCTAGAGCTGTACACCATGAAGCTGGACGGCAGCGATGTGCGGCGCATCACCCATACCCCCGGGTACGACGGCGGGGCCTTTTTTTCGCCCGATGGCAGCAAGATCGTCTGGCGCGCCTCCCGCCCCCAGGGCGACGAGCTGGAGGACTACCGGCGCCTGCTCGCCCAGGGGCTCATTCGCCCCTCCAAGCTGGAGATCTTCGTGGCCGACGCCGACGGCTCCAACGTTCGCCAGCTCACCGCCAACGGCATGGCCAACTTCGCGCCCTTTTTCCATCCCTCGGGGGAAAAGGTCATTTTCTGTTCCAACCTGGCGGAGCCCGGCAACCGCAACTTCGACCTCTTCCTCATTGACCTCGACGGCGAAAACCTAAAGCGGGTCACCTATTTCGAGGATTTCGACGGCTTCCCCATGTTCTCCCCCGACGGCCGGACCTTGGTGTTCGGCTCCAACCGATTCAACTCGAAGCCCTTCGAAACCAACGTCTTCCTCGCCGACTGGGTGGAGTAGCAGTCTTCTTGCTCACCTTGGGCGATCCTGCAATTCGCCCCCTGGCGCTTTGCGGGGGATCGCCTCCTCCCTGGCGCCATGGTCCTATGCTGGGGACAGCTCTCCCCCCCGAATTAAGGTTCCACTTCCAGCGCCGTCCATGGGGCGCTGGAAATCAAACCGCCGGGGGGGCCGCGCAGGCGGCCCGCCCCGGCGGGCAAGGTGGAGGAAGCGATGTCCGCTTACGGCGCGTACGTGGTGGCGTAGGCGTAGTTGTCGGCGTTGCGCAGGGCGTCGTAAGGCCGCGTCGCCGCCAGGTTGATGCAGTTGTTGTAGCCGTAGGTGACGTCATCGGCCCCCGCCACAGTGTTCCAGTGGAACGACTCGTGGGCGATGGTGTGGGCCTTCCCGGAGGCGTTCTGGTTCCAGAAGGCGGCGCAGATGTAGATGCGGTTGGAGGTGGTCTTGTAGGTGTAGGCGATGTAATTGGGCTGGCAGTAGGGGGCGTAGGAGCCGCAGTAATAGTCCACGGTCTGCCCCAACCGGTTGTAGGAGTTGGCGAAGCGGCCGCGCACCGTGGAAACGTACGACGAGGTGGTGCCGAACCAGGTGCGATAGAAGGTGTTGTAACTGGGGATGGCGTTGTAGGCGCGGGCGGCGCGGGACCGGGCGGTGGACTGGGCTGAGGTCAACGTCGAGGTGTCGGAGCACCCGTAAAAGGCCATGGCGCCCGCCACCAGCTCGTCCTCGTCCACCGGCTGGATGGGCGCATCGCCCTCGATGGCCACCGTCGCCAACGGGGCCGCCACCAGCTCACCGGCGAGTTCAGCCGAGGCTGCCGCCTCTGCGACCCCCCGTCGATAGCCCTCGTCCAAGTCGCCCTCGCTGTTCAACGCGGCCACCGGCAGGCGCCGCTCGGGACCCCGGAACACCTGCAAGAAGCCGGTGAACTGAACCGTGTAAGTTCCTCCCCGGCGCAGGTCGTAGGCCGCCGCCAGGTCGATGACCGCCGACACCGACTCGCCGGCGCCCAGCCGCACCCAGTCGTCCGCGGCCGGCCCCAGGCGCAGGGCCATGATCCCCACGTACGGGATGGGCTCACCGTCGCGGGTGACCCGCAGCAGGTCGCGCTCGAACCCCCGCAACGGGGTCTCGTAGGCCAGTACGAACACGTCGTCCTTGCCGGTGTTACTCAGAGAAAATCGGAACAGCACCTCCTCCCCGGCCGTCACACTACCCGCCAGGGGAACAAGCTCACTCCTCAGTTGGCCGGCCGTGGCCACCGACGCCAGGGCTAGCGCCGCCACCACCGCAAAAGCCAGGAAATTACGCCGATGTTGCAGCAAAGACATGCACTTTCCTCCGCTCTTCGTCGTCCCTCTCCTGCCACGCTCGAGCCTTGCCCGGCGTGGCGTTTCAATATGGGCGCGGGTCACCCCCTTAGCCGGGTTGCTGCTCCATCGGAGGACCTCGGGGCACGCTTCCACTCCTCGTCCGGCGGGTGACTCGCCCGGTCAACCTGGCTCGCCAGCCGCCCTCTGCCGTTTGCGTTGGCGGCGACCATGGCAGTCCTGGGAAGGCATGTCAAGAGCCACGCCTGACGCGAGATACTCTTCCGTGCTCGGGCGCTGACGGCTCGGATTTTCTTGACTGAAGCCCGTTGGTTGGCAATACTCAGGAAGAATTTTCAACCTGGGGCGGAGGCGCGGCCACCAGGCGCCATTCCGGGGCCGCGCCGGGATCTGGGCGCCGCCCCGCAGCGAGGGCCGAGATGCAGGTGGATCAGTTTGATCTTTCCATTCTTCGCTTCCTCCACGACAACGCCCGGGTGTCGTTGAGCGCGGTCGCCGGGCGCATCGGCCTGGCGCTGGCCACCGTCCACCGCCGCGTGCAGCGTCTGCGCTCGGCGGGCGTCATCCGGGGCTTCTTCACTCGGGTGGAGCCGCAGGCCATGGGGTTTCTCCTCACCGCGTTCGTTCGCCTGCGGGTCGGCGACCGGGAAGGTCTGGAGGACCGCCTCGCCAGCTTGTCGCAAATCCCTGAGATCGAGGAAGTTCATCTTATCACCGGCGACTGGGATGTGCTCATCAAGCTGCGCGCCCGTCATCCCACTCATTTGCGCCAGTTGCTGCGGCGCATTCATGGCATGGCCGGCACCCGACGGGCCACCACCGAGATGTGCCTGGCCACCCCCTTGGAGCGCTGCGCCCCCCTCCACGCCGCGCTCGCCGCAGGAGCCGGCACGCCGGAGACGGCGGCGGGCTAAAAGTCGAAGTACAGTTCGATTTCGAAGGGGTGGGGGCGGTTGCGCACACCGTAGTACTCGTCGTACTTGACGCGGACCCACTCGGCGATCTGCCCCTCGTCGAACACCTCGCCCGCCAGCAGGAACTCGTGGTCCCGCTCCAGCGCCTCCAGCGCCTCCCGCAGCGACGCCGGCAACGGCTTGACCGCCTTCCTCTGCGCCTCGCTCCAGGTGAAGATGTTGGCATCGATGGGGCCAAACCCCAGCTGGCGAGGATCCAGCCGCTGGCGAATGCCGTCCAGCCCCGCCATCAGCTGCACCGCCAGCGCCAGGTAGACGTTGCAGGTGGCATCCGGGGGGCGGAACTCGAAACGGGCGGTGTCGGGCTGATCGGCGTACTTGGGCACGCGGATGGCCGCCGAGCGGTTGCCCAGAGAAAAGAAACAATTCACCGGCGCCTCGAAGCCGGGGACCAGGCGACGGTAGGAGTTGGTCGAGGGGTTGGTGAACGCCAGCACCGCCGGCCCGTGGTGCAACAGTCCGCCGATGTACCACAACGCCAGCTCGGACAGCTTGCCGTACCCGTCGGGGCTGTAGAAGGCGTTGTGACCGCCGCGCCGCAGCTGCTGGTGGAAGTGCATGCCGTTGCCGGCCTCGCCGTACAACGGCTTGGGCATGAAGGTGACGGCCTGACCGCGGCGGTGGGCGACCATCTTAGCCACGTACTTGACGATCTGGGTGGCGTCGCCGGCGCGCAGCAGCGTCATCAGGGGAGTCTCGATCTCGCACTGCCCCGGCCCCCCTACCTCGTGGTGGTGGTACTTCACCTCGATGCCGATTTTCTCCAGCTCCAGGGACATTTCGCTGCGCAGATTGTACAGTTGGTCCTTGGGTGGGATGACGTGGTAACCCCCGTGAACCGGTATCAGGTGCCCCAGTCCGCCGGCTGCCGACTGCCACAGCGCCTCACGCGAGTCCACCCGGTAGGAGGCGCGGTTGACGCCGTTGTCGAAGCTCACCTGATCGAAGACGTAGAACTCGAACTCGGGTCCCCACCAGCTCTCGTCCGCGACGCCCAGCTCGCGCATGTACTCCTCGGCGCGGCGGGCGATGTTGCGCGGGTCGCGGGCAAAGGGCTGCTTGGTGTCGGCTTCGTAGGCGGAACAGATGAATGAGAAGCAATGCGAATCCCAGAAGGGGTCACGGAAACCAGTCGCCAGGTCGGGAAGGAGCACCATGTCGCCGGACTTCACCGACCGCAGACCCACCGAGGAGCCATCGAAGCCGACGCCGTCCCGCATCAGCTCCTCCTTGAACTGGCTGGCCGGGATGGTGACGTGGTGCCAGCGCCCCGCCAGGTCGGTGAACTTCAGGTCCACCATCTCCACCCCGGTGTCGACGATGTGACGTCTGGCCGCCTCGAAATCGCTGAACATGACGCCCTCCCGCCGCCAATGATCGCCGGAGGTCGGCACCCCGTCAAGAGAAAGATTTCACGAGGCGTATCGGAACGAGGAATCCGCGCCGCACCGCCTGGGTTGCAGCAAGCGTGGCGGTTTTTTCGGGGCGCGTGAGACTGTCACCTCGAAAACGCCGGCACGGGAGCTCGTGATGGCCACTGCAAAGCCGGGAAACCGCCTGGGAAAAGAGTCCAGCCCGTACCTCCGCCAGCACGCCGGTAATCCCGTCGACTGGTACCCGTGGGGCGAGGAGGCTCTCGAGCGGGCGCGTCGGGAGGACAAACCCATCTTCCTCTCCATCGGGTACGCGGCCTGCCACTGGTGCCACGTCATGGAGCGGGAGTCGTTCGAGTCCACCGAGGTGGCGGCGTTCCTCAACCATCACTTCGTTCCCATCAAGGTGGACCGCGAGGAGCGTCCTGACCTGGACGCCGTGTACATGGAGGCGGTGGTGGCCATGACTGGCTCGGGGGGATGGCCGCTCACCGTCTTCCTCACCCCGACGCTCAAACCCTTCTTCGGCGGAACCTACTTCCCCCCGCAGCGGCGCTGGGGCCGACCTTCGTTTCTCGAACTCCTGACCGCCGTGGCGGAGGCTTGGAGCACTCGCCGGGACGATATCGAGAGGCAGGCTGGCGCCTTGCTCGACCACCTCGGCAGCGCCGGCCAACGGAACCACTCCGGGGCGCTGGACCCTCACGCCACCCTGTCGGCGGCGGTGGCGACCCTGGCGCGCCGCTTCGACCCCGCACACGGCGGCTTCGACGGCGCCCCCAAGTTTCCCAGCCCAGCGCGTCTCTTTCTCCTCTGCCACGCCGCCGCTGGCGGCGATGCCACCGCCGCGGGCATGCTCTCCGCCACCCTGGACGGCATGGCGCGCGGGGGAATGTACGACTGGGTGGGCGGGGGGTTCCACCGCTACAGCGTGGACGCCGCCTGGCTCGTCCCCCACTTCGAGAAGATGCTCTACGACAACGCCTTGCTGGCGCGCCTGTACGGTGAGGCGGGGATCGCTCTCGAGCGGCCGGCGTGGCTCGAAGTGGCCCGCGAAACGGCGGAGTACCTCGTCCGGGAAATGCAGGCCGCGGAGGGTGGCTTCTTCAGCTCCACCGACGCCGACAGCGAGGGGGAGGAGGGACGTTTCTTCACCTATACCCCCGCCGAAATCGCCGCGGTGCTGCCGGCCGATGAGGCGGCAGCCATCATCGCCGCCTGTGAGGTCACCCCCCACGGCAACTTCGAGCACGGTCGCACGATCCTGCGGCCGGCCTCCGACCTGGTCGCCGTCGCACGCTCGCTGAAGGTGCCGCCCGAGGGGCTCGGCGAGCTCCTGCAAAGGGCCCGCCTCCACCTGCGTGCCGCGCGCGCCCGCCGCGTTCCCCCGGCGCTGGACGACAAGCGCCTGGCCGGCTGGAACGGCATGGCGGTGTGGGCCCTGGCGTACTTAAGCGTGGCCCTGGAGGAGCAGCGCTTTCTGGCCGCCGCCCGGCGTGCCGGCGAGTTTCTGCTCGCCCGATGCGTCCGCGCCGGGCAGCCCATCGTCCGCGCCTGGAAAGACGGCGTTTCCAGCGGCGCCGAGACCCTGGAGGACGTCGCCTGGGTGGCGGCCGGTCTCGCCGAGCTGTATCAGGCCGCCGGGGATACCCGTTTCCTGGCGGCAGCCCGCGACCTGCTGCGGGGTCGCTTCCCCCGTTACCGCGACGCCAACGGCGTCCTCTTCGAGACCCCCGACGACGGCGAACCCCTGCCCCTGCGCCCCCGCTCCCCCCACGACGGCGCCACGCCTTCCTCGGCGGCGGTGGCGGTCCACGCCTGCCTCACCGTGGCTGCCCTCACCGACGACGGCGAACTTCGGCGCTCCGCAGAGGAGGCGCTGGCGGCCGAGGGAACGTTCATCGCGCGCGCCGCCGACCAGGCGGCGGGGTTGCTTCTGGCGGCCCTCGCCGCCTCCACACCGCCGAGCCAGGCCGTCATTGTCGGCGACCCCTCCCACCCCGGCACCCAGGAGTTGCTGCGTGCCGCCTTTGCCTCCCCCTTCCGGCCCACCGCGGTGGCGCGGGCAGCGCCGCCGGTCCCCTTCGAAGTAACCCGGCTCGTACCCCTCTTCGCCGGGCGCGGGGGAACTTCGGGGCAGCCACCGCTGGCCTACCTCTGCCACGACGGGCGGTGCGACCTGCCGTTCACCTCCGCCGCCGAGCTGGCCGCCGCGCTGGCCCGGTCCCGCTGACCCTGGCTGGCGCCAGGGGCAGTACAATACCCGCGAGATCCTCGGACTGGAGGAGGCCGCGAATGAGGAAAGCTGCCATCATTTTGGTGATCCTGGCGGCGCTTTGCTTTGCCATCGGAGTGGTGAACACCTTCTGGGGGCGGTGGGCGCTGGGGATCGCCGCCCTCGCCAAGGGGCCCGAAACGTTCTGGCGAGGAGCCACGGGGCTCTTGCTGTTCGCCATCACCCTCCTCATGCTGCAGCGCGATCGCCTGCGCTGACCCCGCCCCCGGCGCCGGCTTCATGGCCTGGCCGCCGCCCTGCACGTTCAGGGAATTCGCCCGGGGGACGAAACTTTCTCACCTCAGATGGCGTAGTCTCTCCACCCGGCGCCACCGGCCCGGGGGCGCGAGAGCAGGAGGCGGCAGTGAGCAAGGTCGTGAAGACAGCCATCGGCGTGGCCGCGGCGGCGGCGGTGCTGGCAGCAGCGTGGTTCGGCTTTGGCAAAAAGGCGCCGGAGGCGCCCAAGTACCTCACCGCAAACGTGGATCGCGGCACCATCGTGCAGGTGGTGGGCACCACCGGCACGCTGACCGCCCTGACCACGGTCAAGGTGGGCTCGCAGGTGTCGGGGATCGTCGCCACCCTGCACGCCGATTTCAATGACCGGGTGCGCCGGGGCCAGATTCTCGCCACCCTCGACCCCACCCCCTTCGAGGCGGCAGTGAACCAGACCCGCGCCCAGCTGGAGCGGGCCCGGGTCGGCGCCCTGGATGCCCAGGCCAAGTACCGTCGCCAGCAGGCGTTGTACGACGCCGGGCTGTCCTCGGAGGATCAGCTGGAGTCGGCGCGGGCCTTTTTCCATCAGGCGCAGGCCCAGGTCTCCGAGCTGGAGGCGGCGCTCGAGCGCGCCGAGACCAACCTGCGCTACTCGGTGATCCGTGCTCCCATCGACGGCGTCGTCGTCTCCCGCGACTACGACGTCGGCCAGACGGTGGCGGCCTCGTTCCAAGCCCCCACCTTGTTCACCATCGCCGAGGACCTCACCCGCATGCAGCTCACCTGCGATGTGGACGAGGCCGACATCGGTCAGGTGCGCGTTGGCCAGCCGGTGACCTTCAACGTTGACACCTTCCCCGAAAAGGAGTTCACCGGTCGCGTCGCCCAGGTCCGTCTTTCCCCCAAGACCGCCAACAACGTGGTGACCTATCCGGTGATGGTGGACGTGGACAACCCCGACCTCACGCTGCTGCCGGGAATGACCGCCGAGGTGCGGATCGAGGTGGCCCGGGTGGAGAACGCCCTGCGCGTGCCCTCGGCAGCCCTGCGCTTCCGGCCGGAAATCCTGGGGCTGAAGGTCACCCGTGAAGAGGGCTCCGGAGCCGGGGCCCGCAGCCCCGACGGCGGCTTCCCTCGCTCCGACTCCCCCGGCCGGCGGCGCGATGCCGCCGTGGAGGTGTACGTCAGCGGTGACGACCCCGCCGCACCCCTGCGGCCGGTGCGGCTGGCGCCGGGCATCACCGACGGGCGCTTCATCGAGATCAAGGACGGCCCCTTGAGCGGCGGCGAACGGGTGGTGGTGGGCGTGGCCACCGCCCAGAGCGGCGAGGCGGGGGGACTCGCCGGCATGACCCCCATGGGTCGGCGGCCGAGGTAGCACGCCATGCTGAGCCTGGCCCAGACCTACAAGGTCGCCTTCTCCGCGTTGCGCCGCAACCCCATGCGCAGCCTGCTCACCATGCTGGGGGTGATCATCGGCGTGGGATGCGTGGTGGCCATGGTGGCCATCGGCCAG
This sequence comes from uncultured bacterium, assembly GCA_937924755.1. Classification (GTDB taxonomy): domain Bacteria; phylum Acidobacteriota; class Thermoanaerobaculia; order Thermoanaerobaculales; family Thermoanaerobaculaceae; genus CALEVZ01. The sequence goes on from CALEVZ010000018.1 coordinate 32,326, forward strand.
GGCGCCTCGGCGGCCATTCAGACCCAGATCGGCGCCCTGGGCACCAATTTCATGATCATTTTTCCCGGCTCCCGCTCCGCCTCCGGGGTACGGCACGGCATCGGATCGGTGCAGTCGCTGACCGAGGAGGACGCCGTCGCCATCCAGCGGGAGTGCCCCTCGGTGGCGCTGGCCGAACCGGGGGTGCGGACGGCGGGGCAAATCGTCGTCGGCAACCGTAACTGGTTCACCACCGTTCAGGGCACCGGCGCCGACTATCCCACCATTCGAGCCTGGGCCACCGCCAAGGGCTCGTACTTCAGCGACAGCGACGTGCGCGGGGCCACCAAGGTGATGGTGCTGGGCGCCACGGTGGCGGAAAATCTCTTCGGCAAGGCCGATCCGGTGGGGGAAGTCGTGCGGCTGCGGGGGGTACCGTTTAGGGTCATCGGGGTGCTGGAGAAGAAGGGCGGGTCGATGATGGGCCAGGACCAGGACGACGTCGTCTGCGTGCCCTACACCACCGCCCAAAAACGCCTGCTGGGCATCACCCACATCCACACCATCATGGTTTCCGCCCTCTCCCCTCGGCACATGGATCGCGCCGCCGACGAGATCACTCAACTTTTACGCCAACGCCATCGCCTCACCCGCGGCCAGGAGGACGACTTCGTCATCCGCTCCCAGCAGGAAATCGCCTCCATGGCGACGCAGATGTCGTCGGTACTGACCATGTTGCTGGGTGCCATCGCCTCGGTGTCGTTGCTGGTGGGCGGCATCGGCATCATGAACATCATGCTGGTATCGGTCACCGAGCGCACCCGGGAGATCGGGGTGCGCCGCGCCCTCGGCGCCAAGCGCGCCGACATCCGCTGGCAGTTCCTCATCGAGTCGTCGCTCATCTCCGGGCTGGGCGGCGTGGTGGGGATCGCCATTGGAGTGCTGGTGGCGCGGCTGATCGCGCGCCTGGGCGGCTGGCCGGTGCTGGTGCAACCGCAGATCGTGCTGGCGGCGTTCATCTTCGCCGGCTTGGTGGGGATCTTTTTCGGCATCTACCCGGCCGCCAAGGCGGCCCGCCTCGATCCCATCGAGGCGTTGCGCTACGAGTAGGGGGCGGGCGGCAGCGGCACCGGCACGAACGCGGTGCGGCACGGAGGGCCGGCGGCGAACAGGTAGGTGGTCACGATTCCCCCCCGCAGCCCGCAAATGGTGGACGATACCGTTCCAAACGCCCCGAGGTGGCGGCAGAACGGGTCGGCGCCTCGGTGATCGGCCAGCAGCCGGGCCAGCGCCGCCGGCATCTCGGCGTCTTCTCCCCGGAGCACCGGGCTCAACGCACGCCTCGCCGGCGCCGTCCGCCCGCCCTCAGCCCCTAGCGGCTCATTTCCTAAAGCGATGAGAGCTTCCTCCAACTGGTCAATACGTTGCGATGGGTAGTTGGTGGCCACGAAGGCCGCTGTGGTATCCAGGAGTAGCAGATTAAAGGCCCCGTAGGAGCCAGCGTCCACCTCGGTAAGGAGAGCCACCGCGGCCGGCAGCGAGGGCTGCATGGCGGCGTCCAGCACCAGCTGCCCCCGGGAGCGCCGGCCCGGGCGGGCACCCAGGCGGGCGTTGGTGACCCCCACCACAAACCCCGCCGCGAGGTTGACCGCCAGCCAGCTGCCGCCGCCCTCCAAATCGAGCCCGCCCAGCACCGGCGGATCGGTCACCAGCAGTGCCGGCGGCCGCCAGGCCCGCGCCACGTGCTCGTCACGGTTGGCCGCCACCCACAGGCGGGAGGCTTTCTCGTCGCGCACCGCCAGCAGCAGGCACACGGGAGTCCGTCGCTAGTCCTTCTCGGCCAGTTCGCGCAGCAGCGCCACCAGCAGCCGCACGCCAAACCCCGTCGCCCCGGCGGGAAGTCCGTTCTGACTCTTGGGCAAGTAGGCCACCCCGGCGATGTCGAGGTGTGCCCAGCGCACGCCCTCCGGCACGAACTCCTTGAGAAACGCGGCCGACGCCGGCAGGGAACCCCAGCGCGAGCCGGAGTTCTTGATGTCCGCCCACTCCGAGCGCAGCAGCTCCCGGTACTCGGGGCGCAGCGGCAGCCGCCACAGGCGATCGCCGGTCAGCCGCCCCAGCCGCTGCAACTGGTCGGCCAGCCCATCATCGTTGCAGAACATACCGGCCAGCTCGTGCCCGAGCGCCACCACGCAGGCCCCGGTGAGGGTCGCGAGATCCACGGCCACCTGCGGTCGGAAACGGGCGGAGTAGGCCAGAACGTCGGCCAGAATCACCCGACCTTCGGCGTCGGTGTTGTCGATCTCCACCGTGGTGCCGTTGCACAACCTGACGATGTCCCCGGGTTTGACCGCACTGCCCGAGGGGAGGTTCTCGACCACCGGCACCAGCCCGGTCACCTTCAGCGCCGGCTGGAGCTCCGCGACCGCCTGCATGGCCGCCACCACCGCCGCCGCCCCCGCCATGTCGTATTTCATCTCCGCCATGTTGGCGGCGGGTTTGAGGGAGAGCCCGCCGGCATCGAAGGTGACGCCCTTGCCGATCAACACCACCGAGGTCCGCGGCTTCTTGGCGCGGTACTCGAAGCGCAGCAGGCGCGGCTCCTCGACCGAGCCTCGCCCGATCGCCAGGATGCCCCCGAGGCCGTCCTTCTCCAGGTCCTTGCGGCCCATGGCGGTGACCCGCACCGGTGACGAAGCGAACATCTTGGTGGCCTCGGCGGCAAACTGGGTTGGCGTGAGGTCGTTGCCGGGGCGGTTGCCCAGATCCCGCGCCAGCCGCACCAGCGTATCCATGGTGCGCGCCGCGTCCAGGAGCGCTCCCAGCTCCTCCTCGCTCTCCCCCACCAGCGGCACCACGTGCACGCCGTCCACCTTGGTGGCTTCATCGGGGCGCGAGCGGAAGCGATCGAAGCGATAGTCCGCCAGGGCCAGCTCCGCCAGCGTGAAGGCTCGCGCGTCGGCAGCGTCCACGTCGTCGGGGACGTGGGGTATGGCAACGGCGATCTGGTACTCGTGGTTCTTGCCGGCCTGTTCCAGCATGCGGCGGAGCAGGCGCCGCATGGCTGGCACCGTGAACTCGCCGGGTTTTCCTATCCCGAAGCAGGCAATACGGCGGTAGGAAGAAATCGAGCTAGCGGTGACCAGCACCTCCCCCTCCACGCCGCGCACACCCAACTCTTTGACCACATTGGCAACGACCTGCTTCTCCTTGGCTGGTAGCGCGAGAGCCTTGACGGAATCGTGCCCTTCAGCGGTAACAAGATAAAGGCAATCAAGTGGTTCGTCAGGGGCAGTGCGGTATTGCAGAAGATCAGCCATCAAACCCCCCGGATGAAGACGCGCCCCGATGCGGGGCGGGGCGAGATTGTATCACAAGTCATTCAGTTCGTTCCGGAAAGGCGCGAGCTTCGGGGACGCATCGCGGCGTCGCTGTACCTCGAGCTGACCCCGACCCCGCTGCGCCATCGCTGTGTCGACGCCCACGGGCGCCTCCCGAGTCGTTGATAATACCACGTTTTCCTTCGCTTTTTCCACCCCTGGCCGGTGTCCGGCCTCGCTGGCATGGGCAGCTCCCCGTCGCCGCAGAATGCCAGCATTCCCGCGGCCGCCGCTCAAGGCGGCCGTCTTCATCGGCTAAAATACATTGATGCTGGCGCTACTCTTGGCCGCCACCTGTTCCCTGCACCCACCCGCCCTGGAGGCCGACCTGGGCAGGCGCTCGCTCCCCTGGCTGCCCCCCGACCTGGCGCGCCAGATGGCTCGCCGCGAACGGGCTTTTGCCGCCGGTTTCGCCGCTGCGGGCCGCTGGCCGGCCGAGCTGCACCGGGCGAGCGGCAGCCCCAACATCGATGCGGCGATCACCGCCCAGTGCGAACGCCTGGTCCAGGCGATCCGGGCGCAGCGACCCTTCGAGGAGGTGATCAGCGGCTTCGGGGCGCTCGCCCACCTCACCCTGGACCACGCCTCGCCGTTTCTGGAGGTGGGCGGTTTTGACCCTCACGCCGCGGCTTTTCGTTCCTTTATGGCTCGCGCCTTTCCCCGCATACCTATCGTCTTCTACGGCCAGCAGAACGGCCTGCTGCGCTCGTCCCGGGCCAGCATTCAGCCATTTCTGGCCCGCCAGCGCCAGCTGCTGGCGTCTTTGGAGTCGCTCATCCGGGAGGACATGGACCGCGTCGGTGGACCGGCCCACTGGCACCTCCTCGACGATCGCTCCACCACCTTCGGCGCGGCCTCGTTGACCCTCAACCATGCCACCACCAACTTCGTGAACCTCGCCTCGTGGGTGTGGGGCCAGGCCGGCGGACTGGTTCCAGCCATCCCCCAGGCCGCCGACACGTTCCTGGTGTGGAAAGGAGAACCGCAACCCCGTGAATCGCCTGGCTCTCTTATCCGTATCCGAAAAGCGGGGCATTGAGGAGTTCGCCCGCGCTCTGACCGCCCTCGACTTCGATCTTGTCTCCACGGGGGGAACCGCTGAAGTCCTGTGTCGTGCCGGCGTGACGGTGCGCGAAGTTGCCTCGCTCACCGGCTCGCCGGAAATCCTCGGCGGCCGGGTAAAGACCCTCCACCCCATGGTTTTCGCGGCGATCCTGGCGGACCTGGACGAGGAGGAACACCGCGGCGTCCTGAAGGACCTGGGTCTGCCCCCCATTGCCCTGGTGGCGGTGAACCTCTACCCCTTCCGCCAGACCGTCGCCCGACCCGAGGCCAGCACCGCCGCGGTGATCGAAAACATCGACATCGGTGGGCCGTCCCTTCTGCGCGCCGCCGCCAAGAACCACCGCCATGTAACCGTCGTCGTCGACCCGGACGACTACCGGGCGGTGCTGGAGGATCTGGCCGGGGGAGGCAGCCTGGCTTTTCGCCAGCGACTCGCCCTCAAGGCTTTTCGCCACACCGCCGCCTATGACGCCGCTATCGCTGCCGCCCTGCCGCGCTTTCTCGAGCTTCCCCGTTCACCCCTCTATGAGGCGGTGGCGCCGTGGCTGGAGGCGCGAGAGGTTCACCTGCGCTACGGTGAAAACCCCCACCAGAGCGCCGTGCTGGCTCGCGCACCTGCCGCCTCTGGCCTCGGGGCGTTTCGCCAGCTTCAGGGCAAGGGGCTGTCCTACAACAACCTCATGGACGCCGACGGGGCCTGGCGGCTGGTGCACGACCTGCCCGCCCCCGGGGTGGCCATCATCAAGCACGCCGCACCCTGCGGCGTGGGGCTCGGCCGGTCGGCTGCCGAGGCCTACGCCCGCGCCCTCGCCTGCGACCCGGTGTCGGCCTTCGGCGGTGTGATTGCCTCCACCCTGCCAGTGGACGGCGAGGCGGCGCGGGCAATCAATCAGCTCTTCGCCGAGGTGGTGGTGGCCGGTGAGTTGACGGCGGAAGCCGAAGAAGTGTTTCGCTCCAAGAAGAACTTGCGGGTTCTCCTGGCCCCTCCACCCCAGGCCGGCCTGCCCCGGCTGAGGGTCATTGACGGCGGCCTGCTGGTGCAGGACCCCGACGAGGGGTGGGACGAGAGCTGGCAGGTGGTGACCCGCCGCAGCCCCACGGAAGAGGAGCAGAGAGCGATGACGCTCGCCTGGCGAGTGGCCAAGCATGCCCTTTCCAACGCCGTGGTCGTCGCCTCGCCCAACGCCACCGTGGGGGTGGGCGCCGGCCAGCCCAGCCGCCTGGACTCCTGCCGCATCGCCCTCGACAAGGCGCGCGCCGCCGGGCTTTCCCTCGCCGGAACCGCCGCTGGATCCGATGCCTTTTTCCCCTTTCCCGATGGAGTCGAAACGCTGGCCGCCGGGGGGGTGAGCGCCATCGCCCAGCCCGGGGGCTCCATTCGCGACGCCGAGGTCATTGCCGCCGCCGACCGTCTCGGACTCGCCATGGTCTTCACCGGCCGCCGGCACTTCCGCCACTGACCGTGTCCCCGCTGCTTCTCGTCGTGGCGCTCGCCGCCCCGCCGGTCGCCGAACTGGAGGCTGTGGCGGTGGCCCTGCGCGCCTCGCCGGCGTGGGAGGCGACGTTCACCCAGCGCTACGTGCCCGCCGGGTTCACCCGCGGCACGGAGGAGACCGGCACCCTGCTGCTGCGACCCCCCGACCGGGTGCGCTTCGAGTACTCCAGGCGGGTGTTTGCGGTGCGCGAGACGGTGGCGCGATTGATCGACGTCGAAGCGGGCACCTGCGAGGCCGTGCGGCTGGCACAGGACACGCTGGATCGCCTGCCGCTGGCGGCAATCCTGGACCCCGGGGCGGCACGCTCCGCTTTCCAGATCGAGGCGGTTGACCGCACGCTCATCCTCACGCCGCGGCGCCGGACGGAGGGCATCTCCCGCATCGAGGTGCGGCTGGGAAGCGACAACCTGCCTGCGGACGTGGTGGTGCACGACACTACCGGCGATCGCAACGAGTTCCGCTTCCAGCGCTGGCGGCGCCGCACCGCTCTTCCCGACAGCATCTTTTCCCCTTCGCTCCCCGGGGAGTTGCCGTGCATGCCGGAAGATGGATGACAGGTCGCGCCGTTCCCACTACCATGAGGGGTGGCCGCGGGGCCACGGGAGGGAGTACACGCTGAACGCAAGTACCGCTGCGGCAGTGCGCTTGGGAAGCGGGGCAATGGCCAACGCCCTAAAGCTCATCACGCCCCGTCTGGCGGAGGTGGAGCGGTTCATCGGCGCGCAACTGGCCGAGGCGCCGGATTCCGTCCGCGAGGCCGGCTCCTACGTCTTCGAAGGTGGCGGCAAACGACTGCGACCCGCCATGGTCCTGCTGGTGTCACGACTTCTGGGCTACCAAGGGGACCGGGACGTGCGCTACGGGGCAGTGATCGAAATGATTCATACCGCCACGCTGGTGCACGATGACATCATCGACCACGCCGCCCTGCGGCGCGGTCGTCCCACGGCCAACCACAAGTGGGGCAATCAGTTGACGGTGTTGTTGGGGGACTGGCTGTACACCCGCTCCATGGAGTTGGCGCTGGAGGTGGATGACGTCCCGGTGATGCGCGTGCTGTCTCGGGCCACCATTGAGATGATCGAAGGGGAAATGATCGGTCTCAGGATGAGTGGCCGACTCGACACCGACGAGGCCACCTACATGGACATCGTGCGCCGGAAAACCGCCGGCATTTTCGCGGCGGCCACCTCCATCCCCGCCCTCTTCGAGCCCGCCTTCGCTCGCCACCGCGACACCCTCATGGAGTACGGCACCCATCTGGGGGTTTGTTTCCAAATTGCCGACGACCTCTTGGACCTCACCGCCTCCGAATCGAGTCTGGGAAAGCCGGTGTTTTCCGACCTCCGGGAGGGCAAGCTCACCCTGCCGTTCATCCGGCTCCTCCCGCGCCTGCGAGATTGGGAACGGGCGACGCTGGCCCAGGTACTCACCACCGGGCATCTGAGCGCCGACGCCGAAAGCGACATCCGCGCTCTCCTGGATCGCCACGGTATCGTGGAGGAAGTGCGTCGGGTCGCCATGAGCTTCGCCGAGCGAGCCACCGCCTGCGCCGTCACCCTGCCCGGCGGCATCGAGCGGGACGCCCTCGCCGAGGCCCCCCGCTACGTCATCGATCGCGAGTTCTGACGGGAGGCGGCACGATGTCGGTGCAGCTGGCGCGCGAGGTGCTGCAGACCGAGGCGGAGGCCATCCTTCGTTTAAGAGACAGGTTGGATGACACGTTCACCCGGGCCGTGGACCTCCTGGCCAGCTGCCGCGGCCGCGTGGTGTGGACGGGGATGGGCAAGTCGGGGATCATCTGCCGCAAGCTGGCCGCCACCATGGCCTCCACCGGCACGCCGGCGATGTTCCTTCACCCCGCCGAGGCGATCCACGGCGATCTGGGCATGGTGACCTCCGCCGATGTCGTGGTGGCCATCTCCAACTCCGGCACCACCGACGAGCTGCTGCGCTTGGTCGAGTACCTCAAACGCCTGGGCACGCCCCTGGTGGCGCTGACTTCCAACCCTTCCTCGCCGCTGGCACGTCACGCCGACATCCACCTGGACCTGGGCGTCACCCGTGAGGCATGCCCCAACAACCTCGCCCCCACTGCCTCCACCACCGCCTCGCTGGCCCTCGGCGACGCCCTGGCGATCGCCCTGTCCGTGCGCAAGGGCTTTCAGCCTCAGGATTTTGCCCGGCTCCACCCGGGCGGCAAGCTGGGTCTGCGCCTGCGCACCGTGGAGAACCTCATGCACGCCGGCGAGGAGGTGCCGCGGGTGCCACCCACCGCCGCCATGAAGGACGTCATCTACGAGATGTCCCGCAAGGGCCTCGGCATCACCACGGTGCAGGACGACGAGGCCAAACTCCTGGGAGTCATCACCGACGGGGACCTGCGCCGCCTCATGGAGGCCCACGCCAACCCCCTCTCGCTCACCGCCGGCGAGGTGATGCACCCCGGAGGGGTTACCATCGCGCCAGACGCCCTGGCCACCGCGGCGCTGCGCCTCCTGGAGGAGAAGCGCATCACCTCGCTGGTGGTGGCCGCGCCCGACCGCACGGTGCTGGGGATCATCCACGTCCACGATCTATGGGGAATCGAGCTCCACTGATCGCCGCCCGCTCGAGCAGGACAGCCTGTCAGTAGAACTTGTCCAGCTCGCCGGCGAGAAATGCCCGGGCAAAAAACTCGGGGCTGGAGTCGCTGTCCATCAGCATGTCCAGCTGCCGGGCGCACATCGTGATGCGACCGAGATCCTCCAGCCGCTTGATGATGACCTCCTCCTCGTACTTGTCTAGCCGCGCATGTAGGATTTCACCCTTGGCCTTGACGCGGAACTCCAGCGCCTCCAAAACCCTGGTGAGGAAGACGATGCGCCTGGCGCGGCGTTGCGCGTCGGCGGCCCCGCCCGAGAAGCGGAAGTGGATGTAGTTCTTGTTGGTACTGTGACCGCAGTAGCTGTCGACGGTGGAGAAGTGGTACCCGGCCTTGGTGGAGAAGTTCAGATAGCGGTCCGAAATGATGGCGTAGGACAGCCGGCCCAGCTTTTGCGCTTGGGGAGGCGGACCGGCCATGCTCTCCCCCAGCACCGACAGAAAACCCTTCACCGACACGGGTCGCGGGTGGCGCCAGGCGTGGCGGGGGTCCAACATGCCCTCGAGAAACGCCCGCATGGGCACCGAGGTGACGGCGGAGACGGGCACCGTGTGTCCGACGTAAGTTTCCTCAGCGAGCCCCCCACCCACATCAAAGACGCGAATTTCGATCGGTAACTCGGCGGCCAGACGGTAGGAGTTGTGCCGGTCCTCCCCGGCCGCGTCGCCGAAGTGGAACATCACCTCAAAGGCCTTCTCGTGCACGAAGCGGGTGATATCGTGCAAGGTGCGGCAGTGGGCGGGGGCGAACTCCGGCGCCGCCGGATCGGTCAGGTAAAGAGGAGTCACCAGCGCGGCGATCCGCCCCAGGGCCTGCACCGCCGGGGAGTCCCCCCGCACCGGCCGCCGACGTCGGCCCGCCTTGCCGTCGGCCGGCAGCCCGGCAAAGATCCGCCGCGCCCGCGCATCCACCGTTACCGCCTGGCCCTCCGACAGCCTCGCCAGCGCCCCCGTCACGCCCACCAGGGCCGGTACCCCCATCTCCCGTGCCAGAATCGCCATGTGGCCGGTGGGAGAGCCCACCTCGGTGACGATGGCGGCACAGCGGTTCATCACCTGCAGGAACTTGGGCGACGAATGCCGCGCCACCAGCACTCCCCCCGCCGGGAAGCCGCGCAGATCGTCCGCTTTCGTGACGACGACCACCGGGCCGCCCCCCAGTCCCTGGCAAGCCACCGCGCCCCCCTCCAGCAGCAGCGGCAGGCCTTCGGTCAGGGTGGCGTCCTCGACGATGTCGGGTGCCACGGGCACCATGGGCCGGGTCTGCAGGATGAACAACCTGCCCCCCCGGTCGATGGCCCACTCCACATCCTGGGGAGACCGGAAGTGAGCCTCTAGCGTCCGCGCCGCCGCCGCCAGGCGCAGCAGGTCCTCCTGGGAGAGCAACGTCCCCTCGCCCTCGAACCGGCCGCCCAGCGTCCCCGTCCACACACTGCCCCCTTCGGTGCCGGCCGCCACCCCGGCGGCCACCCCCGAGGTTGCAGCGATCATCACTTCATCCCGCTCCAGATCCTCCGGGTGGCGGGAGAACATGATCCCGGCCGCCCGCGGCTCCACCATGCGCAGGCACCCCACCGCCATGGCCGACTCGCCGGCGGTCAACCCGCGCTCCAGACGGTACGCCACCGCCACCGGGGAAAACGCCGAGGCGATCACCCGGCGATACTCCGCGGCCACCTCGCCCCGCCGGACGTTGAGCTGGGAGTAGTAAATCCCGGCGTGCGAAGCGGCCACCGCGTCCTCTCCCACCGCCGAGGAACGCATGGCCACCCGTACGTTCTCGCCACCGAAGGTGCGCTCGAAGGTATTCTCGATGGCCGTCTCGAGCTCCCGGGGCAGCGCCGCGGCAAGAATCGCCTCGTGCACTTCGGCGCAGGCCTCGGCCAGAGCCTCCTGGCCGTGTGACTCCAGCACCCCTTCCAGGCGTTCGCAGCGCTCCCACAGCTCGTTCTCGGCCATGAAACGCGAGAACGCCGCCGTCGAGATGACGAAGCCTTCCGGCACAGCGAGGCCGCAGCGACTGGCCACCTCGCCCAGATTCGCCATCTTGGCACCGGCGGCGGGCACGTCACTCGCCCGCAACTGGGATAGAGGAAGCACCAGCGGCCCCTGGGCGGCCCCACGCAGGCGCAGGAACTCGGCGTCCAGTTGGCCAGAGATGCGCTGCATGGCGTCGTAGAGGTCGTAGTACTGGCCCCCAGCGATCTGGTTCAGGTTCTTCACCATCACGAAGACGTCGAGGGCCGCCTTGCGGGTGCGCTGGAGGGTGGAATCAAGGGCGAACGCTTCGGAAGAAGCGAGGAGATCCTCGAGGTCGGCGTACAGTTGCAGAGCGGCGTCGTTGAGGGACAGCAACTCGCGGAAGCGCTCGTATTTGAGCCGGAAGGCGGCGGAACCGACAACCGGACCACCGCTCCTGGCGGGCTTAAAGAAGCTGCGCAGCCGAGTGAGCCAACCGCCCATCACGCCGAGCGCATCGCCGCGGCGCGCCGGATGGTGTCGAGCATGACGTCAAACTCCACCGGCTTCAGCAGATACTCGAAGGCACCCAGCTCCATCCCCTTCACCCCCAGTTCCACCGAGGCGTGGCCGGTCAACAGGATCACGGGCACGTCGGGAAAGTCGCGGGTGATGCGGCGCAGCAGCTCGAGCCCATCCATCCCGGGCATCTTCACGTCCACCACGGCACAGTCGAAGGCGTTGGCCTCCAGCTCCCGGACGGCGTCCTCCCCGCTTGTCACGGCGGTGCACTCAACGCCGCGCCGCGCCAGTCGGGCCGCGGTCGGCTCCAGGAACTCCACCTCGTCGTCAACCAACAGTAGCCTAAGGTCCGACATCCCTTACCTCCGCTTCCAGCGGGAACCACAAGGTGAAACAGGTTCCCTTGCCCACCGTGCTCGCCACCGAGATACGTCCTCCCAGCGTCTGCATCACGTCCTTGCAGATCGCCAGGCCCAGGCCGCTGTGCACCCGCTCCCCGCTCTTGGTGGAAAAGAACGGCTCGAAGATGCGTTCCAGATCCCGCGGCGGGATTCCCGGCCCGTTGTCGGCGATGGTCACCTCGACGCCATCCTTGACCGCGCGAACTCTCGTGCGTACCTCGCCACCCGCGCCCACCGCGTCAATGGCGTTGTTGATCAGATTCAAGAACACCTGCTGCATCTGCGCCAGACTGGTGCGGACCAGGGGCAGGTCGCGCTCCACCTCCCGCACGATGCGAATGGACGAAGCGAGCGCCTCTCGCTCCACGAACGACACCGTTTCCTCCAGCGCCGCGGCCACATCCACCGGCTCGATATCCGGCCCCAGCCGGCGGGAAAAGCCCAGTAACCGGTGGGTCACCTTGCGCGCGCGATCCACCTGGGCGCCGATCTTGGCCAGGCGAGCGCGCCACTCCGAGGCTTCGCCCACCCCCGACAGATCGTCCAGCGAGTCGGAGAGCACACCCACCTGTGCGTCGATGATGGCCAGAGGGTTGTTGATCTCGTGCGCCACGCTGGCCGCCAGACGACCGATGGCGGCCATCTTCTGCGCTTGCGCCGCCGATTCGAAAAGGCTCGCCCGCTCGATCTCCATGGCCCGGATCTGCCGCAACCGGGCCTTCACCACCACCAGGGCGAGCAGCGGCACGAGCACCAGCCCGGCGATGAAAACCCCTAGCACCGCCGGGTGGGCGTTGAGCAGCTGCGACAACCCCGGTGCCTCCTGCCGCGCCACCAACACCCAGGCACCGCCCCGCAGCCAGATGGTGGCGATGAACTCCGTGCTCCCTCCTCGGCGCCGTTCCACCACCCGCACCCCCGAGTGCACCGGCAAGGGGCCCAGATCCGAGCGGGCCATCAGCTGGTGGTGCGCCGCCGTCGCCGTCTGGTACTCTCCGGCCCGATTCAGAATGAAGACCTCGGCCCCCGACTCGATCCCCCCTTCCCGCACCAGCGCCGAGAGCATGCCGGTGTCGATGGTCGCCCGCAGCACCCAATCGCGCCCGGCATCGCGCTTGCGCACCGCCATGACCATGTGGGGGAAGCGCCGGAACCCCAGGAACACGTCCGACTCGTAGCGCCCCTGCACCATGACGTGCTCGAACCAGTCCTGGTCCCTGTAGATGCGGTCGCGCAGGTTGTACGGCCCGACGTAGGCGCGGTGCACACCCTCGGAGTCGATGAGGCCGAGATCGATGATCCCCCCATGCTCACGGCGCAGCTGCGCCAGGAGCGCATCCAGCCTCGCCTCGTCGGTCAGCGCCTCGGCCGAAAACGAAGCCGCCACCAGCTCCAGATCCCGCATGCGGTCCTCGAGGAAAAGATCGATGGTGGCCTTGCGGTTCTTCACCATGGCCTCCAGCAGGTTGCGCGTCCGCGTCTCGATGGCGGCGCGGTTGGCCACGTACCCCGCCACCCCCATGGCCAGCAGGGGCACCAGCCCGAAGGCCAGCAGCACGGCCACCATCTGTCGGCGCATGCGGCGGTAGGGGTTAGACGGCACCGCCCACCTCCCCCTTGAAGCCGTAGTCGCCGGCCAAAAACGCCTCGGCGAACCGCGCCACCAGGGCATCGGAAGTCAGCACCATGTCCAGGTGGTTGACGTAGGTCATCAGCAAACCCACGTACACCAGCAGCTCCTCCATCTCGGCGGCGGGCCGGAAGCGCACTCGCCCGTTCACCAGATCGGCACGACAGTCGGTCTCGAACCCGCGTGCCGCCAGAAGCCGGCGAATAAGCTCCGCCCGCCGGCTGCGCTGGTCAATGCCGGTTGACCCCCCCACGAAACGGAACGAAGCGTAATTGGACTCCTCGCGGGGGGTGATGCTCGCGTCCACCGTCGAAAAGTGATACCCGATGCGGGAGTTTAGATTCAAGTACTCGTCCGAGGCAAAGACGTACGAGGGCTCGCCCATGGCCCGCAGGCGCGCGTCCTGGTCGAAGTTGTAGTTCACGATCGCCGACGCGAATCCCTTCAGGGACACGGGCTTGGTTACGTTCCAGGAAACCCGCGGATCGGTCATCCCGCGCCACAGGGCGCGCAGCGGGCGGGAGGTCACATCGGCGAGAGTGATCTCGCCCGGCTCAGCGCTGGCCCGCACCGCGCCTCCCAAATCCAGCAGCCGGCAATCGATGGGCACATCGGACACCAGCTTGTACAGGCGCTCGCCGGCGCGGGACGCCCGGTCCCCGGCGGCAAACATCGCCTCCACCGTGGCCTGGTGGCAGTAGCGAATGATGTCGTGCAGAGTCTTGCACTTGCCCGGCGAATAGCCGCTTGCCAGGCGGTCGCGCAGGGTGAGGGGGACAATGAGTTCCGCCACCGCCGCCAGCCGCTCCACGTTGGGGTTGGCGAAGGACGGCCGCGGGCGCGCTGCCACCCGCGCCAGCGCTTCCTCCACCCGGCCTTGGTACACCACCCCGGCATCGGCGTCCACCGTGACCACCTCCCCTGGCGGCAGCAGCTCGGTCGCCCGACGGGTGGCAAACAGCGCTGGCACGGCGAGCTCCCGCGCCACGGTGGCCAGGTGGCCGGTGACCTCACCCATGTCCGCCACCACCGCCGCCACTTTAGGCAGCAGCACGGCGAAGCGAGGCCTGGCTTCCCGGGTGACCAGCACCGCCCCGGCCGGGCAGCGCAGGATATCCAGGTCGCTCTCCACCCGATGCACCGGCCCGGCGGCAGCGCCGCCGCTCACCCGCGACCCTCCCCCCACCAGCACCGGGGCTCCCGCGACGGGCTCGGCGATGGTGCCGCCCGCCTCCTCCCCATGCTCCGGTTGCGGCCGTACCTGCAAGACCCAGGGCTCGCCCGCGCCGTCCAGCGCCCACTCCATGTCCACAGGCATTCCCAGGGCGTGCTCCAGGGCCAGGGCCACCCTCGCCAGCTCCACCGCCTCCGCATCAGTCAACACCTCGGCAGATGCCGGGGGAGCCACCGAGACCCGCTCGGTGCCGCCGCCGGCAGCGGCGCGGATCACCTCCCGCTGCTCACCCCGTCGCCGTCCCACCACCCGGAGGCTGCGCCGATCCACCAGCAGTGAATCGGGCGCCGCCGACCCGTCCACCGCGGCAAGCCCCAGCCCGCGAACCGCCTGCACCAGGACCGCTGGCCCCCTCGCCGTGCGGTTGGCCGAATAAAGCACCCCGGCGGCGCGCGCCGGCACCATGGCGAGGATGCAGCAGCACATGGCCACCTCGGCGTCGGCAAAGCCCCGCTGCAGCCGGTAGGTGATGGCCTCGGGCGAGTACTTGGATGCCACCACCTCCTTGAAGGCGTCCACCACCCCGGACCGCTCGACGTTGAGCAGGGAGCGGTACTGACCGGCGAAGGACATCTCCGGCCCCCCCTCCTGCAGCGCCGAGGAGCGCACTGCCAACCGCAACCCATCACCCCCCGGTAACGCCGCCACCGCCTGGCGCAGCGCTTCCTCCAGCTCGGCCGGCACCCGGGCTGCCAGAATCGCCTGGGTGGCCTGCGCCGAGGCGGCGAAGCAGGCCTCCACCGACTCCCCGTCCACGCCGCTCATGATGGCCGCCAGCCGGTCCCCGAGGCCGTCGGCCGCCAGCAACGCCTCGTAGGCGTGCACCGTGGTGGCCACCCCTTGCGGCACTCGCCCGCCCAGGACGCGGCGCGCCTCCCCCAGAAAGCCGCTCTTCTGCCCCACCACCTCCACCAGGGAGGCATCCACCTCATCCAGAGACACCACCAACCCCACCTCCCTGAGCGTCGGCACCACCTCTGCCTTGCGGGTGATGGCCTCGCGCAGGCGGGCGAAGGTGCGCTCGAGCTGCGGCTGCGGCCGTCCCGTCATGCGTTCGAGGTTGTTGACCATGCGGTAAGTCTGCACCGAGACGCCGGCCAGCAACCGCTGCACCTCCCGCGCCGTGGCCGGCCGCTCCCCGGCAAGGGTCTGCTGGATCTCGGCGAGGTACCCCAGGGCCTGGTTGTTGGCGTGAAGCAGCTCGCGGAACACCGCCACGCGCGCCCGCAACGACAGCGGCGAGCCTCCCCCCCCTCCCCGGAGGCGTTGGAGAAGACTGCGGAAACCGCCCATCCGCACCACCTTCCCGCGGCACGCGCGGATATTGATCATCGCAGGCCGGCGCGCTTGCCGCAAGATGAAAAACGCGGGACTTGCGTCGCAGAACATCCATCCCGCATACCACCCCTTCGCCCCTCCAGGGCGGAGCTCGCCATCCCCCCGAACGGGAGGCCCCAACTCCTGCCCGCTCACCCCTATCACTGAAGGCCTGCAGGGTGAGCTCTCACATGCGAAGCTACCTTTTCCATCCGCGCGCCCTGTGCGCGGGGCGGCCTTTGCGCAGTCATCTAGCCAATCGAAAAAAGAAGAGTTTCAATCCGCGCGCCCTCAGAGGAGCAGCGGAGGCGCGACTGGGTTTCAATCCGCGCACCCCGCGCGGGGCGCGACTCCGGTATGCGCATATTAATAGAACCAATATAAACCGTTTCAATCCGCGCGCCCCCCGCGGGGCGCGACATGGAGTATCGCTCGTTGGTGCGGCACGGAGACTAGTTTCAATCCGCGCGCCCCGCGCG
>CALEVZ010000019.1 GCA_937924755.1 uncultured bacterium
GCCGAAGCTCGCGTGTCCGATGGGAGCGCCCCCTGCTGAACGCCTCCCATACTGCACCGGCCTCCACGAAGGCCACCCAGAGTGCGAAGAGACGGATGAGCGGCAGTCACCCGAACCGAAGGCGCTCCGGCTTCACCATCCTGCCTCGCTGCCCGGCCGGTCGGCCGCGCCGCTTCGCAGGGCTGCAAGCCCTCCCGGCCGCGCCGCTCGTCTACCGCCTCACCGACCCCAGCCGCTCCCCCCCGCCCCCCCGCTTGACACGACCGACCTACTCAAAGCCGTGACCGTGTCCGCGACCGTGCCGGTGCCGGCGAGGTCCAGGCGTGGCTTGACAGGATGCGGCGCGGCGCGGCACAGTGCGGCGGGAGGGGCGGCACGGCACCCCGCCCGGGAGGGGACAGATGGGGCTCGAGATCGACTTCGCCAAGCTGGCGCCGCAGGACGTGCTGGACATCGCCACCTTCGTGGAGCGGGAGGCCCACGACCGCTACCAGGAGCTGGCCGACGAGATGGACCGCCGCGGAGCCGGGGACGCGGCCGAGTTCTTCCGCGCCATGGCGCGCCGCGAGCTGCGGCACGGGGAGCGGCTGGCCACCCGCCGCAGGGAGCTTTTCGGCGACGCCCCGGCGCACGTGCGCGACGTGGTCTTCTGGGAGATCGAGGCCATCGACTACCGCCAAAATTACCCGGCCATCACCCTGCGGCAGGCCCTGGAGCTGGCCCTCTCCGCCGAGGTCAAGGCCCACGACTACTACGCCGGGGCCCTGGAGTACCACACCGACCCTGCCGTGGCCGACCTCTTCGAGGAGCTGCGCCTGGCCGAGGTGGAGCACCAGCGCATGATCCGGGAGGAGCTGGCCCGCCTGGGGTGAGGCCCTCGCCCCCGGGGCGAGCCTCTGTTTCTGCGACTCGGTCTTTGCGCTAAACTCCTAACCATGATGAACCTCCTCGACCCGACGGAGCTACGGGCGCGGCTGGAGCGCATCCTGCCCACGGTGCAGCGCCCCGGCCGCTACCTGGGGCTGGAGCGCCACCTCACCCGCAAGCCCTGGGAGGAAGCCGAGGTGCGACTGCTGCTGGCCTTCCCCGACGAGTACGGCATCGGCATGTCCCACCAGGGCACCCGCATCCTCTACCACATCGCCAACGCCACCGCGGGGGTACTGTGCGAGCGGGCCTTTGCCCCCTGGCCGGACATGGCGGCGGCCATGCGGGCCGCCAGGGTGCCCCTCTATTCCCTGGAAAGTTTCCAGCCGGCGGCGGCTTTCGACGTCATTGGCATCACCCTGCAAACCGAGCTCAACTACGTCAACGTCCCTTATCTGCTGGACCTGGCCGGCCTGCCCCGCTGGGCCGCCGCGCGCGCCGAGCACCACCCGCTCATCGTGGGAGGCGGCCCCTGCATGGCCAACCCCGAACCGGTGGCGGAGTTCTTCGACATCTTCGCCATCGGTGACGGGGAGGTGCTGCTGCGGCGGCTGCTGGCCGCCCTCAAGGAGGCTAGAACAGCAGGGGTCTCTCGGGTGGAACTGCTACGGGCCCTGGCCCGCCAGGGGGGGTTCTATGTGCCCCGCTTTTACCGCTATACCCCTGCATCCCACCCAGCCCGGGGGGGGCGCTGGGAGGCCACCGACCCTGCTGCGCCCTTGCCGGTACGGCGGGTGTTCGTGGAAGCCTTGGACGGCGCCGACGTACCCCCCGTCCCGGTCGTGCCCGCGGTGGAGGTGGTGCAGGACCGCCTGGGCATGGAGGTGGTGCGCGGGTGCACCCAGGGGTGCCGCTTCTGCCAGGCGGGGTACTGGTACCGGCCAGTGCGGGAGCACGACCCGCAGGTGGTGCTGGAGCGGATGCTGGCCCACGTGGCGGCCACCGGGTACGAGGAGGTGGGGCTCTTGTCCCTCTCCAGCGCCGACTACTCCCAGATCGAGCCCCTCGCCCACCATCTGGCGGAGGCGCTGGCGCCGCGCCGGGTGGGGGTGTCCCTGCCCTCCCTGCGCGCCGACTCGTTTTCGGTGGCGCTGGCCGACGCCGTCTCCCGGGTACGCAAGGCGGGCTTCACCTTCGCCCCGGAGACCGGCTCTGACCGGCTCCGGCGGGTGATCAACAAGACCTTCACCAACGCCGACATGTTGGCCGCCGCTGAGGTAGCTTTCTCCCGCGGCTGGCAGCTCATCAAGGTATACGCCATGGTGGGCCTTCCCACCGAGACCGACGCCGACGTCAAGGAGCTGGCCGAGCTGGCCCGGGGGATCCTGGCCGCCGGCCGCCGGGCCGGTTGCCGCCGCCCCGAGGTGAAGGTGTCCGTGGGGCCCTTCGTGCCCAAGAGCTTCACCCCCTTCCAGTGGGAGCCCTTCGGCCCGGTGGGGGAGCTGGAGCGCCGCATCGGTCTGCTGCGCAGCCTCTTCCGCTCCATCCCCGGGGCCCGGCTGACCTGGAACGATCCCGCCGAGTCTGCCCTGGAGGCGTTGCTGGCCCGGGGGGACCGGCGCCTTGCGGCAGTGATCGCCCGCGCCCACGACCTGGGGGCGGTCTTCGACGGCTGGCGCGAGTTCGCCAACCTCCCCGCCTGGTGGCAGGCCGGCCGGGAGCAGGGGGTGGACCTGGAGGCGGAGCTGGGGAGGCGGGACCTGGCCGCCACCCTCCCCTGGGAGGTCATCGATCCGGGGGTGCGCAAGGGCTACCTCAAGGCCGAGCTGCGGCGCGCCCTGGCCGAGCACACCACCCCCGACTGCCGCTGGGGGGACTGCCTGCGCTGCGGTATCCCCGGCGACGGCGCCGACACCCAGCTGGCCCCGACCAGCCTGGCGTTGCCGGGGGAGGCCGCCCCCGAGCGGGCCCGCGCCCGCAACGCCGCGTACCGGCTGCGGCCGGCCCCGCGTCTGTTGCCCCCCGCCGCCCCCGCCACCCAACCGCCGGCGTCGGCGCGGGTGCGGGTGTCGTTCGTCAAGCGCGGCGACGCCCGCTGGCTGTCCCACCGCAACGTCATGGACCTTTTCGAGCGGGCCCTGCGGGCAGCGGGGTGGCCGGTTCGCTACACGGAGGGGTACAATCCCCACATCCGCCTCTCCATGGGGCCGGCCCTGGGGGTGGGGCAGGAGGCCCGGAAGGACTACTTCGAGGTGGAGTGCTGCGACCGCGTGACCCCCGAAATGGTCCTCGCGGCCAACGCCGTGCTGCCACCGGGGGTGGAGCTCCAGGGGGTGGAGCCGCGGCGCGCCGGCGCGCCGGGCCTCGGGAAGGAGATTGTTGCCTTGCGTTACCACCTGCGCCCCGCCAACGGGGGCACCCCCTGGCCGGCCACCCCGCCCCTGCCCGGCGTGCTGGCGTGGGAGCGGGAGGGCGACGACCTGCTCGTCACCCTCCGTGCCCGCGCCGGGGGGGAGGCCGGGGTGGGGCTGCGGGACGTGCTGGCGGCCCTGGGGGTGGAGGCCCACGGCGGCGCCGTGCGCATCGCCCGGGAGGTGCTCCTGGAGGGGGGCGCAGCCGCCCCTGCCGCCCGGTCACCCTCGACCGCCGCCCCCCACGTCTGCTAGCGTCCCCCCGTGCTCAACTGGATCTGGCTGGCCCTGGTGGCGATTTCGGTTCTGGTGGGTGCCCTCACCGGCCGCCTGGAGGCGGTTACCCGGGCCGCCTTTGACGGCGCCCGCACCGCGGTGGAAATCTCCTTCGGGCTGGTCGGGATCATGACACTGTGGCTCGGCCTCATGCGCATCGCCGAGGCGGGCGGCTCCGTCCGCCTGCTCGCCCGCGCCATCCGGCCGCTGGCGCGGCGCCTGTTCGCCGACGTACCTGCCGAACACCCCGCCCTGGGGGCGATGCTGCTCAACATCGCCGCCTCCTGGCTGGGCCTGGGCAACGCCGCCACCCCGTTAGGCCTCAAGGCCATGGAGGAGCTGCAGCGCTTGAACCCCAGACCCGACACCGCCAGCGACGCCCAAGTGACCTTTTTGGCCCTCAACACCGCCTGCATCACCGTAGTGCCGGCCACCATCATCGCCGTTCGGGTCAGCCTGGGCTCCGCCGATCCCACCGAGATCGTGCTGCCCACCTTGCTGGCCTCCTGCTGCGCCACCGTGGCTGCCGTGACCGCCGCCAGGCTGCTGGCCCGGCTACGGCCCTTTCGCCTGCCGCCGCCCGAGCACCGAGGGGAGGACCCGTGAGCCTGGCCGAGTTCGCCCGCGCCGCCTCCACCTGGCTCATCCCCCTGCTGCTGCTGGCCATCCCCCTGCTGGCGGCGGTGCGGCGGGTGAAGGTGTACGAGGTGTTCATCGACGGGGCCAAGGAGGGGTTCGGCGTGGCTCTCCGGATCATCCCCTACCTGGTGGCTATCCTGATGGCCGTGGGCATGTTCCGTGCCTCCGGCGCCATGGATCTGTTCGTGACAGCGTTGTCGCCGGTTACCGCGGCGCTGGGGATGCCCGCGGAAGTGCTGCCGGTGGCCCTCTTGCGGCCCCTGTCCGGCAGCGGCACACTGGGCGTGGTCACCGAGCTGATGAAAACCCACGGCCCCGACTCGTTCATCGGTCGCCTCGCCGCCACCCTTTACGGCTCCACCGAGACCACCTTCTACGTCCTGGCGGTGTACTTCGGGGCGGTGGGGATCCGCCGCACCCGCCACGCCGTGGCCGCCGGCCTGGCCGGCGACCTGGCCGGCGTGGTGGCCGCCGTACTGCTCTGCCGCTGGATATTCGGGTGACTGCTGCCGGCGGAATTGACCACCACTACAGCCCTCGCCGCGCGTCGCTCGTGTCGGCCTTCCGTTGCCGCGCGGGGGCGGGCAGACCGCCGGAAGCACGCGAGCTCCTCGCCTCCGGGCCTCCTTGCCGTTACGGGCACGGACACCGCCAGGGCCACGGGTATCGAGACGGACACGGGCACGGAAACGGCCACCGTTCCGGCCGGGGCAAGCCATACCAACGGTGAGGGCGGGCCGGAGGCCCGCGCACCCAGCGGCACGGCCGCAGGCACAAACCCCGCAGCTCCCGACTCCAAATCGCTAAGATGGCTGTACCTGGTACCCGAGGTTCAGGCCGGCGAGTCGACCCGGGAGAATGCCTGCGCCAGGTCGGCCAGGAGGTCCTCCACGTCCTCGCACCCCACCGCCAGGCGCACCAGGCCCGGGGTGATTCCCTGCCGTCGCCGCTCTTCCTCCGGAACTGAGCGGTGGGTCATGGAGGCGGGGTGCTCGATGAGCGACTCGACGCCGCCCAGCGACACCGCCAGGGTGATGAGCTGGACAGCGTTCATCAGGCGGCGCCCGGCCTCCACGCCGCCGTGCAGCTCGAAGGCGATCATCGCGCCGGGCCCAGCCATTTGCCGACGGGCCAGCTCGTGCTGGGGGTGGGAAGCCAGGCCGGGGTAGCGCACCCACTTCACCATCGGGTGGCGCTCCAGCCAGGGTGCGATGGCCATGGCGTTGGCCTGCGCCCGGTCCACCCGCATCCCCAGGGTGCGAACGCCGCGCAGCACCAGCCACGCCTGGTGGGGGTCCATGTTGAAGCCGAACGCCTGCACCACGTCGCGCAGCCGCGCCAGCACCCCTGCCTCCCGCGCCACCACGATCCCCGCCACCACATCGGAGTGGCCGTTGAGGAACTTCGTCATGGAATGCAGGACCACGTCGGCGCCGTGTTCGAGAGGACGCTGCAGGTGAGGACTGGCGAAGGTGTTGTCCACCACCAGCCGAGCCCCGTGGCGGTGGGCGATCTCGGCGGCCTCTGCGAGATCGACCAAGTCCAGAGTAGGGTTGGCCGGGGTTTCCACGAACACCAGTCGCGTCTCGGGGCGCAGAGCGGCCCGCAGCGCCTGGCCGTCTCCCGCCGGGACGAAGGTCGAGGTGATGCCGAACCGCGCCAGGTGCTTTTCCATCAGGCCCCGAGAGGGTCCGTACAGGGGGTGGGTGCCCGCCACGTGCTGGCCGGCATCCACCAAGGCGAGGACCGTCGCCGCCACCGCCGCCATCCCCGCCGCTGTGCCCACCGCCCCGACCCCTCCCTCCAGCGACGCCACGCACTCCTCGAGCGCCGCGATGGTGGGGTTGCCCAGCCGGGTGTAGATCAGTCCGTTCGAGCTGCCCTCGAATCGCCGCGCCCCCTCCTCGGCGGAGGGAAAGACGAAGGTGGAAGACTGGTAGATGGGCACCGACACCGCCCCGTGGTGCTCCAGGGGATCAAAACCCGCGTGAATGGCTTGGGAGTGCCGTCGCCTGTTGCCGTCGTTCATGATCGCCTCCGACCCCGAAACTCTAGTCCGCGTCCCGACGCATCACCAACCACACCCCGGCCAGTACCACAGCGATGCCGACCCCCATGTACCAGGTGATCACCTCGTCCAGCAGCACCACCCCCAGCACCATGGCGACTACCGGGTTGATGTAGGTGGAGCTGGCCACCCGGGTGGCGTCCATGTGGCGGAGCAGGAAGAAGTACGCCGAAAACGCCAGCAGCGACCCGAACACCACCAAATAGGCCAGCGCCGCCACGGCGCGCCAGGTGAGGGGCCCCACCATCGCCTTCCCGCGCAGTGCCGCCACGGCCATCAGCACCAGCGCCCCGGAGAACATCTGGGCGACGGTGAGTGCCAGGGGGTCGTACCGCTCCCGGATGCGCCGCACCCCCAGCGCGGTGGCCGCCCAGATGAGGGCCGAGGTCACCACCACCAGCGCCGCCGCAAGCTCTGGCGTGACCGCCCGCCAGGGTGCCAGCAGAATCGTCGTGCCGACAAAGCCGAGGATCACCCCCACCCACCCCCCCAGCTTGAGGCGCGCCTCCCCGGGGTAGAGGGGGGTCAGCAGCGCCGCCCACACCGGGTTGACGGTGATGAGCAGCGCCGTGTAGGCGGAGTCGAGCCGCGTCTCGGCCCAGAAGATGGCGCCGTTGCAGACGCCGATGAACAGCACCCCCACCGCAAACGCCGGCAGCCAGTGGCGCAGGGGGCCGGTAAACCCGACGCCCCGCCAGCGCGCCCAAGCGTAGGCCAGCCCGGTGGCCAGCGCGTAGCGGATCCCCGCGAAAAAGAAGGGGTCGAAGCTCTCCAGCCCCACCTTAATGGCCAGGTAGGTGGAGCCCCAGATGAACGAGATCAGTCCGTACGCCGCCGCCAGCGAAATTCGCGAGGCACCCGCCACAGCCGCGCATCCTACACCGGCGCGCAGGTCGCCGCCCACCGGCGATGGCCCGCCCGGGTTCGGCGTCGAATCTCCGGGTCAACCCCGACCCGATGGTTGTCGGTCGGGGCGGCGTCTTTGGCCGCGACTTACCCGCGCGATTTCGCCAGCAAGTCGCGGATCTCCTCCAGGAGCACCTCCTGCCGGGGGGGTGGCGGGGGCGCCGCCGGAGCCTCTTTGCCCTTCCGGCGCAGACGATTCATCCCTCTAATGAGCAAGAAGATGGCGAACGCGACGAGGACGAAATCGACGGCGTGCTGGACGAACTGCCCCCAGCGCAGCGTGACCGCCGGGGCCTCACCGGCCGCTTCTTTGAGGACCACCGCAAACTTGGAGAAGTCCATTCCCCCCACGAGCAACCCCAGCGGCGGCATGAGAACGTCGTTCACCAGCGACGAGACGATCTTCCCGAAGGCTGCGCCGATGATGATCCCCACCGCCATGTCCACGACGCTGCCGCGCATGGCGAACTCACGAAACTCCCTGAGCACAAGACCTCCTCTCTTTAAGCCGAGGATCATACCGCGCACCGCCGCTTTTCTGCCAATCCGCGCAGGGAAGCAACGTTCGGCACGTCGACTATACTGACCGCCCATGGCTGAGGTCTGGATCACCGGCATCGGCCTCGTCACCGCCCTCGGTTGCGACCGCGAAACCACCTGGAGCCGCCTCCTCCGGGGGGAGAGCGGTGTTGCTGCGCTGCGCCTGTTCGACACCGCGGGCTACCGCACCCACCTGGCCGCGCAGGTGGACGACTCCTGCCTGGCCCTGCCATCGATAGCGGCGGCGGCGCTGCGGCACGCCTCGCGCACCTCCCGCCTCGGGATCGCCGCCGCCGCCGAGGCCCTGGCCGACGCCCGGCTGGCCGGGGAAGCGACGGTGCACCGCCCGTGGGCGGTGGTGTTCGGCGGCGGCTCGGCCGGACTGTTCGAGGCCGAATCGTTCCTCCGCCGGCGTCTTGCAGGCGGCCCGCGCACCCGTGCCCTCGAAGAGTTTCTGGAGGTGCCCCAGGACGCCTCCACCGACCGCGTGGCCGAGGCGTTCACCCTGGCCGGACCGCGGGTGACGGTCACCACCGCGTGTTCGTCCTCCACCGTGGCAGTCGGGCTGGCCGCCGAGATGGTGGCCGGCGGCGAGGTCGACGTCGCCTTGGCCGGGGGCGCCGACGGGCTGTGCCGCCTCACCTTCGCCGGCTTCAACTCGCTGCGCGCGGTCGACCCGCACCCCGCCAAGCCCTTCGACCGCCGCCGCAAGGGGCTGAACCTCGGGGAAGGCGCCGCGGTGCTGATTCTGGAGAGGGCCGAACGGGCGCTCGCCCGCGGCGCCCGCCCCTACGCCCGGGTGCTGGGGTACGGAGTGACCGCCGACGCCTTCCACATGACCCAGCCGGACGCCAGCGGCGCCGCCTGGGAACGCACCATCCGCGCCGCCCTGGCCGACGCCGGCCTGACCCCTGAGGACGTCGACTACATCAACGCGCACGGCACCGCCACCGAGCAAAACGACCCCGCCGAGGCGGCCGCCTACCGGCGCGTGTTCGGCGAGCGGCTGGCGGGCGTTCCGGTGTCGTCGGTCAAGGGGGCCTTGGGGCACTGCCTGTGCGGCGCCGGCGGCATCGAGGCGGCGATCACCGCCCTCGCCGTGGCGCGCGGGATGGCGCCCCCTACCGCGGGGTTCGCCGAGCCCGACCCGGCGTGCCCGGTGGATCCGGTGCCGGGGGTGGGCCGCCCTTGGCCCATACGCGTGGCGCTGTCCGCGTCCTTCGCCTTCGGCGGCAACTCGGCCGCCCTCGTGCTGGGGAAGGTAACGTGAACAGCGGCATGTTCATCTGCGCCGCGGGCGCCGTCACCGCCGCCGGGACAGGGATACCAGCGCTGGCGTCGGCGCTGGCGCAGCCCGACTGGCAGCCGACCCTAGGCCTCGAGCGTCCCGATGGGCCGCCCTTGCCCGTCGCCGTGTGCCGCGACTTTTCCACGCAAGGAGTCCTGCCGCCCATGGTGGCCCGCCGGCTGGACCGCCCGGCCCGCCTGCTGGCCGTCGCCGCCAGGGAGGCCCTCGGGGCCGTGGGCGCATCCCTCCCCTGGCCCCGGGACGAGGTGGGGGTGACCGCCGGCACCGGCAACGCCGGCACCGAGGCCCTCGTCGAGGTGCTGAAGGCCGTCTTCTTGGCCTCGCCCGAAGAGGCCCCCCCGATGCAGTTCCCCTCCACCGTGGCCAACGCTCCGGCCAGCCAGCTCGCCATCTTAGAGAAGTTCGGCGGTCCCAACCTGACCTTCGCCGAAAAGCAGGCGGGCGGGTTGCGCGCCATGGTGGAGGCGGGGCGCCTGCTGAGGCGGCAGCGGGCGGCGGCGGTGCTGGCCTGCGGTGTGGATGAGGCGCAGTGGCTCAACGCCGAGGCCTACCATCGCCTGCGTTTCACCCGCCGCAGCGCCAGTGGACCCGGCGCCATCCTGGGGGAGGGCGCCGTTGTTCTCCTGCTCTCCTTGAGCCCCGGCGACGCCCCGTTAGCCCGACTGGCCGGCTGGGGGGCCGCCGCGTCCCCCACCGCTACGCACCTCTACCCGTCCTCGGGCGACTCCCTGGTGCGCGCCATCATGCTGGCGCTGGAGCACGCCGGTGCCACCGCCGGCGACATCGACCTTCTCCTCAGTCTGTACTCGGGCGCGCCGCGTCCGGCGCGGCTGGAGGCGGAGGCCCTCGCTGCCACCCTGGGCCGGCAACGGCCGGCGGTCCTGGCAATCACCGACCGCCTGGGCGAGGGGGCGTTTTCCAGCGCCCTGCGCGCCCTGGTGGCGGTGCTCGCGCTCGGCGGCACGCCGATCGCCTGGCCGGCGCCGCCGCACCTGGCGGCACTGGGGTTCCCCGACCTCAGCCGCCCCCCGCGCACGGCGCTGGTGACCGCCCTGGCCGGCGGCGGCTCGGCGGTGGCGGCGGTCCTCACGGCGCCGTAGGGTCGTGCAGGAACAGCTCGGCGAGACTTTGGGCGATGCGGGCGTGGTGCGTCCCCGGCCAGTACACCCGGCCGCAGACGTGACAGCGGGAAAAGCGTTCGGCGTGCGCCGCCACGTACGGCGGCACCAGGTCGGCGACGGCGGCCCGCGGCACCTCCGCGAGCACCCCGTTGCAGCGCGAGCAGCGAGTGAAAAAACGCGCCGGATCGACTCTCAGCGGCAGGCGGCGGCGCAGTTCGGCCACCTCGCCGGCCAGCCCCGCGGCAGCCACCAGCAGCGCGCGCGGCCCGGCGCCCGACACCAGCGCGCGGTCGCGCGACAGCAACCACCGCTCCTCGCGCCGGCACACCGCCGCCAGCTCGTCGTCCGCGAGCGCGGGGTCGAACAGCACGTCGTAACCGGCCAAGCGCAACCAGCGGGCGAGCGTCCCCAGCATCGCGTCGCAGCCGAAGCGCAGTGCGTCCATGTCGTTGCCAGTGTGCCACGCCGCACCGCCACGCGCGGCCGGGAAACGAATCCCACTTTCGAGGGATTGACAGAGAGAGAGAGAGAGAGAGAGAGAGGATTCCCGTCGTGCCGGCGACGGCGCCGCGACCGGTGCAAAAGGGAGGAATCATGTCGAGCTGGATTCGAGTCCTTGCGCTCCTCGCCCTCATCACGTCCGTTCTCGCCGCGCCGCACGTCGTCGTCGCCGACTGTGTCGGCCAGCGGCGCGCCTGTTTGGCCTCCGCGCTGATCGAGTACACTGATTGCAACAGCGGCTGCAACTGGTGGGGCTGCTTTTACGGCTGCGAATGGCTTTACGATTTGGACAGGGCCGGATGCGTGTTGGAATACCTCGGATGTATCAATCCTTTGACGTGAGCGCGCGAAGCGGGGCGGCAGGGGCGGGCGCCGGCCCGCTCCTCGCCCGCGGCGCCCGGCCGCCTTGCCGCGCCCTTCGACGGCTGGGGGCAGTGATTCTGGCGACCGCCGCCGGGGCGGCGGCGGCGGAGCCGCTGCCTTTTCGCCTCGCGTTGCGCGCCTTCACGACAGCCGACCAGGTCCACGTCTTCGACGGGCGAACACTGTGGGCCCGGCCGTCGGCGGGAGGGCCGTGGCGGGAGCGGGCGCTGACCGGCAGGCGGGTGTTCGACGTGGGCTTTTTCCGCGGCCGGCTGTGGGTGCTGGACGAGGCGGGCGTCGCGGTGATCGGCGGCGGCGAGGCGGCGCCGCAGCCGGCCCTTTGCTCCCAGGCTTTTTCGCTGGCGGTGAG
Source organism: uncultured bacterium (assembly GCA_937924755.1). Classification (GTDB taxonomy): domain Bacteria; phylum Acidobacteriota; class Thermoanaerobaculia; order Thermoanaerobaculales; family Thermoanaerobaculaceae; genus CALEVZ01. The sequence goes on from CALEVZ010000019.1 coordinate 11,372, forward strand.
CGAGGGAGCGCTCTGGTGCGCGGAGCAGGCCGACGCCGCCGGGGTCGTCACGGTACGGCGTCATTCCCTGGCCGGGCAGGATGTCCCACAGAAGTGGCAGGTCCACGTCCCGGCGGAGACCGAGGAAACGGCGCTGTCGCCCATCGCCCGCATGGCCCGTGCCTGCTGGTTTCTGCTCGCCGACGCTCACGGTGCGGTGGGCTTCTCGCTCAACCGCGCGCAACTCCTCTTCGCCCCCGCCGACGGCCCTGCGCGCGTGCTGCCGTGGACCTCGCCCTTGCAGGAGCTGCGCCAGGGCGTGCCGCACGGTTCCGCCCACCCGCGCCTGCCGGAGCTGCACGTGCAGGCGGTGGCGCTGCTGCCGGACGGCCGCCTGCTGGTGCTGCCCGGGCTCACCGCGCTGGGCGCCGATGGCACCGTCGGGCAGCGGGATCGGCTGCTGCTGCTGGCGCGCGACGGCCGTCGCGAGGCCGTGCTCCCCTTGCCCCGCCCCGCCGCCGCGCTGGTTTCGGACCCGGCGGGGCCGCTCATCCTCTACCCCGACGACTCTCTGCAAGGGTGGCAGCAACTGCACGAAGCCGCGGCGGTGCGGGTCCCCCGATGAATGTCGGTCGTTTCGCCGCCGTGGCGGGGTTGCAGCTGCGCCTGGGGTGGCGTCCGCTGGTGCGCGTGGCGTTCGCCCTCCTGGTCGGCCTTCTGCTCCTGGAGGTGGTGACGTGGCTCGCCGTCCGGGAGCCGCTGCCCCGGTTCGTGACGGGGTGGCGGATCGCCGCCTTCCTGCTCCTGCCCATCGCCTTCCTGGCCGGCGTGGTGCGCGGCGGCGACGAGCTGCGCGCCCAGGCGGTGCTCTGCCCGGTCTTCGTGTCGCGGCGCGCCTTCGTGTCGGCCGGTGTGCTGGCCCGCACCGGGGGGGTGGTGATCGCGGCGGCGGCCGCCCTCGCCGTGGGCCGGGCGCTGGTCGGTGCGCCGGGGGAGGGCTGGACGTGGGGGCGGATCGCCCTGCTGCTCCTGTGGATGGTGGAGCTGGCGCTCCTCACTTCCCTCCTGTCGGTGTTGGTACCCGGGGAGGCCAACGCGTTGGCCACCGTGGTCCTCCTAGCGGGCGCCGCGGTCGCCGTCGTCAACGGCGACGCCCAGGCGCCCCCCGGGTGGGTCACCGCCCTCCTGCCCATCCTCTCCGACCCCCAGGAGCTTCCCCTCGCCCTCGGGCGGTGCGCGGCCACCAACCTGGCGCTGGCGGCCGCGCTGGCGGCGACCGTGCGGGAGCGCGCGTGAGCGCGCCGCATCCTCCGCCCCTGCTGCAGGTGGACGGGGTGAGGCGCCTCTACCGTCGCGGTGTAAAACGCCCCCACCTGGCCCTCGACGGCGTCAGCTGCACCCTGCAGCGCGGGGTGGTCAACGCCCTTCTGGGCGACAACGGCGCCGGCAAGACCACCCTGCTGCGCATTCTCCTGGGGCAGCTGCGCGTGCATGGCGGGCGGCTGCACTGGCCCCTGGGCCCCCCCACGTGCCGCTTTCTGCCGGAGGATGGCTTTCTCGCACCGGCGCTCAACAGCCGGCAGTGGGCGCCGGCACTCGGCGTCTCCGCCGCCGAACTCGCCGCGACGGCCGAAATCCTGGGCGCGAGCCGCCTTCTCGGGCGGGCCGCCCGGACCCTGTCCAAGGGCGAGCGCCGCCGCTGCGAACTGGCGCTGGTTCTGGCCGGCGGTGCGCAGCTTTACGTCCTGGATGAACCCGCGACCGGGCTCGATGCGGCGCAAGTGGAAAGCCTCAAGGGGCTGGTTCGCGCCCTCGTCCGGCGGGGCGCCACGCTGCTGTTGAGCACCCACCTGTTGCGGGAGTGGGAGGATAGCGTGGACCACGTGGTGCTCCTCCACCGGGGGCGGGTGCGCCGCGAGGCGGCGCTGGCCGCGCTGCTGGCGGAGTACCGGCTGTGGGTGCCCACCAGCACCCCCGCCCCTCCTCTCCCGCCCCCCGCCTTCCCCCTGCCCGGGCGCGCCGTCGCCCCCGCGCACGCCGCAGCCCCCCCGGGGTGGGAGGTGCGGCCCGTCACGCTGGCCGACGTGTTCCTCCGGGAGATCGCCGATGCGCTGGCTCCTCGTCCTCTCTCTGGCGGCGGCTGATCCGTCGGCCGCGTGGGCCGCCGAGGTGCTTGCGGTGCACGGGCCCAGAGGCCCGGCCGAGCAGCTGCAGGCCTGGATCGAGTCGCCCGACGCCCCCTTCGCCGCCCTTCCCACGCACCAGGGCCAGGACGGCCGCTGGCGGCTGGAGCCGGGCGACACCGCCGGCCGCCCCCCGCACTCTCTCTGGCTGCGCGGGAAAGGGACCGCCTTTGCGGTCACCCCCTGGCCGCCGCCCGCACGCGTCGAGCTGCCGCCCCCCGGCACCCTGCAGCTGACTCTGACCACCCCCGACCCCGACCACCCCTTGCCCGCCACCCTTACGGTGCGCCTGTCCTGGACAGCCTCCCCCGGCGCTTCGCCGCGGGAGGTCCCGAGCTCCGCGTTCGACGTGCAATGGACGGCCGCCAGCGGCTCGCTGCGTTTGGAGGGCCTCCCCTTCGGCCCCGATCAGCGCTTCGATGTGGAGCTCGCAAGCCCCGGCCACGCCGCCGTGCAGCTCGCGCAGGTGGACCTGTGGACCCCGGAGCGCTGTCTGGGGAAGGTGGCGCTCCCCCCGGCGGGGCGGGTGTGCGGGACGGTGGACATCCCCGACGGGGTGGCCGAGCAGGAAGACGTGGAGATCCAGCTGACCTGGGGAGAGCAGCGGCGGCGGGTGCGCCCGGCGCACGGCGGGGGTTTTTGTTTTGCCGGAGCACCGCTGGCGGTGCTGGCGACGGTGCAGGCGGCCAGCCGCTTTCGCACCGGCGCCCCGGTCGAGGTGCGCGTGCCCGCCGAAAACGTCTCGCTCGCGCTGCCGCCGCTTGACATCCTGGCCGGGGAGGTGATGACGGCGGACGGCCGCGCCGTGGAAGACTGCCAGGTGAGCATCGTCCCGGATCCGGGCACGGCGCCGCCCCCGCAGCTCGCCGAGCGGCTCGCATCCCTGGCCATGCAGGTGTCGTGCGCAGGGGGGAGGTTCCACACCCCGCGACCGTGGCCGCTCACGGCGCTGCTGCTGGAGGTGACCGCCCCGCCGCACCCGCCGCGGCGTCTGCACCTCGGCGAGGAAGAATCGGGCGAGGGGCTCAAGGTGGTGCTGGCAACGGGGCAGCGAGTCGAGGGCCGGGTGCGCGACGGTGAGCGCGGCGGACCCGTGGCGCACGCCAAGGTCACCCTCGCCTGTCCGGGCGGCGCGCCGGTCGCGGGCACGAGCGACGAGGAGGGGAGGTTCACGCTCACCGGCGTCGGCCCGGCCGGTCGCTGCGAGGGCCGGGTGGAGCACGCGCTGTTCCCGCCGGTGCGGGAAGCCGTCGCGGTGGCGACCGCGGAGGCGACCCTTTGGGAGGTCCGTCTCTACCCCGGCGTGCAGGTGAGCGGCGTCACCCTCGCCGCCCCCGAAGGCGAACCGGTGGCAGGAGCGCTGGTGCGGTTCGCGGGACCGGATGGGGCCCATGTGACGACCACCAGCGATCGGCACGGGCGCTTCCGCTCCGACCCCCTCGCCGCCGGGGTGTGGGGGGTTTTGGTGGAGCACGAGGGGCGGATCGCGGCCGCGGCGGAACTGGCCGTTGCGCCTCCCGCGCAGCCGCCGCCCCTCACCCTGTGGCTGGAGATGGGCGTGGAGGTGCTGGGCACGGTGGAGGGACTCACCCCGCCGGGGGTGGGCGCGGTGGTGACCCTCGGCGGCGAGGGAGCCCGCCGCAGCCGCACCACCACCGGTTACGGCGGCGTGTTCCGGGCGCGCGGCGTGGCCGCCGGGTGGACCCGCTTCACGGTGCGGCACGCCTCGCTGGCCGCCCCGTGCGCCGGAAAGGTGTGGATTCCCCCTCTCTCCCCGCCGCCCGTGACGCTGTCCTGCGCGCCCCCTTCGGTCAGCCTGCAGGTGGATCTGCGGGATGCCGGCGGCCGACCGGCGGCGGCGGCGCTGTTGGTGGTGGGCGTGGACGGTGACACCCGCACCTACCTGTGCGAGGTGGACACCGACGGGACGTGTCGGATCAGCCTGATCCCGGGCACCTACCGCGTCCTGCTCGGCCGGGGCGGGGCGGTGGAGCAGCTCTGGCAGGGGCCCGTGCTCGCCGACCGGCGGCTCGAGCTCGCCCTGCCGCCGGCGGCGCCGTGAGGCGCGCCCCAGCGGTCGTATTGTGGTAGCATCACGTTGGATGCTCGAAACCCCAAGGAGGTGCCCATGACGTCGACCGCCGACAGGAGGGAGCAGCACGCTGCAACGGAGCCGGAGCTGCAGCGGCTCTTCGAGGAGCACCAGGCGCGCGAGCGCCGCCTTGAAGAGCTCAAGGCGAAGGGTTGGCTGACCCTCGAAGAGGAACAGGAAGTGAAGCGCTTGAAAAAGGAGAAACTCCAACTTAAGGATCGCATGGAGAGCTTCCGCCGCGCCCAATCGCAGTGAAGGACCCTCTCCTCCCCTTTGCCCCCGAAGGCTACCCCTTCGTGCTGGTCCCCACTGTGGCCGGGCTGCTGGCCTGGCTGTTCGGCTACCCCGCCATCGCCATCGCCGCCTGGGCAATCGCCGTCTTTTGCGTCGGCTTCTTTCGCAACCCGCCGCGCCATTCGGATGCCCCGGACAGCGCCATCCTGGCCCCCGCCGACGGCAAGGTGATTGCCGTCACCAGCGCCCCACCGGCCCTGGTCGCGGCGGGGCTGCCCCAACAGATTTCCATCTTCATGTCGCCATTGAACGTCCACGTCAACCGCGCGCCCATCTCCGGGCGGGTGGCCGAGGCCCGCTGGTCGCCGGGGGCCAAGCTGCCGGCGTTCCGCGACAAGGCTTCGGACCTCAACGAACACGCCTTCGTCCGCCTGGAAGGGAAGCTGGGGAACGTGGCTTACAAGCAGATCGCCGGGTCGGTGGCGCGCCGGGTAGTGTGCGACCTCACAAACGGTGGGGAGGTAGAGCGCGGGCAGAGGGTGGGCATCATCAAGTTTTCGTCTCGAGTCGATCTCTTCTTGCCCGCCGGGGCTCGAATTGAGGTGGGGGTGAACCAGCGATGCCGGGCCGGCGTGACGGTGGTGGCACACTTCCCGCGGCCATGATCGCGCCGCGCGCCTACCGCTTCCGCCGCCCGCCCCGCCCCCGGGCCGAGTCGCTGCGGCGCGGTATCTATATCATTCCCACCCTGTTCACCGTCGGCAACATGCTGGCCGGGTTCACGTCGATCCTCTTCTCGCTCAACGGCCGCATTGAAACCGCCGCCTGGCTGATCCTGCTGGCCGGCGTGCTGGATGGCCTGGACGGCCGGGTGGCGCGCCTGGCCAAGGTGACCTCCGAATTTGGCAAGGAGTACGACTCCCTCGCCGACGTCGTGAGTTTCGGCGTCGCGCCGGCGGTGCTCGTCTACCAGTGGGGGCTGTGGGGCATGGGGCGGTGGGGGTGGATGGCGGGCTTCCTCTTCCTGGTGGCCGGCTCGGTGCGGCTGGCACGCTTCAACGTGAAATCGGCCCTGGAGGACTCCTCGCGTTTCACCGGCCTGCCCATCCCCGGGGGCGCCGGCGCTCTCACCATGATGGTTCTCGTCGCCCCGGAGCCGGTGGTCAACCGACCAATGACCATTGCCGTGTGGGCCTTCGTCCTCACCGTCTCCTTTCTCATGGTGTCGACCATTCCCTACCGCTCTTACAAGGACTTGAACCTGCGCCGCCGCTTCCCGGCCACCGCCTTCTTCCTCATGGCGCTGGTGCTGGCGGTGATCGCCGTGTGGCCGGTGCCAACCCTGGCAGTCCTGGCGGTGGTGTACCTGCTGTCGGGCCCCATCGAAAGCATACGCCGGTGCCGCCGCCGGAGTGTCGCGCCGTCCCTGAAGGAGACTCCCAGTGCAGACCCAGACGCTGAGCATCCTTGACCCCACCTCCCTGCTCGGCCGGGAGATCATCGACGGTCTCGCCGCCGAGTTCCCCGATCTGCGCTGGCGTCTCTTTCACACCACCGGTGTCGACGAGCACCTCATCACCGAGATTGGCAGTCAACCCAGCGTCGTGGCTCCCTTGGAGGCCCTCGACGAGTTGACCGGCAGCGCCGCGGTGATCGTTTGCCGCCCCATCGATCCCCCGCGCGTTACCCTCCTGCTCGACTGGCTGACGCGACATCCCGAGGTAGCGTTGGTGGACGCCAGCCAGCCCGGCATCGCCGGCGATCGGGCGCTCACCGTCCTGGACCGCGCCCCGCGCCGCCGGGGCCAGCCCCGCTGGTACCACCTGCTCGACCCCGCCCTGGCCGGCCCCGTACGCCTGCTCCAGGCGCTGGCCTCGCTCCGCCCAGCGCGCGCCCACATCACCGTGTTTCGCTCCGCTTCCGGCTTCGGCAGCGGCGCCGTGGAGGAGCTGGCCGTGCAGGCGGCTGCTCGACTGTCCGGCCAGGCGCCCGCCTCACCGCGCCTGCTGCCGGCGGTGCTCGCCTTCGACTTGGCTCCGGCCCACAGCAACGTGCACGAACAACTCGCCCGTCAGACCGCCGACGTGCTGCCCGGCGTCGAGCTCCACCTACAGGCGGTGGAAACGGGGGTTTTCTTCGGCCACGCTGCCTCCTTCTTCGTCACCCTGCACGAGGCGGTCGGGGAACGGCGAGTGCGCGCCGCCCTGCGGGACGCCGGCATACGTCTCGCCCGCAGTTCTCAGTCGGTACGTCCCTCCGATCTCGTCGATGACGACGCCGCCACCTGCGCTCATCTCCGCGTCGCCGACACCGCCGTGCGCGGCTGGTTAGCGGCCGACGGCCTGCGCCTCGCCGGCGCCGCCGCCGTGGTCCGCATCACCACCGATGCCATGTCGTTCTAAAGCGACCTCGTACGGGGTGACCGCCGACGTCGTGTCAGGGCCCTAACAGGCGCACCTCCTGGGTGCGAGCCGAGCCGTCGCCCTGACGAATCGACACTCGGGCAAAGACCTTTTGAGGTCGAGCGGCAAATCGAACGCGCCCCCCACCCAGGCGCGCCTCGGGCCCCAGGTAGGTGAGGAACAGGCGCACAGCGTTGGCGTTTCCAGGTACCGTTGGGGTCCAGCTCTCGCCCACCAGCCGGCCGAATTCGTAACCGCTGAAGTCGCCCGCGTCCGCGTCCGCCATCTGGCCGCCGGAAAAGCGTAGCTCCACCCAGTTGGCGGTGGTGGCCACGGCGCTGGCGTGGGGCGAATCGTTGATCACCGACACCTCGAGGTGGGAGCCGCTCCAGCTCCCGTACACCAGTGGGCGAGGGTTCGGCACACCGCCCCTGAAATAGTCGACGAAGGCTTCGAAACTCATACCCAGCGTGGGGGAGGGGCGCGGCAGGCCCACCGTATCCCAACCCACCAACCCCCCTCGCTGGGGCCGCAGGAGTAGCCGCAGGTCGCGGTGGTAGCGGCTGGTCTGGACTGCCTGCACGGTGACCGACGCGCCTGTGGGCAGCGTCGAGTTCCCCCACTCCACCGGGCGCTTGAGCACGAACTCGTCACCTCGCGCGCCGGGTCGATAGGTGGCCAAGCGCGAGCTGGCGAGGGAGGCGAGGGAAGCGCCACCTTTGGGATCCGGTTCGGCTAGCGGTCGCACCACGATGGCCGCTGTGAACGAACCTGCTCGCGCAGCCACGGCATCCAGGGATGCCAGATCGTCGTGAATGGTGGAGGGCGGCCACCCCAACGCCTCGGGGTTGCCGAATACCACCGCCACCGGCAGCACCCCGGGCCACCCTTGCGCCGGCAGCCGCTCGGCCAGAACCGCGACCGGCAAGACCAGCTCCACCCGTTCCCGGGCGCTCCTCGCCACCGCGGCGGCGAAACGTGGCAGGCCGGGGAAGAAGCGGCGCGCCGCCAGCACCAGGCTCGCCCCTCCCCCGGGCAACCCACGACGCACCGGCGCCACCTGAGCGAGAAAGCTCTCGGCGTTCCCCGCCCCTTCGCCCTCTCCCTCCACCCACACCAGCCCGGCCACGCGCCACCCGGCGAGAGCATTGGCGGCCCCGATCTGGCCTAGCTCCAGATCGCTGCGGCGATCCGTCACCACCACCTTGCCCAGCGGCAGCACCAGGCCATCGACGCCCAGTCCTCGCGCCAGCGCCAAGCTCTCCGACGATGGCACTCCATCTAGCAGCCACACACGGTGGCTGAGGGCGCGGGGCTCCTGGGCCGCCGCCGCAGCGGCGAGCAGACCACCCAGAAGAAAAGTGGCAAGGACCCTCGCGCTCACCGCTGGCATGCTAGCAAATCAGTGTCTCGTCGCCACCCCCAAGAGCCAGCAGACCGCCGCCGGCTTTACGGCGAGTTCGGAGTTCTGACTGGGGCGCCCGCGTCGGCAGCGGGCAGCACGAGCTTCACCTCCAGGCCTTCGTCCAGGTTGCACGCCTCGGCCCGGCCGCCGGCGCGCTCCGCGACTCGCCGCACCACCGCAAGCCCCAGCCCGGAGCCCTGGCTCCTGGTGGAGAAATGGGGCTCGAACAGCCGCCCCAGGTGCTCCTCGGGAACCCCGCCGCCGTCGTCGCGCACCGCCAGCACCACCTGTCGACCGGCGCGCTCGGCCGAGACGACGATTCTTCCAGTGACCTTTTGCATAGCTCGGGCGCTGTTGTCCAGCAGGTGGCGAAGTGCCCGCGCCAGCCAGCGCCGATCGGTCAGCACCTCGACGCCGTCATCCCCGCGCACCTCCACCACGACCCCCCGTTGGCGAAGCACCTGGGCGTACTCGCGCACCACCTCCCCGGCCAGCCGCCCCACATCCACCCGCTCCGCATCCCAGTGTTCCAGCGCCACCAGGTGGGAAAAGTCCTGAGCCACCTCCGCCAGATGCTCGACCCGCTCGAGGATCTGCTCCGCGGCTAGAGCCGCTACCTCCCTCACAGCCTCCTCCCCCCGCCCCAACGCCACCTGTAACTCCTCCGCCCACAAACGAATGGGAGTCAGGGGGTTCTTCACCTCGTGGGCGGCAATACGCGCCAATTCCGCCAGAGAGGCCAGGCGCTCCGCGCGCGCCACCTCCGACAGGTCCTCCATCACCAACACCACCCGTCGCGGTGGAGTTGCGGAAAGGGGCACCGCGTGAATGCGCCACGCCTGGTCGGTGCCGCCCGGCGGGCGCACCACTTCGGAGGTGGCCTCACCGGACAGGGCATGCCGGGCCCGCCCCTGAAGTGACACCGCAAAGCGATCGCCGAGCTGCGCCAAATCGTCGGCATCGCCCAGCAGGGCGCGGGCCGCCGGATTGGCGAGCTCCACCTTTCCATCCTCTCCCGCCACGATCACCGCCGCCGATAAGGCGCCCAGCACGCTTTCCAGCAAATCCCGCTGCCGGCGAACTTCCTCCTCGCGGCGCTGGACCCGCTCGGCCATGGTGGCGAACCCGCGCGACAGCGCCCCCAGGTCCTCGTCCCGCGCCTCTGGGAACTCCTCCACCACCCGTCCTTCGGCCAGGCTTCTCGCCGCCTCCACCAGGCGCTGTAACGGGCCTGCCAGCCGCCGACCCAGTCCCTCTCCGATCACCAGCGCCAGCACCACCCCCCACACCCCCAGCACGGCAAACCACTCCGACGGCGAAGGTCCCACCCCCGAAGCGGACACCCGCATGCCCAGTACCCCCACCACCAGGGGCTCGTCCCCCGCCCGCAGCGGCGCGAACACCGAGGTTTCGTTGTCGCCCAAAACGACCGGTTCCCTCCACCCCCGCACCGCCCGGATGTAGGCCTCGGGCGAGGGCAGCGATGGCACCACCCCCAAAGCCAGGAGATCGGGGCGCGAGCAAAAGGCAATGTCGCCCCCCCTGTACACCGCCACCACGCCGTTGAGGTCGCGCACCAGCCACCCCATCTCGCGCTCCCACCCCATCGAGGCCAGGGGGCGGCTCACCGCCCGGCCCAGCTCCAGGCGCACCAGCTCCCGCTGGCGCACCCACTGTTGCGGCAGCGCCTGCGCCAGCAGCAGCACCGGCAGCGCCGCCACCCCTGCCAACAGGAATCGCAATCGCCCCACGAAGGTGCGCCGCTGGCTCCACCACGCCGCCAGGCGGAAGCGCTGATCCCACAGCGCCAGGGGAGCCAGCCCCCAAAGCGCCAGGGAGGCGGCCACGAGCAGCCATTCGGGGGTTGGCCTCCGCACCCACGGCACCGCCAGGACCACCTCGCCGTGGGCGCGCAGGTAGGCGAGAAAGCGGCGCTCCCCCACCTGCACCCGCCCCCAGGAGCGCAACGTCGCCATGGCGCGCCCCACATGGGCAGGCGACAGCGGCCGGAAGATCCCCCCACGGGCCACGGGGGCGCCCCCCCGGTCATAGGCAGCCACCGGCACCCCCACCCCACCCTCGTCCAGCGCCGCCAGAACGTCTTCCGGAAAAGGAGGGGCGAGGACGACGATGCGCCACCCACCGAGAAGCGTCCGGCTGGCAAGTTCCTGGGGGGGCGGCAGGTCGCCCAGGGGCGCGGCTCCCCAGCTCCCCTGGCGTTCACCGTCGGGTGAGACGAGCACCAGCGCCGCCCCCGGCAGGGTGCGCTCGAACTGCATCCACCTGGCGAGCCTTCCCAGCACCACCACCTGCTCCGCCGGGGGCAGGCGCACCAGGCCCGCCGTTGCCTCCCCAGGCAAGCTCTGCAGCAGCGTTCGCGCCGGGCGGTCGGCGCTCTCCAGCCGCGCCAGGATCGATTCCGTGGTGCCCACGAGCAGTTGCCGCTGCCCGCTTTCGGCCCCCGCCAGCAGGACCACCGCCGCCGCCACGGCCGCCAGGTGGCGGTGCACCAGCCCCCACCCCGCCACCGCCGCTACTCCAGCCGCCAGCAGGAGGGGATCGGCCCGAACCGCCCCCACCCCCAGCACCGCCCAGGTGACCATCGCCAGCCCGGCGGGCACGCGGCGGCGGTGGGCGGGCAGTCGGATCAGCAGAGCGGTCCACGCCACCGCCGCAGCCGCCAGCACCAGCCCGGGGGCCGCCGCCCGCTGGGCCGGCACCCCCACGCCCAGCTCCGCCAGCGCGCCGGCCTGCACCCAGGCGAGCGCCCCCACGGCGGGCAGAACGACCCAGCGCGCCCACGCCCCGCCACGCACCTGCCCCGTCAGCCACGCTGCCAGCGCCAGGATCACCACCATCCACCACGGGGACGCCAGCCAGCCCCCGGCGATCGCCCAGGCGCCCACCGCCAGTACCACTGGCACCCACCACCGCGCCATTCCGGCGGCCGCTAACAACACCACCAGCACCGCGACCGTCGCTCCGCCCGGGGCGCTCCACAGCTCGGGGCGGGAGGGCACCACCTCCACCCCCAACCGACCAACGGCTGCGGTGAGAGGCACAACCTCCCCTTCCCCCGCCCGCAGCCGCAACAGCGCGGTACGCCCCGCCCACACCCCGAGGACGCGGCGAGCGCCCGCCTCGGGGTATCCGTTGCCGGCCACCACCGCGCCCACCGGCCGGCCGCCCTCGAACACCGGTTCGCGCCACCAAACCCACACCCCATCCACCGCCGCCTCCACGGCCACCGTCCGCTCCCCCAGCAGGCGCAGCCCCACCGGCAGGCGCGGCGAGGTGGCCGCCCAGGCCACCGGGGTGCCGCGATCATCGGCAACGACAAGGGTGTCGATGGTGGAAAGTACCCTCCCCCGCAGGCGCTCGGCGCGGGTGAACAGCTCCTCCGGTTGCGCCTCGCCGCCGCCCCCGACCAGCAGTCCCGTCAGATCGCTCTGCTGCACCTCCCGCGCCAAGAGGTCGCTCACCTCTGACACCCGCCCGGCCAGCTGCGCCGCCGCCCTTGGGGGCGCCACGGCGGCGGGAAATGCGGCGTCGATCGCCAGCGCCGCTGCCACCAGCGCCGACGCCAGGGCCAGGGTGCCCCGCCGCGGGGCGCGGCGCCAGGCCACGGCCAGCGCCGCTGCGGCCAGGGGGAGGCGCAAGAAAAGGCTGGCGGACCCTAGTCCGGGCCACGGCCCGGCCGCCAGCGCCGCCGTCGCCAGCGCCGCAGTGTGTAGCCAGCTCAGGCGGGTGGGAGCATCGGGATCTTGATGCCCGCGCGGCGGGCGCATGCCACCGCCTCCTCGTAGCCGGCATCCACGTGCCGCATCACGCCGGTACCCGGATCCGTGGTCAACACCCGCTGCAGCCGCCGGGCCGCCCCCGGACTGCCGTCCGCCACCACCACCATGCCGGCGTGGATGGCGTAACCGATGCCAACACCGCCACCGTGGTGAATCGAGACCCAGGAGGCGCCGGCGGCCGTGTTGAGCAGGGCGTTGAGCAACGGCCAGTCGGCGATGGCGTCGGAGCCGTCCTTCATGGCCTCGGTTTCGCGGTTGGGGGAGGCCACCGAGCCCGAATCCAGGTGGTCGCGGCCGATGACAATGGGGGCGGAGATCTCGCCCCTGGCCACCAGCTCGTTGAACTTCAAGCCGGCGCGGGCGCGCTCCCCGTACCCCAGCCAGCAGATGCGCGCCGGCAGACCCTGGAAGTGCACCCGCTCGCCGGCCATGGCGATCCAGCGGGCCAGGGAGGGGTTGTCCGGGAACAGCTCCAGGATCGCCTCGTCGGTGCGGCGGATGTCGGCGGGATCGCCGGACAGGGCGGCCCACCGGAACGGCCCCTTGCCCTCGCAAAACAGCGGCCGAATGTACAGGGGTACGAACCCCACGACCTCGAAGGCGTTCTCCACCCCCGCCTTGAGCGCCTGGCCGCGCAAGTTGTTGCCGTAATCGAAGGTGATGGCACCGCGGCGCTGCATCTCTAGGAGCAAGCGCATGTGTTCGGCCATGGTGCGGTACGCCTCGGCCTTGTAAAGCTTTGGGTCGGCCCGCCGCAGGGAGAGGGCCTCGGGGTAGCTCATGCGGTTGGGGACGTAGCCGTTGAGCTCGTCGTGGGCCGAGGTCTGGTCGGTCAGGAGGTCGGGGACGATGCCTCGCTCCAGCAGGCGGGCCAGCAGATCCACGGCGTTGGCCACCACCCCGATGGAGACCACCTCACCAGCCGCCCGGGCGGCGAGGGCGCGGTCGATGGCGGCATCCAGATCGTGGAACTTCTCGTCCAGGTACCGGGTGGCCAGCCGCTTGTCGATGCGCCCCTCGTCCACCTCGGCCGCCAGAAAGGTAGCTTCGTTCATGGTGGCCGCCAAGGGCTGCGCCCCCCCCATGCCCCCCAGCCCGGCGGTCACCACCAGCCGGCCGCGCAACGAGCCACCCCAGTGCCGACGCGCCGCCTCGGCGAAACACTCGTAGGTGCCTTGGAGGATCCCCTGGGTGCCGATGTAGATCCAGGAGCCGGCGGTCATCTGACCGAACATGGTGAGGCCCAGGCCCTCCAGCCGGCGAAACTCGTCGGCGGTGGCCCAGTGGGGCACCAGGTTGGCGTTGGCGATGAGCACCCGCGGCGCGTCCTCGTGGGTGGTGAAGATCCCCACCGGCTTGCCCGACTGCACCAGCAGCGTCTCGTCCGCCTCCAGCGCCCGCAGGCTCGCGACGATGGCATCGAAACACTGCCAATTCCTCGCCGCCTTGCCCGATCCCCCGTACACCACCAGTTCCTCGGGCCGCTCCCCCACCTCGGGGTCGAGGTTGTTCATGAGCATGCGCAGCGCCGCCTCCTGCGGCCACCCCTTGCAGCTCATCTGCGTTCCCCGTGGAGCGCGTATCACCCGCGGCTCGCTCATGCTGGTCGCCTCCTCCCCAGACTCGACACGCCGCCCCCTGGGCGACGTGGCCCTATGCTACCGCGCCCTCGAGCACCAGGGACGGTGGCCGCGCCGCTGTGGAAACCCGCCGGGCATCCTCACCGGCGGCCGCCAGCGCCGCCGCGGCCACCGCCTCACGATCGGCCGGCACGGTCCACAGCAGTACGCTCCCACCTCCCCCAGCGCCGCACGCCTTGCCGGCCAGGGCGCCGGCCCCCAAGCCGGCCTCGATCACCCTCTCCAGCTCCGGGGTGGATACCTCCGGCGCCAGCCTCCGGCGTGCCTGCCACTCGGCGGCGATAGCTCGTCCCACCGCCCTCTCATTGCGGACGACGATGGCAGCGCGGCACTCCCGAGCCGCGGCAGCAATTTCTCCCAGTGCTGCGGCGACGAGCCTGTCCCCGTCCACCCGGCGCCGGTACACCTCCCAGTTCACCATCCCCGAGTGGTGAGGTGCACCGGTGTAAATCACCACCAACCGCTGCTCGATCCAGCGCCGACGGCGGACCAGCCGCTCCATCCGCTCGCCGCCTGGGACCAGCTGGATGGCCAAGGCGCCGCCCAGGAGAGCGGGGTAGTAGTCCTGGCACCCCGTGGGTGTACCCAGTACGGCGGCCTCCACGTCCTTCAGTAGCGCCACCAGACGAGGGGGCGACAGACGCCGCCCGGCCAGCGCCAGGCACGCCCGCGCCACGGCCACCGCCAGCACCGACGAGCCCCCCAGCCCAGAACCAAATGGAAGTTGTTCCACAACAGCGAGTTCAACACCGCCCTCCGGGACAAACGCGGCGGCCACCGCCGGCACCAGCTGCCCCGGTACCGGCGCCGGTTTGAACTCGACGGGGGTAGCGCCGGGCAGGCGCAGCCGCACCACCTCCTCGTCGGGCAGGCGCCAGGCCCGCAGGCGAACCCCTTCGCCCAGCGCCACGTTGACGGTCACCGCGCCGGGGTGAAAGCAGTAGAGCGGCCATAGATCCAGGGTGCCGCCGGCGAGGTCGGCGCGCCCCGGGGCGAACACGTCTACCCCCGTGAGGGGACCCCAGAGGTTCATGCCCATTGGCTCGAGAGGCGGCCCCGGCATGGCCGCCGCGCAGCTCGCTTACCCGCCATGAGACGAGGCGCCATCGATGGCGGCGAGCTGCGAAGTCGCGAGCACGCCGGGCATTTCCAACAGCGCCAACAGCGCCTCGGCGCGCTTCGCAAAAGCCGGACGGTCGGCCTCGCGCAGCGGCGGCGCCGGCTCCTGCCCTAGCCCTAAGGGGTTGAGGTACTTGCCATTGCGGGTCACCCGGTAATCCACGTGGGGACCGGTGGCCAGGCCGGTGGAACCCACGTAGCCGATGACCTGCCCCTGCACCACCCGCTGCCCCGGCGCCAGGCCCCTGGCGAAGCCGGAGAGGTGCAGGTAGGCGGTGGTGTACCCCCCGGCGTGCCGCACCTCCACGGTGTTGCCCCCCCCTCCCTTCCACCCCTGGAAGGTGATGGTGCCATCGGCGGTGACCATCACCGGCGTCCCCTCCGGCGCGGCGTAGTCCACTCCCCAGTGCGGCATTCGCTGGCCCAGCACCGGGTGGAGGCGGCTGGAGGAGTACCCCGAGGTAATGCGGGAGAGTTTCAAGGGCGCGCGCAAGAACTGCTTCTTCAGTGGCCGCCCACGCTCATCATAGTAGCCGGGGATGTTATCGGTGACGAAGCGCACTGCGGTGAAACGCCGGGTCCCCGTCCGGTACGAGGCGGCCAGGATGGGCCCGTAGCCTACCGTGGCGCCGTCGACCCGCCGCCGCTCGACCAGTACCGCGAAGCTGTCGCCGCGCTGCACCTCGCGGTGGAAGTCAATGTCCCATTGAAAGATTTCTGCCAGAGCAAGGGCCAGCGCATCGCCTTCGCCGAGGTTGGCCACCGCCTGAAAGAGCGAGGAGTCCACCTGCCCCGCCACCACCACCGACTCCCGATCCACCGGGCGCTCCTCCCGGCGCCCGGTGACCCCGCCCGGCGTCCGCTCCAGTACCACCTCCGAGGACCAGTCGGGCAGAAGGCGCACTGAGCGCACCCTCCCGTGGACGTCGCTGCGCGCCTCAGCCAGCAGGCCCACCGGCAGCGCACGCAGGTTTAGCAGTCGGCGAGCCTCCTGCACCCACTCGTGCACCTCGGCGGAGGCCAACCCCAACCGATTGAGCAGCCCCGAGAGCGTCTCTCCGCGGCCCAACGCCGCCTGGCGCACGACCTCGGGCAGGGTCAGCGGCACCACCACCAGCGCGCGGGCCTCGACCGCGTTCACCGCCGACGACGGCCGCAGCCACACCGTGGCGGCGATGGCAAGGGCAACCCCAAGGATCCCCGCCCCTCGCAAGGCGGGAGTCACGGTCTCTCCCAGCTGGCCAGCAACCTCCGCACCTCGCTCACCGCCGGGCCGGCCTGGGCCTCCACCAGGCCCTGGCCGTTCACCAGCACCACTACCGGGGCACGAGAAATTTTCAGTTGCCGGAGAAGCTCACCCCGGGCATCGACGGCGCGGGGCCATCTGAGCCCGCGCTGGGGCAGCTTGGCCAGCCCCTCTGCCGGCTCGTCCTGGAACAGCACCACCACCCCCCGCCAGCCGCGGCGCGCGGCTGCCGCCTCTACCTCCGGCAGCACGGCGGCGAACTCCTGGGCCCCCGGCAGCCAGGAACTCCACAGCACCACCACCGCGGGTCCCGGGGAGAGAAGCTCGGCGAGGGAGAACGGCCCTCCCGAGGGGGTGCGCAGGTCGACGGCCGGAACTGCCAGGGCGAGGACGAGCGCTTGGGCAGCCACAGTCATCGTCCGGGAGTCTAACAAAAAAAACGAACCCGCGGCAAAGCGCCTCGGGCTCGCCAGGTGCGTTTTTCGTGGTTCCTCAGTTCACCGGCCCCACCTGGGCGACCGGGGCCTCCTCGCCGCGCAGCATACCATCCACATCGAGATTCTCCGAGCGCAAGCGCTGCGGCCGGGCGTGTATGTAATTATAGCGTACGCCATAGGATAGCAACGCTTTCTCGAGCAGGCGACGACCGCGGTAGAGGCGGGACATGACGGTCCCCACGGGGATGGCGAGGATCTCGGCGATCTCCTTGTAGGAGTAACCCTCGATGTCGGCCAGCAGCACCACCACCTTGTAGTTGTGGGGCAGCGAGGTGACGGCCCGGCGAACTTCACCGTCCAGGGAACCATCGATGAGCTGCTGCTCGGGGGTCGGCACGCTACCGCCCTCGTGGCTCAGCAGGGCCGACTCGAAGGTCTCTTCCAGTTCGCCGAACTCCACCTGCGCCGGCAGTAGCTTGCGCCGCCGGTACTCGTTGATAAAGGTATTTTTCAAGATCTTAAAGAGCCATGCCTTGAGGTTGGTACCCTGCTGGAAGCTGTCGTAGTGGCGGAAGGCCTTCATGTACGTCTCTTGCAACAGATCCTCCGCGTCGTCGGCGTTGCGGGCGAGGCGGAGCGCGGTCTTGAACAGCTGCTCACGGTAAGGAAGGTCTGCGTCGAAGTTCCAAACACCGGTGTGATCCATGGCGACCTCCAACTCGTCAAGAAATGTATATGAAACAGAGACCGCGTGTCAAGACCTGGAGGGGCGGTCGTCCACCGGGATGGGATGGCGAAGATTGCGCACAAACACCACGACCCACCTGCTCGGCGGGTCGGATGCCTGTCTCGAGATACCGCCGCGGCCCCAGATAGCCACGAAGCTCGAGCTTCGTGGCGCCCAACCGCGCCGGCCGGGAATGGGAGCCGTCTACTTGCCCAGAATGATGAACGCGATGACCAGGGCGTAGATGACCAGGGACTCGATGAAGGCGAGGCCCAGGAGCATGGTGATACGCACCGGGCCCGCCGCGCCGGGGTTGCGCCCCATCGACGTGCACGCGGAGGCGACGGCGCGAGCCTGGCCGAAAGCGCCCCCGAACGCCGCAAAAGCGATAGCGAACGCGGCGGCGGCAAACTTGGCCACATCCCGCATCGACGACGTCGCACCCTCTTCGACACCCTCCGACGCCAGGGCCGGTGCCGCCATACCCAGCACCACGAGTCCCAACACCACCAGCAGTACCTGCTTCCTCATCGACCGTATCCTCCTTCCTCCTGCGAGGTCCTTTCGTGCTTGTCTAGTGCTCCTGCGCCACCGCTTCCGAGATATAGACCGAAGTCAACATGATGAAGATGAAGGTTTGAATGGTGGTGCCCACCACCCCCAGGCCCATCATCGCCCAGGGGATGACGAACGGCACCATGGCGAAGAAAATCCCCGATGCCGTGTGCTCCCCGAAGATGTTGCCGAATAACCGCAGCGCCAGGGACAGCATGCGCGCCAAGTGGGAGATGACCTCCACCGGAAACATCAAAGGGGCGAGCCACCACACCGGCCCGGCGAAGTGCTTGAGCCACCCCAGCACTCCGTGATGGCCGAAGGCGACGATGTTGTAGAAGAGGAACGCGGTGATGGAGAGGGCAAAGGTGGTCGAGGTGTTGGCCGTGGGCGGCTGCAAGAAGAAGATCAGGCCGAAAAAGTTGGAGATGAAAATGAAGAAGGTCAGGGCGGCGATGAACGGCACGAAGCGGGCGCCGGCGTGGTGGCCGATGACGTCGTTGCACATGTTGCGGAGGGAACTCACCAGCACTTCCATCACCTGCTGCAGGGTCGATGGGCGCTCCAGCGACAAGCGTCGCCGGACCACGCTCAGCAACACCGCGATGGTGGCGACCACCAGGAGCGTCATGACCACGTGGTCGGGCAGCCACACTCCGTCCTCGCCGGCCACCCCCATGGCCTCCTGCCACCACTGGGGAGGTGCTCCGAAAAGCATGGAAATCAGCGAATTGACCGGGTGAAACAGGAAAGAGACGTGATGTTCCACCTCACCCTCGCCTTTCCGCGGGCTTGTCGCCCGCTCCCTCCGACAAACCCGCGCTTGCGAGCGCGATCACATAGCAACCCACTCCAAGCGCCACCGCCCACACATCCACGTGCTTCCTCAAGACCAAGAAGACTCCGAAAAGGGCCATCCACAGTACCCATCGTCCTGCCAGCTGGAGCACCGCGCGCAGGGAAAAGCGGGGTTTTGCCGGTTGCAGGATCCGGGCAAGCGCCCCCTCCAACCAAAGTCCGTTGATGATACCCACGGCGGCAGTGGCGGTCAAGACGATGGCAGCGCGCTCTTGGCCCAGCGCCCAGAGAGTGATGGCCGCCGTGGTGGTCAAGGCCGCCCCGATCACCGCCGCCCGCCGTGCCACCACCAACTAGTTCCTCCCCCCGCCAGCGTTGCGGTCCTCTTCCTCCCCCACCCGGGCGGCAATGCGGAAAGCATTCAGGAAGCCCGCCATGACGCCGAACCCCGAGAACACCCAGGTGAGCCAGGGCCTGGTCCCCAGGGCGTCATCGAGAAAGCGCCCCCACAGGTAGCCAATGCCGATGGCCAGCGGAAAGGCCAGGCCCACCGAGGAGGCATCCGCCACCCGGCGCAGGGCGGCGGCGCGGCGGCGCCGCTCTTCGTTCACGGCAAGGTGACGCCGATCAGCGCCGCGGTGGTGCGGGCGGCAGCGGCGAAGGGCGCCGGGTAGACGCCGATGATACCCACGAAGACGCCGCACACCCCGATCGCCCTGGCCGTCCAGGGAGCGGCCAGCACCTCTGCTCCCTCCCCCTCCTGCCCTTCGCGCAGGTACATCTGCATGGCAATGCGGAGGTAGTAGTAGAGCGACACGGCCGACATGACCACCGCCACCACCACCAGCCACACGAAGCCGGCGTTGACCGCGGCGGCGAACACGTACAGCTTGCCCATGAAACCGGCGGTGGGCGGAATGCCGCCCAGCGACAGCAGGAACACCAGCATGCCGAAGGCCGCCAGCGGTTGGCGGCGGGCCAGCCCGGCGTAATCGGCCACGGTTTCGCCGGCGTACCCCCGCGACTCCAGCAGGATGACGAAGCCGAACGCCCCCAGGTTGGAGACCAGGTAGACGAGCATGTAAAACAGCACGCTCTGCACGCCCAGCTCGCTGCCCGCCAGCAAGCCCAGCAGGGCGTAGCCGGCGTGGGCGATGGACGAGTACGCCAGCATGCGCTTGACGTTATCCTGGGTGAGGGCGGCCAGGTTCCCCCAGATCATGGTGAGCGCCGCCGAACCACCCACCAGCCACACCCAGTAGGGGGTCAGGCCCTCCAGCCCGCCCAGGAAGACGCGCAAAAAGATGGCAAAGGCCGCCGCCTTGGGCCCCACCGACAGGAAGGCCGTGATCGGAGTAGGCGCCCCCTCGTAAACGTCCGGCGTCCACATGTGGAACGGCACCGCCGCCACCTTAAAGAGAAAGCCGCAGGCCAACAGCGCCATGCCGGTCAGCAGGGTCGGCGTCCGTTCCGCGCCCCCGAGCGCCGCCGCCATGGCGGCCAGGTCCAGGGAGCCCAGCTCGCCGAACAGCAGCGACAGCCCGTACACCAGCACTCCGGACGACAGCGCGCCCAGCACAAAGTACTTGCTCGCCGCCTCGTGGGATTTAACCTCGCGCCTGAAATACCCCGCGAGCACGTAGGTGGACAGGGCCATCAGCTCCAGCCCCACGTAAATCGACGCCAGATTGGTCCCCGACGCCATCACCATCATACCCACGGTGGCGAAGAGCACCAGGGAGTGGTACTCGCCGGGCCGATAGTCGTGCCGCTCGAGGTAGTCCCGGGACAGCAGGGGCGCCAGCGCCGCGGTGAGCAGGAACAGTACCTTGAAGAACACCGCGAAGGGGTCCAGCACGAACATGCCGGAGAAGAACAGGCGGCCCGCCTCGCTGACGTCCACGGCGATCTTCAGGGCGATGGCGGTGAGGCCCACCGAGGCCAGGGCGGTGACGGCCAGGCCGCCGTGCCGGCGGCCGCCGCCTCCCACCCCGGCCAGCAGCACCACCAGGGCACCGGCGGTGAGAGTCAGCTCCGGCAGCAGGGCGAGGAGGTCGGCGCGCAGGTCCATGTTCATTGCCCCCCGCCGTGCTCCACGCCCGCCTCACCGCTGTGGCCCTCCGCCGCCGGGGCGTTGGCGGGGGCGGCGGGCAACGACGGCAGCGCCGCCATGGCGCGCCCCTCCAGGTAGTCAGGATCGACCACCCGCACCACCCGCTCGATGGAGGGCTGCAGGATGCGGAAGAACGGCTTGGGATAAAGGCCGATCCAGAAGCACAGCACGATCAGCGGGATGAGCGTCCACTGCTCGCGCAGATTGACGTCCTTGAGAGTCTTGTTCTCCTCGTGGGTGAGCTCCCCGAAGAACACCCGCTGGTACATCCACAGCATGTAGGCGGCCCCCAGCACGATGCCGGTGGCCGCGAACACCGCCCACCACACCGAGCGGTTAAAGGCCCCCACCAGGATGGTCAGCTCGCCGATGAAGCCGTTCAGGGTGGGCAGGCCGATCGAGGCCATGGTGATGATCATGAACATCATGGCGTAGATGGGCATGACTTTGGCGAGACCGCCGTAGTCGGCAATCATGCGGGTGTGCCGGCGCTCGTAAACGATGCCGACGAGCAAGAACAGCGCCCCGGTGGACAGCCCGTGGTTGATCATCTGCAGCACCGAACCCGACAGGCCGTGGGGGTTCAAGGCGAACATCCCCAGCATCACAAAGCCCAAGTGAGAGACCGAGGAGTAGGCGACGAGTTTTTTCATGTCCTTCTGGGCCATGGCCACCAGGGCACCGTAAATGATGCCGATGATGGACAGCCCCACCATCCACCACACCGCCTCGCGGGTGGCGTGGGGTAGCAGCGGCAGGGAGAAGCGGATGAACCCGTAGGTCCCCATCTTCAGCAGCACCCCCGCCAGGATCACCGAACCGGCGGTGGGCGCTTCCACGTGGGCGTCGGGCAACCAGGTGTGGAAGGGGAACATGGGAACCTTGATGGCGAACCCCACGAAGAACGCCAGGAACACCCAGAACTGCAGGCCATGGGGGATGCCCGGGCCGATCTGGAAGAGCACGCGCACGTCGAAGGTGGGATCGTGACCCAGCCCCGGCAGGCCGATGGCCGCCAGTCCGCTGGAGTTGTAGAAATAGAGGGCGAGGATACCCACCAGCATGAGCACCGAGCCCACCAGAGTGTAGAGGAAGAACTTAATGGCCGCATACAGCTTGCGGGGGCCGCCCCAGACCCCGATCAGGAAGTACATGGGGACCAGCATGACCTCCCAGAAGACGTAGAACAGCACGAAGTCCAGGGCCATGAAAACGCCCAGCATGCCGGTCTGCAGGACCAGGAGAAAGACGTAGTACTCCTTCTCCCGGTGGGTGATGGCGGTGAAGGAGCTGTACACCGAGATGAAGCCCAGCAGGGTGGTGAGCAGGATCAACAGCACGGAGATCCCGTCCACCCCGAAGATGTACTGGGCGCCGATGGCCGGGATCCACTTGGCCTCATAGAGGAACTGGAACTGCTCCCCCTCCGGGAGGTAGCGGAACCACAGCGGCACGGAGATGAAAAAATCGAGGCCCGCGGTAACCGTGGCGATGATCTTGATCGCTCTGGTCTGCTCGGACTTGACGAAGAAGATGATCACCAGGGCGCCGAGCAGCGGCAGGTAGCAAATCTGATTCAGGGGGTTGGAAAAGAATTCCAGCATCGCTTTCAGCCTCCGCCTCGCCTACCGGCCCAGCCACAGGGCCGCCGCCACCATCAGGACAAAGCCCACCGCCATGGCCAGCGCGTACGACTGCACCACTCCCGGCTGCAGGCGCCGCAGGGCGCGGCTCGCCACCTCGTTGAGACGCGCCACCAGGTTGACCGCGCCATCCACCACGTTGAGGTCGAAAAACCCTGAGAAGAATGAAGTTGCGACGGTTACGTGACGGGCGCCGTTGACCGCCCCGTCCACCACGTGGGCGTCCACCTCCCAGCAGGCCCGCCCCAGCTTCACCGTCCCAGCCACCACGGTGGCGTCGTAGGCCTCATCCACGTAGTACTTGTTGGCGACGGCGCGGTAGAGGGCGGGCAGGCGCTCGGCCAGTCGCCGGGGCTTCTCGAAGGCCCGGGGTCCGAAGTAAAAGCTGCGGGCCAGGGCGATGCCCGCCACCGCCACCGCCACCGA
>CALEVZ010000020.1 GCA_937924755.1 uncultured bacterium
TGCAACACGCCTCCCGACGCGTGCTGAAGGCCATGAGAAGAGGCGGCGACGCGCGCACCTACCGCCGCCTGATCGCCCGAGCGCGCGACAGAGTGCCCGGCCTGGCGGTGCGCTCGACCTTCATCGTCGGCTTTCCCGGCGAGGAGGAGGAGGACGTCGACTGCCTGGAAGCGTTTCTGCGCGAGGCGCAGTTCAACCACGTGGGGGTGTTCATGTACTCCTGGCAGGAGGAAAACCCCGGCGCCGCGCTGGGGGATCCGGTGCCCGCGCGCGTCAAGGAGCGGCGCCGCCGGCGTCTGATGAAGGTGCAGGAGCGCATCAGCCGGCAGCTGTACCGGGCCTGGAAGGGGCGCGTTGTGACCGTGCTGGTCACCGGGGCCGCCGCCGAGTCCGCGCTTCTGCTGGAGGGCAGGCTCCCGCAGCAGGCGCCGGAGGTGGACGGCCGGGTGGTGCTGGTCAACGGCACCGCGCGGGCGGGCGATCTGGTGCGCGCGCGCATCACCCGCACTGCGGCGCACGATCTGATCGGTGAGATCCTCGGCGTGGTGGATTCGGCGCCGCCTCGCCAACCACGGCTGTTGCCGTCGTTGCCGGTGATGGCGCCGGGCGAGGCGGGCACGGGAGGCTGATGGAGCTCCTGCGTGACCCTGCGCCGTCGGCGGACTTGCCGCGCGGTGGTGTGGTGACCATCGGCAACTTCGATGGGGTGCACCGCGGCCACCAGGCGCTGATAGGGGGAGCTGTGTTGCGCGCCCGGGAGCTGCAGGTTCCCGCGGTGGTGCTGACCTTTCATCCCCATCCGGAGAAGGTGCTGCGCCCGACTTCGGGCCTGAAGCTGCTGGCCAGCCCGGAGCAGCGCGCCCAGCTGATGGCCCGGCTGGGGGTGGACGCCCTGGTGGAGTTGAGCTTCACGCCGACCTTCGCGGCAACTCCGGCGGAGGAGTTCGTGCGGGATGTGCTGGTGCGCCGACTCGCCCCCCGGGAGGTGCGGCTGGGGGCGAACTTTCGTTTCGGCGAGAGCCGCCGCGGTGACGTCCGGCTTCTGGAAACGATGGGCGCCCAGTTGGGCTTCTCGGTGGTGGGTATGGAGCCGGTAATCGAGGGAGGCCTGCCCATCTCCTCCACCCGGGTACGCCGGGCCGTCCTGGACGGAGCCGTGACCGACGCCTGGCTGCTTTTGGCCCGCGCACACTTCATCGACGGTCGTGTGTTTACCGGGGAGAGGATGGGGCGACGGCTGGGGTTTCCCACCCTCAACATCTCGCCGGACAACGAGCTGCTGCCCGCCCAGGGGGTTTACATCACGGCCGTTCAGATCCCATCCTTCGGGCGCGTTTTTCCATCCGTCACCAATATCGGTGTGCGGCCGACGGTGTACGAGAACTACTGCGAGACCGTCGAAAGCCACGTGCTCGACTTCACCGCCGACGTCTACACCGAGCCCGTCAGGCTCTTTTTTCTCTCCCGCCTGCGCAACGAGATGCGCTTCGCGTCGAGTGTCGCCCTGGCGGCGCAGATTCGCCAGGACGTGCAGGAGGCGCGGCGGTACTTTTCCCGGTACGGCCTGCCGACGGATCTCGTCCTGCGATGACTGACCAGGTTTTACTCGCCGGCGCTGTCGTCGCCGGGGTGCTGGTGACGGCGACTGCAATGCTCTGGCTCGACCGGCAGGGAGCGAAGGGGGTGCTGCGCACGGGAGCCGTGGCGCTGGCCGCGGCGCTGGTGACCCTGGCGGTGGCCCGGGGGGGGGAAGGCCTCTTCGAGGGGGAGGCGAAATCCTGGGTGGCCGGCTTCTTGACGGCGGGGATCTGGATGACCGGGTTGGCGGTGGCGCTGGGCCTCGGCCGGCTGGCCGGCTGGACGGACCTGCCCCTGGACGGCGTCATACTCGGGGCCGTGGCCGGGGCGGCCGCCGCGATGGCCTGCTCCTCGGCTCGCGGTGAGGATTTCACAGGGCTGATAGCTGCCATTTGGGTCGGTTGGATGGCGGGCATCGGGGCCTGGGTTGGGGGAGGGGTCTCGCTGGCAGCTCTGGGAACGTCCCTCGTCGGGAGGGTGGGGGCGGAAGCCGCCGTGGTGGCTCTCGGGTGGCTTGGCGGCGGGGGCCTGCTGGCAGGCATGCTTGCGGCCGACGAGCTTCTCCCGTGGTATCCGGCCCTGGCCGCCGGCGGGGGCCTGGGCGCGCTGGTCGCCGCTGCCGGTGCGGTGATCTGGGGGCAGCGCCTGGAGGCTCGCATCCTCCTGCAGGAGCTGACCGAGGAGGCGCGCTACGGGACGCTCCCCGCCGCCCTGGTGGCCGCGGTGGCCCACCTCGGGTCGCGCTGGCGCCGCGCCTGGTGGCCGCGCAGCGATGAACGCCGCTGGCTGGCCGCCACTCTGAGCGAGCTGGCGATTCGCAAGTATCGGCTGAGGGACAGGGCGGGCCGCTCCTCGCGCCTGGACGGACTGCACGTGGGGCGCA
The DNA here is from genome assembly GCA_937924755.1 of uncultured bacterium. Classification (GTDB taxonomy): domain Bacteria; phylum Acidobacteriota; class Thermoanaerobaculia; order Thermoanaerobaculales; family Thermoanaerobaculaceae; genus CALEVZ01. The sequence continues at coordinate 2,462 of CALEVZ010000020.1, forward strand.
TCCGGGCGCGGGTGCGGACGTGTTTCTATGGCAACAGCGGTGACCTCAACGAGGAAGGCTGATGCGAGTCGGTGACTGGCGGCAGCGACGGCCTCAGGAGCTGGCCGTTGTCGCGGCGTTCGCGGTCCTTTTGGGGGTCGTTGTGATCCGCCACGAGCCGTGGCGGGACGAGTTGCAAGCGTGGCTTTTGGCGCGGGACAGTGGATCCTTGCTGGATCTGTGGAGGAACTCGCGCTACGAGGGACACCCGCTGCTCTGGCACGTACTCCTCATGCCTCTCACCCGCTGGATCGGCCACCCGGCCGCCATGCAGGTGCTGCATTGGGGGATCGCGGTGGCGGCGGCCGCGACCCTAATTTGCTGGGCCCCTTTTCCCCTGGCAGTGCGCGCGGCGGTGGCGTTTTCCTACTTCCCGCTGTTCGAGTACGGCGCCGTGTCGCGTAACTACGCCCTCACCGTCCTGGGTCTATGGCTGGCAGTGGCGGCCCTGGCGCGGGGGCGCCCGGTGGCGGCGGCGTTGGCCTCGGTGCTGGCGGCCAACACCAGCCCCATGGGGGTGGTGTTGCAGGCCGCTTTCGGCGCGGCGATCGTGATGCTGTGCCGCTCCGGTCGTCAGAAGGCCCTGGCAGCGGTGGTGCTGACGGCTGGCGTGACGGCGGCGGCCTGGCAGTTGGTACCCGCCCCGGACTACGAGCACGCTCGACCCTGGGTGTGGTCCTGGGATGCTGCACGCGCGCTGTGGGTGGCGCGAGGGCACGCCCGCGCGCTGTTGCCAGTGCAGCACGCTAGCTTGCACTTCTGGGAGTCGTCGCCGCTGTTCCCCCTGGCGGCGGATTGGCAGGAGGCACCGCGGGGCCTGGGGCGGGCGGTGGGCGTTCTGGCCGTTGCTGTCGGATTGGTTGCCTGGCTGTTGCGGCGGTCGCCGGCGGCGTTGGCGATGTGGCTGCTGGGTGTTGCATCATTGCTGGCCTTCGCCTACGTCAAGTTTCCTGGTGCGGCGAGACATCACGGGTTTCTCTGGGTGCTGCTGGTGGCCACGGTGTGGCTGGCGGTAGCCCGCGGCGAAGCCCGCGCCAGGCCGGCGGCGTGGATCCTTCTTCCGACCCTGGCGGCAGGAGTGGTCGGGGGCATGACCGCAGCCTGGTTCGATCTTCGCCATCCCTTTTCCGGAGCTCGCTGCGCGGCGGAGCGCATCCGGGTAGCTGAGCTCGTTCATCTGCCTGTGGTTGGGGGAGTGGATTACGCCTCTTCTGGAGTGGCAGCGTACCATCCGGCTGCCCGCCTCTACTACCCTGCCAGGGGCCAGTGGGGCTCCTTCATTATCTGGGATTTCAAACGCTTGTACCAGGACCAGCTGACGCCGGCACGGGCGGTGGCGGAGGGGGGTCGAGCGGTGGGGGATGGACGGGGTTTCGTGGTGCTGCTAAACTCCCCGCTCGCCGAACCCGAGACCGTGGGCTGCCGGCAGGTTGCGCAGTGCACGCCCACCATCGTGGCGGACGAAAGCCAGTTGGTGTACCTGTGCCGAACACCCGCCGCGGCGGGCGACGGGCGAGGGGAGTGACGAGATGAACGCTCATGGGGTTCACGTGTTCACGTCCGAGTCGGTGGCCGAGGGCCATCCCGACAAGGTATGCGATCAGATTTCCGACGCCGTCCTGGACGAGGTATTGCGGTTCGATCTCGAACAAGGCAGGCCCGGTGACGGACGGGTCGCCTGCGAAAGTTTCATTACCGTGGGGCTGGTGATCGTCGGCGGCGAGATCACCACCAGGGCCTGGGTCGATATTCAGGAGCTGGTGCGTGCGGTCGTCTGCGAGATCGGTTACGACGATCCTCGCTGGGGTTTTAGCGGACACGCGTGCGGCATCCTCAACGCCATTGGTCGCCAGTCGCCGGATATCAGCCAGGGGGTTGACGTGGGGGGGGCGGGTGACCAGGGCCTGATGGTGGGGTATGCCTGTAACCAGACCGACGAACTCATGCCCTTGCCGATCGTGCTCGCCCATCGGCTCACCCGCCGGTTGGCGGAGGTGCGGCGCACCGGCGTTCTGCCGTACCTGGGTCCAGACGGGAAATCGCAGGTGACCGTGGAGTACCGTGACGGTCGGCCGGCCCGCATCGACACCGTGGTCATCTCGTGCCAGCACTCCGAAGAGATTCTTGATGGGTCGCGAAAACAGATCCGTGAGAGCGCCCGCGAGGAGATCGTCGAAGTGGTCGCCCGCGCCGCGCTCCCCGCCGAGCTGCTGGACCTGCGCACTCGCTTCCTGGTCAACCCCACCGGGAAGTTCGTGGTCGGGGGACCAGCATCGGATACCGGCATGACCGGCCGAAAGATCATTGTCGACACCTACGGGGGGTGGGCGCCCCACGGTGGCGGCGCGTTCTCCGGGAAGGACCCGACCAAGGTGGACCGCTCGGCGACCTACATGGCCCGGCACATTGCCAAAAACATCGTTGCCGCCGGGCTGGCGGGTCAGGCGCTGGTGCAGCTTGCCTACGCCATTGGCGTTGCCGATCCGGTTTCGGTCATGGTGGACACCTTTGGCAGCGGCGTAGTGCCCGATGAACTCCTCACCCGGGCGGTGCGCGAGGTGTTCCCGTTGACGCCGCGGGGCATCATTGAGGAGCTCGACCTGCTGCGCCCCATCTACCGCCAGACCGCCTGTTTCGGCCACTTCGGCCGCAGCGAGGACAGCTTCACCTGGGAGTCGCTCCATCACGTGGAGGCGCTGCGCTCCTTCGTGGGTGGCGAGTAGCCGCGGCTCAAAGATCCACCGTCAGGGTTGCCCGCCAACGACCATCCACCTCGGTGACGTCGAGGCCGTGGAGTGTGGCAGCCTTGACCTCGATTTCGGGCAGCTGCCCGGGTCGCAACGGACGGATCCCCAGAAAGGGGCGTCCGCCGTCCCAGCGCACATCCGTGGCCACCACGCCGTGAACGTAAAGCTGGAACAGCGCCTCGTTGACGATGCGGGCAATAAGAAGGGTCTCTTGCTCGGGAAGATCGTCGATGGGGAGGTAGTGTCTGGGAGTGCCCCGGGGACGCTGCCCCAGTGCCTCGTGAAGAACCCCACGCACCGCGTGCCGACAGATCTCTTCCCGACTATTTCCCCAGACGACGAGGCGCAGGTCGGCGGTATGGGGCAATCGTCGGTAGCCCGGGCGTTTCACCGGGAGTAGTCTACAGCGCGGTAAAGTAGCAAAGTGAGCGTCCTGCGGCGTGGGGGATTTTTGATTGTGGCGACGATCTGCTGTGCCGCCACCATCCACCTGACGGTGGGGCGCGGTGTCGGCGGCCGCGAGGTGGCCGTTGGGGCGGTTCGCCGGGCGTTCGCAGGCCTCGACTACCACCCCTTGGGAGAGCCCGAAGCCTTTCTCGTGGCCAACCAGGAGCTGGCGTGGGCAGTGGAGCGGGTCGGTGGCGATAGCGGGTGGGCGGGGGCGGACGGGGGGGCTTTGCTATGGCGAGTCCACTTCCCCGGCGGGGGCGAAGGGGCTGCTACCCCCGGCGGGGCAGTGTGGGCGGTGCGCCGCCCGATCCCTGCTGACCCCGGCGCAAATCACTTCCCGGCCACCGTGCAACGTCCCCTGCGCGAGAGCCTCGCCCGGGTATTCCCAGATGTGGAGCAATGGCAATGGACGGCCGCCCAGTCGTGGCGAGAGGAGGATTTCACGTGGCACCGCGTGACCTTCACCACACCCGCGGCCGGATTGCCAGAAGGGTGGGAGAGCTTTATCGAGGTGGAGATGGCCGGATCCACCGTCGTCTCGTTCCAGCGCCATACCGAGCCCCTCGCTTCGGATGTGGGGGTGGTCATGGGCCGGATCGCCGAGTTGGAGCTGCTTCGATCGGTGGGTCTGCTCGGAATGGTACTGGCGCTCACAGGGGTGATGGTGGCCGGGGCGGAGCAGGTGGCGTTTCGAAAGAACGTGTCGCTCTTGGCTGGCTTGGTCGTGGGGGCGGTGACGTGGGTGGCGGGAACGGCAGCGGGACTGGCACCGTGGGAGTGCGCGCTGGGCGTGATCGTGGCCGGCGGTGTGATCGGACTTCTTCCCTGGTCCGCCGATCGCCCTTCATCCCGGCTGCTCCTGGCTGCCCCGGCGGGAATCGGCGCAGGGCTGGCCTTGCTGGCGCTTCCCCAGTTGGTCTCCGCCCTGGGCGGTTGGTTGCCGGTCCGCGCTTCCTTTCCGCCGCAGGCCGGAGTAGCGATGCTGGCGGGAAAAATGTGGTTCCCCGCCCTCACCGAGGAGCCGCTGCTGCGCGGCGCCCTGCCCTTCCTCGCCGCGCCGATTGCCGGCTGGTGGGGAGGAGCGCTGGTGGGAGCGCTAGTGGGGTGCCTTCTGCATCCTGTTCCTGCTGTGCCGTTGGCCGCCAGCCTGGCTACCGAGTTCGGTCTTCACCTGGGTATGGCGGCCGTGGCGCGGTGGGGTGGCCTCGCCTGCGCGATCCTGGCTCGGGGATTGTGCGAAGGGCTGGTACGACGGGGGAGCTTTCCCGCTGGCGGAGGGGTCGATGCGTTGATCCTAGGGAGCGTCCTGGTTGTGCTGCTGGCTGCCTCGCGGAACGGCAGGAGGAGGCAGGCATGAAGGTGCGTCCGCTGGCCGTCGGGGCCATGGTGGCGGCAGGACTGCTCGCCCCCCTTCGCCAGGACGATTCGGCCGCGCCCCGATCGCCGGTGGCGGCGGCCCGCCTGGTGGAGGACGTGAGCGGACCCGCTGACCTCTCCTGGGGGAAACTGCGCGCCTGGCGGCGGGCTGGCGATGGCTGGCTGGTGCTCTGGCAGCCCTCCCACGGAGCGTGGGTGCTGCGCGCCCTGGTGAAGGACGATCCGCATCCCGTGCTGTGGCGTCTGCAGGCGGCACCATGGCTGCCTGGCGTGCGCCTATCGGAACCGCTTGCCCGGGAACTGGTGGGCGCCCGGGAGGTCATCGACGCGCGTCGGATCGAACGTCTGGCGCGACGCGACTGGGACTTGTCGGGGCAGCGGCTGGCGGGGGGGCTGGTCCTCGGGCGAGACCTCCCGGAACCGCCCCCGAAGAGGCCGGATCCCTGGCCGGCGATGCTCGCCGGGGCGCTCCTGGCAGGTGCCCTGTGCCTGGTTCTCTTGCCAGGTAACCTGACGCAGAGGTGGACCGTGGCATTGACCGGGGCGCTGGTGGGGCTGGTAGCGGTAATTCCCAGCGTGGTCGCTGTGGGCTATCCGGCCTTCCGAGTGGGAGTGCGCCCCTGGGTGGCCCAGCTGGCGATTTTCGCGGCAGGGTCCCTGGTGTCGACGGCTCTGGCGGCGTTTGCGGCGCGGTTCGGGGCGTTGCGGGGCCGCCCCAGGGCCCTGGAGCTGGGGGTGGCGGCAGGGCTTGGACTCGTCGCCGGACGACTGGCGCCAGCCGAACCGCTCATCTCGGTGGCCGGGCTGACGGCGCGGGCGGTGGTGTGGTTGGCGGTGACGGTAGCCCTGGGTTACCTGGCCGCGGTGGCCGCCATTGGCCTGCGCGAATTGCTGCACCCACTGCGCCGGGCTCGCCTTCCGCTGCTGGCGTCGTTGCTGGCCGGGGCCGTCGCCACCGCCGGTTCGTGGCTCGGACCGGTTGCGGCGATGCTCGTCGCCGCGGCTGGGCCACGCAACCGCGCCTGCTGGACGGCGACGACCCTGGTCGGCTTCTGGATCGTGGGTAGCACTCTGGTGTCGTGCGCCTGGGTCGAGCCGCTGCGGGATGCCGGGCTGCTGCTGCTCGGTGGTGCGGGGGGGCTGGTCACACTGGCGGCCATCGAACAGTGAGGACGCGCTCACACGCTACAATCCGGCCGTGCGGGCATCGGTCTTCCTCGCCCTGCGCCTGGTCCGCCGCCGCAGTACACCGCTGCTGCGCTCCAGTGCTTTGGCTGCGCTGATCGCCGTGGCCCTCGGGGTCGCGGCGCTGGTGGTGGTGCTGGCGCTGATGACCGGCTATGGGGATGCGCTCCGCGCTGGGATCATGACGGCTACCGGGGACGCGGTGGTTCTGCCGCCGCCGGGGGACAGCCCGGCGCTGACCGCCGCTCGCCTGCGGCGGGAGCCGGACCTGGTGAGGGTGGGGGAGGTGGCCTACCTGCCGGGACTCTTGCGGAAGGAGGGGGGCTCTCCCGAGGTGGTCACCGTGAAGGCGGGTGGCTCGGGAAAGATCGCTGACCTTTCGTCGGATGATGGCGATGGGCCCCTCGCCGTGGCTGTGGGCAAAGGGGTGGCGCGACGGTTGGGGCTGGCCGAGGGGGAGATCGCGGTCCTGCAAACGGTGGTGGAGGGCATTGGCCTGCGCAGCGTTGTGGTGAGGGTTGCCGGCGTTTTCGAGACCGGTTTCGCAGAACTGGACGAGGGGTGGGTACTGGCCTCCTTTGCGCCTCTGGCGGACCGGCTCGGCCGCCTGCCGGGGGGCGCTGTGGAGGTGTGGTTTCGGGACCGGAGACAGGTTGAATCGCTCCGCGAGCGAGTCGAGAAAATCTGTGGCCCGGGATGCCTGTTGACCACTTGGGAGGAGAGCGAGGCCAACCGCGCCTTGTTCGCCGCCCTCACCTGGCAGAAGCTGTCGTTAGCGCTGGTTTTGTCGTTGGTGGTGGCGGTGGGAGCGTTCGAAGTGGCGGCGGCACTGGTGGTGCTGGTGACGGAGAAACGTCGCACTCTGGGTGTGCTGCTCGCCGTTGGCGCCCAGCCAGCCCTGGTCAGGCGCACCTTTCTTCTCGCCGGCACCTTGCTCGGAAGCAGCGGGGTCGGTGCTGGCTTGGCCCTGGGGATCGGCGTGGTCGGCCTCTTGACCCTGTTGGGGATCCCCAGCTTTCCTCCCGATGTCGCCTCTGTGTACATGGTGGACCGCATCCCCTTTCACCTCCGCCTCGGCGATCTTGCCGTGGTTCTTGCCGTGGGCATTCTGGAGGTTGCCGTCGCCTCCTACGTGCCGGCCCGCAGGGTGGCTCGGCGTGACCCTGCCGAGGTGCTGCGTTGGGTGTAAGAGGACGCCGCTGGGAGGTGCAGTTCCACCCGGGTACCGGCGGGGAAGTACGCCGCTGGTTCGTCTCGCAGGCACTTCTCCTCTTCGTGGCCACGGCCGCCGGCCTCGCCCTGGCGGTTATGCTGGTGCTGGTGGCGCTCCTGCCGTCCTCGGCCCGCGCGGCAGTGACACGGCTCTCTGCCGGGCCGGTACAACGCCAGAACGCTGCCCTCCATCGCGAGCTCGCCGGCGAGAGGGAAAGGGCGATGGAGATGGCGGCGCAAGTGGAACAGGTTCTGCAGCGAGGAAGGCGGCTATGCTGGACCCTGGGTGCCAGCGAGGCGAGCGTGGCCGCACCCATCGCACCGCTTCCGCCTGTTTCCGCTGACGCGCTTGAGGTGGCAGCCTGGCTCGAGGCGCACGGTCAGCGCCTCGATTCCCTCGCTGACGTCGTGGCCGGTCAGACAGAAGTGCAGCGCCCTTGCCCCCTGCTCACCCTTCCCACCGCGCCACCCGTGGAGCCCTCACGGGCTGTGCCGGTGGCGGCCTTCGGGTGGCAGATCTCCCCCTTTACCGGCCGGGAGGAGGCCCACCATGGCGTCACCCTGGCGGCGCCCGCCGGTGAGGCGGTGCGCGCGCCGGGCGCGGGGCGGATCGTTTACGCTGGGCGCCCCCGAGATCGGCGTGCCAACGAGTGGATGAGGTGGGGAACGATCGTGGTCATCGACCACGGCTGCGAGCGACTCACACTGCTCGGTCACCTCGGCGACCTCAGCGTCCGCCCGGGAGCTACGGTACGACGAGGGGACAGGCTGGGGTCGGTGGGCGAGAGTGGGTGGACACGGGTCCCGGCGCTATACCTCGAAGTGCGTTGGCCGGTCGGCGGCAAGATTCGTCCCATTGATCCCGCCATGGTTGCCCTGTGGCTGCGCCTCGACGACCCCGAGGCGCGCTTCGCGGATCCCGCCGCCGGCTTGCCGGAGACGTTCTCGGCGCTGGATACCCTGCGCCTGGCTCGATAAGGCGCTCTCGCACCAACGGACTTCCCATGGCGTTGTGACGCTCCAGACCCGGCGAGATTCGATCGAGTTGAAGGAGCTGCTCGGCGGTGGTAGCCTTCAACTGCGGGAGGCGCGAAGGCTCGCCGCCAGCATGGATGGAGGCCCGCGAGGGATGGTTCTTTGGTATGCACCTGGCCGGTCGAGGACAATGGCGCCTCTCGTTGGCCTGGTCAGGAATTCCCACCTGCCACAGTAAATGGAAGGGAGTAGGAGACCGGCATGAGAGAAACCGAGCTCAAACGCACCCCGCTGTACGAGTGCCACCTTGCCGCCGGGGGCAAGATGGTTCCCTTTGCTGGCTGGGAAATGCCGGTGCAGTACCGGGGCGTCGTCGAGGAGCACCGGGCCGTTCGCACTCGGGTGGGCCTCTTCGACGTGTCTCACATGGGGGAAATCGAGGTCACCGGCAGTCGGGCTCTGGATTTTCTGCAATATGTGACCTGCAACGATGTCTCCAAGCTGACGGTGGGCCGGGCGCAGTACTCGGGGTTGATGACCCCGCGCGGCACCTTTGTGGATGATTTGCTGGTGCACAAGATGTCGGATCGCCAATACCTCCTGGTGGTCAATGCCGCCAACAAAGACAAGGATTACGCCTACCTGTGCGCTCAGGCGGCGGGGTTTTCCGGCGTGGAGGTCAACGACCGCTCGGCGGAGTGGGCGCAACTGGCGGTGCAGGGACCCAAGGCGGCCGCTGTGGTGCAGCGGCTGACGCCGGCAAGGTTGTCAGATATCAAATATTACCACTTTGTCATCGAAAAGGTGTGCGGGGTGGAGGCGATCCTGGCGCGCACCGGCTACACCGGCGAGGACGGTTTCGAGATTTACGTCCGCCCTGCTCACGCGCCGGATCTCTGGGACGCCATCCTGAACGCCGGGGCGGACGAAGAGATCATGCCGTGCGGTCTGGGAGCTCGCGACACGCTCCGCTTCGAGGCGTGCATGCATCTGTACGGCAACGATATCGATGACTCCACCACGCCTCTCGAGGCGGGCTTACAGTGGATCGTGAAGTTCGGCAAGGGGCCGTTTCTGGGTCGCGAAGCGCTGCTTCGCCAGGAGGCCGCCGGGCTGAGGCGCAAGCTCGTGGGACTAGAGATGATCGGTCGCGGCATCGCCCGGCACGGGTACCCGGTTCTCAAGGATGGGGAGCGCGTCGGTGCCGTGACCTCGGGGACCTTCTCGCCGACCCTCCAGCGGGCTCTGGCGCTGGCGTACGTCCCGACGGAGCTGGCAGGTGAGGGTGAGGAGCTGGACGTGGAGATACGAGAACAGCCGGTGCGAGCGAAGGTAATCGCCACCCCCTTTTACCGTCGCCCCCGCTGATGGTTGCCGGCGGCTGTCTGCGTACGGCCCGGGAACTGAAGGGAAGGAGCTGATCAGATGAGCTATCCGGAGGATCGACGCTACGCGAAATCTCACGAGTGGGTTCTTGTCGACGGGAACACCGCCACCATCGGGATTACCAGCTATGCCCAGGAGCAGCTCGGAGACGTGGTGTTCGTCGAGTTGCCGGCAGTTGGGTCCACCCTGGAGCGGGACGGCGCCATGGGCAACATCGAGTCCGTCAAGGCAGTTTCCGAGGTGTTCGCCCCGGTGGCCGGTGAGGTGGTGGAAGTCAACGGCGCCCTGGAGGCGCGGCCCGAGCTCCTGAACACCGATCCCCACGGGGAAGGCTGGCTGGTGCGGGTGAACATGGCACCGGGGAGCGACGCGAACCTGTTAACGGCGGCGGAGTACGAGGCGTTTTTGGCGGAGGAAGGGGCTCACTGATGCATCGCTATCTGGCCGGCGACGAAGATCGCCGGAAAATTCTCGCCGCCGTGGGTGCGGCCAACGTCGAGGAGCTGTTCGCTTCGATCCCGGCAGAGCTGCGCTGCGGGCCGCTGGAGTTACCCCCTGCCCGTAGCGAGGAAGAGGTGAGGCAGGAGTTCTGGCGCCTCGCCGGGAGCAACCTGGCGCCCGACTGCACTGCCTGCTTCATGGGTGCCGGAGTGTACCGGCATCTTTCACCGGCCCTGGCGGACGCCATCATCCAACGGGGTGAGTTTTTCACCGCGTACACGCCCTATCAGCCCGAGGTGAGTCAGGGCACCCTGCAGGCGATTTTCGAATTCCAGACCTTCGTCTGCCAGCTCACCGGCATGGACATCGCCAACGCCTCGCTGTACGACGGCGCCACCGCGGCGGTAGAGGCAGTGCTCATGGCCCATCGGCTCTTGCCGTCCCGGCGGCGGGTGGTGCTGGCGGGGGCTCTCCATCCCGAGCACGTGGCGGTGCTCACCACGTACTGTGAGCCGCAGGGGATCGCAGTGCATCGAGTACCGCCGGGCGCCGACGGTCGGGTCGACCGGGAAGCGTTGGCGACGGCCGTGGCCGATGACGTCGTCGCCGTAGTGGTGCAGTCGCCCAACGTGCTGGGAATTGTGGAAGATCTGGAGGGCACCTCGGCGGCGGCTCGCGCGGTGAAGGCGATGGCGGTGCAGGTGGTGTGCGAGGCCACCTCCTTGGGGCTGCTCACCCCCGGCGGCGAGCTGGGTTTCGACGTGGTGTGCGGTGATTTGCAGGCCTTTGGCATTCCCCCCACCTTCGGCGGGCCGCACCTGGGTTTTTTCGCCACCCGCCAGGAGTACCTCCGCCAAGTGCCGGGGCGGCTGTGTGGGGAGACGGTGGACGTGGACGGCAGGCCGGGTTTCGTGCTGACCCTTTCGACGCGGGAGCAGCACATCCGTCGCGCCAAGGCCACCTCCAACATCTGCACCAACCATGGCCTGATGGCGTTGTACGTCACCATCGTCCTATCGTTGCTGGGCAAAAAAGGGGTGCGGGAGGTGGCCATGGCCTCCCACGCCACCGCCGAGTACCTGAAAGCGGCGTTGCGGTCGCCGGGGTCGGGGGTAACCCTGGCCCATCCGGAATCCCCCACCTACAACGAGTTTCTGGTGGTGCATCCGGAGCCGGACGAGCTGCTGCGGCGCCTGGCCCGGGAGGGAGTGTTGGGGGGTGTGTCCACCACCCGCTGGAGCGGGGAGCTGCCCCCGGGGATTCTGATCGCCGCCACGGAACGCAATACCCGGGGTGAGTGTGATCGTTTGCTCGATGGCATCAGGAGGCTGGCATGAACGGGGCGCGAGGACGGGCTCGCCGGGAGGGGGTGATCTTCGACCGGTCATCGCCAGGAAGAGTGGGGTATCAGCTGCCACCTCTGGAGGTTCCCCCGGCGGACGTGAGGCAAACCCTGGCCGGGGTGGCCCTGCGCGGCGAGATCGAGGAGCTGCCGGAGGTCAGCGAAGTGGATGTGTTGCGCCACTTCCATCGGCTCTCCCAGCTCAACTACTCGGTGGACGAGGGGTTGTATCCGTTGGGCTCCTGCACCATGAAGTACAACCCCAGGCTCAACGAGGAGTTGGCGCGCCTGCCCGGCCTGGCGCAACTGCACCCGCTGCAGCCGGAGGAGCAGGTGCAGGGGGCGCTGGAGTTGATGTGGGAGCTGGAGCAGGCGCTGGTGGCCATCACCGGCATGGCGAGGGTGACCTTGCAGCCGGCCGCCGGCGCCCACGGCGAGCTGACCGGGATGCTAATGGTGCGCGCCGCCTGCCGCGACCGCAATTCGCCCCGCAGCACGGTGCTCATTCCCGATTCAGCCCATGGCACCAACCCGGCCACCGCCGTTTTCGCCGGCTTCAAGGTGGTGGAGATTGCCTCCACCAGCGCAGGCACGCTGGACTTGCACGCCCTCGCCCGCCATCTCGAGGGCGGGGATGTCGCCGCGCTCATGGTGACCGTTCCCAACACCCTGGGAGTGTTCGAGCCGGAGATCGCCCGCGCCGCCGCCATGCTGCACGAGCGGGGCGCTTTTCTCTATATCGATGGCGCCAACCTCAACGCCTTCGTCGGGATTGCCCAGCCGGGGGCGATGGGGGCGGACGTCATGCATATCAATTTGCACAAGACCTTTTCCACCCCCCACGGGGGAGGGGGTCCGGGGGCCGGTCCAGTGGCGGTGTCGCAGGCGCTGGTGGAGTACCTCCCGGTGCCGTTGGTGGAGAGAACTGGTGACAGGTGGACCCTGTCCTACCATCGTCCCAAGAGCATTGGCAAGGTGCGGGGCTTTTACGGCAACTTCGGCATGCTGGTGCGGGCGCTGGCGTACATTCGCTCGCTGGGCCGGGACGGACTCAAGGCCATGGCGGAGGGGGCGGTTCTCAACGCCAACTACATCCGCAAGGGCCTGGAGGAGGACTACCACCTTCCCTACCCGGGCGCCTCCTTGCACGAGGTGGTTTTCGATGACTCTCGCCAGCTCGCCCACGGCGTGAAAAACGTCGACATCGCCAAGCGTTTGCTGGATTATGGTTTCCATCCGCCAACCATGTCCTTTCCGCTCATCGTCCACGGCGCGCTGATGATCGAACCCACCGAAAGCGATGGCGTGGAGGAGCTGGACGCTTTCATCGCGGCGATGCGGCAGATCGCCCGGGAGTGTCGCGAGAACCCGGAGCTGGTGCGGGGCGCCCCCTACACCACCCCGGTTCGGCGGCTGGACGAGGTGCGGGCGGCGCGATCGCCGATACTGCGGTGGCGCCGTAGCTCACGATGAAACCCGGTTGATGCCGGTGTCAGGAGGTGCATTGATGTTGCAAATGGTTCACGTTTTCGTCGATTATTGGAACTTCCAGCTGCGCTGGAACGAGCGAGGGGGCGAGGCGCGGTGCGACTGGGCCGCCCTTCCCGAGGTGCTCATGGGCGCCCTGACTCGCCTGCCGCTGGGGGAGGACCTGGACTTCCAGGGCATGCGGGTGTACGCCTCGTGCGATCCCGACGACGAGAACCTGCGCCGCTGGCTGGAGAACTTCGTGGAGCGGCAGCCGGGCACCAGCGTGGCGATTCTCGAGCGGCGCCGGCGTTACGATCACATCCGCTGTCGTGCCTGCGGGTACGAGACGGGCACCTGCCCCTCCTGTGGTCAGCCGCTGGTGTGGTCGGCGGAGAAGGGGGTGGAGGCGGCCCTGATCACCGACTTGTTCGATCTGGCGGCGGCGGATGCCATGGACGTGGCGGTGCTGGTCTCTTCCGACTCGGACTTCACCTACCCGACGGCGGCGCTGCAGCGGCGCGGCATCAAGGTGATCAACGCCATGTGGCGGGGGGCCGGGCAGGAGCTCGCCAGGGCGGCCTGGGCGACGATTGACTTGGATGAGCTCATTCCGAAGCTGATCAGGGAGATGAGCGGGGAGAGGCGGAGCGTGGCGACGGTTGTCGTCGAGGGGGAAAGAACGTGAGTACGGCCGCGGCGGCCAGCATCGGCAGGTCGCGCAGGGCCAACAACCAGGCGTTCTTAACGTCCTGGGCCGAAGTGGAGAAGCACCCACAGGCCACGTCGACGCCTCGCACGGCGTTGATCACCAGGGCGGTGGTAAAGAAGACCAGCAGTACCGTAGCCCACCCGGCCGCCGCCCGCCGGGCGATCCCCGTCACGAGCCCGAGGCCGATGAGTAACTCCATCCACGGCAAGTAGATAGCAATGAGATTGGTGAGCTGCGGGGGGATCAAACGATACCCCCAGATGATGGTCACCAGGGGACGGGGGTCCAAGACCTTGTCGTGGGCGGCGTACAAGAAGATGCCGCCGAGCGCCAGCGCCAGGACGAGATGAAGCCAGCGGTTGCCGAGGGCGTCGGACAGTTTCATGGGGCCACCTCAGAGGCGCTCTCCACGGGCAGTCCCGCGGCGCGCCAGGCGGGCAAGCCGCCAATCAGGATGTAAGGGGGGGCGAGTCCCAGACGACGCAGTTGCTGGGACATCAGCTGCTCGATGTCGGCGTCCGCCGTGTCGCCGTAGAGAAGAATGAGATCGGCGCCGCGCAGGCGGGCCTCCAAATCGGCGGGCAAGGCGGTGCTCAGTTCCGTGTACGAAAGGTGCAGGGCACCGGGAATGCGGCTCTCGCCGTACGCTCCCAGCCCGCGCGCGTCAATGAAGACGACGCCCGGCAGAGATTGCCGGATCTCGTCGGCCGAAAGCGCATCCATCCAATGGAAATCCACCCCCACCTGGGGTGGCTGCTGACCCGCCCCCCACCAGGCCAGGCGGCGGGAGGGGATGAGGTTGGACACCGTGCCCAGCACCAGCGTCGCGGCCAGCAGCAGAACCATGTCGCGGAGGAGGTGCCGTCGCATGGTTGGAAAGGTTAGCATACCACGATGGTGGCCGGGACGCGGCGACTGGCGATGATTGTCGCGGCGGCGCTTTTGGGGTTGGCGGGGCTGTGGGCGGTGGGGGATCGCCCACCCCGGCTGCCCGCCGATGGGGATCATGGGGTGGAGCAGTCGGAGCTGTCCTGCCTGTCCTGCCACGGGGTCAGCGGCCGAGCGCCCCGGCCGCCCACCCACCCGCCCCGGGACGATTGCTACTCCTGCCACCGCGACGCCGGGGGACGGCTGCACCCGCGGCGGAATGCCCCCACCGAGCTGCCGGGGGGATGGCGGGAGATGCGGCGCCGGGACGAGGCCCGCTGACGAGGGACCGAGGCGTCGCGCCTGAACCTCGCCCGGCTGCGGGAAGAATCACCGGCGGTGCAGTTTTTCGATCGCCTGGGATTCGCGGAATTTCAAGATCCCCTGTTGTAACAGGGAGTAGACGATGAGCCGGCCGAGCAGCTTTTCCCCCGGGAAGAGGGCCAGCACCTGGGGCAGGGTGTAGCGCCCGTTGACCCGGGAAAGCACGAACGCCTCCTCCGGGGAGAAGCGCAGGTGGGTGGCCTGGTTCAAGTCCACCGCCAGCTCCAGGATAACGTCGCGGGAGGCGGCGGTGTTCTCGATCAGGCTGCGGATTCGGACTTCCAGCTCCAGGGCCTTTTCCAGGGCCTCCGGCACCTTGGGGTAGTTGCGCCGCACCCGGGAGAGCAACTCGTACGCCTGCACCAGATCGCCCAGAGAAAGACTGGTTTCGGCCTCTCGCAGCGTTTCACTCCAGCCGTCCTCAACCACCCCCGGGATGGGGAGGGGCTCGCCGGAGGGGGGAAGGATAACGAAGGCGCCCTGCTGGACCCCCTTGAAGACGAAACGCAGGATTTCGATTTCGGGCAGCCGGCACTCCAGAGCGATCTGTTCGATGCTGCGCACACCGTCGATCTTGTCCAGCAGGGCGAGCTGGGCGGGCTGCAACGCCGAACGCTTGATGGTTCGCGCCAGGCGGGGGATATGTTGGGAAGAGGGGATGATGGCCGCCATGCGCCGGGCCTCGTCGAGGCGGCGCGCCCCCTCCAGGAGGAAGTGGTCGACGCTCAGGGTCAGCTCACGGAATAGGCGAGTGGGAAGGTTGTCGTCGAGGAAGCGGAAGTCTCCCTCCTCCCAAAGCATGAGGTCGAAGATGACCTCTTCGGCGCGGACACGCAGCAGGCGCTGCAACTCCTCCGGCGGGACGAGCCCATGCTGGACGGCCAACTCCCCCAGCGCCCGCTGCTGCTGCGCCTGCTCCTCCAGGAGGACCCGCAGTTGACCCTCGTCGAGGTAGTTCCACCCCACCAGGAAGTAGCCCAGCCGCTCCCTGGGGTTGTCCGAGGCCACCGCGCACACCGCCCCCTGGGAGAAGAAGATGCGCTTGGTGAACTGCCGCCCGCGCACCACCAGGGTTCCCGTCTTGCGGCTCATGGCGAGCCACTGCATGAGGTCCGCAAACGGCATGGTGCGCAGGTTCCCGCTAAGCGGCACGGGCGCACCCCCCGATCAAACTCCTCCCCCTCCAGGCAGCTCTCTTGGCAACGTTGACCACCATGCCCAGGGCAGGATAGCGCATATGGGCCGCCGCAGGCGACCAGCGCGCCGGGCGATCCCCGGCAAACCCGCGCGGCTGCTGCACCCTAGGCGATGACGAAGTTCCCGGCTTCGAGGATCTCCTTCAGGCGCGCCATGTACTGATCGGCGGTGGCGCCGTCGATCAGCCGATGATCGAAGGACAGGGCCATGAACGCCATGTCGCGGATGGCGATGGCCTCGCGCCCCTCCCCGTCGGTGATCACCGTGGGCCGCCGGTGGACGTTCCCCACGTGCAAGATGGCCACGTTGGGCTGGTTGATGACCGGCAACCCGAACAGTCCGCCGTACGGCCCGGGGTTGGTGATGGAAAAGGTGGACCCGTGCACGTCGTCGGGCTTAAGCTGCTTGGCGCGGGCGCGATCGGCGAGGTCGGTGATGGCGCGCTGCAGGCCCACCAGGGAGAGCTCCTCGGCGCGCTTGACCACCGGGACGATGAGTCCGTGGGGCAGGGCGACGGCCACTCCCACGTTGATATGGCGGTGGTAGACTACTTCGTTGCCATCCAGGGAGGCGTTGAGGACGGGAAAGCTCTTGAGCGCCTCCACCGCCGCGGCCATGACGAAGGGGGTAAAGGTGAGTCGCAGCCCGTACTGGGAGAGGAAGGCGTCCTTAGCCCTCTCCCGCAGGGCGACGATGCGCGAGAAGTCCATCTCGAAGACGGTGTGCACGTGGGGAGAGGTGCGGCGGGAGGCCACCATGTGCTCGGCGATGCGCTGCCGCATGATGGACATGGGCTCCCGCAGCTCGTCGCCCTCGAAGGGGCGGCTGGGCCCCATGGTGGCGCCGGTGGCGTAGGCGGGCCCCTTGCCGGCGGGGGCGGCGGGGGACGGCGACGGTACAGCGGGTCTCGCAGGGGTCACCGCGGGTGGCGCGGCGGCAGCCACCACGGGCGACGGGGCGGCCTGGGGAGGTGCAGCTGCGGCGGCGCGCTGCTGGCGCCGGGCCACGTGGGCGAGGATGTCCTCCTTGGTCACCCGGCCATGGATGCCGGTCCCCTGCACCTGCGCCAGGTCCACCCCGTGCTCGGCGGCCAGGCGGCGGGCCAGGGGGGAGGAGCGCTGCCGTATCGCCTCCTCGTCGCTGGAGACCGCAGCGGCAGGGGCGGGCTGGGGCGCGGGGGTAGCCGCCGCCGCAGGGGGCTCGGGGACGGCGGTGGGTGCCGGGACAGAGGCAGCTGCCGGGGCGGGCGCGGGTGCCTCGGCGGCCTCGCCAGCCACCGCAATGACCGCGATCACCTCGTCAACCGGCACGGTGTCGCCCGGCTTGCGCAGGATGCGCAGCACCCGCCCGCTGGCCGGCGCCGGCACCTCGGCGTCAACCTTGTCGGTGGAGATCTCCAGAAGCGGCTCGTCCTTGGCGATCTCCTGCCCCTCCTCTTTGAACCAGCGGACGATGGTCCCCTCGGTAATGGATTCACCCATCTGCGGCATGACCACGTTGGTTGGCATCGCTGTCTCCCTCGTCCTACTCTCTGCCCGCTCCTTTGAAGGCGCGCGCCCGTCGCTCCATTCCTAGATGTGGATGGCGGCCCCGTGCACCGCCTCGGCCGCCTCGTGGATGGCCTCGTGCAGGGTGGGGTGGGCGTGGATGGTGCGGATCAGCTCCTCCACCGTCAACTCCCCTCGCATGGCCGCCTCGGCCTCGGCGATCAGCTCGGTGGCGTGGGGACCGACGATGTGCACGCCGAGGATCTCGTCGTCGTGGGCATCCGCGACGATCTTGACGAACCCCCCGCTTTCGTTGAGGATGGCCGCCTTGCCGATGGCCGAGAAGGGGAAACTGCCGGTGCGCACCGGGCGGCCGCCATCGCGGGCCTGCGCCTCGGTGAGCCCGATGGAGCCCACCTCTGGCCAGCAGTAGGTGCAGTTGGGGACCTGGCGGTAGTTGATGATCGGCGGGTTCGCCCCCGCCATGTGCTCCACCGCGTGGATCCCTTCGGCGGAGGCCACGTGCGCCAGCCAGGGGGTGTCGATGAGGTCGCCGATGGCCCAGACTCCCTCCGCGGTGGTGCGATAGTGGCTGTCCACCACTACCCGGCCGCGCTCCAGCTGCACCCCGGCGCGATCGAGGCCCAGCCCCTCGGTGACCGCCCGCCGGCCCACCGCCAGCAGCAGCCGTTCGGCGGCGAACGCCACCGCCTCTGCCCCCCGGCGTCCGGTCGCCCGCACCCCCTTCTCATCCGCTTCCACGCTGTCGATGTTCACCCCGGTGTGCACCTCGATGCCCTGCTTCTTGAACGCCCGCGCCACTTCCGCCGAAACGTCGGCGTCCTCGAGGGGCAGCACGCGCTCCAAGAGTTCCACCACTGTGACCCGGGCGCCGAAGCGGGAGTAGATCGAGGCAAACTCCATGCCCACCGCCCCGGCCCCCAGCACCAGCACCGAGGCGGGCACCTGCTCCAGCTCCAGGGCGTGGTCGGAGTTGATGATGCGCTCGCCGTCGGCGTGGATGTGCGGCAGGTCACCGCAGCGGGAGCCGGTGGCCAGCAGGATGAAGCGGGCCGAGAGGGTGTCACGGCTGCCGTCGGCTTTGGCCACCTCCACCCGACCTCCGCCCTGCAGGGAACCCATTCCCTGCACCCAGCTGACCTTGTTCTTGCGGAACAGGAATTCGATCCCCTTGGCGTTCTTCGTCACCACCTTGCGCTTGTGGGCGTGGGCGGCCTTGAGGTCCAGGGACACCTCGCCGCACACCACCCCCACCTTGGCCCCTTCGCGCGCCTGCTGCAGGAGGTCGGCGGTGTGCAGCAGCGCCTTGGTGGGGATGCACCCCCGGTGCAGGCAGGTGCCCCCCAGGAAGGGGTCCTTTTCCACCACACAGGTGGACAGTCCCAGCTGGGCCGCCCGGATGGCCGCCACGTACCCGCCGGGGCCCGAACCGATCACGATGAGGTCGAACGACGCCATGGGCTCTATCTCCTTGTAGAATCCGCAGCACAAACCGCGCCCGGCGATTCTAGCAAGCCGCAAACAAGGCGGCGGGCTCCGGGGAGGGTATCCCCCGCGGAGCGACACCGGGGCAGGGGTGACGAACGCACCGGCGGCGGGCGAGCGCCGTCGGCCGAGGCGGCAGCGTCAGCGGGGCAGGGCCAGCACGCGTTGCTCCTCGGGGAGGAGCGTGAGCGGAAAGCGATGGACCGCCCGCCTGTCCGGGAGTTCCACCACCACGGTGGCGGCCCCGGGCGGGACCTGCGCGCGTACCACCCCCCTCCCGGCGGCGGCGAAGCTGGGAGGGCTCGCCGTCAGCGCCTGGGGTCGCCCGCTGGGAGCGAGGAACTGCACCTGCAACGTCTCGCTGCCTACCCCCTCGACCTGGACGACGGCAGGCGGCCAGAGGAGGACGGGAGTGGGCTGCCCTCCCGGCGACAGAGACACGGTCGTCACGGCCAAAGGGGGAGCATGGACTACTACCGTGTGTTCTCCGGTGTGCGTGGCGGGAATGGCCACCTCCCCCTCCGCCGTGGTCAACACCTCGAAGGGGCGCCACTCGCCTCGGGGGTCGATGATGGAGCCCCGTGCCACCCCGTGAATCGCCCGCCCCGTCTGCCCGCCTGCCAGGCGCAGGCGCAGCAGGGGCCTCGGCGCCAGCTCCAGAATTTCGTGGTGGGCGCCTCCTCCCACGTTCAGGTTGCGCTCGGCAAGCCGGCCTTCCGCCTCGGCCACGAGGCGGAGCTGGCCCGCCCCCAGGTTTGAAAACCGGAACGAGCCGTCGTCGCGGCTGCGTTGGTCCGCCAGCAGCCCCCCCGCCGCCGCCAGGAGGCGGACGAGGGCCCCAGCCACCGGCACCTGGCTGCCTCTCTCCACCACCACTCCCTCGACCGTTGCGCCCTCCAGGTCCACGTCCCAGGTGGTGTCCCGTTGTATGGCAAGGGTCCGAACCCAGCGCTCGCCCGTATCCGGATCGCTGATGATCACGGTGTAGTCGCCCCCCAGCGGCAGGTGCGCTCGGTATCTCCCACCGCCTTGGCAGGCCACGGCGATTCGACTGCGAGGGCCAGTGGAGGGGGCAAACAGCAGCTGGCAGGCGCCGCATACTCGCTCCCCCCGCCGCACGACGCCGGAGACCCGCAGCGGCTGCGGGAGCTGGAGTTCGACGAAGGTGACCCCTTCTCCCACGTCGCGGGCGGCCTGCACCAGGGCCGCGGGGGATTGATCGCCGCCAGTGACGCGAAAGAGCACCCGGCCCGGGGGGACGGCGTTGAGCGTGAAGCTGCCGTCACCCCCCGCTGCCACCCAGGCGGTCCAGTCACCCCGCGTGGCAACCACCTCGAGAGAGAGTTCGGGGTAGTGCTCGATCCCCTCCAGTCGTCCCTCGACCCGGCCGCCTCCTGGGAGGCGAACCTCCACCTGCATGCGCTCGCCGCTCACGGTCAGCTGCCTCGCCACCTGTCGGCCGTCGGGTACGGCGAGCACCGCTCGGGTGGCACCCTCGAGGAGTCCAGTCACGCGGCAGCGGCCGGTGTGATCAGTTTGGCAGTCGAGCCATTTGGCCGACCCTCCGGCCTCCAGCGGGACCACGGCGATGTGGACGCCCTCGACGGCCCGTTCCTCGGCGTCCCTCACCACGAACGTGACCTCTGTTCCCGCCCCGACCTGCACCTCTAGCTGGTTGTCCCCTTCGATCAGAGTTATGAACTCGTCGCGCTGAGGGTGGTCACGGTGGCTGATCTCGAGCAGGTAACGCCCCACCTCCAATCCGGTCGTCTGCCAGCGCCCGGTGGCGTCGGTACTCCCCGCCACATCCCCGACTCGGACGGGCTGGGCGGCCACAGCCGCTGGGTAGAGGGAGACGTTGGCTTCCGCCACCGGGTCGGCCTGCCGGGTGAGAACGGTCAGGGAGAGTCGCGCTTCCGGGGCGAGGGCAATGTCGAGCTCGTCGCCACCGGCGACGCGGAGACGACGAGAGGCAAAACCGGCTGCCGATACAACCAGTTCCAGCGGGGGAGGCAGAGCACTGGCGAGACAGCCGCGCCCGTCTGAGGAGGCAAAGGATTGCATGGCAGAACCCGGGGTCAGCGCTGCCCTTTCAGTCTCTTCGCGGCGGTGGCGCAGCTGCGCCGAGAACTCTCCGATGGGGCGGCCGGAGCTGCGATCAGTGACACGGAAGCAAACCTGGGGTTGCCGCTCCAGCACGAGGTCGTCGCTCAACAGCTCGGGCAAGATACCGGTGCGGCGGAGGGGCACGAACCCCTCCGCCGTCACCTCCACCACGACGGTGACAGGTGCCCACCCAGCGGGGGGCGCGAAGCGGCCCTCCTCATCGGTGGTGAGGAGAATCTCGAGGTGGTTCTCCCCAACGAGACGGACTCTCGCCCCGGTCACCGCCTCGCCGCGCTCGTCCACCACCCGGCCCCCCTCACGTGCGGCCGGTTGCAGACGGAGGACCTCAGCGGCAGTGGCGAGGAACAACTCCTCCCCCACAAAGCCCAGCCCTGCGGGCTGCGGCGAGGAATCAGCCGGCATGCCCAGACGGACGGACCCGCGCCAGGTGCCGTCGGATCCGAACCAGTCCAGGCGGGGGCGACGGGAGTAGTTGAGGACGAAACTGCCGTCGGCGAACCCCTGTCCGGCGGTGGCGAACTCCACCAGTTCCGCGTCGATGCACCCGCTTCCGCAGTCTTCCCGCAGGTTGCCCAGTG
Source organism: uncultured bacterium (assembly GCA_937924755.1). Taxonomy (GTDB): domain Bacteria; phylum Acidobacteriota; class Thermoanaerobaculia; order Thermoanaerobaculales; family Thermoanaerobaculaceae; genus CALEVZ01. The sequence continues at coordinate 23,941 of CALEVZ010000020.1, forward strand.
CCCGTCGGCGGGAGGCCTCCAGGCGGTCAACGCCGGAGGCAGCGACGAGCCGCTGCCAGACCATGCTGCCGTCCGGACGAAAGCGCACCAGACGGGGGAGGTAGCGGTTGGCCGCCACACACTCTCCGGCGACCGCGAGGAGGACCCAAGAATCGTAGTGCGGGGCGAGGAGGGGGTGGGGTGGACTGGGGGCCTGGCCGAAACGGCGCTCCAGGACCCCGTCGGCGGTCAGCACGGCGAAGCTGCCCTCGGGGTGAGCCGGAGTGTTGAGGACGACCCGCCCGTCCGCGAGCGCCGCCAGGGCGCCCACCTGGCCCGCCAGGCGAAAGGGCCCCTGCCAGCGCCCCTGCCGCCAGTGGAACCCCTCCCCGGCGGAGGCATCCCACAGCCACGCCCCCTCGGCGGCGTAGGCCGCCAGCAGCACGGCGCGGGGGTGGGCGTCGGCGGTGGCCGACCAGGGGAGGAGAATGTGACGCTCCAGCCTACCGCCCGACCCCAGCACGGCGATGCGCCCTAGGCCTGGCTCGATCACCCAGAGTTGACCCGCCGCGCTGCTGAGGAGCTGCGAGCCAGGGGCGGGAGGGTGCGAAAACCGCACATGTTCGACGGGGCCGGCGAACTGGAGGGGGGAAAAGCCGGGGGGGGGTGTGCCCCCCCCGGCCAGGCCGGCTCCCAGGTTGAAAGCCAGGACACTGATCAGCATCATGGATTGATCTTCTCCCTGGGGCACTCTCGTACCCGTGTTCTCGTTTCCGTACAGCCGTCGCCGCAGGACTCAGTCCAGGTGCAGCGCACCGACCCCCCTTCGGCGCTGCAGCTTCCTCCCCAGCCGTAGCTGGGCGTCGAGCAGGACACGCTGCCACCGCCCGCGCAGGACATGGAGGTGCTGCACTGCTGGCTGACCGCCACGCCGGCCCAGCTTAGCAGGCCAAGGCCCAGAACGGCGATGGCAACTCCTTGACGAAGAGATACTTCGCGCCAATAGTTCACACTACTCCGTACCAGCTCCTTCATTGGCCAACCTCACCTTGCTGTGGTTTTCCGGCCGCGGCCCGGATTGGCCGGGGATTCTCTCTCTTGTCAAGACCCCCCAGGTGGTGTTCCGCTCCTGCGCGGTGAGCGAAGGCACGCCGCGCTCGCTCGGGCGACCTGTTAGGACGGATCAAGGATAATCCAGCCATGGGGAGGGATGCCAAGGGGCGGGCGCGGCGGCAGCTTGTGGCGCTGGGATGGGCCTGTGGGGTGGCGCAGGCGGTGCTGTTGCGGGAGGGGATGGCGCTGGCGGGGGGCTCGGAGATGGCCTGGGGGGTGGTGCTGGCGGTGTGGCTGGCCGGCATGTCCCTGGGTGCCCGCCTGGGGGTGTGGTTGGGTCGGCCGACCAGCGGCGAGTGGGGGCCGGCGGCGCTGGTGGTGGTCGCCTTCGGGGCCACCGTGCTGCTGCGGGCTGCCCCGGCGCTGACCGGCACCCTGGCGGGGGAGGTGATGGCCACCTGGCGAGCGGCCTGGTTGTGGGCGGCGGCGGTGCTGCCGGTGGCCGCCCTGGGGGGGTGGTCCTTTCCCACCCTCACCGCCGCCCTGGGCGGCCCCGCCGGCCGCGCCTGGGCGCTGGAGGCCGCCGGGGCGTTTCTCGGCGGGACGGTGTTCACCTTTGTCCTCGCCGGGGTGGGAAGTGGGGCAGCCCTGGGGGTGGCTCTGGCGGCGGCGGTGCTGCTGGCGCCGCCGCGGGGGTCGCGCTGGGCGGCGGTGGTGGGGGTGGCCATCGCCGTGGGGATGGCATTGCCCCTTACGGACGGGGCGCTGGCGCGCGCCGGGTGGCGCTGGGCGGGCCACCCGGGCGAGCTGGCAGCCTGGACCAATACCCGGCAGCAGCGGCTGGAGCTGGGGGCGGGGCCACCGCCGGCCATCTACGGGGACGGCGCCCTGATCGCCGTCGAACCTGACCCCTACGCCACGGCCCCCGTGGGTCACCTGCTGGCTCTCCTGCACCCGGAACCCCGGGTGATGCTGTGCGTGGGGTGTCTGGGTGTGGGGGTGCTGCCGGCGTTGCTCCGCCACCCCGTGGAGCGCGTGGTGGTGGTTGAGGACGACCCCCAGCTGGCGCGGCGGCTGCCGCGGTGGCTGGGCGGGGAGCTGGCTAAGGCGCTGGGCGATGCCCGGGTGGAGCTCCCCGGCGACGACCCGGTGCGGGTGCTCCAGCGAGCCCAGGTGTTCGATCTGATCTTGCTCCTGGATCAGGACCCCCTCACCCTCCGTCACCACCGCACCCGCAGCCAGGAGTTCCTGTCGTCCTGTGCGGCCCGGCTGGCACCCGGCGGGGTGCTGGCCATGCGCACCGGGGTTGCCGACACCTACCTGGCCGGGTTCGGGGGGGGGTTGCTGGCTACCCTGGCCGCGACGTTGAAGGCGGTGTTCCCCGCCGTCGCCGCACTGCCGGGGGAGAGGGTCATCCTGGTGGCCGGAATGGAGGAGAGCGGGCTGGTACCGGGACTGGAGGATCTCACCCGTCGCTGGTGGCAGCGGGGCGGTGGGGACCCCGCCTTCGACCCCATGCTGCTCGGCGCCCAGCTGGATCCCCAGCGCCTGGCGAGCCTGGCCGCCTTCGTGGCGGCGGCCAGTGCTCCCCCCAGCACCGCCCGGCACCCCCGAGCGGTGCTGCTGGCGACACTGCACGCCGAGGCTCGGGGAGGGTCGCGGGCCGCGGGCCCGGTGACCGCGGTGCTGGGCATGCCTTCCCGGTGGGCGCTGGTGGCCGTGCTGGCCCTGGCACTGCTGCCCCTCCTGTGGGCGCTCGCGAAAGGGGGGCCGGCCTCCCCGCTGGCCGCCTGCGTGGGGTTTTCATCCATGGGGTGGTGGCTGCTGCTGCTGGGGGCCTGGCAAGCCGCCGAGGGCTCGGTGTACGCCGAGGTGGGGGTGCTGTCGGGTCTGTTCATGGCTGGGATGGCGGCTGCTGCCTGGGGGGTGGCTCGGGGGCGTGAGCCCCTCCCCTGGCTCGGGGGAGCGCTGGCGGGGGGGGTGGTGCTCTCGCTGGCCCTGGCCGGCGCCGTGCCGCTGCTGTGGCCCCGCACCACCATCGTGCCGTTGCTGGTGGGGGCCGGCGCCTGCACCGGCGCGGCCTTCCCCGGGCTGGCCGAGCTGGCCGGCGGCGGTAATCAGCGGCGGGGCGCGGGTCGCAGCTTCGCCGCCGACGAGCTGGGAGCAGCCATCGGTGCTCTGGTCCTGGGAACCGTCGCCCTGCCCTGGCTGGGGTTACCGGGGGCGGGGACGGCGCTGGCAGTGATCATGGCCGCAGCCTTGGGGAGCCTGCTGGTGGGGCGGCGGCGCCGGGCGGGAGGTTGATCGGGCGATCGGGAATTGGTGTACGTTAGGCCTGGTGGGGAGGTGGCAGCGGTGCAGAACGACGGGAAGACCGGGCGGTATGAGCGCATCCTCTGGCAGCTCCAAGAGTTGCTCGCCAAGTCCAGCGATCCGGTGGCGCGCATGGCGACGGTGGCAGCCCTGCTACATCACAAACAGCCGGCGTTTTCCTGGACCGGCTTTTATCTCCTCAGGGACGGTGACCTGGTGGTGGGCCCCTACCAGGGGCCGGTGGCCTGCCTGGTACTGCTGCCCCGCCACACCGGGGTGTGCTGGGCGGCGGTGGACCGGGGGGAGCCGGTGGTCGTGCCCGACGTCCACGTCTTCCCCGGCCACATCGCCTGCGATCCCCGCTCCCGCTCCGAAGTGGTGGTGCCGCTGCGGGACGAGCGCGGGGGCATCGTTGGGGTGCTGGACGTGGACAGCACTCGCCCCGCCGCCTTCGACGAGGTGGACGCCGCCTGGCTAGGGCGCATCTCCGCCCTGATTTCCGGCGCTTCAGGCACGAGCTCTCTGGCGGGTTGAGCGACGGCGGGTGGGCTCCGCACCATCGGGTGCGCAATAACCGGCTGAACCCGGGGGCTTGACAAGACGGAGAGAGAGAGAATGCCGAACCGACTTTAGCAAGAGGGAGGATAGGGCGATGGCGAAGAAGCTGGCGGCGGTGGTTGGGCCGGTCCTCCTGTGGGGATTCCTCGGCGCCGGGACGCAGGCGGAGGCTCGGTGGTGGTGTGAACGTGTCGAAACGCCTTCCTATACCTGTGCTTTTTGTTACCACACGGTCATCCTCGACGGGCAGTCGTGCCATCTCTGGGAGGGGTGGTGCAGCGACGGCTGGCACGACACCGGATGGTACTGTTGGTGATCCCCATGCGGCGGCTTGCCCTGGTTCTGGTTTTCACGGTCGGTGACGTGGCGGCCGTCACTCTGGCAGGCCAGGACCCCAGCACCCTCGCTGAAAGGGAGTTTTCGTCGGAGGTGATGTTTGCCGCCGATGGCGAGGGGCGGGTCCTGGCGTATGAGGGCACGGGGAAGCTCTTTTCCCTTTGGGACGACGAGGGGAAGGCGGTGGCTCGCTGTCGGTTGGCTCAGCCGAGCTTGGAAGGCTCGGCCAACGTTGTGGCGGTGCGCGGGGACAGGGCGCTGGTGAGCTTCTTCGAGCCAGCGGCGGGGCAGGAGGAGGCGCGACAGCTGGTGGTGGTGGACGTGGCGAGGTGTCGGCTGGTCCATGCCTTCGCCCTCGAAGGTGTGGTCATGGGGGCTGTGGGTTTCGACCAGGGTTGGTTGACGGTGACCCGGGCGCCAGGCACGGCTGTCCACCGCTTCCTGTACCTGGACGATCGCGGCAAGGTAACTGCCGAGTATCAGCTCCCGCACGCCTTGCAGGACGGCCTGGAACGGGAGGAAGTTCCCCCCCTCGCGCGGGGTGGGCGACTGTTGGGCGTCGGCAGGGGCGTCGCCCGGCGGGTCGCCGTGCTCACCAATGCTGCCTACGAAATCTGGTTTCCCGCCCAGAAGGGTCGACCAGCCCGCCGTCTCGATACTCCAGACTGCCTGGCAGCCCGCGGTCGGGCCCTGCAGGGAGAGGAAGCGGAGCAGGAGTTGCGGCGTCGTGCGGCCGGCGCCAGCGAAGAGACCAGGCGGGTGATCGAGGATTTCGTCCTCCGCTCCCGGGCGGGGCGCGCCTCGCCGATGCGCAGTTATGTGGGCGCGGTGGCGACTGCCACCGCTCGAGGTGATGTGCTAGTCGTTGCGGTGCGCGACCCGCAGCTGGCGGGAGGCTGCCGTCTGGATCTGTGGGACACGTCGGTGGAGGGGTTGGTGGCCGTCCTCTCGCCGCCCGAAAACCTCTGTCCGGGCTTTCTTGCGCTCGGGCGCGAGCAACTCTGGGTGCTGAAAGAGCGGCGACTCGTCTCCGTGCCTCTGCCCGCCCAGCTGGTACCTGTGGAGGACCCGTGCACGGCGGTCACTGCGGTGCGGGGCGAGGATCTGCAAGTCCGCCAGCTGTAGAGGAGCTGGTGCCCGAGGAAAGCTGGAACGCTGGGTATGGGACGGCGAAGGGCAGCGTCACGAACTAGGCGCCCGGAAACCAGCGGGGCCCATTCTCGAAGCCGAAAACGGGGCACCGTTTCCTGAGGTCGAGAAAGCCCTCGCCGAGATTGATGGGTCGCGACACCCTGGCCGGGCTATACTTCCCCGCCCATGTTTCCGCTGCGGGATACCATCCCGTCCCGGCGGCGCCCGGTCGTCACCATCGCCATCGTGGTGGGGTGCAGCGTGGTGTTCCTGTTCGAGCTCATGCTGGGTCCCGAGCTGCCCCGTTTTCTCCAGGCCTACGCCTTCGTGCCGGCCCATCTCTTTTACCCGCAAGCCTTCGACACCACCTTACCGGCCACATTTCTGGCGGCGCTCTTCTCCATGTTCCTCCACGGCGGGTGGCTGCACATCATCGGCAACATGTGGTTCTTGTGGGTTTTTGGCGACAACGTGGAAGACGTGCTGGGGCACGGGGGGTACCTCCTCTTTTATCTGCTGTGCGGGCTGGCGGCGACCCTCGCTCAGGCGGTCATCGAGCCGGCGTCCACCATCCCCATGGTGGGGGCCTCGGGCGCCATCGCCGGGGTGCTGGGGGCGTATTTCATCTGGTTCCCGTGGTCGCGGGTGAAGACCTTCGTGTTCTTAGGGTTCTTCTTCACCCTGGCGGAGCTGCCCGCCCCGCTGTTTCTGGTGATGTGGTTCGTCATCCAGTTTTTCTCCGGTACCCTGTCGCTGGCTGCCGCTTCCAGCGGCGGTGGCGGGGTGGCCTTTTTCGCCCACATCGGCGGTTTCGTGGCCGGCATGGCCGCGGCGGTGTGGCTGCGCCGTCGCGGGATCGCGCGTCCGCGCCCGCGCCACGTCATCTTCTGGGAGTGAGTCATGGTGAACGAGACGGCACCGATTCCTTTGTTCGACCTGAAACGGCAGTGGCGGCAGGTGGAGGCGGATGTGCGTGCCGCCCTGGAGAGGGTGTTTGCCACCCAGCAGTTCATCTTGGGCCCCGAGGTGGCCGCCCTGGAGAAGGAGTGCCAGGAGTACCTGGGGGTGGAGCACGCCATCGGCGTGTCCTCGGGCACCGATGCGCTGCTGGCCGCCCTGATGGCCCTGAACGTGGGCCCCGGCGACGAGGTGATCACCACGCCGTTCACGTTCTTCGCCACCGCCGGGGTGGTGGTCAGGCTGGGGGCGCGGCCGGTTTTCGTCGATATCCGGCCCGACGACTTCAACATCGATCCCGCGGCGGTGGCCGCCGCACTCACCCCGCGCACCCGGGCGATCATCCCCATACATCTTTTCGGGCAGGCGGCGGACATGGACGCCCTGCGCGAGGCAGCCGGCCATGTGCCCATCGTCGAGGACTGCTGCCAGTCCATCGGCTGCCGGTACCACGGCGTGTCCACCGGGGCGCTGGGGACGGTGGGGTGCTTCTCCTTTTTTCCCACCAAGAACCTGGGGGCTTTCGGCGACGGCGGACTGCTGACCACCAACGACGCCGAGTTGGCCCAGCGGCTGCGGGACACCCGGGTGCACGGCATGCGCCCCCGCTACGTGCACCACTTCGTGGGAGGCAACTTCCGCCTGGACGCCATGCAGGCGGCCATTCTGCGTGCCAAGCTGCCCTACCTGGACGGCTGGATCGCCCGTCGTCGGGAGGGTGCGGCCCACTATGGTCGGCTCTTTACTGAGGTGGGGCTCGAAGGGATCGTCATGCCGCCTCCCGAGCTGGCCGGCCGCGGCCACGTGTACCACCAGTACGTGGTGCGGGTGCCGCAACGGGACGCCCTGCGGGAGTTCCTCGCCGGTCGCGGCATCGGCAGCGAGGTGTACTACCCCATTGCCCTGCACCAGCAGGCGTGCTTCGCCTCCCTGGGGTACAAGAGCGGAGACTTCCCGGAATCCGAGCGGGCCACCGACGAGGTGCTGGCGCTGCCCATCTTCCCTGAGGTGGAGGCGGCGGAGCGGGAGCGGGTGGTGGCGGCCATGGTCGAGTTTTACCTGGGCTCCTAGGTCCCACGACGGGTCGTGACCAGCTATCTGCCCCATGCCCCGAGCCTGCGGGCCGCCCTGGCGGTCGCCGACGCGGTGGCGCTGGGGGTGGCGGTGTGGGGCGCCCACCTGGTGCGCTTCGACAGCGCCTGGCGCGGCTCCAAGCTGGAGGTGCTGCGGGCTTCCCCCGGTTTTCTCGTCACCGCTGTGGCATTGATGTGGGCGGTGGCGGTGGCGGCGGAACTGTATGAGCCGGTGGTCCTTCGCCGGCGGCGGGAGATGGCGGTGCGGGTGGTGGCGGCCGGCGCCGCCTGGGCGGCCGGCGTGGTCGTGGCCATGTACCTGGTGCCCCGGTGGGAGTTCGGCCGCGGCCTGATGGTGCTCACCGCCGTGGGGTGGGCGGTTTTTGCCCTGCTGACGCGACTGCTTGCGCGCACCTGGGTCCTGCGGCGGCCACGGCCCCGGGCGCTGGTGGCGGGCGAGGAGTCGGCGGTGGCAACCCTTTCGGGGGTGCTGGCCCGGCACCCCCTATCCCCGTGGCAACCGGTACCGGCGGCGGGGCTGCATGGGCGGGCACTGGGCGAGAGGGCGGCGTCCGAGGGCGCCGTGGCCATCGTGGTGGCCGGGGCCGGGGGGAAGGACGCCCAGGAGTTGGCGGCGTTGCACTTCAGCGGCGTGCCGGTGGTGGCAGCGGCCGAGGTGTGGGCGTGGCTGGAGGGGCGTCTGCCATTGGACGAATTGACCCCGGAAAACTTCCTCCACCAGCCGGGGTTCGGAGCGGTGCACTGGACCCTGTTCAACCGCATCACCCGCGTGCTGGACGTGGCAGGGTCACTGGTGTTGCTGCTACTGAGTCTGCCGGTGCTGGCACTGGCTTCCCTTGCGGTGCTCATGGTGGACGGCCCGCCGGTGCTGTACCGCCAGCGGCGGGTGGGGCAGCTGGGACAGGAGTTCACCATGGTGAAGCTGCGCACCATGCGGCGGGATGCCGAGAAAGACGGCCCGCGCTTCGCCGCCGATGACGATCCCCGGGTCACACCCCTGGGCCGGGTGCTGCGACGTCTACGGCTGGACGAGCTGACCCAGCTCGTCAACGTGCTCTCGGGGGAGATGTCCTTGGTGGGACCGCGCCCCGAACGCCCCGAATTTGTGGCCCGGCTGACGGAGCACATCCCCTATTACCCGTTCCGCCTCGCCGTGCCGCCCGGCCTTACCGGCTGGGCACAGGTCAACATGGCCTCGGCGGTGACCCTGGACGAGCATCGCCGAAAGCTGGAGTACGATCTTTTTTTCATCCGCGAGCGCTCGCTGGGGCTTTATCTGCTCATCCTGCTGCGCACCGTGAGCGCGGCGCTGGCGGGGCGGCGGCGGTGATGAAGGTTTCGGCGGCCGTCCGGCGCAACCTGGCCTGGCTGGCCGGTGGCGAGGTGGCGATCAAGGCCGGGCTGCTGCTGGCGGGGATCGTCATCGCCCGGGGAGGCGGACCCGAGGCCATGGGGGCGTTCACGGTTGCCTTCGGAGCGGCGCTGGTGGCGGCGCAGATGCTGGCCGCCGGGCAGCCGGAGGTGGTGATCCGCGAGGTGGCGCGGGGCGGCCCGACGACGATGGTCCCTCTGGTGCGGGCGGCGCAGCGGGTGCAGCGGCGCGTGGCACCGTGGGCGGCGCCGGTGCTGTTGGCCGGCGCGACGGCGCTGGCCTGGCGCACCCCGGGCCTGGGCTGGGCGTTGCTGACCTTCGCGCCGTACGCCGCCCTGCGGGCGCGCCTGGTGGTGTTGACGGCGGCGTTCAAGGGGCGCGACCGCATGGAGGTGGAGGTGGCTGCGCGGGGGTTGGAGCTCGTGGTGGCCCTGGCGCTATTGGGTGGTGCGGTGCTGGTGGGCGTTCCGGCGTGGGCGCCGGGGGCGGCCTTTACAGTTGGCGTGGCGTGGGGGGTGGCCAGGGTGAGCCGGCAACTGAGACGGGGAGAAGAGCAGGCGCCCCGGGTGGATGAGGACGCGCTGCTACGCGAGGGACTGCCCTTTCTCGGTCTGGCGGTGGCGACACAGCTCCTGATGCGGGTGGAAACCCTCATACAGGCCGCAGTGGGGGTGCCGGTGGCCGTCGTTGGCCAGTACGGTGTTGCCCACGCCGCCGTGTGGAGCCTGATGGCCGGCAGTCAGCTGCTGGCGCTGGCCTGCTACCCCAGCGTGGCACGGGCCTGGAGCGAGGGGCGGCTGCGGCCGGGGCGCGCGCTGGCCCTGGCAGCGGCGGGGGGGGTGGTGGGGGCGGGGCTGGCCGGGGTGTTGTTTCTCCTACGGAGGCCTTTGGTGGTGGGGGTGTTCGGAGAGGTCTACGGCGAGGCGGCGGCGCTGATCAAGGTGCTGGCGTGGCTGCTGCCCGGCGCTTCGGCGGCCATGTTGATGGGAGTGATCCTGGCGGCCAGCGGGCGCCAGGCCTGGTCCCTGGCCAGCCAAGTGGCTCTGGTGGTGGCGGTGGTGGCGGGGAACCTGCTCGCCGTACCTCGTTGGGGGGTGGTTGGCAGCGCGGCGGTGGCAGTCGTCGCCCACAGCGTGGCCGGCGTGGTGGTGACCTTTCTGGGAGCCGCAGCGATGGCCCGACCGCGGATGCTGGTAGGAGGAGCAGGCGAGTGAAGGGGACTTCCGGGCCAGCTCTCGTCGGGGTGGTGGTGGTGCACCACGGGGATCCCGCACCCACTAGAAGGTGCCTGGTCTCGGTTTTTGCGGACCCATCACCGGTATTACGCACGGTGGTGGTGGCGGACAATTCGGGAAACTTCTCCCCCCTTGCCGGCGCCGGTATACGGGTGCTGTCGCTGCCCCACAACCCCGGTTTCGGCGCCGGGGCCAACGCCGGGGTGGCAGCTCTGGGTGAGGGGGATTTCGCTGCCCTGGTGATCCTCAACCACGACGTGGAGGTGCTCCCCGGATACCTGGCGGCGGTGAGCCAGGCCCTCGTCGGGGACAGAGTGGGGGCAGCGGGTGGCCCCCTTTACCTGGGGCATGCCGCGGGACCGCTGTGGTACGCCGGGGGACGGGTGAACTTTCTGCTGGGGACGGTCAGCCAGTCCCGCTCCCGGCGGCAGGCGCAGCGTGCCCGAGAGGTGGGTTTTCTCCCCGGGGCTGCCCTGGCGGTGGCGCCGCGGGCCTGGCGCGAAGTGGGCGGGTTCGACCCCGCTTTCTTTCTCTACAACGAAGATCTGGATTTCTGTTTGCGACTGCGACGACATGGGTACACCCTGCGCTTCACCCCGCAGGCGGCGGCCGTCCACCACCTGGGAGCGGCGACTGGCTCCCACCAGCGGTCACCCCTGTATCTCGAGCACCTGTCGCGCACTCGGCTGCGACCCTTCCGGCCGCTGCCCTACCGCCTCTATCTGGCCGCCCTGCACACCGTCTACGTGGTGGTGCGGGCTCTGGCGCTGGCTGCCAGCCGCGGAGCCGAGGGGAGGGTGCAGGCCCGCGCCTTGCTGCGGGGGCACAGGGTGGCACTGAGCACAGTGAGGGACCCCCTGCCGGCCGCGGACTTCGCGCCATGGGCGAGTCTTTAGACCAGCTCAAAAATCTGAGTCTCCCATTATGGGGGTTGACAAGCCTGCACTGAGATACTAGATTTAGCACTCGACAGGGGAGAGTGCTAATTCCCCCGGTCAACATCGCACAGATCACACCACCTGTGATGGAGGGAAAGGAGAACCAAGTATGAAGGTACGTCCACTTCACGATCGCGTTGTGTTGCGCCGGATCGAGGCCGAGGAGACGGTGCGCGGCGGGATCATTATCCCCGACACCGCCAAGGAGAAGCCCCAGGAGGCCGAGGTGGTGGCCGTCGGGGACGGCAAGCGCGACGAGAACGGCAAGCGCATCCCCATGGATGTAAAAACCGGCGAGCGCGTGCTGATTGGCAAGTACTCGGGCACCGACATCAAAATCGGCGACGAAGAGTTCGTGATCGTGCGCGAGGACGAGATCCTCGGCGTGGTGGAGAAGTAAGGGAGAAGGAGGGAGCAAATGGCCAAGCAGATCGTCTATTCCGAGGATGCCCGTCAGGCGATCCTCCGTGGTGTCAACAAACTTGCTGATGCGGTCAAGGTGACGCTCGGCCCCAAGGGCCGCAACGTCGTTCTGGAGAAAAAGTTCGGTTCCCCCGTCATCACCAAGGACGGGGTCACCGTGGCCAAGGAAGTGGAACTCAAGGATAAGCTGGAGAACATGGGCGCCCAGATGGTGCGCGAGGTGGCCTCCAAGACCTCGGACGTGGCCGGCGACGGCACCACCACCGCCACCGTGCTGGCGCAGGCCATTTACCGCGAGGGGATCAAGAACGTCACCGCCGGCGCCAACCCCATGGATCTGAAGCGCGGCATCGACCTGGCAGTGAAGGAAGCGGTAAAGGCCATTGCCGATCTGTCCAAGCCGGTGGAGGGCAAGGCCATCGCCCACGTGGGGACGATTTCCGCCAACGCCGACGAGGAGATCGGTCGCATCATCGCGGAGGCGATGGACAAGGTGGGTAAGGACGGCGTGATCACCGTCGAAGAGTCCAAGACCATGGACACCACCCTGGAGATCGTCGAGGGGATGCAGTTCGACCGCGGCTACCTGTCCCCCTACTTCGTCACCGACGCCGAGCGCATGGAGTGCGTGTACGAGGGCGCCAAGGTCCTGCTTTTCGAGAAGAAGATCTCCTCCATGAAGGACCTGTTGCCCATCCTCGAGCAGGTGGCCAAGCAGGGCAAGCCGCTGCTCATCGTCGCCGAGGACGTGGAGGGCGAGGCCCTGGCCACCCTGGTGGTCAACAAATTGCGCGGCACCCTGCAGGTGGTGGCTGTGAAGGCCCCGGGCTTTGGCGATCGCCGCAAGGCCATGCTCGAGGATATCGCCATCCTCACCGGCGGCAAGCTCATCTCCGAGGATCTTGGCATCAAGCTCGAGAACGTCAAGTGGGAAGATCTCGGCACCGCCAAGAAGATCACCGTTGACAAGGACAACACCACGATCGTCGTGGACGATGCTGACCCCAAGAAGCGGGAAGCCATCGCCGGCCGCGTCAAGCAGATTCGCAAGCAGATCGAGGAGACCACCTCGGACTACGACCGCGAGAAGCTGCAGGAGCGGCTGGCCAAGCTGGTCGGCGGGGTGGCGCAGATTAAGATCGGCGCCGCCACCGAGACCGAAATGAAGGAGAAGAAGGCGCGCGTCGAAGATGCTTTGCACGCCACCAAGGCGGCCGTCGAGGAGGGCATCGTGCCCGGCGGCGGCGTGGCCCTGGTGCGCGCCATCGATGCGGTGGAGAAGCTCTTGAAGGAGCAGAAGGGCGACGTCGCCACCGGCGTGCAGATCGTCCTGCGGGCACTCGAGGAGCCGACCCGGCAGATCATCAGGAACGCCGGCGTCGACGAGGCGGCGGTAGTGGTGCGGGAGATCCGCGCCAAGGGCGGCAACTGGGGGTACAACGCCCAGACCATGCAGCTGGAAGACCTGGTCGAGGCGGGTGTCATCGACCCGGCCAAGGTGACCAAGAACGCTTTGCTCAACGCTTCCTCCATCGCGGGGCTGCTGCTCACCACCGAGGCGCTGGTGGCCGAGATCCCGGAGGAGGAGAAGAAGGCCCCGGCGACACCCGGCGGCGGCATGGGCGACATGTACTGATCCCTTCGAGGGAACAGACCTCCTCCCTCATCTTCACGTCTGTACCCAGGGGTGGGCGACGGTGCCCACCCCTTTTTCTTGCTCAAATCCCAGTGGCGGGTGTCCTGGCGGCGGGCGGCGATGGGCGCGGCCAAGCCTACGGCTCGACACGGTAGTTGGGGGCTTCCTTGGTGATGATGACGTCGTGGGCGTGGGACTCCTTCAGGCCGGCAGCGGTGGTGCGCACGAAGCGGGCGCGCTGCTGCAGGGCGGGGATGCTCTCGCAGCCGGTCAGGCCCATGCCGGCGCGCAGACCTCCCACCAGCTGGGTGAGCTGGGCGCTCAGGGGCCCCTTGTAGGGCACGATGCCTTCGATGCCCTCCGGCACCAGCTTGGCAAGGTGCTCGTCGGCCTGGAAGTAACGATCGCGCGCGCCCTCGCCGGATTTCATCGCCCCCAGCGAGCCCATCCCGCGGTAGGACTTGAAGGTGCGGCCCTGGTAGAGGATCTGCTCCCCAGGTGACTCGTCCACGCCGGCGAAGAGAGAGCCGATCATGACCGTGTCGGCCCCCGCCGCCAGCGCCTTGGTGATGTCCCCCGAGTATTTGATGCCGCCATCGGCGATCAATGGTACGCCGGTCTCTCGGCAGGCCCGGGCACACTCCTGGATGGCGGTGATCTGGGGTACCCCGGCGCCGGTCACCACCCGGGTGGTGCAGATCGACCCCGGGCCGATCCCCACTTTGACGGCGTCCACCCCCAGGGCGATGAGGTCCCGGGCCCCCTCGAAGGTGGCCACGTTGCCGGCGATCAGGGGGACCTCGGGGAACTTCTCCTTGATGGTGCGCGCCGCCGCCATGACCTTTTCCGCGTGGCCGTGGGACGAGTCCAGGCACAGTACGTCCACCTTGGCCGCCACCAGCATCCGGCAGCGCTCGATCAGGTCGGGCCCTGAGCCCACTGCGGCGGCCACCCGCAGCCGCCCCAGGGAGTCCTTGCAGGCGTTGGGGTACTCCTGCGCCTTCTTGATGTCCTTGACGGTGATGAGCCCCTTGAGGCCGCCGTCCTCGCCGACGATGAGGAGCTTTTCGATGCGGTGCTTGTGCAGCAGCGCCTTGGCCTCCTCCAGGGTGGTGCCCACCGGAGCCGTCACCAGGCGGTCGGCGGTCATGAAGTCGGCGATGGGGCGGCGGGTTTCGGTGCAGAAGCGCAGGTCCCGGTTGGTGAGAATGCCCTTCAGGTGGCCGTGTTCATCGACCACCGGCAGGCCTGAGATGCGGAAGCGGGCCATCACTTCCAGGGCTTCGCTCACCAGTTGGTCGGGGTGGATGGTGACGGGGTCCACGATCATGCCGGATTCCGACCGCTTCACCATGTCCACTTCCTCGGCCTGCCGCTCGGGGCTCATGTTGCGGTGGATGACCCCGATGCCGCCGTGCTGGGCCATGGCAATGGCCATGTGCGCCTCGGTGACGGTGTCCATGGCGGCGGTGAGGATGGGGATGTTGAGGCGGATGCCGCGGGTCAGCTGAGAGGAGACGTCCACCTCCAACGGGTGCACCGAGGAGCGCCCGGGCAGCAGCAACACGTCGTCGAAGGTGAGGGCCAGCGGGATCGAGTGATCAGCCATGGCGAAGTGTGCCCTACCCGGGCCGGCGCTGGCAAGGGGCGGGAGTGGGACGATCAGTGTCACCTCCATGGCGCAACGGGATGGCCACGTCCTTTTCGCCCGGGTGGTTGGAAGGTGAGCCTGGGCTCAAGAGACGGCGCCCACATTGGCGCCGCAGCACTTCTTGTACTTCTTCCCCGAGCCGCAGGGGCAGGGGTCGTTGCGGCCCACTTTGGGGGTCTGGCGGCGCACGGTGGTGGGCGGCCCGGCGGTGGGCGACTGCCGGACCTCCGGCCGCTCGCGGGCCATGGCGCTGGCCTCCGCCTTGGAGGAGTAGGTGGTGGTCTGACGGCGGCGCACCGGCACGTCCTCCACCAGCTCGACGCGGAACAGGTACTTGACCACCTGGTCCTCGACCCTCTCCATCATGTCCTGAAATAGTTCGAAGGACTCGCGCTTGTACTCCACCAGCGGGTCGCGCTGGGCGTAGGCGCGCATGGAGATGCCTTCCTTGAGGTGGTCGAGGGCCAGCAGGTGGTCCTTCCACTGCGCGTCCAGTACCGCCAGCAGGAGCGACCGCTCCAGGCGATCGAAGGCTTCGGCGCCCAGGGTGTTGCGCCGGGTCTCGTAGCGCGCCTCCATGGCGGCGTTGAGGGATTCCTCCAACGTCGGGCGGGTGGCCTTGTCCCAGGCCACGTCGGCATCCGCCAGGGACAGCCCGAACATCTCCTTGAGCTCGCGTTCGAGGCTGTCCCGGTCCCACTCATCGAAGTGCTTGTCCTCGGGACAGTGGGCGTCGATGGCGGCGCCGATGATGTCGCGACTGGCGCGCAGCACCCACTCGCGCACGTTGCGCCCCTCCAGGAAATCCCGGCGCAGACGATACACCGCCTCGCGTTGCTTGTTCATGACGTCGTCGTACTTCAAGAGGTGCTTGCGGGTCTCGAAGTTACGCCCCTCCACCTGCTTCTGCGCCCGCTCGATGGAGCGGGTGACCATGCGCGATTCAATGGGAACGTCCTCCTCCATGCCCAGCCGCCGCATCAGCTCGCGCAGCCGATCGGAGGCGAAGATGCGCATCAGGTCGTCTTCCAGCGACAGGATGAAGCGGCTCTCGCCGGGGTCGCCCTGCCGGCCCGAACGGCCGCGAAGCTGGTTGTCGATGCGGCGGGCCTCGTGGCGCTCGGTACCGAGGATGAATAGCCCGCCGGCTGCCAGCACCTTCTCCCTCTCCTCGGCGCACTTCTGCCTGTAGCGGGCGAGGGCGGCGGAGTACGCCTCGGGCTCCTTGGTTGGGTCGGCCTCGGCGCGGGCCAAGCCCTCGGGGTTGCCGCCCAGGATGATGTCGGTGCCGCGTCCGGCCATGTTGGTGGCAATAGTCACGGCGCCGAAGCGCCCGGCCTGGGCAACGATGGCCGCCTCCCGCTCGTGGTACTTGGCGTTGAGGACCACGTGGGGGACGCCGCGGCGCTTGAGCATCTCCGAGAGTTTTTCCGATTTTTCGATGGACACCGTGCCCACCAGGACAGGCTGCCCCTTCTCGCGCAGCTCCAGAATCTGCTCCACCACCGCCTTCCACTTCTCCCTCTCAGTTCGGTAAATGACGTCGGGGTGGTCGATGCGGATCATGGGCTGGTTGGTGGGGATGACCACCACGTCCAGCCCGTAGATGTGCGCCAGCTCGTCCGCCTCGGTCTCGGCGGTGCCCGTCATGCCGGCGAGCTTCTCATACATGCGGAAGTAGTTCTGCAGGGTGATGGTGGCCAGGGTCTGGTTTTCCGCCTCGATCTTGACGCCTTCCTTGGCCTCCACCGCCTGGTGCAGCCCGTCCGACCAGCGCCGGCCGGGCATCAGCCGCCCGGTGAACTCGTCGACGATGATGACCTGGCCGTCCTTGACGATGTAGTGGTGGTCCTTGTGGTAGAGGGAGTGGGCGCGCAACGCCTGGTTGACCGCGTGAAGTATCTCGATGTTGTTGGGGTCGTAGAGGTTGGGAACCCCCAAAAGCTTCTCCGCTTTGGCCACCCCCTCGTCGGTCAAGGCGGCGGTGTGGGTCTTCTCCTCCACCAGGTAATCGCCGGTGGTGGAACGGTTGCCGTACTTGTCTTTGATCTCCTCACCGCGCACCAGCTTGGGGATGATGCGGTCGACCTTGTAGTAGAGGTCCACTGAAATTTCCGAGGGGCCGGAGATGATCAAAGGGGTGCGCGCTTCGTCCACCAGGATGGAGTCCACCTCGTCGACGATGGCGTAGACGTGGCCCCGCTGGACCATGCTCTCGAGCTCGAACTTCATGTTGTCGCGCAGATAGTCGAAGCCGAACTCGTTGTTGGTGCCGTACGTGATATCTGCCTGGTAGGCGGCCCGCCGCTCGGCGTCTCCCATCTGGTTCTGGATGCAGCCGACGGAGAGGCCGAGGAAGGTGTAGATCTGGCCCATCCACTCGGCGTCGCGTCGCGCCAGGTAGTCGTTGACGGTGACCACGTGTACGCCGCGGCCGGTTAGGGCGTTGAGCACCACCGGGAGGGTTGCCACCAGCGTCTTGCCCTCGCCGGTGCGCATCTCGGCGATCTTGCCCTCGTGGAGCACGATGCCACCGATGAGCTGGACGTCGAAATGACGCATCCCCAGGGTGCGCTTGCCGGCCTCGCGAACGATGGCGAACACCTCGTTGAGGTGCTCGTCGAGAACCTCCTGGATGAGTGTGCGGCGCTCCTTGGGGTCCGCGGGCAGGGCAGCGGTGGCCGCGACAACCTGCTCGCGGATGGCGGCAATGCGGGCGCGCAGCGCCTGGTCGTTCATCGCCGCGATCTGCGGCTCCAAAGCGTTGATCTCGGCTATCCGCGGCGCCAGCCGCTTGATCTCCCGCTCGTGAGTCGAGCCCAGGAAAATCTCCATGATCTTGTCGACCAGCGTTTTCGGCATACCCACCTCGAACAAGAAAGGATACTCGCCCCTTCCCGGGCGCTCAACTGCGGCGGGTCACGCCAGCCCGAGGAGACGGCAGAGCAGCAGGGTGCCCGCCGGAACCACGAGGGCGCAGCACAGGTTCAGCGCCAAGCCGTGCCTGGCCATCGCGCCGATGGGCACTTGGCCCGAGCCGTAGACAATGGCGTTGGGGGGGGTGGCCACCGGCAGCATGAAGGCCATGGAACAGCCCAGGGCGACGGCGATGGCCGGAGGAGCCGGGTTCATCCCGGCAGCCTGCGCGGACGCAATGGCGAGGGGGGCGAGCATGGCGGCGGCGGCGGTGTTGGAGGTGGTCTCGGTGAGAAATATGGCGATGGCGCCGAAGAGGAAGGTGAGGGCGACGAGAGAACGGGCGCCGGTGAGGCCCACCAGAGCTCTCCCCGCAGCTTCCGCCAGGCCCGTTCGCATCATCGCGGTCCCTAGGGATAGCCCACCGCCGAAAAGGATCAGGGTCCCCCAGTCGATGCGGGCCGCCACTGTCCAGGTGAGGGTGAATCGACGCGCTCGCCAGTCCACCGGCAGGACGAAGAGGAGGGCGGCGGCCAGCACCGCCACCACCGGTTCGGGGAACAGGGCGGCGAGAGCGGTGGGGGCGCCGCTGTCCTCCCCGGCGATGAGCGCTGCGGCGCCCGGAAGGATCCAGAAAATCACGGCGACGAGGAAGGCGATGAGGGTGTTGTACTCCGCCCGGCTCCACCGACCCGGTGCGGTCCTGTCGGCGGCGAGGAGCTGGCCTGCCGCGTGCAGATGCTGCGTCTTCCGCGGCAGGGTCACCCCCAGCAGCGCAACGAGCCCGGCCAGCATGGTGAGCATGATGGGGGTGGCGAGGAGCATCCAGGTGAAGAACCCCAATCGGATGCCCGCCAGGGTTTCCAGGGAGGAGAGCACGATCAAGTTGGGCGGGGTGCCGATGGGGGTGGCGATGCCGCCGATGGAGGCGGCGTACGCGATGGCCAGGAGGAGGGCGGTGCCGTACCGCGAGCGGCCAAGATCGAGTGGAGCGACGCCGCCAGCCTCCGGCAGGCGGTGAAAGGCCTTCAGTACGGCGAGGGCCAGTGGATAGATCATGGCGGCGGTGGCGGTGTTGGACAGCCACATGGAAAGGCCGGCGGTGACGCCGGCGAAGGCCAGCAGGATGCGGGTGGGAGAGCTTCCCAGGCGGGGGTGGGTGAGGATGGCGCTGGCGATGCGGCGGTCAAGCCCGGAGGAGAGCATCGCCTCGGCCAGAATGAAGCTGCCGAGAAACAACAGGATGATGGGGTCTCCGAAGGGGGCGAACAGTTCCCGGGCGGAGCTTACCCCGCACAGCACGGCGAGCGAAGGGGCGAGTAGGGCGGTGACGGGGATCGGCACTGCCTCGGTGATCCACCAGGTCACCACCCAGGCGGCCACGGCCAGCAGGCGGGCCGCCTCGGGGCGGGGGAGCCCTTCGGGGGGGGCGGCCAAGAGGAGAACAAACAGGCAGGGACCGAGGAACAACCCCACACTCTGCCGCCGGCGTTCGAGGCGGGACGCTGCCCCAGCGGGGGCGGTCTCCGCCTGCCAGGAGCCGTGGGGGTTGAGGCGCTCGTTCACGGCATTCGACAAGGTCCCAGGGCTCGAAGCCCGGTGGCGAGGGTAGCGGGGTCCATTGACGGGTGCAACGCCCTGTTACTGGGGTGTTACAGCCCGAGCCCCGGGGGGCGTTACGGTTTCGCCACCAGGTTGCGCCAGCCCCTCCCTGGCAGCACGCGAGTCGCTGCAGTGGCTTTATTTGCGCAATACTCCCGAAGGCTGCCGATGGGGTATCTTGATTGCATATCACTTGAAGAGGAGAGAGTCATGCCAATTATCACCATCTCCCGCGGATCGATGAGCGGGGGGACCGCCTTGGCGGAATGCCTGTCGCAGAATCTGGGGGTGCCCTGCGTGGGGCGCGAGGAAGTGGCCGAGAAGGCGGGGGCCCTGATCGGCGTCTCCCCGGCGGTAGTGGAAGAAAAGCTCATGCAGTCACCGGGTTTTTGGGACCGCATCACCGCCGACCGGCGGCGCTACGTGGTGGCGCTGCAGGCGGTGCTGGCCGAGCACGCCGCAAGCGGCAACTTCGTTTACCACGGGCAGGCCGGCCATCTGCTCCTGCGCGGGGTGCCGGCGGTGCTGCGGGTGCGGCTGATCGCCCCGCTGGAGATGCGGGTGCGCTCCCTGATGGAGCGCCACGGCATGCGGCGGCAAGCGGCGCTCGACTACATCAAGCAGGTGGACGAGGACCGCGTGCGCTGGACGCGCCAGGTCTACGACGTGGATCTGCGCGATCCCGCCCTGTACGATCTGGTCATCAACTTGGAGAGGCTTTCCCTGGCCTCGGCGTGCGCCGTCGTCAGCGAGGCGGCGAGCCGACCCGAGTTCTCGGTCACCCGGGAGGTGCAGGCGGCTCTCGCGGATTTCGCGCTGGCCAGCCGCGTCAAGCTGGCGCTGGCGACCCACGTGGCCACGCGGGGCTCAGTCTTCGAGGTCACCAGCAAGGAAGGCGCGGTCACGGTCACCGGTGTGGTTCCCGAGCCGGCCATGCTCACCCACGTGAGCAGCCGGCTGGAAGAGGAGGTGGAGGGGGTAGTACGAACCGTTGCCGGCGTCACCCAGGTGACTCTCGATCTGAAGCAGTTTGACGCCTACCACTAGGCGATGGGAGGAGGGGCTCGTGGGCTTCTTAAACTGGCTGCAAGAGTTGGGGCGGGACGCCAATCCCGCCGCAGACGGCTTCCAGGCGTCCATGCTGTACCTGATCGTCAGTGTGGCGCTTCCGGTAGCCATTGGCATATTCGTGGGGTTCGGGCTCCGCCTTATCGAACGGGCCTTCGGTATTGAACTCGGTCGGGGGGGTCACTGATGTCGGTCGCGGATTTCCCGATCAGCGTTGATAACTTCCCCTGGCTGGTTCTCTTTGGTCTGGTCGTCGGCGGACTGGGTGGGTTTTTTGGGGTCGGGGGCGGCTTCCTCATGGTGCCCATGCTCAACGTAGTGTTCGGTATCCCCTACAACATCGCGGTGGGGTCCGACCTGGGCCAGATGTGCGGCATGTCCACCGCCGCCACCGTCCGCCACATGCGCTTCGGCAACATCGACTTCAAACTGGGTGTACTGATGATCGCCGGTACGGCGCTGGGGGTGGAGGCCGGCGCCACCATCTTGGAGATCCTCAAACATTCGGGAGAAGTGGTCATCAATGGCCGCCCGGTGAGCCTGATGACTTTGGTCATGAGCCTGGTATACGCAGCGCTGTTGATTTTCTTGGGAACCGCCATGATCCGGGAGTCCCGAGCTACCTTAAAGCGGGTCGCCGGCAAGAAGGATCTGGCGGTGGCGGAGGCGCCGGCTTCCCCCATCGTCTTGCGACTGCGGACTCTGAAGCTATGGCCCATGGTCACCCTCCCGGCCTCGGGCATCGCCTCCATTTCGCTGTGGGTGATCCTGATCATCGGATTCCTCACCGGTTTCCTGTCGGGCATGCTGGGGGTGGGAGGCGGCTTTATCCGCATGCCGGCGCTGGTGTACATCCTCGGCTGTCCAACGGTGGTGGCGGTGGGAACCGACCTCTTTGAGATCATGTTTTCCTCTGGATACGGCGTCTTCAGCCACGCCCTGAAGGGGAACGTGCATCTGGTGCTGGTTTTGGCGTTGCTGGTGGGCACCACGGTGGGAGCTCAAATCGGGGCGTCGTACACGCGCAAGGCAGGGGGTCCCTGGGTGCGGTTCGGGTTCGGCTGTCTGGCCTTCGTGGGTGTCATCATGGTGGCCTTCAAGCTCTACCTGCAGGTGGTAAGGTAGGTATGTGGGGTCGCTCGGCGACTGGCTCAAGGAGTACGTAGGCAAGCGCTTGTCGCGCCGACGTTTCGTGCCGGTGGCCGAGCGATTCGCTCAGTTTCGCAGCATCGGCGCCGCCAACAACTCTTTCCTCGAGAACCTGGCCCAGCTGCTGGAGCACGGTGAGGTGGGGGGGATGAGGGCGGTTGCCTCCGCCTACGAGGCGCTTGCCGGGCCGGTGGGGGCGATGGTCAAGGGCCTGGTGGCCATGACCGGCGGGCGCTACCAGGCGTTGGTTCACCGACTCGAAGACCTCGATCGAGAGCTCTCCCAGGACATCCTCCGGGCCAGGCCCATCGAGTTCGGCCCCCTGGTGAGATGGCCATCCCCGGATACGATTCTGCACCCCGAGGAGGTGGGGCCGAAGGCTGCCCGGTTGTCGCAGCTTGCCAGTGCTGCCGGTGTCAACATACCGCCGTTTTTCGTGGTAACCGTTTACGGCTACCGGGCCTTCGTCGAGGCCAGCGGGCTGCAGGATCTGATCAACGAGTTGATTTGGGACTCGGACTTTTCCCGTAGCGAGGCGATCGAAGTGTTTACCCACGAGGTGCGGGAAGCCGTGCTGGCTAGCCAGGTGCCGCCGCTGCTGGCCGCCGCCCTCCAGGAGGCGTACGCCCGCCTGACGGCGCTGCTCGACTCGCCGTGGGGAGTGGCGGTACGCTCCAGCGCCGTGGTGGAGGACTCTGAGTCCTCCTTCGCCGGGCAATTCGAGAGCATCCTCAACGTCGATCGGGAGGGCCTGCTGGAGGCGTACAAGCAGGTGATCGCCTCCAAGTACCGACCGGCGGCGGTGCAGTACGCCCTGGCCAGGGGCTTTCTCGACCAGGACGTGGCTATGCCGGTGCTGGTCATGGCCATGCTGCAGCCGGCGGCCAGCGGCGTTGCCTACTCCCGCAGCCCCGAGGGTTCGCCGGCGGCCATCGTGACCGCGGTTCCCGGGCTCGCCCAGCCCTTGGTGGAGGGGAAAGTCACGCCCGATCGCTACACCATCGTGGACGGGGGGGCTTCGGCTGCGGTGAGTGCGGCTCGCGGCGACAGCGCGACGGCACTTCGCTGCGATGGCGGGCGAGGGTTGCTGGAAGTGGCCGCGGGCACCGAGTGGTCCCTGACCACCCAGCAGGCGGTGGCAGTGGCCCGGCTTGCCTGGTCGCTGGAGCGACACTTCGGGACCCCGCAGGATGTGGAGTGGGTGCTGGACGAGGAAGGGACTCTGTGGGTGGTTCAGAGCCGGCCGTTGGCGGGAACGGGCCTCGAGGTCGCCGCACGGGACACGCCCGAGGTGAATGGGTACCCGGTGCTGGTGCGGGGTGGCCAGCGAGCCGCGGGCGGGGTGGCGTGCGGGAAGGTGTTGCATTGGCGTAGTTTCGCGACCCATGCGGGGCTACCTGATGAAACTGTCCTGGTGGTGCCCACCACATCACCGGCTTTGGCCGGCATGCTGTCCCGGCTGGCGGCGGTGGTCGCGGTTGCTGGCAGTCCCACCGGTCACATGGCCACGGTGGCGCGGGAGTTCGGGGTGCCCTGCCTGGTGGGGGTATCTGACGCCTTCGCCCGCCTCCCCGAGGGAGAAGAAGTTACCGTGGACGCCCACTGTGGGCGGGTGTACCTGGGGCGAGTCAGCGAGCTTCTGAACGGGGCACCACGGGCCATGGCCCGCGCCGTCCGCGATCCGGTGCGAGAAGGACTGGCCCGGCTGATCGACAAGGTGGCCCCCCTCACCCTCACCAACCCCGACTCGCCCGACTTTCGCCCCGAGGCCTGCCGGACTCTGCACGACGTGGCGCGCTTCGTGCACCAGCGGGCGATGGCGGAGATGTTCGCGGTTGATACTCTCTCAGCCCGCGAGCGCCACCAGCTCCACCGCCTCACCTGGTCGCGCCCCATGGATCTGCGGGTGTTGGACCTGGGCGGCGGGCTGACCGCCGGGGCAGGGAAAGTGGCGAGCCTGGACCAGGTGCTGTCGGTGCCTCTGCTGGCCCTGCTGCGGGGGATGGCGGACGAACGCCTGTCCTGGTCTGGACCGGTGGGCTTCGATCTCAAGGGGTTCATGTCGGTGGTGGTGCGCTCCGCCGCCGACGACCAGCGCTTCGGGGAGCCCTCCTTCGCCCTATGCGCCCGCGACTACGTACACCTCTCCTCCCGTCTGGCCTACCACTTTGCCACCGTGGATTCGGTGTGTGGAAAGCTGGTCAACGAGAACTACGCTCGTCTGCTGTTCCACGGCGGTGCCGCCATCGCCCAGCGTCGCGAGTGGCGCGCCCGCTTCCTGGCCAAGGTACTGCACCATCACGGCTTTCAGGTGTCGCACGTCAGTGATCGAGTGGAGGCCGTGTTGGCCAAGCGTGCCGCGTCGATTCTCGAGGAGGCGTTGGTCATGCTGGGCAGGCTCCTGGTGGCGGCGCGGCATCTCGACATGGTGATGGAGAGTCCGGCCACGGCCGATGCCTTCGCCCGCTCCTTCGTGTCGGGTGACTATGGCTTCGAGATGATGCGACGCCGGCCGGGCTAGGTCGGTTAGTCGATAGGGAGGCGGAATGACCAGCTTCAGGCGCGCCCTCAACTGGGTCGCAGGGGCGGTAGCGGTGGGAGCTCTCGCCGCCGCCGCGCGATTCACTTTTTTGCGGCCTGCGGTGGTGGAGGTGATGGTGGCGGAGGTGACCCGGGGAGCGGTGGAGGACACCATCTCCAACACCCGCGCCGGCACGGTGAAGGCACGGGCGCGGGCGCGCCTGTCGCCGCAGTTGGGGGGCGTGGTGGTGGAGCTGCCGGCGCGCAAGGGTGTTCAGGTCGCCCGCGGGGACCTGCTGCTTCGTCTGGAGGCCGGCGTGCAGCAGGCCCAGCTCCGCCTTGCCCGCGAGGACGTCCGGGTGGCCGAGGCGCGTGCCGCCGAGGTGTGCCTGGGTGCCGAGCTGGCGGCCCGGGAGCTTGCCCGCGGCCGCGCCTTGCTCCACGACGGTATCCTCTCGGAGCAGCAGCTGGATGCCCTGGAGAGCGCCGCGGAGCGGTCCCGGGCGGCGTGTTCGGCGGCCCGGGCGGCGCAGGCGCAGGCGCGGGCGGCGGTGGAGCTGGCCGGCGCCCAGCTGGCGCTCACCGAACTGCGGGCGCCCTTCGACGGCGTGGTTGCGGAGGTGACCACCGAGGTGGGAGAGTGGATTACCCCGGCCCCACCCGGAGTGCCCATCCCTCCGGTGATCGATCTCCTCGATCCCTCATCCCTTTACGTCAGCGCCCCCATTGACGAGGTGGACTCCCGCCGGGTGCGGGTGGGTCAGCCGGTGCGCCTGGGCGTGGACTCCGTGCCGGGCCGGCACTTCGCCGGCAGGGTGAGCCGGGTGGCCCCCTTTGTCCTGGACCTCCTGGAGCAGAACCGCACGGTCGAAATCGAGGTGGAGTTCGAGGCCCCCGGCGAACTGGCCGAGGTGCTGCCGGGCACCTCCGCCGACGTCGAGGTGATCCTGGCGCGCCGGGAGGGGGTGCTGCGCCTGCCGACTTCGGCGGTGGGGGAGGGGGGCGGCGTGCTGGTCCTGGCCGACGGCGTGCTCGTCGGCCGCACCGTGTCGACGGGGCTGCGCAACTGGCAGTTCACCGAGTGCCTGGCGGGGGTGGCCGAGGGGGAGCTGGTGGTCACCATGCGCGACTCCCCGGCCATCCGGGCAGGGGCGCGAGCGGTGGCGAGGCGCGAGCGGTGATCGAGTTGGACGACGTCTGGCGGACCTACCCGGTGGGAGAGGTCGAGGTGCACGCCGTGCGCGCCGTCTCGGCCCGCATTGCCGGCGGGGAGCATGCCGCGCTGGTGGGTCCCTCCGGCTCAGGCAAGTCCACCCTGCTGCACATCCTGGGGTGCCTGGACCGTCCCACCCGGGGGCGCTACCTCTTCAAGGGCCGCGAGGTGGGTCAGCTCGCGGAGGCGGAGCGCACTCGGCTGCGCCGCCATGACATCGGCTTCGTCTTCCAGTTCTTTCACCTCCTCCCGCGCCTGACGGCGCTCGGCAACGTCGAGCTGCCCATGCTGTTCGCCGGCGTCGGGCGGGAGGAGCGGCGGGAGCGGGCGGCGCAAGCCCTGCGGAGGGTGGGGCTGGAGCGCCGCGCCCACCATCGCCCCGACCAGCTCTCGGGCGGGGAGCGCCAGCGGGTGGCCATCGCCCGCGCCGTGGTTATGAGCCCCTCCCTGCTGCTGGCCGATGAGCCCACCGGCAACCTGGACCGCAGTTCCGGCGGCGAGGTGATGGCCCTTTTGGAAGAGATGAACCGGGAAGGACTGACCTTGCTGGTCGTCACCCATGATCCCGCCATCGCTGCCCGCGCCCGGCGGGTGCTGCGCATGGACGATGGCCGCCTGGTGGAGGAGGCAAAGGGCGGATCGCCGTCGCCACCCGCCGCTGGGGTAACTGGTGCGGGGGACCCGTGAGGTCGGCATGAGCCTGTTGGAAATGGTCGCCTTCGCCGCCGCCGCGCTGCGCGGCCACCGCCTGCGCGCCGCCCTCTCGGTGGCGGGGGTGGCCATCGGCATCGCCTCCGTGGTCACCCTCACCGCCCTGGGTGAGGGGGCGCGGAGCTACGTGGTGGGGGAGTTCGCCGCGCTGGGCTCGAACCTGGTCATCGTCCTGCCCGGCAAGGTGGAGACCAGCGGACACGCCCCCTTCGGCGGCGCCGAGAGGGAGCTCACCTTAGACGACTACCGCGCCGTCGCCCAGCGGGTGCCGCTGGTGCGGCGGGCGGCGCCCCTGGTGGTCGGCAGCGAGACGGTACGATGGGGGGAGCGGGGCCGGGCGGTGCCGGTGCTGGGGACCACCGCCGAGTTTGCGGAGGTGCGTCGCCTGCGGCTGGCGGCGGGGCGGTTCCTCTCCCCCGGCGACCCCGACCAGGGGGGCAACGAGATCGTTCTGGGGGTCAAGCTGGCGCGCGAGCTGTTCGGCCACGCAAACCCCCTGGGCGAGGCGGTGCGGGTGGGCGCCTGGCGGTTTCGGGTGGTGGGGGTGCTGGCGCCGCGGGGACGCTCACTGGGTTTCGACTTCGACGATCTGGCCTTCGTCCCGGCCCGCACTGCCATGCGTATGTTCAACCGCGCCTCCCTCTTCCGCATCCTTCTGGACTGCCATCGCCACGAGGACTTGGAGCGGGTGAAGCGGGAGGTGACCACTCTCCTGGCCGATCGCCACCGCGCCGAGGCGGTCACGGTCATCACCCAGGACGCCATGATCACCGCGTTTTCCTCCATTCTGCGGGCGCTCACCCTGGCGCTGGCGGGCATCGCCTCGGTATCCCTGGTGGTGGCCGGGGTGGGGATCATGAACGTCATGCTGGTGTCGGTGTCGGAGCGACGTGCCGAGGTGGGCCTGCTGAAGGCGGTCGGGGCGAGCAACGGGCAGGTCCTGACGGCCTTTCTGGTGGAAGCGGCGCTGCTGTCCACCCTCGGGGGATTGGTGGGCTTGGGGATCGGGGTGGCGCTGGTGCGGGGGCTTGTAGAGGTGTTCCCGGAGTTTCCGGCGGTGCCGCCCCCCTGGGCGATGGCCGCGGCGCTGGTGCTGGCCGTGGTGGTGGGCATCGCCTTCGGGGTGTGGCCGGCGCGGCGGGCGACCGCCATGGATCCGGTGGCGGCCTTGGCGAGGCGGTGACGTGAAGGCGCTGGACGCCGTCGGCTTCGTGGTAGGTTCCCTCCTCGGCCAGCCGCTGCGGACTGCCCTCTCGGCCCTAGGCGTCGCGATCGGGGTGGCGGCGGTGGTGCTGCTCACCTCCCTGGGAGAGGGAGCGCGGCAGTACATCGTCGCCCAGTTCACCCAGTTTGGGACCTCCCTGTTGGCGGTCAACCCTGGAAAGGTCAAGACCCTGGGGGTTCCGGGGGTACTCGGCGGCACCACCCACAAGCTGACCATCGCCGACGCCGAGGCGCTGCGCCGCATCCCCGGGGTAGAGAAGGTGGTTCCCCTGGTCATCGGTCAGGCCCGCGTGGAGAGTGGCGGCCGTGGGCGCTCGGTGTTCGTCTACGGCGTCAACCACGAGGCCTCCGCCGCCTGGCAGTTTCCCGTGGCCGAGGGTCGGTTCTTGCCGGAACTCGATCCCCACCGGCGGGGGGCATTCGCGGTGTTGGGGCCGAAACTGGCGCGGGAGCTGTTCGATCGCCAGTCGGCCCTGGGTCGCCGGGTGCGCATCGGCGGCAGCTCCTTCACCGTCGTCGGCGTCATGGAGCCCAAGGGGCAGTTCCTGACCTTCGATCTGGACGACGCCTGCTACATCCCGGTGGCCTCCGCGATGGCCCTGTTCAACCTCGACGAGCTCAACGAAATCGACGTTCTGGCCGCGAGTACCGAGGTGATCCCCGGGGTGGTCGAGGACATCCGCAAGGTACTGGCGCGCCGCCACCGCGGCGAGGAGGACTTCACCGTCACCACCCAAACCGAACTGATGGAGACCTTCGGGCGGGTGATCGGCATCGTCACCCTGGCGGTCACCGCCATTGCCGCCATCTCCTTGGTGGTGGGTGGGGCCGGCATTCTGACCGTCATGTGGATCGCCGTCCACGAGCGCACCGGCGAGATTGGCCTCCTGCGCGCCCTCGGGGTGTCCCGCGGCGGCGTGCAGGGGCTGTTCCTGGCCGAGGCCATGCTCATCGCTCTCCTGGGCGGCCTGGGCGGAGTGGCGGCGGCGCTGGCCGTGGTCGCCGGCGTGCGCGCCCTGGTGCCGGGGGTTCCCCTGGCCACCCCGCCCACCGCCATCGCCGCCGCCCTCGCCATGAGTCTGCTGGTCGGCGCGGCCAGCGGCGTGTTGCCGGCGCGGCGGGCGGCGCTGCTCGATCCCGTCGACGCCCTGCGCGCCGAGTAGCGGTGCGCGGCCGCGTCCTCGCCCGCGCCAGTGACCGCGCCCCGGCCCGTGCCCATGGGCGGGCTCGCGCCGGGGGAGGCCGGACACTCCTGGCTGGCCGTCGTCGCCCCTCCCTGGACGGGGGCCAAGACAGCCCGTCCCTCCCGCCGTCCCCCGGCGATGCCCATGTCGCCGCCGGCGCCCGCTACAATCTCATGCAAGCGCCGCGCCACGCCGGAGAGGAGGGACGATAACGGCGACCTCCCGTTCATCGCACGCGAAAACGTTTTCCTTGCGGGTCACGCCCGGCCATCACACCGCCCCCGCCGCGTCCGCCCGCCAGGCCGGGCTGTCGGTGGCGGCGCTGGCGCGGATCTTCGTCGACGTCGCGCTAGCGCGCCTGCAGCATGGTGAGCCGGAACTGCAGCGCGCCATCCGCATCTCGCGCGGCGGCTGAGGCCGTCTGCTGCACCCACTCCGGGGCACGGCATACGTCGCCAGCGCGATTGTTTGAAAGCCCACCCGTTCTCATCAAACCCGGGGGATCTGCTACCCTCCCTGACAGCCCCACAGGGGAGGTGGCGATGGTCTTTTCCGACGGTCTCACCAAAGCCCAGCGCCTGGTGGAGCTGCAGCACCTCTTCTGGCGCAACGCCGGCCGATCGATGAGCTCCGCGGAAATCGCCCGCCGGCTCGGCGTCAACCCGCGCACCGTCCGCAAATATCTCACCGAGCTGTCGGCCACCGGGCGGCTGCCCATCACCCGCAAGCGGCGGGCCTGGACACTGGCCGAAGGGGCGCGCCTCGAAGTGCTCCCCGTCCGGTTTCTGCTCGAGGAAGCCACCGCGGTCTACCTGGCGGCACGACTGCTCACCCTCGCCGCCGATGAGCCCAACCCCGCCGTCGGCGGCGCGCTTGCCAAGCTCGCCAGCGTGGTGCCGGCCGAGCTGCGGGCCTTTCTCGACCACCTTGCCGCCCGCGCCGCGGCCGGGCAGGCCGGCCGGTTCGCGCAGGTGTTCCGCACCCTGGCGTACGGCTGGGCGCTGTCACGGGTGGTCGAGCTGCAGTACGAGGCCCGCTCCCGTGCCGGCGCACTCCTCGCCTGCCGCTTCGAGGTTCACCTCCTGGAGCCCGCCGCTGCCGGCTCCGCCCTCTACGCCGTCGGCCGCGCCGACCCACCGGGGGAGCTGCGCACCTTCAAGGTCGAGCGCATCCGCGCCGCGACGCTGACCTCCGACACCTTCGAGGCGCCCCCGTGGGAGGGAACGCTGGCGCGTCTGGAGGCCGCCTGGGGGGTGTGGATTTCGTCCGACCCGCCGGTGACCGTGCGCCTGCGCTTCTCCCCGGCAGCTGCGCTGCGGCTGCGGGAGACCCGTTGGCACCCGTCGCAGAACCTCACCGATCTGGCCGGGGGCGGCGTCGAGCTCGCCCTCACCGTCACTTCCACCGTCGAACTGCGCCCCTGGATTCTGGGCTGGGGCAGCCTGTGCGAGGTGCTCGAGCCGGAGGCGCTGCGCGCCGACATCGCGGCCGACCTGGCGCGCGCCGCCGCCGCCTACCGGCCGCCGCCCCCTCCCCCCGCGGCGCCAAACGAATGAACGACGAGACTTTGGGTAACCCTGCACGGAAGCCCGGCGCCGCCTCGCGGCCCCCGCGAATCGGCCCGTACTGGGCCGCAACGGCCTCTAGATTACCGTTGGTACTGCAACGCGTGCACATGATGCGCGTGACGAGTGTGCGCGAGCCGCAACGGCCTCTAGATTACCGTTGGTACTGCAACACGACCCCGCGCCAAATCGCCGCGGCCACGCAAGCGGAGGAATTCATCGGGAGGAGGCATGACGCTGGCCCCCAGCCCAGACCCAGCCGACACCGGCCAAACCCCGACGCCGTCGCGGGGCGATCCAGCGGCAGGGGTGTGGGCACATAGCGCCAACGAGCACGGCGAATGGCACGATCTCGAAGCACATCTGCGAAGGGTTGCGGAACTGGCGCGGGAGTTCGCTACGCCTTTCGGTGCCGGCGACTGGGCCTACGTCGCTGGCCTGTGGCACGATCTGGGGAAGTTCGCGCCAGCATTCCAGGAGTATCTCCGGTCGGCTGCGGCGGACGACTACCACGCCGCGGAAATGCGGGGATCGATAGACCATACAAGCGCAGGCGCGCAACAGGCAGTGGCGACGTACGGAGTCCTGGGTCATCTACTGGCCTTCGTCACCGCTGGACACCACAGCGGTCTGCTGGACGCAATCGCCGATGGCGCCTGCCTCGAAAAACGCCTGCACAAGAGCACCCAGCCATGGCAACACGGCTTGTCGATCGTGCCGCCGCCAGGTGAACTCCAGCTGCCGGGTTTTCTTCGCAGCAGGCTTGCACACCGCAGCAGCGATCAACGTGGGGTCGGGTTTTCATTCGCGTTTTTTGTCCGCATGCTCTTTTCCTGTCTGGTCGACGCCGACTTTCTCGATACGGAGGCGTTCCTGGATCCCCGGCGCGCCGCTGCAAGGCCATACTGGGGTCACGACGCTCTGGCACGCATGGAGCGAGCCCTTGCGGCGTTCGTGGGTCAACTGCCGTGCACTGGAAGCCATGTAGTTACCTGTCGGCATCGGGTACGCGAGGCCTGTGTCGCGGCGGCGGACAAGCCGCCTGGGTTTTTCTCATTGACGGTACCAACCGGCGGTGGGAAAACTCTCTCTTCCATGGCCTTCGCGCTTCGCCATGCCCGCCTTCATGACTTGCGCCGGGTCATCTACGTCGCCCCGTTCACGACAATTATCGAGCAAACCGCCGCAGTCTTCCGACACGTGTTCGGCGAGCTGGGTGCGCAGGGCTGGCCAGATCCTATCGTGGAGCATCACAGCGCACTGGAAGCCACGGAAGAAACGCTGGCAGGCCGCTTGGCCGCGGAAAACTGGGATGCACCCGTGATCGTCACCACCGCGGTGCAGTTCTACGAGTCTTTGTTCGCCAATCGCACCAGTCGCTGCCGCAAACTACACAACCTAGTCAGATCCGTCATTATCCTGGACGAGGCGCAAAAACTACCTGTCGACTATTTGGCGCCATGCCTGCAAGCCTTGCAAGAACTTGTGATGCATTATGGCACTACAGTCGTTCTTTGCACCGCAACGCAGCCGGCCGTGCAGCTGCGCGAGGAGTTTCCCATTGGGCTTCGCGAGGTGCGCGAGATCGTCCAAGAGCCCGCGTCCCTGTACAGGAAACTCAAACGGGTTCAGGTTGTAGATTTGGGACCCTGCAGCGATGAAGAACTGGCTTCGCGCCTCAGTGAGGAAAGCCAGGTTCTGTGCATCGTGAATACGCGGCGACATGCGCGAGAGATCTTCCAGCGCATGGGATCGGTCGATGCCATCCACCTCAGCGCCGCCATGTGCCCGGAGCACCGAACCCACGTGCTCTCCGTTATTCGACGGGATCTGGAGGCGGAAAAACCTTGCCGGGTGATATCCACCCAGCTCGTGGAAGCGGGGGTCGACCTCGACTTTCCCGTGGTGTATCGATCGATGGCCGGCCTTGACTCGCTTGCACAGGCAGCGGGGCGTTGCAACCGTAACGGTCGCCTTTGCGTGGGAAAGACTTTCCTTTTCACGTCCGAGCATCAGGAGGGCGAAGTCTTCCTGCGCGACACCGCCAACGCCGCCAGACAGGTTATCGGTTGTGGGACGCAGCAGCCGCTGTACGAGGATGTCCTCGCCCTTGAAGCCGTCGAGCACTACTTCCGGCTCTATTACTGGGATCAACGGCAGCGCTGGGACGCCCGCCAGATTCTCGACAATTTCCTCCTGCAAAACCGCGCGGATCTTCCCTTCCTCTTCGCCTTTCGGAAAAGCGCCGCTGATTTCCGGCTGATTGACGATGCAGGCCAACCCGTGATCGTACCGTGGGGGGAGCGGGGCCGACAGCTATGTGCCAGCCTGCGGCAGCCGGGTCGGACGCTCGAGAGAGGGCTGCTGCGGGCCTTGCAACGCTTTACGGTGCAGGTTCCGATGCGTGTGTGGCGTGCCGAGCTTGGCCGCGCGGTCGAACTCGTTCACCAGCAGTTCCCGGTGCTTACCTGTCCGGACATCTACTACGACGACCGACTCGGTCTGGTGCTGGATCGGCAAGATCTCAGCCCTGAAACGTTCCTAATCGAGGGAAAGGAAGTGAGATGAGCTTTGGCGTCAAACTCGAAGTGTGGGGCGACTATGCATCCTTCAATCGCCCCGAAATGAAGGTGGAGCGTGCATCCTATGAAGTGATGACGCCCAGCGCCGCACGCGGCATACTCGAAGCCATTTACTGGAAGCCTGAAATGCGCTGGGTGGTTGACCGCATTCGCATCCTCGCGCCGATTTGTTTCACCCACATCCGGCGTAACGAGATCAACCAGCCGATCCCGGCGCGCAGCGTCGAAAGCGTGATTCGGGGCAGCCCCACGCCCCTTGCGGTGGCTGTGGAGGCGCACCGGCAGCAACGGACAGCAATGATCTTACGCGACGTCCGGTATGGCATCGAAGCGCACGTGGAGGTCCTGGATAAGAGGGAGGCGAACGGCCGCGCACTGGAGCATCCCGAGGCGAAGCATCTGGAAACGTTCAAACGGCGAGCGGCGCGTGGCCAGTACTTCCACCATCCCTATTTGGGTTGCCGGGAGTTTCCCGCTCACTTTCGGCTTCTCGCGGACGATGAGAACTTTCCTCTATCGCCGCCGCAGTTCGCCGGCGAGCGAGATCTTGGGTTCATGCTCTGGGATATCGTTTTTTGCGAGGACGGGAATGGGCGGGTCGTGGAGAGCAACAAGGGCCGGCGTCTGCGTGCTATCCCGCGTTTCTTTCACGCTCGCCTGATCGACGGTGTTCTCGTCGTGCCTACCCGACAGGATACGAGGGGGTGACGAATGATTTTGAGAGCCCTCTTCGATCTCTATGCACGCCTGCAGGAGGAGCCCGAGTATGACGTCGCCCCCCTGGGGCGCAGCTATCAGAAAGTGACCTTCGTCGTGGTGATAAACCGCGACGGGTCGCTGTTTGAGATTCAAGATGCTCGACAGCCTCGCAACGGTCGGCTGGTGCCACGACATGTGCTCGTCCCGGGCACCACAAAACCCTCCGGTTCTGGTCTCAACCCGTGTTTCATGTGGGATTCCCCCGGCTATCTCCTGGGATGGGACCCGGCGAGCCCGGTGCGTGCGCGGCGCACCTTCGAGGCCTTTCGGCAAAGACACCTGGCGGTGGAGGGCGAGATCAACGCGACCGAGTTCTCCGCGGTGTGCCGCTTTCTGCAAGGGTGGGACCCAGAACGGGCGCAGGATTTGGCCATTCTGGAGCAACTTGGGGCTGGCTTCGGGGTGTTTCAGATTCGTGGCGAGACCTGCTTCGTGCACGATCACCCAGCGGTGGCCGCGTGGTGGGACCAGCAAGTCCGGGGGGGCGAACCGGGGCCGCAAGGGCAGTGCCTGGTGACCGGAGAAACCACACCGATCGCGCGCCTGCATCCGAAAATCAAGGGGGTCGCGGGGCCACAAGCGAGTGGGGCCACCCTTGCCGGGTTCAACGCCCCCGCCTATTGGTCCTACGGATTGGAGCAGAGCTTCAACGCGCCGGTCGGGGAAGACGCGGCCCATCGTTACACGACCGCGTTGAACGCCATTCTCGACGGTCCGAAACGCGGCAAACACAGGCTGGTTGTGGGCGGTACGACGGTGGCGTTTTGGACCGAGCGCCCGACGCCGACCGAGGACATCTTTCTCGCCTTTGCGGCCGAGGGTTCGGCTGCCGTGACCTCTGGCGATGTGCAGGATGAAATCACCCGCGCCAAACTCGCGGCATTTCTCAAGGCCTTGCGCCAGGGTCGGGAGGCCTACGGCGAAATGGAAAAAGACCCGGCGGGCACGGTTTTCTTCATTGTGGGCTTCGCCAGGCCGACGCCAGCGCGGGTCAGCGTTCGCTTCTTTCACCGCGGCAGCCTGGCCGAGCTCCTCGCAAACCTGCGACGCCACCATCGTGACATCGCCATCGAGCGGCGCTATGGCGAGAGCGCCAAGCGAGCGGATCCCGAATTCCCGCCGGCGTGGTTTCTGCTCCACGAGACGGCGGGGGTCGGCGGCGACATCCCCTCGATACTCCCTGCCAAGTTCTTGGAGTCGGTGGTGACGGGGGGGCTTTACCCCGCCGGCCTGTTTTCTGCGGTGATGCGGCGGCTTGCCGCCAACCGGGTGGTCAACTATGCCAGAGCCTGCGTTCTGAAGGGCTATCTGGTGCGGAATCTGAAAAAGGAGGTACCCGTGTCACTGGATTTGTCGCGGACTGAACCAGCGTACCGACTTGGACGTCTCTTTGCCGCTCTGGAGAAGACTCAGCAAGAGGCGATCGAGAACATCAAGAGCACGATTCGGGAACGCTTCTATGCAGCCGCCTCGGCCACGCCGGTCGCGGTGTTTCCACGCCTGTTGCGGACCTACCAGCATCACCTGGGCAAACTCGATACCGCCTACAAGATCAATCGTGAGAAACTCGTACAGGAAATACTGGCGCCGTTGGCGGAGATCCCGGCCTACCTGGGGATGGCCGAACAAGCTCTCTTCGCGCTCGGCTATTACCATCAAATGAACGCCTTTTTTACCAAGAAGGACAGCAGACCTGTCGACACGATATCGGAAAGGAGCGAGGCATGAACCGCTACGACTTCGTCTATTTCTTCGATGTCAAAGATGCCAACCCCAACGGTGACCCGGACGCCGGGAACCTTCCTCGCATCGATCCTGAAACGGGACACGGCCTGGTGACCGACGTCTGTCTCAAGCGAAAGGTGAGAAACTACGTCACCCTGACCAAGGGCAGTGAGGAGGGGTTTCGGATCTATTTCCAGGAAAAGGCGGTGCTCAACCTGTTCCACCAAGAGGCTTATACCTACCTTGGTATCAAGTCCGAGCCCAACAAACTGCCCAGGGACGTCGAGAAGGCGCGCCAGCTTACCCAGTTCATGTGCAAAAATTTCTACGACATCCGCACTTTCGGAGCAGTCATGAGTACCGAGGTCAACTGTGGCCAGGTGCGGGGGCCGGTCCAGGTGTCGTTCGCGCGCTCGTTGGAGCCCATCGTAACCAGCGAGCACGCCATCACGCGAACTTCGGTCACTAATGAACGCGACCTGGAGAAGGAACGGACCATGGGCCGCAAGTTCACGGTTCCGTATGCCCTCTACCGCGCCCACGGCTTCGTCAATCCGTTTCTCGCCGAGCAGACGGGATTCTCCGAGAGCGACCTCGATCTGCTTTGGGCTTCGCTCGAGAACGCGTTCCAGTTCGACGCCTCGGCGGCGCGACCGGCGGGGAGCATGGCCGCCCGAAAGCTGATCGTTTTTGGGCACTCTTCCCAGCTCGGAAATGCGCCGTCACACGTGCTCTTCGAGGCTGTCAGTGCGCGCCGGCGAGCCGGTGTCCAGGTTCCCCGGTCCTACGGCGACTACGAAATCGCCATCGACACGGCTGCCGTCCCCGCGGGCGTCCAGGTGATCGACCGTCTCTAGCTCTACTGGGCCGGAACCGGAGCCCATGCGCATGACCCAGGGAGCGCGCGATTTGGCCCGCAAGGAAGGTCCCGGGCGGATGGCAGCATTGCCCGGCGCCCCTTCCGCCGGCGCGCCTTTGCCAGGCGGGTGCTTCACCGAAGATGACTTGCTGCCCCTGTCGGCGCTGCAGCACCTGGTGTTCTGTGAGCGGCAGTGCGGCCTCATGTTCATTGACCGGGTCTGGCGGGATAATTCCTTGACTCTCGAAGGTTCGCACATGCACCGACGAGTGCACGAAGAAGCTCCGCGGCGGGAGCTGCGGGGTGATCTTCTCATCGCTCGCGGCGTGCATTTGCGGTCGCTCACCCTCGGTGTTGTCGGCGTCGCCGACGTGGTGGAGTTTCACCGTGCGAGTCCACCTGGGCATGACAGCAAAGAAGCGCTCGATGTGACGGTGAAACTCGCGGGTGTGGGCGGTCGGTGGCGACCCTTCCCCGTGGAGTACAAACGTGGCAAACCCAAACGCGATCGCTGCGACGAGGTGCAGCTTTGCGCGCAGGCCATCTGTATCGAGGAGATGCTCGGCGTGGTGCTGATGGACGGGGCGCTGTTTTACGGCGCCAGCCAGCGCCGGCATGAGGTTGTGTTCACGGCCGAGCTTCGGGAGGAAACCTGTCGCGTCTCCCGCCGGCTCCATGAGTTGTTCGCCGCCGGCACCGTGCCCAGGGTGGAGCGGCAATCGAAGTGCAAGAGCTGTTCCCTGGTCGAGATTTGTCGGCCCGATGTGACGGGGCCGGGGCGATCCGCTCGTCGCTACCTCGCCAACGCCGCGCGGATCGCCCGCCGTGAGGAAGAGGAGGAGGAGGCGATGTGAAGCGGCACCACAACACCCTCTACGTGACCACCCAGGGAGCCTACCTCGCCGCCGAGGGCGAGACCGTCGTGGCCCGCATCGACGGCAAGGAGAAGGCGCAATTCCCTCTGCACCTGCTCGAGGGAATCGTGTGCTTCGGGCAGGTGTCGTGTAGCCCGTTCTTGCTGGGCCGCTGTGCCGAACGCGGCATCGGGATCGCCTTTCTTTCGGAGCGCGGGCGCTTTCTCGCACGGGTGCAGGGTCCCGTGTCGGGAAATGTCTTGCTCCGGCGGGCGCAATACCGGCTTGCCGATGATCGCGAAGAATCCGCCCGCTTGGCTCGCAGCGTCGTCTTCGCCAAGCTCGCAAACAGCCGAACGGTGCTCATGCGCGCCGCGCGCGACCATGCAACGGCGCCTGGGGTCGAGGGCCTGCGGCGTGCCGCGGCCACGCTGGCGCGGGCGTTCGACCGGCTGGACGACGTTCTGGATTTGGACGAAGTCCGCGGCATCGAAGGGGACGCCGCGAGGGTTTACTTCGATGTCTTTGACGACCTCATCTTTGCTCAGAAGGATGGATTCCGTTTTCGCGGTCGTACCCGTCGTCCGCCCCGTGACTGCGTCAATGCCTTGCTCTCCTTCGTCTACACCCTGCTGACCCACGATGTGGCGTCGGCTCTGGAGGCGGTCGGGCTGGACCCCCAGGTCGGATTCCTGCATCGCGACAGGCCGGGGCGTCCCGGATTGGCCCTGGACCTGGTCGAAGAGTTCCGTGCTTTCATGGCGGATCGCCTCGTTCTTTCGCTCGTGAACCGGCGGCAGGTGTCGCCGTCGCGCTTCCTCGCCGACGAGACCGGGGGTGTTTGGATGGACGAGGAGACACGCAAGACGGTGCTGGTGGCCTATCAGGAACGTAAACAGGAGGAAATCCGGCATCCCTTCCTCGACGAGACGACGACCGTGGGGATGCTATGGCATCTCCAAGCGTTGCTTCTGGCCCGGTGTCTGCGCGGGGACCTCGACGCCTATCCGGCGTTTGTGTGGCGATAGGAGGCAGGTATGCTCGTTGTTGTCAGCTACGACGTGTCGACCAAAGATCTAGCCGGTGTCAGGCGACTGCGACGCGTGGCAAAAGCCTGCGTTGACGTCGGGCAGCGGGTGCAAAACTCGGTGTTCGAGTGCATCGTCGACCCGGCGCAATGGACGAGGCTCAAGCTACGCTTGCTGAACGAGTTCGACCAGGAAAACGACAGTCTGCGGTTTTACTTTCTCGGGGCCAATTTCAAAAACCGTATTGAGCACCACGGTGCCAAAGGGGTGCCGGATCTGGAAGGCCCGCTCCTCCTCTGAGCGGACGGCGCGAACCTCCGGCGCTCATCCCTGGCTCGGTGGGTTCGCGGGGAACGTAAGTTGTTCTTTGACAAATGATTCGAGGAGGACAGCCAGGGCGGGCGAGGAGGGCGGGAATCGATTTGGCTTTGGTTCGCGGAGAGTGGCCGGAAAGTCCGGGTGAGAGTGTAAGATATGGTAGAAATAGTCGCGCCCCGCGCGGGGCGCGCGGATTGAAACAACACGTGCTCGATAAGGTGGACATGCCCTGATGGTCGCGCCCCGCGCGGGGCGCGCGGATTGAAACCCCGCCGATGCGCCGCACCTTGAGATAGGCCGCCTGTCGCGCCCCGCGC
>CALEVZ010000021.1 GCA_937924755.1 uncultured bacterium
AGCGCCTGCGCCTGGTCGTTGGATAGGTGCCCGGTACGCGAGGCGATGCGCTGCTTCAACGCCCAGGGATAGGGACCGTCCCGCAGCATGTCGCGGTCGTGGTTGGCCTCCAGCAGCAGCACCTGGCAGCCGGTCAGGCGCTCCACCACCAGCTCGGTGGCCACACCGGCGTCGGTCAGCAGTCCCACCCGCATGCCGGCGTGCTCTACCAAGAACCCCACCGGCTCCCGAGCATCATGGGAGACGGAAAACGGCAACACATGCAGGCCGCCGAGGGTCAACTGGCGGCCGGCCTGCAGCACCTGCGCCAGGGGGAGGTCACCGTTGCACGCGGCGGCCGTGCCGGCGGTGGCGGCCAGTGGCACTCGATGTCGCTTGAGAAAAACCTCCAGGCCCAGTAAATGATCGGTGTGCTCGTGGGTCAGGAGGATGGCGTCCAACCCGTCGGGGTCGAAGCCCGCGGTTTGCATGCGGCGCTCGATCTGCCGGCAGGAAACGCCGCAGTCGATGAGGATCGAAACACCGCCCGCCTCCAGTACCACCGCGTTGCCCGACGAGCCGGAAGCCAGCACCGCCAGGCGCACCCTACCTCCCGGTGGAACCGAACCCGCCCTCGCCTCGCTTGGTGGGGGGCAACGTCGATGCCACCACGAACTCGGCGCGGACCACGGGGGCCAGGACGAGCTGGGCGATGCGCTCGCCGCGGCGCACGATAAACGGTCGCTCCCCCAGATTGACCAGCAGAACCAACACTTCCCCCCGGAAGTCGCTGTCGATGGTGCCCGGCGGATTGATCAGGGTAACCCCGTGCTGGAGAGCCAGGCCGGAGCGGGGGCGGACCTGCAACTCGTACCCCTCGGGCACCGCTACTTTCAGGCCGGTGGGCACCGCCGCCCGCCTTCCCGGTGCCAGCTCCACGTCCGCCGCCGCCACCACATCGGCCCCCGCCGCCCCTGCCGTCGTGCAGCGAGGCAAAGGCAGTCCCTCGCCGTGCGGAAGTACCTCGACTTCCACGTGAACCCCACGGTTCACGCCACTCTCCGGGTCACCGCGGCCGGCAGCAGGAGCCCCCGCGGCGGGCCGCACACCGCCCCGGCCAGGAGCTCCAAGCGCACCAACCGTCGTGCCAGTTCCCGCACCCGCTCGGGGGTGACGGCATCCAGCTCCCGCTTCAGCTGCGCCGCATCGAAGCGGCGCCCCCGCGCCAGCATTTCCGCAGCGTGGGCCTCCATCAGCGCGTCCGGCCCCTCGGTGCCCAGCACGATGGCCGAGGCGATCGACTCCTGGGCGAGGGCCACCTCGCGGTCGGCGATGCGCCCCTCGCCCACCTCCTCCAGCACCTTCAGTACCGCCGCCCAGGCCGCCGCCACCTGTCGGACGGGGGCCGAGAATACCACCTCCAGCACCCCGGCGAGGCTGGTGGCGTCCACGGCGCTCTCCACCTCGTACACCAGACCGCGGCGATCGCGCAGCTCCCGGAACAGGCGCGAGGCGTTGCCCGCCCCCAGCAGCTGCTGCAGGACGGCGAGCACCAGCCCATCGGGGTGCCCGGCGGGCAAGCCGGGCAGCACCAGGTTCACGTAAACCTGCTCCAGCCCCTCCCGCTCCTCCACCATCACGCCGGCGTGCCAGACGGGCGGCGCCAGGGCCGGTTCAGGTGACGACGGCGACGGCGCCGGCAATCGGCGGGCGATCGCCGCCTCACTCAGCGGCCCGGCGGCGACCAGCAACAGGCGGGAGGTGGTGAAACGCTGCCGATGATAGCTCCGCAGACTTTCCACGCCGAGGTGCTCGACGATGCCGCGTTCCCCCAGCACCGGGCGAGCCAGCGGGTGGCCGTCCCAGGCCGCCAGCAGGGCGCGCTCGGCAGCACTCTCCGCCGGCGAGTCCTGCACCAGATCGAACTCCGCCGCGACGATGCTGCGCTCCAGCCGCACATCGGCGGCCGTGAACCGAGGGGCAAAGAGGGCCTCGATGATGAGGTCCAGCGCCTCGGAAAACCGCACGGCCGGGACATGGGCGGTGATGGCGCAGGACTCCCGGGTTGTAAAGACATCCACCCCGCCCCCCAGGGCATCAATCAGCTCAGCGATTTCGGCCGTCCCGCGGCGTGCGGTGCGGCGCAGCAAGAGGTGCTCGATGAGGTGGGTGATCCCGGCCAGGTGCGCCGGCTCGTGGGCGGAGCCGGAGCGCACGAACGCTCCCACCGCCGCCGTGCTGGCCTGCGGCAGGGGCTCCACGACAATGACCGGGCCGCCCACCATGAACCATGGATTTTACCCCGAAAGTAACCGCGTTCGGGACCGTGACCGTGTCGGTACCCGTGTCCGCGTCGGTACCCGTGCCACCGGCCGGTTGTGCTCTGGACCCCGAGCGTCGAGGTGTGCTATACTTAACCTACTTCGCCAGGGAGCGCCATGGTTGCCTTGCAACCGTCCGGCGGGCTCAAGCCGCCTACCCAGGCCACCAAATTGACCGCGCGCCAGGCCGGAGTGAAGGAGGTGAAATGTGAGGCGCAGATTGTTACTTGCTGTCGCGGTGCTGTCCCCGGCGCTGGCCACCGCCCAAGGAAGCCGGTTCGAGCTAACGCCAACCGTGGGCTACCGGTTCGGGGGCGAGATGTTTCTGCAGGAACGCGCCATTCGCCACCAGGACTTCGATGTGGGCATGTCGTCCAGCGGCGCCTGGGGGATCCGTTTCGGGCTGGCGGCGGGTCAGGCGGCGCAGGTGGAGGTGCTGATCAGCCACCAGCCCACCACGTTCAAGGACAACCAGGGGTTGTTCGGCGAGACCCCCGGCGGCTTCGTCGTACCCGGCGACACCCACGTGCTGGACATAGATGTGACCTATTACCACGTGGGGATGCTGTGGCACACCAACGCGGGGTCGACGCGGGGCTTCCTCGCCGCCAGTGCCGGTGCCACCCGCCTGGTGCCGCGCTTGCCGCTGCCCAACGACACCCGCCCTTCGGCCAGCGTCGGCGGAGGGATCAAGCTGGATTTCAGCGAAAGGTTGGCGGCCCGCTTCGAGGGGCGTTACTACTGGACCGACACCGATCCGAAGACCAAGGCGACGTACACCTTTGCCAATCTCGACTGCACTGGCCCCTGCAGCTACACCTACGCCTACCCGAAATCCATGTCTCAGTTCGAGGTGACCTTCGGGCTGGCTTTCCGCTTCTAGGGGTGGTGACGGGTTCGGCCGGAGCGCCCCAGCAGCGCTCGCCGCCGATCTCCGCCGCCGGGAGGGTTGGCAATGGACGTCCTCGAGGAACGCGTGAACGGCGTGCTCGTGCTCCTACCGGACGGCCGCCTGGATGTGGCCGGCGCCGCCGACCTGCAGCTGGCTGCCATCCGACTCGTGGAGGCTGGCGAACGCAGGGTAATCGTGGATCTGAATCGGGCCAGCGAAGTCAGCGGCGCCGCCTTGCGAGTCCTGTTGATGCTCGGCAAGCGGCTGGCTGGCCTGGGGGGGGCACTGGCGGTGTGTGGGATGGCGGAGGAGGCCCGCCGGGCTCTGGAGGTGGCGGGGCTGGGCGAGGCGATCCAGGTGGCGTCGACCCGCACCGAGGCCCTGGCCGGTGTCAGCTTTGCGGGGAGCGAGAAGCAGCGGGTCGCAAAGGTCACCGAGCTGGCGGCTCGCCTGCTCGGCGCCGCACCCAAGGCAGGCAAGAAAAAGGTGATAAAGGCAGAGGGGAGCTAGATGACCAGCGGCGACACCCGGCGAAGAGCCTGCCCTGCTTGCGGGCCCAGCGAGCGGCGGACGCCGCTATCGCACCCGGAAAGTCATGGAAACGAAGCCGAAGCGCACCTCATCGCCGTCGCGCAGTTCCACCTCCACCCCGGGGCGCAGGCGCTGCCCGGCAACGAAGGTGCCGTTGGCGGTGCCCATCTCCTCGCGCAGGAAGAAACGCCCATCCCGGCAGGCGATGCGGGCGTGCCGCCGGGAGGTGGAGCGGCGATCGTCCACCGGCTTGAGGTCGACCTCGGGCTGAAAGCCGGTGGTGGCGTCGAACCGACCCACGGAGATCTCTCCCTCCGCCGGCACCACGTACTCGCTGCCGTTGGGGTGAATCAGCTTTGCGGCCGTCATCGTTACCGCCCCCATGGGCTGGGTGGGAGGTTCCCCACCCTCGATCCCCGGCGGCGCATCCACGTGAGCGGATCCCTGTTCCCGCAGCCGCCGGGAGAGCTTGCGCAGCATGCGCACGGGGATCTCGGGGTTGGCGTGAATCATCTGGTCGAAGGTGGACTCGTCGATGCGCAGCAGCATGCAGTTCGTGGCGGCGCGCGCCGAGGCGGTGCGCGGCAGCTTCTCCAGCAGCGCCATCTCGCCGAAAAAATCCCCCTCCTCCAGCAGCGCCAGACGTATCTGACGCCCCTCGACCTCGCGGAAGATTTCGACCTCGCCCTCTTGCACGATGAACATGGCGTCGCCGCTGTCACCCTCGCGGAAGACGAAATCACCCGCCTGGACGCGAACGGAAAACTCGCTGCCGTCGTCGGTCATCGCCCCTCCTCCCGGCGGAGTCTGCCAGTGGCGCGGATCTCGCCGTGGAGCAAGGCTATCGGAGTGACCTGGGACGGTCAACTGCCTGGCCCGGGGAGCTGAGACCGTGGTGCCCAAGTCCACCGCGGAACCGCTGCTCGGTCGGTTGCCGGGAGTGCCCCTGCCTCCCGCCCCGGCTGCCTGCATGACACCGGCAGCGCAGTTGACGGCCCAGCTGTCCTTCGCCGAGTGGGGCGCCAACCGGACGGTGGTGATGATCGGGCACTCTTCCCGTTTACAGGAGCTGCATCGCAAGGTGGAGAAGGTGGCTCCCTTCGACGCCCCGGTGCTGATTACCGGCGAGAGTGGCTCCGGCAAGGAGTCCCTGGCCCAGGCCATCTACCTCCTGAGCCCGCGCCGGGGCAAGCCCTACGTGGCCGTGAACTGCCCTCAGTTCCAGGAGGGAAACCTGACGGTGAGCGAACTATTCGGACACCGCAAGGGCTCCTTCACCGGCGCCACCGCCGACCGCAAGGGGTGCTTCGAGCTGGCCGACCAGGGGGTCCTCTTTCTCGATGAGATCGCCGACCTGCATCCGTCGGCCCAGATGATGCTGCTGCGGGCCCTCGCCTACGGTGAGTTCCAGCCGCTCGGGGCGGAGACGACCCGCGCCGCCAACGTGCGGGTGGTGGCGGCCTCCAACCGCACGCTCGAGGATCTGCGCGGACAGCCGAGCTTTCGCGAAGATCTCTTCTTTCGCCTGCGCTACTTTCACATCCACGTCCCCGCCCTGCGCGAGCGCGACCGGGATTGGGCCCTGCTCACCGAGTACTTTCTCCACCGGCTGGAGGCGCAGTACGGCATCTCCAAGCGCTTTTCCCCGGCCTCCCTGCGATTGCTGGAGAAGTATTCCTGGCCGGGCAACGTCCGCGAGCTGGTCAGCCTGGTGACCTTCGCCTATGCCATGTCGGACGGCGAGCTGATCGAGCCCAAGGATTTCTCCGCCATGCTCGAGATACCCTCCACCGCCCCCCGCGACTCGCCCGAACAGCTCCTGCTGGAGGTGATGAACGGCACGGTGGACTTCTGGGACGGCGTGCACAGGCGGTTTCTAGCCCGCGACCTCAACCGCACCCAGGTGCGGGAGATGGTGCGACTTGGCCTGCAGCGCTGCGCCAACTCCTACCGCCAGCTCCTCGAGCGTATTCACTTGCCGGGTAGCGACTACCAGCGATTCATGGACTTCCTGCGCCACCACGATCTCAAGCCGTGAATCAGCTCCCTCTGCGCGCCATTGCCTTCGACCTCTACGGCACCCTCCTGGCGCTGGATAACCCCCTCCTGCACCGGGAGATCCCGAGGTTGTTTGGGGTCCCGGGACGGCGCTGGCTGCACCTGGTGCGCCACACCTTGCTCCGCCGCCCTTTCCCAGATACC
The DNA here is from genome assembly GCA_937924755.1 of uncultured bacterium. Taxonomy (GTDB): domain Bacteria; phylum Acidobacteriota; class Thermoanaerobaculia; order Thermoanaerobaculales; family Thermoanaerobaculaceae; genus CALEVZ01. Next base: position 5,926 of record CALEVZ010000021.1, read on the forward strand.
GCTGCCATGGCCGCCGCCATCGCCGAGGAACTGGGCGCCCCCGCTCTGGCGCCCCGATGCGAGCAGCTCCTGCGAGCAGAGGTGGCCTCCGCGCGGCTGCTGCCAGGCGTGGTGACGACCCTGCAGTTCCTCGCCCGGCGCGGCTTCAAACTGGGGCTGATCTCCAACCTCTCCAGTGCCCACACCGCACCGCTGGAGGCTTCCGGGCTGGCTGACCTTTTCGACGCCAGCGTCCTCTCCTGCCGGGACGGGGTGGTCAAACCGCAAGCTGAGGCGTATGTACTGCTCTGCCAGCGGCTGGATTTGCCGCCGGAGCAGGTGCTGCTGGTGGGGGATTCCCTGGCCAACGACGTGCTCGCCCCGGCGGCGCTGGGGATGCCGGTGGCCCGGGTGGGGCCGGGGAGCGGCGGAGATGACCTTGCCAGCGTGGCCGAGCTGGGGTGGCGACAGCTGACCGGGGACTTGCCCCTCACCCCCCTCCTCGCCCCCGGCGTGGCAGTTCCTTCGCCCGAGGGCGCGGCCGTCATCACCCGGCTCCAACCCGTCGGGGAGGACGAGCGAGGGCGGTACAACCTGGTGTGCCGGGTGAGCGCCCATCTCGACGCCAGTCCAACCAGGGAACTCACCTTCTTCGCCAAGCGCTACCTGGACCCGGCCTCCGCTCGCCTGGAGGCGCTGGGCCATCGGCTGCAGTTCCTCTACGACCTGCCCGCCTGCCGAGCGGTCGTGCACGGCGAGGAGGAATTCATCCTGCTGGTCTCCGCCGCGCCCGGGCTGCCCCTCTCCGGCGCGCCGGATCCGCCAACCGCCTTCGAGATCGGCCGGCAGTTCGCCTTCGGCTACGTCTTCGCCAACGCCGACCTGCGGCCGCGCAACATGCTGCTGGATGCCACCGCCTCCCCGCCGCGGATCACCACCTTCGACCTGGAGCACCTGCTGTTGAACCTGGCCGTGGAGGTCGCCCAGTTGCCCGACCCCCTGGATCCGCACGCCATCGACGCTCTGCCCCGGCAGCACCTGAGCAGCCTGGTGAAACGGCGGGTGCTCTCCCCTCGCACCCTGCCGCGGGCGCGGGGCGAATTCTTCGACGTGCGCCAGGCCCCCCAGGAGGTCACCCGGGCGTTCGGGCGTGGCTTCCTCGACCAGTACGAGCTGCTCAAGTCGGGCCGACGACAGCTGCTGGAGCTGGTGCGGGAGCAGGTCTACACGCCGCCGTATCTGATTGCTGGCACCCGCGCCTACCGGCGCGCCCTGGCGGCCATGGATCTGGAGGATCTCGAGGGACGCCTGGCCGAGGACCCGGTGGACGTACTCGCTTTGCTCCTCGCCCCACGATGATGGAGGGCACGCTCCGGCCCCATGGAGCCGTGGCTCCAGGACGCTTTCACCCCCCAACTCCCACTACGGAGACAGCAGCACTTTCTCGATTGAGAGAGATGGCACGCTCTTTGCTCAAAGAGCCACTGCGTTGCGCGCAACTCAACGCAGTAGAATTCCCCGAGCACACCTCGGGAGAAAAGGAGACAGAAATGGCTGAACTGACTCGTGGAGAAGTGCAGGACCTTATCGCTGGTTTCGCCATCAAGAACCCGGAGTACCGCCAGGCGCTGCTGGCCAAGCCGCGCGAGGTGGTGGGGGCGCAGATGGGGACGGAAATCCCGCCCTCGGTGAAGGTGACCATCATCGAGGAAAAGCCCGACGAGTTCCACATCATCCTGCCCTACCAGCCCAAGGAGGGCGAGGAGCTGTCGGACGCCGATCTCGAAGCGGTGGCCGGCGGCGGCAAAAAGGGCGGCAGGACCGACACCACGTACAAGTGCGACGTGAGGTCGAGCGGCTTCGGCACGCACGTGGAAGTCAACGCCCGCGTCTTCTAACTGATCCGAATATCGACACACCCGCACCCCCCGGGCACCCGTTCGGGAGCCCGGGGGAGCTTCCTTCATGAAAAGCATCTCCGCCCCACCGCACCTCGCCGACGCCCGGCCAGGCCCAGGGCCGGACAGTCGTGCTCTGGTGGAACTGGTCGCCGCCCGCGCCATGTCCCTGGAGGAGGTGCTGTCCGGTCGCCGGTACGGGGAGACCGTCGCCGGCCGCGAAGCCGCAGGCTTGCTGGAGCGCTGGAGCCGCATCTTTGCCGGCGGCGATCGCGCCGCCCTGCAGCGCCGGCTGGCCTGGGACGGGCTCGATGAGCGCCTCATCGCCGCTGCTCTGGACGGTCCCCCGGCCCCGGCGATCCCGCCCCACCTGCACGTCCTCCCGGAAATCCTTACCGAGCCCGTTTTCCAACCCCCCCCGTCCAACGGGGAGGAGGTGCCCTTTGCGCACCTGGTCATCCCCTGGGTGCACCATGCCCGCCGGCGCCTCGCCGCCCTTCTCCCGAACCTCGCGACGTTGGTCGCTCCGGCAGCGCTGCAAGTCGCCGAGCGGCACCTGCTGGAGCAGCTCTCGGCGGCGGCGACCATGGCCCTGTACCAGGAATTTGAAGCCTTTCGCTCCTCCTACTACCAGTCCAACTCCGTGGTCAGCGGCACCCTTCCCGGAGACCACGTCTACCGCGCCTTCGTGGACAGCTTGCGGGGCCCGCGGCTGGCCGCCTTCCTGGCCGCCTACCCGGTGCTGGCCGTCCACCTCTGCCTGCTGTCCTGGCAGTGGACCGAGGGGATGGCTGAGTTGGTCATCCGGCTGGCGAACGACCTCGTAACTCTGACCGAATCGTTCGCCGGCGGTGACGCTCTCGGCCCGCTGGCGGCCCTGGAGATGGGCCTGTCGGACCGCCACGCCGGTGGCCGCCAGGTGGCCGCTCTCCGCTTTGCCCGGGGCATAGAGGTGATCTACAAACCCCGCGACGTCACCCTGGAGGCGGCGTGGGCGGAGCTGGTGAGGTGGCTCGAGAGGGAGGGGCTGGACTGCGCCCCGCCCGCACCGCGGGTGCTGGCCCGCCCCGGCTACGGCTGGGTGGAGAGAGTGGGGGCGGAAGAGGTCAGCGACGAGGCCGACTTTGCCCGCCGCGCCGGGGCGCTGGTGTCCCTGGCGTGGCTGCTTGGCGGCATCGACCTGCACGAGGACAACGTCATTGCCACCGCCCACGGCCCCGCGCTGATCGACGCCGAGGCCCTGCTGCAGCCCCTGCGCACCGACCTCACCCGCGCCGCGGCCGGCTCGATCCTGGCCACCGGTCTGCTCACCTTCCCCATCATCACCGCCCAGGGGTCACTGGTGGACGCCGGGGGTCTGGTGGGGGGGGCCAGGTCCCCGTCGCCGCACCGACAGTGGGAGGACGTCAACACCGACGCCATGCGGCCGGTGTCGCGGCCCTCGCCGGCGCGCTCGCCCGCCAACCTTCCCCGCACCGAAGGACAACCGTGGAGACCCACCCGGCGTCGGGCAGAGCTGGAAGAAGGTTTCGGGGAGGCCTACCGCTTCTGCCTGGCCCATCGTCACCGGCTGCTGGATCCCGGCGGACCGCTGCGGCACTTCTCGTTGGCCGAGCCGCGATTGGTTTTCCGCCCCACCGAGTCCTACGTGCGCCTGCAACGGGCGCTCTTCGCCCCCGCCTACCAACGGCTGGGGGTGGAGCGCAGCATCGCCCTGGACGCCCTCAACCGGGTGTTCGCCACCTCGCCCCGACGCCCTCCCTTGTGGCCGCTGGTGGCCGAGGAACGTGCTGCCCTGGAGCGGCTCGACATCCCTCGCTTCACTATCTCGGCCACCGCCGAGGCGCTGGTCGCCGCCAGCGGCGAGGTGATCCCCGGCGTGGTGGAGCGCTCGGGGTGGGCCAGCCTGGCTAACCGCCTGCAGGGGCTGAGCGAGCAGCAGCTGGCGCACTACCTCCACCTACTGCAGGTGTGCGCCGCCACCCAGCCCCTGGCCGACGAGGAGGCATGCCCAGGCGATGCCGAGCGGGAAGCCGCCCTGGCCGCCTGGCGCGAGGCACTGCGGGCTGCTGCCGTACGCTGTGGGGAAGAGGTCGAGGACGCCATCTTCGCTGACCGGATCGCACCGGCGCTCGCCCAGTGGGGAAATCTCGACGCCGCCGACCTCTACCACGGCCTGCCCGGGGCGGCGCTGCTCTTTGCCGCCCTCCAGCAGGCCACCGGCGAGCCCCGCTGGCGTTCCCGGGCCAGAGCCTGCTGGCAAGCCGTCCTTTCTCAGCCGGAGCCGCCGGAAAGCCTCGGTGCCTGTGAAGGCGTGGGCGGACGCCTCTACGCCCTCGCCCTGCTGGCCGCCCTCTGCGACGACGCCGACGCCGCCGACGCCGCCCGGCGCCTGCTCGCCGCCTTCCCCCGACAGGCCATCCGGGGCGATGCGCGGCTTGACGTCCACGCAGGCAGCGCCGGAGCGGTCCTGGGCTTGCTGGCCGCTTTCGCCATGCTCGGCGAAAAAAGGGCCGTCGCGCTGGCCCAGGAGTGCGCCCAGCACCTGCTAGCGGCCCAGCGCCCCGAGGGGGGCTGGAGCCCCGCCGGGGCCGCCGCCCCCGGGTTTGCCCACGGCGCCGCCGGCATTGCCTGCGCCCTGGCGAGGCTGGCCGCGGTCACCGGCGACGCTCGCCTGGCTGAGGCGGCCCGCCGCGGCTTCCAGTTCGAGTTCTCCCTGTTCGACACCCGTCGACAGGGGTGGCGAACCCCGGTCCACAACCCCGGCAGCGTCAGTCGCCACGTGTCCATGAACGCGTGGTGCAACGGCGCGCCGGGGGTGGCCTTGGCCCTCGCCACGTCCGCACTACCCGCCTCTGAGCGGGTCGGCCTTGAGCAGGCTCTGGCCGTCACCCGCGCCTGCGGTCTGGGTGGACTTGATCACCTCTGCTGTGGTAATCTTGGCATTATCGATGTGCTGCTAACAGGCGGGCAGTGGCTCGGGCAGGAGTCTCTGATAGGCGCGGCTACTGCAAGGGGGATCGTGGTTTTGCGACGAGCGATGGGCAGCGACACCTTCGCCGTGGAGGAAGCGGTGGCAACACCGGGCGTGAGACTGGGACTGTTTCACGGTCTGGCGGGCGTCGGCTACCAGGCGTTGCGCCTGGCGGCTCCGGCGACGTTCCCCTCCCTGCTGGCCTTCCTCCCGCCGGGAAACGGCCAGCCATGACGGTCACCTTCGCCCTGCTGGAGCCGCCCGTCGCCCCGTCGTTCGAGGGGATGACCTTCCCGGCCTATCGCCATCTCCTCGCCCTCGCGCCAGCTCCCACGCTGGTGCACGAGCCCACCGCTCGCCAGGTGCAACCGCTGGCGATGGCCGCCCTCCGGGAGCGCGAACCCGCAGCCCTGGCCCTGGTGGGCCTGCCGCTGGAGGGGGACGAGCCGCCAGAGCTCCTCTCCCTCTACGTGGTCCCGGCTTCCCGCGGGCAGGGGGTGGGCCGCGCCCTGCTGGCCGCCCTGGAAGGGGAGATCGCCAGCCGCGGGTTCGCCTCGCTGGGCACCGTTTTCACCGCCTCGGCGCCGGGCAGTCCGGCCTTCTCCCGGGTGCTGGCGGCACGTGGCTGGACCACCCCGCAGCCGCGCACCCTGCTCATGCGCTTTTCCTACGAGCAGGCGCAGCAGTTCCCCTGGCTGAATCGCTACCCCGTGCGGGAGGGGTGCGAGATCTTCCCCTGGCGGGAGCTCACCCCGGCCGAGCGACAGCAACTCATCGGCTCCCAGCGGGAGAGGGGATGGATCGCCCAGGATCTGGTGCCGTGGCGGTGGGACGAGCATGGCTTTGAACCCGTCACCTCGGTGGGCATGCGCTCTCCCGAAGGGGTGGTGGGGTGGGTGATCAACCACGCTCTCGACGAAAACACCCTGCGCTTCACCTGCAGCTACATCCGCAAGGACTACGGCCGGCGGGGACGCATCCTGCCGCTTTATTCCGAATCCATCAACCGCATGAAGGAGGGGGGGTTCACCCGCTGCTCCTTCGTTGCCCCGTTGCACCACGCCACCATGGCGGCGTTCGTGCGCCGCTGGATGGCGCCGTGGGCGGGAACCTTGCAGGAAACCCTAGGCTCAACCAAGAGCCTGGTCAGCCCGGCAGCCACGCTGTCAGCGGCTATGGCCCCACCGGAGGAGTGAAGAATGAGGTGCCCTATGCGTTACCCGATCATCGCTGCCATCCCCGCGGTGGTGGTGAGCCTGTCAGCCGCCGCTGCCGAGCCGCCCCTCCCCCAACCTGACTACCAGCCGCCACTGCTCTCCCAGCGCAGCATCCCCTTGCTGGAGGCCATCAGGATCACGCTGGAACACGATCCGGCCATCAAGCTGCAGGCGGAAACTGTGCGCCAGCGCCGCGGCCTCGCCCAGCAGGCCGCCGGCTTGTTCGACCTCACCCTACTCGGTACGGCGAGCTACGAGTATGTGCAGTCGGAGTTTTCCACCCGCGAGCGTGAAGCGATGCAGAAAAAGCGGGACGACATCCGCAAGGACCTGGAAAAGACGGAGAACCGCCTGCGGGATTTGCAAGAGCGGTTGGACGAAATCCTCGCCAACCGCGACGCCCTGCTGGAAGGGCGCGAGCCGCCAATCCGCTTCGACGACCCCCTGCTGGAGGCGCAGTTCCAGCTCCTCTACCAGCGCTACCTGGAGGCACCGCCGGAGGAGAAGCAGCAGATTCTCAACGATCTGTTGGCCATCCTGCGTTCCAAAGAGCTGCAGGTGCGCGCCGACATGGCCGACGATCTGGCGAGCGCCGCCGAAGCCCGGGAAAAGCTGCGCAAGCTTGGCACCGTGCCGCGCATCCAGCGTTCCTACGAGGGTGCCCTGTCGCTGCAACTCACCAAGCTCTACCGCAACGGCATGAGCTTGGCGCCGTTCGTCGACCTGTCCGGCGGCGGCCTGTCCTACCAGGGCAAACCAAAGGATGAGGAGTTCGGCGGCCCCGGCGTCAAGGACTCCTACAACGCCCGCATCGGGTTTTCCGTGGGCATCCCCCTGGGCCGCGGCCGGGGACTGGCCTCCGCCGGCGCCGTCGAGCAGGCGGCGATGCTGGACGTGGCCGCCAGCCTGGACGCCCTCACCCACGCCGCCGCGGTGAGCGTGCTCAACACCACCCTGGCCTACTGGAGCGCCCTGGCGGCGCAGCAGGTGGTGGAGGTGCACTCCCGGTCAACGCAGCTCCAGAGCCAGCTCAAGGAGCTGGCGGAAGTGCTCATCCAGGCCGACGAGCTGCCCCGCGTGGAGCTGGTACGGGTGCAGGCCCGGGAGGCGGAGGTACAGGCCCTCCTGGAGGGCTCCCGGCGGGCCGCCCACGAGGCACGCCTCGCCCTGGCCCGCACCATGGGTCTGGAGGTGCTGGCCACCACCGATGCCCCCACACCTGAGGACGACTTCCCCGCCGTTCCTGCCCGGGTGGAGCTGGCCTGCGCCAACGCCAGTCAACTCGCTGCCGCGGCGCTCGAACGGCGCCTAGATTACCGCGCCGCGGTGCACCTACAAGAGTCGGGGAAGGTGCTCTGGCGGGCCGCCGCCATTGACCTGGCGCCGCGGGCCGACCTCACTTACTCCACCTGGTACGGCGCCCTCGCCGAGGACAGTGACGTGCTGGAGGGCCTGAAAGGGGTCGCCAGCGGCCGCTGGGCCGGCCCCAGCGCTCGCCTTGGCCTCACTTACGAGAAGCCCTACGAGAACAACGCTCAAAAGGGCAAGCTGGAGGTGGCCGCCGCCGGCTTCCGGCAGCGCGCCATCACCACCCGCGACCTGGAACGCATTATCAAGGCCTCCGTGGTGCGGGAGCTGGCCTCTCTGCGAGAGGCGGCCCGGCAACTGGCGCGCACCGAGGAGGCGGTGGCGCTGCACCGGCAGGCGGTGGAGAACGAGATGGAGAAGCTGCGCATGGGCGCCGCTACGGTGATCGACACCATCCTCACCGAGCAGCGCTACGTAGATGCGCAGCTGTCGCTCATCGCCGCTCGCCAGCAGGTGGCGCAGATCCTGGCGCGCCTGCGCTACGAAACTGGAACGCTCGTCACCACCGACGCCGGCGGCGCTTTCGTAAGTCGGGACGACCTGGGGGCGCTGCCGCCCCTGGGGGAGTGAGGGGGACCGACGCCATGGCCTCGCGTCCGCGCACCCTTTCCATCGTTGCCCTGCTGCTGGCCCTGTCCGCCGTGGCCACCCCGGCGTGGGCCGGGCAGCGCCCCCCCGAACCCTTAAACCCCTATGCCCCCGTCACCCTGTCCACCCCCCGCCTCACCCTCCGCGAGGCCATCGACCTCGCCCTGGCCAACGACCCCGGCCTGCATCTGGCGCGGGAGCAGGTGACCGCCAGCCGTGGCAGCTTGCTTTCGGCCTCGGGAGCCTTCGACACAGTCTTCGCCGTCGGCCCGGCCTTCGAGCACCAGACCAGCGTCGTGGGGCGACCTGGGATGCGCAACCAGGAGCTGCTGCGCAACCTCTCCCGGGAAATTGCCACCACTTTCCGGCTCATCGCCGACGACCTGCGCCGCCAGCTGGACCTGCAGGGCAACATCCCCCTCATTCAGTGTCCGCCGGGACTGGTCATCACCATCGGCGGCGAGCCGGTCTGCCTGTCCAACCGCGAGCGGGCGCAGTGGGAGATCATAGAGATCATCACCCGCCGCCCGGAGCTGGAGCCGCAGCGGCGCACCCTGGAGGAGGCGGCCCGCCGGCGCGCCGAGCAAATTGCCCTCATCCTCGATATCACCGCGCTGGCCAGCCGCGGCCTGCTGCGCACCATGGGGGTGCGCGCCACCCTGGAGGATCGCACCTCCATCGAGCTGCAGCTGTCGGCCGCCAAGCTTTACCGCAACGGCATCGCCGTCACCCCGCTCCTGGCTTTTTCGGGCAGCAAGGACAACTACCGCGGCAAGCGCCTGGACCCCACCTACGGCGGCAAGGGAAACCTCAACACCTTCACCTCCATTGCCGGATTGAGCCTGGAGGTGCCCCTGGGCAAGGGGCGGGGTGAGGCCGCCACCGGTGCCGCCGAGCGGGCGGCTCGGCTGAATCTCGCGGCCAGCCTGGAGAAGGAGGCCCACGCCGTCGCCGGGACCGTCCTGCGCACCCTGCTGGCCTACCTGGAGCTGGCCGCCGCCCAGGAGAAGCTGGAGCTCTTCACGGCTTCCGAGGAGCGGCAAGCCTCCCTGGTGGCCATGGGCGAGGCCCTCCAGAAGGCGGGCGAGCTGGCCGAGGCCGATCTCATTACCGTGCGGGCGCGCCTGGCCTCCACCCGCACCGCCGTTGCCCAGGCCTGGCAGAGTGTGGCCGAGGCTCGCATCGCCCTGGCGGAGACGATGGGGCTCGCGGTGGAGAAGCTGGAGGAGGCGCCACTGGCCGCCGAGATGCTACCGCCGCCCCCCGCGGAGAGTGAGCTGGACGCCTGGCGGCAGCAGCAGCTGGCCCAGGCGGCCCGCGCCCTCCGGGCCGACCTCAAAGCGGCTCATCGTCTCGAGGAGTCGGCGCGAGAACTCGCCGAGGCGGCCCGGCTGGATCTGCGGCGCTTGAGCACATTGTCCTTCCAGGCGTGGTACCAGGGGCTGTGGGAGGGCAAGAGCCCGAAAGACATGCGCAACGTGCTGGTGGGGTGGGAACGCGCCCTATTCGGCGGCCAGGTGGGACCCTCGGCCCGCCTGCTGCTCACCGTGGAGTGGCCGTTCGCCAACAACGTCGCCCGCGGCCGCTACCTGGAGGCCCGCGCGCTCTATCACTCCGGCGGCATCCAGGCCCGCAACCTGGAACGGGTGATCGCCGGGCGGGTGGAAGAGCTCACCGGGGCAGTGCTCAAGGCCCGCGCCGAGGTGGCTCGAGGGCAGGCGGCGGTGGAACTCTACGACCAGCTCATCGAGACGGAGGTGGAGCGCTTTCGATTGGGGGAGGCCACCGCCGCCGACCTCGTGCTCACCGAGGAGAACCGCATCGGCGCCGCCCTTGCCCTGGTCGCAGCCCGTCAACGCCTGGCCACGGCGGTAGCGCAGCTGCGCTTCGAGCTGGGCACCCTGGTGCGCTACCGCATCTCTAACCAGCGGGTGGTGGTGGAGGGCATCCTCCCCGCCGCCGGATGATCGGACACCCCCCGGTCCACAACAGAACGGCAAAGGAGGTCGGCCACCCATGCAAGGTAAGCTCTTCCGCAAGGCGGCGCTGGAGAAGCTCTCCTCCCCGGAGCGGCTGGACGTGATGATGAAGGTCACCTCGCCCAGCGGCTGGCTGGCCCTGGCGGCGCTGGGGTTCATCATCTTCATGGTGGTGGCCTGGAGCATCGTCGGCAGCATCGCCATCAAGGTAGACGGGCGCGGCATCCTGCTGCGAGGTGGCTCGGTTTACGAGGTCAACTCCATCGGCTCCGGCCGCCTGGTGGAGGTGGGTCCGAAGCCCGGTGACGTGGTGGAGGTGGGGCAGGTGGTGGCCCGCCTGGACCAGCCCGAGCTGCGCCTCAGGATCGCCAACATGCGGGAGGAGCTGGCCGCCCTGGCGGGCCGCGGGGCGGAACAGCAGCGCGCCCAGGCCAACATCCTCGCCCGCTACCAGCGGCAGGCGGCGGAGCTGCGCGAGAAGATCGCCGTGCAGGAGCAGATGGTGGCCCGCGGCCTGCTCACCCGCACCCAGCTCATGCAGACCCAGCAGGAGCTCACCGCCACCGAGCAGGCCATGGCCAACATCCGCGCCACCGAGGCCGGCACTGGGCTGCGGGTGGACGAGGTGCGGCGGCAGATCGTCGAGCTCGAGAGCCAGCTCGCCTCCCAGTCGGAGGTGCGCAGCCCTTACGCCGGCCGGGTGCTGGAAGTGATGGTCAATCCCGGCGACCTGGTGACCGCCGGCAGTCGCATCCTGACCCTGGAAGACACCAAGGAGACCATTCAGGCGATTCTGTTTGTCCCCGCCTCCGAGGGCAAGAAGGTGCGGCAGGGGATGCGGGCGTTTATCTCCCCCTCCACCGTGCGGTCCGAAGAGTACGGCTTCATGCTGGCCGAGGTCAGGGACGTGTCCGACTTCCCCCTTACCCCCGAGGGGATGGTGCGGGTGCTGCGCAACCAGGCGCTGGCCCAGGAGCTGGCCGGCAAGGGGGCCCCCATCGCCGTGACCGCCATTCCCATCCCCGACCCCGGCACCGAGAGCGGCTTCAAGTGGTCCTCCTCCAAAGGGCCGCCGGTGCGGGTGTACTCCGGCACCCTGTGCTCGGGATCCATCCAGGTGGAGACCAAGCGGCCCATTTCCTACGTCATCCCCATCGCCAAGAAGGCGGTGGGGCTAGGCTAGGGGGTCCCCATGGCCGCCCAACCCCAGGAGGCACCCCGCACCATCCCGCCGCCCCCTGCCCGCCGAGTGAAATGCCCGACCATCTTGCAGATGGAGGCGGTGGAGTGCGGCGCCGCGGCGCTCGCCATCGTCCTAGGCTACTTCGGCAAGATCGTGCCGCTGGAGGAGTTGCGCCAGGAGTGCGGGGTCTCCCGCGACGGCTCCAAGGCCTCCAATGTGGTGAAGGCGGCGCGGCGCTACGGGCTGCAGGCCAAAGGGCAGAAGTTCGAGAAGATCGAGAGCCTGTACGAGCTCAAGTTCCCCTGCATCCTGTTCTGGAACTTCAACCACTTCCTGGTGCTGGAGGGGTTCGGGCGGAAAGGGCAGGTGTACCTCTCCGACCCCGCCGAGGGACCCCGCACCGTCACCCTGGAGGAGCTGGACGCGTCCTTCTCCGGCGTGGTCCTGACCTTCGAAGTGGGGCCCGAGTTCAGCCCCTCCGGCGAGAAACCCAGCATGGCGGCGGCACTCAGGCGGCGCCTGGAGGGCAGCGAGGCGGCGCTGGCCTTTGCCATCCTGTGCGGCCTCTTCCTGGTGGTGCCGGGGCTGGTGATCCCCACCTTCTCGCGGGTGTTCATCGACGAGTACCTGATCGCCGGGCGGCGCTCCCTGGTGACGCCGCTGATCGCCGGCATGGTGCTCACCGCGGCGCTGCGCATGGGGCTGACCTGGCTGCAGGAAACCTACCTACTGCGCATGGAGTCGCGACTGGCGCTCACCACTTCCTCACAGTTCTTCAACCATATTTTGCGTTTGCCGGTGTCCTACTTCGCCCAGCGGTTTGCCGGGGAGATCGGTTCGCGGGTGGAGATCAACGACAAGGTGGCCTCCCTCATCTCCGGGCGCCTGGCCACCACCGCCCTCGACTGCCTGCTGCTGGTCTTCTATGCCGTCCTGATGATGCTCTACGACGTGGTCCTCACCCTGGTGTGCATCGCCATCGCCCTCACCAACATCGTTGCCGTAAAGCTGGTGGCGCGTCAGCGCACGGACGCCGCCCGCCGCCTGCTACAGGACTACGGCAAGCTCACCGGCACCGCCATGAACGGCCTGCGCATCCTGGAAACCCTCAAGGCTTCCGGCTCGGAGTCGGAGTTCTTCGCCCGCTGGGCCGGCTATCAGGCCAAAGCGCTGCGCTCCCAGCAGCAGCTCATGCAGCTGTCGGAGTTCATCAACGCCGTACCGGCCACGGTGTCCAGCGTCACCACCGCGGTGATCCTGCTTTTGGGCAGCCTCAAGGTGATGAACGGCGAGCTCACCGTCGGCATGCTCGTCGCCTACCAAAGCCTGATGGCGTCGTTCACCAAACCCCTCAATACCTTCGTGTCCTTCGGCGGGGCCGTGCAGGAGCTCGAGGCGGACATGGCGCGCCTGGATGACGTGCTGCGCTTCCCCGTCGACCCCCAGTACACCCGCGACGAGCGACCGTCCGTGGAGATCCTAAAGCGGGCCGCGCCGGCCCCGCGCAAGGAGATGATCAAGCTTTCGGGCGAGATCGAGCTGCGCGGCGTCACCTTTGGCTACTCCCCCCTGGATCCTCCGCTGATCGAGGGCTTCAGCCTGCACGTCAAACCGGGACAACGGGTGGCCTTCGTGGGGCGCTCGGGCTCGGGAAAATCCACCGTCTCCAAGCTGGTGACCGGGCTTTATCGCCCGTGGAAGGGGGAGATCCTCTTCGACGGCATCCCCATGGACGAGCTGCCCACGGGGCTGCTGCGCAACTCCCTGGGTGCGGTGGATCAGGAGATCTTCCTGTTTGCCGGCACCATCCGCGAAAACGTCACCATGTGGGACTTTACCATCCCCCTCACCTCCATCACCGCCGCCTGTCGCGATGCGGCTATCGACCACGACATCCAGACCCGCATGGGCAAGTACGACTCGCCGGTGGAGGAGCACGGCGCCAACTTCTCCGGCGGGCAGCGGCAGCGGCTGGAGATCGCCCGTGCCCTGGTGGGCAACCCGACCATCCTGGTGCTGGATGAGGCCACCTCGGCGCTGGACCCACCGACGGAACTGATGGTAGACGAGGCCATCCGCCGGCGGGGCTGCACCTGTATCATCGTCGCCCACCGCCTGTCCACCATCCGCGACGCCGACGAGATCATCGTCATGGACCGCGGCAAGATCGTCCAGCGCGGCACCCACGACGAGATGAAGGACGTTCCCGGCCTGTACCGGGATCTCATCCACTAGGGGGCGGAGATGAGCGACGCGACTTTCTCGCCCCGACCCATCTCGGCCGCTCTGGTGGTGGTCTCCAGCGACCTCGAGGGCCTGCCCGGCCGACGCATCGACCTGGCCGCCCCCGTGCGCATCGGCCGCAGCGAGGAGTGTGACCTGGTGCTGGCGGTGCAGACGGTTTCTCGACGCCACGCCGAACTCACGCCCACCGCCTCCGGCTGGCTGCTGCGGGATCTGGGCAGTGCCAACGGCGTCTGGCTGGGGCAGCAGCGCATCCACGAGCACTCCTTGCGCGATGGCGACGAGTTCCGCCTGGGGGGTACGGTGCTTCGCTTCGAGGCCAGTTCCGCCCCCCCACCGGCCGCCGTGCCGCCCCCCCCACCGGTCGCCCCCCTGCCAACCAGGGCACCGGCGGCCCCACAGCAACCCCCAGCCAAGCCGGCCGAACCCCAGCCGAAAGCCACCGTGCCACCACCAGAGGTCCCGGGCCCGGCGCCAGCGCCGCCAGCCCCAGCACCGCCAGCCGGGCCCGGCCGGCCGGAGGCCGTCGAGGTCCACCCCCAGCCGACGCTCCCCCGCGCCGAGCCCGCCCCCGAGCCAGCGCCACCCGCCCCCACCGGGCCAGCCGCCCCGGGCGAGGCGCAACCCCCCGGGGAGCCTGCCAGCGCACCGGCAGCCCCGGTGCAGGCCGCTTCCTCTCTGCGGGCGACGCTGGTGCGGGAGGGGGAGGCCCAGGAGGCCAGCGGCAACCGACCGTTCCTGCTCTCCGCCCCCGGCACCGCCTGGTACGTGGAGGAGGGCAAGGTGGAGGTGTTCACCGTCGCCATCGACCGTGGCGGCAACCCCACCGGGCCCCGCACCCACTTCGCCACCATCAACGCCGGTGAATTGATGCTGGGCATGGACTTCGCCGGCTGGGGGCTGAGCTCGGGCTTCCTCGCGGTGGGCCGCATGGGTACCCGACTGCGCCGCCTGCCCACCGCCCGCCTGCAGCAGCTGGCCCGCGATCAGGCGCTGGCGGCCGAGCTTGCCGCCCTGGTGGACGAGTGGATCCTCAACCTGTCGGACAACCTCACCCGAGAGATCGCCCCCGGCCCCAAGGCCGACGTCCCCCTGGCTGAGACGGGGGAGGCAACCATCGACAACCAGAAAGCCGCCCGCCCCGGACGCGGCGTGGTATGGGTCGAGGTCATCGAGGGCAACCTGCTGTTCGTCGGCCTGGAGCAGCTCATCTTCGACCAGCCCTCCGCCGGCGAGCGCGCCGGCACCCACTCCATGGCGGTCAAACTGGGCGACCTCATCGAGCGGGCGCAGCGCCGCCGCGCCCTTTTCCCCCTCACCGGGCACACCTGGGTGGAGGCCGCCAACGCCCGGGAGATCGCCACCCGGGTGCGCTGCGCCCCCTCGGCGGGGGTGCTGGGCGACGGGGCGGCCTGGCGCGGCCTCGACCTCTTCCACCAGGTGCTCTGCCAGTGCGAGTTCGTCAACAAGAAGCTGGCCCTGGTGGACGAGTACCGGCGCCTCAAAAGCAAGGCGGAGTACTCCGAGGCGGCGAGGGAAGCCGGCTTTCGCGAGATCGCCTCGGTCATGGAGGACACCGCCGCTGCCGCCCCGGCGGCCACCCCGGTGGAGGACCCCACTTTCGCCGCCTGCGTGCTGGTGGGCGAGGCGCTGGGCATGCAGGTGCGCGACCACCCCGAGGCCGCCAAGGGGGCCTCCTTCGAGGACCGGGTGAACGCCATCGCCAAGGCCTCCCGCTGCCGCACCCGGGCGGTGATGCTGCGGGACGACTGGTGGCGCTCGGACCACGGCCCCGCCCTGGGGCGCTGGGAAGAGGGTGGCGGGCCGGTGGCGCTGCTGCCCGACGGGCCGCGCCGTATGCTGGTGGCCGACCCCGGAACCGGCGAGCGCACCGTCGTAACCGAGGAAGTGGCGGCGCGCATCTCTCCCCAGGCGGTGGTGTTCTACCGCCCCTTCCCCGACGGCCCGCTGTCCGTCAAGCACCTGATTCGCTTCGGCGCCCGTGGGCTGGCGGGCGACCTGTGGATGCTCATCGGCATGGGGATCGCCCTGGGGGTGCTGGGGGCCCTGACCCCCTACTTCACCGGCCGGCTGTTCGACTCCGCCATTCCCCAGGCCGACCGCAACCTGCTGGTGCAGTACACCGGCGGCCTGTTCGTCGCCGCCTTCGCCGCCGCCGCCTTCAAGCTCACCCAGTCCATCGCCGTGCTGCGCATCCAGGGGCGCATGGACTACTCCATCCAGGCGGCCCTGTGGGACCGCCTGCTGAACCTGCCGTCCACCGCCTTCCGGGAGTACTCCTCCGGTGATCTGGCCGACCGCGCCGCCGGCATCAACGAAATCCGGCGGCTGGTGGCCGGCGCCGGCATCGGCGCGGCGCTGGGCTCGCTGTCGTCAGTCTTCTACGTCGTCCTCATGTTCAAGTACAGCCTGGTGCTGGCGCTTTCTGCCATCGGCCTGACGCTGCTGTACGTCGCCTGCACCACCACCTTCAACTACCTGCAGCTGCGCCAGCAGCGCCAGGAGATGCAA
The DNA here is from genome assembly GCA_937924755.1 of uncultured bacterium. Classification (GTDB taxonomy): domain Bacteria; phylum Acidobacteriota; class Thermoanaerobaculia; order Thermoanaerobaculales; family Thermoanaerobaculaceae; genus CALEVZ01. The sequence goes on from CALEVZ010000021.1 coordinate 21,888, forward strand.
CTCTCCGGCGCCATCACCGGGCTCGTGCTGCAGTTCATCTCCGGGGTGGGCAAGCTAAGGGTGGCCGGTGCTGAAAACCACGCCTTCCGGGTGTGGGCCAGCCTTTATGCCCGCCAGCGGCGGCTGGGCTTCATCATCGGCAAGATCAAGAACGCCGCCCAGGTGTTCTCCGCCGGCTTCCCGGTACTGGCCCAGGCGGCCATCTTCTACGCCCTCGTCCAGCAGCAGGAGAAGGCGGCCGCCGCCGGTACCGCCGCCGCCATGAGCACCGGCGACTTCATCGCCTTTGCCGCCGCGTTCGGCGCCTTCCTGGCGGCCACCCAGGCGCTGGGGGACGCTTCCCTGGATCTCCTGCGGGTGGTGCCCATCTACGAGCGTCTGAAGCCCATCATCACCACCCCGGCGGAGCTGGACGAGACCCGCGCCTATCCTGGCCGGCTGCGGGGGGACATCGAGGTGTCCCACGTTTCCTTCCGCTACTCCGAGGACGGCCCCTGGGTGCTGGATGACCTCTCGGTGAAAATTCGCGCCGGCGAAATGGTGGCCTTCGTGGGGGGCTCCGGCTGCGGCAAGTCCACCCTGATGCGCCTGCTGCTGGGGTTTGAGTCCCCTCAAAAGGGCTCCCTGTACTTCGACGGCCAGGACCTGGCCGCCCTCGACCTGCGCGAGGTGCGCCAGCAGATCGGCGTGGTGCTGCAGACCTCCCAGCTGCTGCCCACGGACGTGGCGCGCAACATCCTGGGCTCCACCGGCCTGGGCATCAACGACGCCTGGGAGGCGGCCACCCTGGCGGGCCTGGCCGACGACATCCGCGCCCTGCCCATGGGCATGCACACCTACATCTCCGAGGGAGGCGGCGGCTTTTCCGGCGGGCAGCAACAGAAGATCCTCATCGCCCGAGCCCTGGTCCGCAAGCCCCGCATCCTGATCTTCGACGAGGCCACCTCGGCGCTCGATAACCGCTCCCAGGCGACGGTGACCGAGTCCATGGAGCGGCTGCAGGCCACCCGCATCGTCATCGCCCACCGGCTGTCCACCATCGTCAACGCCGACCGCATCTGCTACCTGGAGGGCGGCCGCATCATCGAGGAGGGCACCTTCGAGGAGCTGATGGCGCTGGGCGGCAAGTTCCACGCCCTCGCCAAGCGGCAGATGGCGTGACCTCATCCCGCCCGGCGCCCACGTCGCTCAGAGCCCCGGCTTTCCCGGCACTGCACCCGAGGCGGGCGCCTCCTCTCGTGCTGCGACTCTGCCCTCGAGAATTGACCTCGCCCGCCGCCCCACTTTCGAGGGGTTGACGAGAGAGAGAATCGTGGAAACGGCCGTGGGAGGGAACGCCAATGGCACTCAGGATCATGCCCATCCAGGCGACAGGCGGCTACGGAGCTATGGCGAGCCAGCGATCGGACGCTGGCCGTGAACCGAGGCCTGGTCAAGGCGGCGATGACGGTTGTGGTGTTCGCCGTGGCGCTCCGGTTTTTTGCCGAGGGGCGCAGGAAGAAGGTTTCCTGCCGCATCGTCATGGGCAGTGACGCATGCATCCCCCGCTGCAACGACTGCTGCGTCCACCTTCAGGCGCACTGCGCACGTGCAGAACCTGGTGGTATCGGGTCTTTCTCTGCCTCGGCGACCTTGACTGTGTGGCCGCGTGTGTGCAGGCGGCCGTTCACTAGTGGGAGGTCTGTACGGTCGGCTGCTCGGCCGCCGACCCGTCCGGGTTATGCTCCTGCCCTCGAAGCAACTGCCCCGAAAGGTGAGGAGACGTCATGATGATCCTCTCTCTCATCGTCATCGCAGCCCCGGGAGCAGCTGCCGTGCTGCCCTACCCGGGCGTGGTGGCGACCGGTGAATTCCGGACCTCCGACGGCCAGAGTTGCTCCCTGGCCCTGTGGAAAGGCTCCGCGATCGACCGGCGGCTCCTCGCCGACGTCGAGCGCGAGCAACTCGACCGTCTGCTCGAGGAAGTCCGGCAGCGCTGGCACGATGGCGACGTACGAAGTGTCCCCTTGCCGCTGCTGCGGCGCTACCTGGATCTCACCTCGCCACCCGGCCGGACGGGGTCTTCGCCGCTGGCGCTGCGTACGGTGACCTATGGACCCCTGGAAGGACACCTCTCCAGGCTCACCCCCGGGCCGTTCCGGCGCACCTTCACCCGCCCCGACGCCGCCGTTAGCCGCGACTTGTTCGGGCGCGAACACTGGGAGCCCCCGATTCTCAAGGGGCAGCTCAAGGACGTCCTCGAGGCGATCCGCAAAGCACTCAGGTAGGCGCTCGATCCACCCCGAGGATCGGCATGGGCGATTGAGCCGGGCGACTTTTTGGTCCTCTTCGCAGTGCTTTCACACTTGGTTCACATCGGTGCGGGGACAATCACCCGACGTCGGGGACCCGTCGATCACCCCCTGAGGAGCCCCCGGGCCCTCGGAGGTTGGAGGAACGCATGCAAAGGGGTCTGGTGAGGAAGCTTCTTGTCGCAGGTGTGCTCATTTTCGCCGCGGCGCCACTTTGGGCGGCGAAGAACGTCATCGTCATGGTCCCCGACGGCTGCGGCCCGAGCCTGCAAACCCTGGCGCGCTGGTACAAAGGGGCGCCGTTGGCGGTGGACGCGCTGGTGGTGGGCAGCGTCACCACCTACATGTACGACTCGGTGGTCACCGATTCGGCTCCCGCGGCCACGGCCTTGGCCACAGGCTACAAATCCAACGACAAGTTCATTTCGGTTGGCCCGATACCCGATGGTAAGCTGTCGACTCTCCCCGCGCCACCGGAGGTGGTGCGCTACAAGCCCCTGGCTACGGTGCTGGAGGCGGCCAAACTGAAGGGCAAGGCCACCGGCGTCGTGGCCACCAGCACGATCAGCCACGCCACTCCGGCCGCGTTCTTCTCGCACGTGCACTCCCGCTCCCTCGAGAACGACATCACGGAGCAGCTGGTCTATCAGAACGTCGACGTGGTGCTGGGGGGCGGCAAGCAGCACCTCCTGCCCACCTCCGCCGGCGGACGCCGCACCGACGGCGAGGACCTGCTGGCGGTGGTGAAGAACAAGGGGTACACCTTCGTGGAGAAGGCTTCGGAGCTGGCGGCGGTGCGTTCGGGGCGGGTGTTCGGCATGTTCGCCTCGGGTGCCATGCAACCCCACATCGACCGCGCCGAATTCGGCCCCGACCAGCCGTCGCTGGCGGAGATGACCGCCAAGGCCATCGAGCTGCTGTCCCAGGACCCGGAAGGATTCTTCTTAATCGTGGAAGGCAGCCAGGTGGACTGGGCGATGCACGCCAACGACCCCGTCTGGGCGGTCACCGATTTCCTCGCCTTCGATGACGCCGTCAAGGTGGCCTACGACTTTGCCAAGGCCGACGGCGACACGCTGCTGCTGGCCTTGCCCGACCACGACACCGGTGGGCTCACCATCGGCAACCGCAGCACCAACTCCTCGTACGTGGCCATCAAGCTCGAGCAGCTGGTGGAGCCCCTCAAGAAGATGAAGATCACCGCCCCGGCGCTGGCCCGCAAGATCGGCGCCTCCCCCACGGCGGACAAGGTCAAGGCTGAAGTTTCCCAGTGGTGGGGTCTGACCCTGTCCGACGACGACGCCGCGGCCATTCTGGCCGAGGCCGGCAAAGTGGGCCTCGAGTACGCCCTGGGCAAAGTGGTGAGCGAGCGCCACACCGTTGTCGGCTGGAGCACCCACGGCCACCACGGCAGCGACGTTCCCCTGTGGGCCTTTGGACCCGGTGCGCCGGCGGGGTTGATCGATAACACCGAGGTGGCCAAACTCGTGGCCAACGCCTTCGGGGTCAACCTGGAGGCGGTGGACCGCCACCTCTTCGTGGACCTCGAGCAGGCGCTGCCGGGGGCCACTGTGGACCGCAGCGACCCCAACAACCCCGTGGTGCGCGTGGGTGCCTGCGCGCTGCCCGCCTCCAAGAGCATCCTGCACTACGCGCCGCTGAATCTGACCATGCCGTTGGACGGCGTGGTGGTCTACGCCCCCCAGACCGGCAAGGCCTACGCCTCGCGGCTGGCGGTGGCGATCATCCAGGCGGTGCAGCAGGTGGCGGTCCCTTTTGACCGCGCCCGCCTCATGGCACTCCTGGACTCCGACCATCTCGCAAAAGAGCTGGGGTTCCCCATCGCCGTGGAAGCCATTCGGTAACACCTCCTCCTCCCTCGGGCACTCGGGGGGTGGGTGGCGTCGCAATTCAGGGCCCACCCACCTCCCCTCTCTTTTTTCCGGCCCACCGCAAGAAACGCTCGATCGCACCCCGCCGCCGTCGGGGCGGCTTCGGCCTCCGTGGCCTGGGGTGCGTCGAGACGCCGGCAGCCTGGCAACGTCCCGCGAAGACCGAGTGAAGGGTTGTGCACACGCGTGCGCCGCTGGCCCGGTCAACGCCGGCGCCGCTGCTTCGTCGTGCTTATGGGGGGAAGGCATGGAATCGACTTTCCGCTCGTTTCTGCCGTCGGCCAGAGCTCTGACCGCGGTCGCCGCCGTGGCCACCACGCTGGCCATGTCACCCTGCAACTCCTATCGATCGATCGGACCCAGCGCCGCCGCGGCCGTCCTCCCCGAGGGCCGTTCCTCTGACTCCGAGGGCCCCTCCCAGCCGTCCCGAGCGGCAGGGGCCGCCCACCGCGGGCCGCGTCCTTCTCTGCGCCAGCGTGGGGCGGGCTACCGGCAAGTGGGCGACCCCACGGGCAATTATCAAAACGTGGAGTTCACGGCGGACGGCCGCTTCATGGTGTGGTTCGAGGGGTCCCAGGACAATCCCAACCAAGGGTGGGTCTGGCACTGCGCCCTGGACCCCGTCACCGGGGAGCTGGATCCTGCCGACGGGCGCGGGTTCCAGGCATTTGCCTCCACCTCTTGGGGCCGGGCCAACCCGGGCGCGGACCGCAGCGGCGTGTACTACGTGGGCATGGACGTGCGCGGCAGGCTGGTGTTGGTGCGGCCGCATGGTCCCCGGCAGGGAACCATCACGGTGCTCCCCACGCCTGCCGAGCCCAAGCGGCGGACGGTGTACCCCACCACCCTGCCGGACCGGGAAGGAGGGTACGTGCTGTTCATCCTCAACGACCTCTCCCCCGGCCCGGGTCAACGGCCGTTCAACACCACCGCCACGCTGCAGGTCATCGACCTGGCTGCACCTGCCGTGATTTCCACCGTGGAGACGCAAACCATCCCGCCCCGCGGCTTCGCACCCATGGACATCGGCTTCGTCCGGTGGATGCGGAACCGCACGGTGCTCACCTACGGGGCCGTCCTCCACCCCGGGGGGCCGGTGGAAACCCGCGCCTTCGACGCCTCAACGCCCTATTTCCCCCCCCAGAACATCATCGTCGACGGCCACACCAAGGTGGATCCCTTTGGATTTGTCCATGGCTCATCCGAGTACGTCCTGACGGGAATCGATGCCACCGCGGCGAGCCACATCTACCGCCGACCGGCCGGCAGCCCAGTGGGAACCCCCTTCCAACTCGCCGCCGTCGTCGCTCCGCCCCCCACCACTCTTGCCAACCCCGCCCTGGCCCAGTCCCACGAACCGTTCGTCGTCAACGGTCGACTGTACAGCGTGTACCAGATCAACAACCTGGGCACAGACTTCTACGACACCACCATGCGTCAACCGGGGGAGCTATGGGTCGTCGACGTGGAGAACCCCCACAACCCCCAGCGCCTTCTCGCCACCCCCCAGGGGAGGCCCGTCGCCGAACCGGAGCCCGTCCTCGGCTTGCCGAACGCCTGGGTTTTTTTCAGCTCGCCCCGGGAGGAAAGCCTCCCTGCCGTGGCGTCCTTCCCCGCCGCCTGGCGCACCCGGGCGGGGATCGGCGGAAGTCGGGAGGTGCAGATTCCCCGCTTTGCGCTCTACCGGACCTCCTTCGCTGGATCCACGACGCTGGCCGCCGGGCCGGACACCCTCACCCACGCCCTTGTCCCACCCCGGCGCATCAAGCCGCTTTCGGCACAGGATTGAATCACCACCACGACCGTCTCCCCGGCCCGCGACCTCGAGCGGCGGGAGAACCTCCCGTCTCCTCGCATCCTCACCCCACGGCGGAGAACTCGGTCAACCAGTCGTGCCAGCGGGTCAAAACCTCCTCTTGCTCCAAAAAACGCGCCAGTGCCTCCACCCGCGGCTGAAGTTAGCCCAAATCCAGCTCGCCTCGACGCCGCCACAGAATTCCGCGCACGTCCTCCGCATCCCGGGGGCGCCGAGGGACGAGTTTCATCACGATCAGGTCATCGGCCGTCGCCATCTGCACCCCCTGCCCCGACTGAAGCGGAAAGACTCGCGTCCGGCGGGCAAAGGCGAGGGGATCCGCCGCCAAGGGGACGAACTCCCGCGCCAGGCCGGCCAGCAGCTGCGGCCAGCGCTCCTCATCCGCCCACACGGTCACATCCACGTCCAGTGTGGCCCGCGGCACCCCCCACACCGCGTTGGCCAGACCGCCAATGACCATGTGGGGATCCGCAGCGCATCCAGACGCGCCACCAGGGCGTTGAGGCAGCGTTCCAGAGCCGTCACGGTCGGCCCGGGAGAGCCGCCAGCAGGCGGTGCATGGTGGCCACCCCCGCGGGGTCGACGGGGCGCCGCCGGCTTCCCGAGGGGAGGAAATCCCAGAGAAATCCCAGACAGGCCAGCGCGGCAGCCGGGTCCACAGCGGTGGGCATCCGCCCACCCCTGCGCTCGTTCCGTGCCAGGGCTTCGCTGCGCTTGCGCCGGAGCTGCCCCGGATCAATCCTGTTGTCGGTCCTCAAACCTATGTTTTGCAATGGCTTATTTTAACAAGGTCGATGGCGACTTGCAGTCGCGTCTGTCAAGTGCTGCAAATTGGGCTGGGTTCCGGTCTTGGCTTCTGGTGCAGGGTGGCCTCATGATTCATGAGAAACCCCAGCCTCATGATCCTTGGAAGTCACACTCCCTGCGTCGTCCTCGATGCCTTGCCAACCCCTTGTCCATCCTTTGCCAACGCGATGATAGCCAGCTTCTTCAGAACGCTGCCTCTCGTGTTCTCACTCGCCGACTGAGTTATCTGGGCTCAACCTGTGCCCGTTCGCTGGTCTCGCCGCGCCCGATCGGTCGATCGAGCGCACACGCGCCTCGCACGTCTGGCCGCTTGTCGCGCTTGCCATGACGCTCGGGGCGGAGCTCTGCGTCCCGCTTGCCGGCCTCGGGTCACCGCGTGAACGACGGGATCACCTCACGGTCAGGTTGCGGTCATGCAGGTCAGGGCGGCAGGGCCGAGGCTGCGGTCAGGAGAAGTGAAAGGAGTCGGCCATGAAGCGGAGCGAGATCGTGCGGCTGGGAGTCGTGGTGGTGGCGGCGGCGCTGGCTGCCGTGCCGGTGCTCGGGGGCTTTGCGGGGACGGACGTGTTCCTGCCGCCGGTGGGGGCGAGGCCCGGGGTGCCGCCTTCGGTGTGGTACACCAGCGTGTGGGTGCACAACCCCAACGCGACGGCTGCGAACGTGACGTTTCACCTGCTCGAGCGGCAGGCCAACCCGGCGCCGCTGACCTACACCGACGTCATCCCGGCGGGGGACACGAAGAAGTACGACAACGCGATCCAGCTCATGTTCGCGCGGCAGACCTTCGGGGCGCTGCGGGTGACCTCCAACGTCAAGGTCATTGTCGGGTCGCGCATTTACTCGCAGTCGGGGAGTCTCGACGACTCGGTGGGGCAGTTCTTCGCCGGGGTGCCGGCGAGCTTCGCCATCGGCGCCGGGCAGACGACCGAACTGCTGGGGGTGTACGGGACGCAGCCGTCGGCGAGCTCGACGTTCCGGTACAACTTCGGGTTGGTGGAGACGACCGGGACGGGGACCTGCACGGTGAAGGTGACGGCAAGCGACGCCACGGGGGCGCCGCTGGCGACGAAGAGCTACACCGTCGGGCAGTGGGAGCAGGTGCAGAAGGCGTTTGGGGACGAGTTTCCCGGGCTGTCGACGCAGAACGCGCGGTTGACGGTCGAGGTGACCTCTGGGAGTGGGAAGGTGATCGCGTTCGGGTCGCTGGTGGCCAACGGCTCGCAGGACCCGTCGACGATGGAGATGAGCTTCCGCGACGAGCTGCTGGCGGGAGGCGGCGGCGGGGGCTTGTCGGAGGTGAGCCACGACACGAGCCTGAGCGGGAGCGGAACGGCGAGCTCGCCGCTCGGGGTGGCGAGCGGGGGCGTGGCGGCGGGGCACATCGCTGCGGGGCAGGTGGTGAAGTCGTTGAACGGGTTGAAGGACACGGTGACGCTCGCGGCGGGGTCGAACGTGACCATCACGCCATCGGGGCAGACCTTGACGATCTCGGCGACGCCCGGGGGAGGGGGTGGGGACATCACGGCGGTGAACGCCGGCGCCGGCCTGACCGGCGGCGGGACGTCGGGCGACGTGACGCTGGCGGTGGCGGCGGGCGGCATCACCAGCGGCATGTTGGCCGCTGGCAGTGTGGACTCGTACACGATCGCGGATGGGAGTAGCAAGGATTCGGATCTGGCTTCGAACTCGGTGGTCAGCACCCACATCCTCAGCTCCGCTGTGTTGCCGCGTCACATCGCGGCCGACAACAGCCCGGCGGATGGGCTGGTGCCGTCGTACAGCGGCAACAACTTCACCTGGGTGATGCCTGGTGGGTTGGTGCTGCCGTACGAAGGCACGTGGGACGGTGGGGTGGCGTTCACGGTCTTGTCGGAATCTGTGGCCATCAGTGGAGTCTCGGCCAGCCCGGAGCTGTTCAGGTGGGCCGTGGGGGGACAAAACACCCCGACCAACAATATTGGTGTTCTGGGGATGGCAACCGCTGGCGTTTACGGTCAGGTCAATTTTCCCATGGGGCCGAAAGGTGTCCTGGCAGGTCACCGGCGTGCGCAAGGACCCGTGGGCCGAGGCGAACCGCCTCGTCGTCGAGGAGAACAAGCCGGACACGGAGCGGGGGCGCTACCTGCACCCGGAGCTGTACGGGGTTCCCCGTGAGGAGGGGATCGGGCGACCGGCGGAGCCGGCGCGGATGGTAGCGCCCGCGCGGTAGACGCCGATGCGTCGTGGCGCCCGGAGCCGGCCGAGGGAGGGCGGGCGGTACAATGCTGGCGAAGGTTCACGCCACTGGCTGTGCCCGAGCGCCCACTGCTTCGCTTCGACGGCATCGAGTTCGATGCGGCCGAGCTACGCCTGGTCCGAGAGGGTGAGGTCATCGAGCTGCAACCCAAGGTGAGCCGGCTGCTCGAGTTTTTGGTTTCGCGGGCCGGGCAGCTCGTTGCCAAGGAGGAGCTGATCGACCAACTCTGGCCCGACACCGTGGTGAGGAAGGAGGCGCTCACGCAGCTCGTGCGCAAGCTCCGCAAGGCCCTTGGGGATGACGCTCACCAGCCGCGTTACGTGCAGACCGTGACGACCCGCGGGTACCGATTCCTGCCCCAGGTAATGACGGTGATGGTGGCGGCGGTCGAGGAGGCGGTGGTGTCGCGGGCCTGGTCGCCCGACGGCCGGCATCTCGCCTGGACCGACGAGACGCGGCTGCTGGTGGTCCCGGCGGCGGGAGGCACGGCGCGACCGGTGGGCGAGTCCGCGTCATACGTCCGTTCGGTGCGCTGGGAAGCGGCCACGGGTGCCCTGCTCAGGGACGCCGCGTGGCATGGCAGAAACGACCTGTGGCGCGTCGACCCCGACTCGGGGCGGCGCGAGGCGCTCACCGCGGCGGGCGGCAACCTCTTCCACCCCGCCGCCTCGCGCGACGGGAGGAGGCTCGTCTACGTGCAGGAGGCGAAAGAGCAGGTGGTGCTGGCGCTCGACCGCGAGGGCCGCCACCCGACGCCGCTGGCCACCAAGACCACGCTGCGCTGCCTGAATGCCGATCCCGCAGGCCGCTGGATTGCCTTCACCGACGATGACCCATCGGGCGAGAGCGGGCACGTCGGTGTCATGCCCCTCGGCGGCGGCGCGGTCCGCGCGCTGAGCGGGGAAAAGGCGAGTCATCCGGCGTTCTCGCCCGATGGGTCGGCGCTGGCGTTCATCAGGCATGCGGCGGATGGTGAACGTCTCGCGCTCGTCTCGAGTTCCGGCGGGGAGATCCGACTCGCCAGCTCCGCGGTCGGGTCGCAGCTGAGAGCGCCCGCCTTCTCCCCGGACGGCCGGCGCCTGGCCGTCGCCGGGCCGTTCGCCCACGCAGGGCAAGGGCTGCTCGTGTGCGAGCTCGGCAGCGGCGTGGTCGGGCGCGTGGTGAGCGGTACTTCGGGCCACTGGCCTGGTTCCCCGAAGGGGACGCGCTCGCCGCCTGTGGGCCTATCGGCGAGAGGGTGGGGCAGTTTTTTGTCCCTGTCGAGGACGGGGAGGTACGACTGCTGTACGCCGCGGGGAGCCGCCAGTCCCGGCCAATCGTTGCCGCCGGCGGCGGGACGCTTTTGGTGCTGGTGGGATCGCGTTCCCGCCCGCGTCTGGTGGAAGTCGCCGCCGGCGGTGGGCCTACGGGCCGCGAGATCGTACTCGAACGCCCCCCCGAGGCCGGCTTCTGGGGGATCTTCGAGGTACTTGCGCTCCCCGGCGGGGGTTTCCTGGCACTGTCCGAGCGCTACGAATCAGACCTCAACCTTCTGGAGGCGGCCCGGTAGCGAGCCCGGAGCGGCGGCACTTTTCCAGGCGGCGCATCGAAATGCCTCCAACCCGCGCTCGACTGGTCCCTGACCCCACACCAGCGCGACCGGGGCGCGACTGGCCCTGGGGAATTCAGCGGCCGGGGCTGAGGTGGCGGCGGGGGGGACGGGAGGTCTCCCCCGCGGCGGTGATCGACACCAGGTGCACCGCCGGCGACGGGAGCGCTACCTCGAGGGCGCCGTCGACCAGGTTCCGCTCGTCGCCCTCGTCCACGGTGGCGAGGTGACAGTCGCCGGGTACGCACGGATGCCGGTCCGCGATCTCTTGCACCGTGTAGGTAAAGCGAGCCGGCGCGCCGCGCAGGTACAGCCGGTACGCGGCGGCCGGCGACGCCTGGTTGGCGATGAGAACCCGCACGCGCGTGCCTCCCTCGTCCCGGCCGGCCAGCACCGTCACGCCCGCCCCATCCCCCCCGCTGGCGGCCAGCCGCAGAGGGGTCTCGTAGACCCTGGCCAGCAGCTGGAAGGCAAGCCCCGAGCGGCTGAACCTCGGCTCGCTGGCGCCGTCCCCGAAGAGACCGAACATGCCGGTGCCATCGGTGCGGTAGCGAAAGGCCATGGGCAGATCGGTATCCTGCAGGTGGGTGAGGGCGGCCACGAGGTGGGCGGCGTTGAAGGCGCCGGTCACGTAGGGACGGCACCCCACGGCGTC
>CALEVZ010000022.1 GCA_937924755.1 uncultured bacterium
GGCGGAGGGTGGGCGGGGGGCCGGCGAAACAAGGGAGGGGGTGAGGATCGAGCGCCGTCGGGCGTGGCCCGCGGCGCGAGGGGGGGCCCGGGGGGTTTCGCGGCGGAGGGTGGGCGGGGGGCCGGCGAAACCCCCCGAAAAAAATTGAGGCCCCGGCACGATGCCGGGGCCTCCGCCCGGAGGAGAGGGCCCCTCTCTTACGAGAGAGGCTTTGCTGCAACGTGGATACCGTCGTTGGTGGTGTTGTCGTTGACAGTGGCGAAGACGAAGATGGCCGCCGACGCCTGGAAAGTCACGAAGAAGTCGGGCTGCGTGGTGTTGGCCACGCCGGTGATGAGCGTGAACACCCCCTTGATGTCGTTGCCGAAGGCGGGCGCGGTGGCCGTCACTTCGCCCAGCTTGGCTCCGTCGGCGGTGTACGCCGCGAAGGTCACGGTCACCGGGCTGGCGGTGGGGTTGAACCAGCCGATGTTGGTGCGGAAGGCGCCGCCCTGAGAAAGGCCGTACATGACCCCCTTGGTCATGGCCGAGGCGCCGGGCAGGCCGTCGACGAACTGACCGAAGGTGCCCTGGTTGGCGGCGCGCTGGTCGTTATAGGTGCGCACCTGGGCCGAGAACGGTGAGGTGGAGCGCAGGATCAGCCCACCGCGGGTCTCGCTCGCCTGGAACAGCGTCGCAGGAGCCTCGGCGGTGAACTTCTGCCCTTTGGCGGGGACCGTGATCGCCGCCGTCTTGGCGGGGCTGGTGAGGGTCTGGCCGGTGGGGTACCACTCGGCAATGACGTCGATGGGGGCGTTGCCCTGGTTACCTACGACCAAATCCGACTTGAAGTTGGAGCCAGCCTGCCCCTTCAAGGTGGCAATCACCGGGATTACGATCACGGTCCCTTCGCTCGTGGGCATCAGGGTGCCGCGTATTGCACCCGCCGGAAACTCCGCGTTGTGCACGGTAACGTAATGCCCGGCGGGATTGCCAAGCACCGCCGCCACCGCCGAGGCGCTGGCTGTCACCGACCCGGTGGCCAGGTTGCCGATGAAATTGACGTTCAAATCGATGGCGACGCCGTTGTCCGAAGCCCTGCGGATGTGTGCCGCGGTGGGCGAGGCGATGTTCTGCACCAGGATGCTGTAGTCGACCTTGGTGCCGGTGAAGGTGATAACTGCGTAACCGGTGCCGTCCTGGTCGCCACCGGCGCCGCCGGCGAGGGTCGCCGTGAGGGTGGTCTGGGCCGCGGCGAGGCCGGCGGAGAGTACGATTCCGGCCGCCAGCGCCACTATCAATGAGGTCTTGCGCATGTCTCGCTCCTTTTCTCTGCCGGCCTTTAGTTGTCCGAGAAGGTCGCCCAGCCGGTGGACACCCAGTCGTTACCCGGGCACACACCCCCGATGCAGTCCACGAAGGTGTCGAAGAAGCCGTCGTCCGGCGGCGTCTTGACGTAGCTGATGTCCAGCGCCGGCGAACCGGGCAGCGGCATGACGTTGGGGTTGAGGAACTTGTGGTGCGCCCAGGAACCGAACGCCAGCATGGGGTCGACGTTGCGGTTGAATTTCATGGTTTCGAAGAGGAACTGCCTGGTCTGCGCAGCGCGATCGCGGGAGTTGGGGAACTTGGCGTCGGAAAAGTCGCCGTACAGAATCGAGTTGTCGAACACCAGCTCGCCCGGCGGGATGCGGTTGAAGGTGGCGTCGTCGCGCAGCGTCACCGGCGCGTGACGGGCCCCGTAAATGATGACGTTGTGCACCTTGCCGGCGGTGCCGCGACGCAGCACCCAGCCGTAGGCGCCCAGCGTCTGGTTGGCCGTGCCGATGGCCGTGAGATTGTAGACTTGCGGGTTCGAGAGGGGGGTGAGGTCGAAGTTCTGCGGGTGGCCGTCGGACTCGCCGGCGAAGTTCGAGTCGTTCTCGTCGTTGATCTCGGTCTTGATCACGACCACGTACTGCACCTTCCCCTGCCAGCCGAGGTCCCAGTCGAGCCCGTCGTCGGCGTTGGACGTCAAGAGCAGGTACTTGGCGTTGACGGTGCCGCCAAAGAACTCGATGGAGTCGTCCTTGTTGAAGTGGGCTTGGATGTACTCGATGACCGTGCGGTCGCCCACACCGCCCAGCGTCAAGGCGTTGATCTCCTGGTTCGCCTCGATTTCGAACCCGCCGAACTCCAGACGGACGTAGCGAAGCACGCCGGAGTTGTCGTGGGGGTCGGTGCCGCCAAAGGCATACTGCGGCTGAGAGGGTAAGCCCTCGAGGTAGCTCTGGCCGCCCGGCTCGTTGACCGGCGCCCGGCCGAAGAGCACCAGGCCGCCCCAGTCCCGCTGCGCCCGCGATCCGACCTTCTTGGAGGAGGTGAACACGATGGGGCGCATCGCCGTGCCGCTGGCCTGAATCTTGGCGCCCTTGGTGATGAACAGCGTCGCCCGGTTGTCAGCGCCCAGAATCACGGTGCCGGGCTCGATGGTCAGCACCGCGGGCTCGCGCACCAGCACAAAATCGCTTAACACATAGCGCTTGCTTGCGGTCCAAGTGGTCGACTGGGAAATCTCCCCGGCCACCCGTTCCTGCGCCGTCACGAACGAGTACATGGCGTTCGATTTAGAGATCACCCGCCGGCCCGCGGCGTCGCGGATTTCGATGACATACTGGTATAGACCGGGCTGAGAGGGGGCGGTCATCGACGGTCCGAGGGCGCCGTCGATCCCCCAGCTCAGAATGGCCGGGTCGGCGGCCGAACCGAAGAGGACAAAGTCGTTCAGCGCCGGCAGATTGACCGGGACCGGCGATCCCCCGGGCACGCCGAAGAGATCGGCGACCACCCCGACGTTCTGCAAGCCGCCGCCGGGCACACTGTAGTAGCGCTTGACGCCGCTCACCCGGTCCTGCCAGTACATATACAACGTTACCGGGGTGCTCCAGTTGTTCGGATTGATGGTGACGCGCAACTGCACCTTTTCACCCGGCACAAACGCGTAGAAGTTGGTCTCGAGCAACACCACGGGCCAGTTGCTGGCGGTCGTGGCGGCGGCCGCCGCTTGCTCGATCTCCGCTTCCGTCATGATTGCCGGTTCGACCCACGCGCGCGCATCCGGCATACCACCTTCGCGGGGTTCGATCATGTGGCGCGGCGGGGCGGCAAAGGCAGCCGCGGACACCAAGGCCACCAACCCGAGGACTACGTTCTTTCGCATACTTCCTCCTTGTCAAGCCGGTAAGGGTTCACTTGATACATCGGCTCGCTCCTTTTTCGTCGCGACGAAACACATCGTTAAAAAACTGTGTAACCAACAGACAGGCCGAATCCGCGGCCGTTGGCGTACTTGCGATGGATCCTGCCACCCTGCGTAAAGGCCCGCTCGGCGTCGAGCAGGTTGGTGCCGGAAAGCTTTAGTTCGAGGCCGGGGAAGAGGCGGTCCAGGGACTGTGAGACGACCAGATCAAGGACGCCGAAATCGTCCTCATAGACGTCAGGCAAGCCGTAGGCGCCGACCTCGTAGATGCGCCGGCCGGTAAAGTTGTACATGGCCCTCACCATCGTTCCCCAGGTGGGCTGGAAGTACTGCAGCGCAAGGTTGCCCACGTGCTTCGATTGGCCCTCGAGGGGACGCGAGGTGTTGGTGATGACCGACAGCTGCCTCTCACCGACTTCGACCGAGGCATTGACGTAGGCGTAGTTCAGGTTCACCGTCCAGCGATTCAACACCGGCGAGACCACCGCCAACGATTGCCGGTACTCCACCTCGGCGCCGGTCAGGGTGGCGCCGTCGGCGTTGGTGAACGAGCTTCGCAGCTCGGTGGTTGGTTGCACGATGCGCTCGATGGGGTTGGTGAGCTTTTTGTAGAAGGTCGAGAAGGCGATCACCTCACCCGGGTTCGGGAAGACCTCCCAGCGCAGGTCCACGGCGTCGATCAAGGCCTGCTTGAGGTCGGGATTACCCGCAACCGACCTGCCGCCGGTGACCTCCACGAACGCGAACGGCGACAGCTCCCGGAACTCGGGGCGATTGACGGTGCGGCTGGCGGCCAGGCGCAGGTTGGTATCGGGGCGCAGCTGGTACACCAGGTTGAGGGCCGGCAGCCAGTCACGGTTGAGGTCCCGTGCCACCGCCAACTGACCCGGAGCGAAGGGGTTGTAGGTGCGCACCTCGAGGTCCGACTTCTCGTAGCGCGCACCCCCGACAAAACGCCACTTGCCCCAGCTCGCATCCAACATGGTGAAGGCCGCATCGACGTCGTGGAAGGCGTCGTAGGCGTCGTTGACGCCGGTGATTTCGCGGATCTCGAACGCGCCGGGCCTGATATTCTCCACCGTGTACAGTTGCTCGGGGGGCAGGCTCAGGTCGAACTGACTCTGGTTGGACAGCACGAAACGCAGCCGGCGCGCGTCGAATTCGCGCTCCCGGCGGTTCGTGGTGAGGCCGACCTTCACGGAACCGTAGCGCGTCGGCGACGCGGAGTAGAACGTGCTCCAGCTGATCCCGCCGCCGCGAATTTGGTCCTCGAGGTCGAAGAACTCGAGTTTCCCGCTTTCGGCCAGGCCCGGCTGCAACTTGTAATAACCAGGCGAGACCTCGCCGTAAAGGTTCTCCCGCAGATTCTGCTCCGTCCCAGCCGTCGAGGAGGTGAGGAACCATTCGAGGGAGCTCCCCATCCACAGCCCCGAGAAGAAGTGCTCACCGGAAAGCTTGCTGGTCAAGAGCTCCTCTCGCTGGTAGCGGGAGCGAAAATCGCGCACGTTCTGACCCGCGTTGTTCATGTATCCCTGGTACTGACGACTCTCCGACACGGCGTCGCGCGAGAACAGCGAGGCCAGAGACACGCGATGCCCGTCGGCCAGGCGCAGGGCCAACTGGCCCAGGAGCCCGTTGCGGGCCTTTTCGGCATCGGTCACCATGTGATAGTCGTTGCGCGGTACCAGCACGTTCCCAGAGTCGAGACCGAAGTAGACATGGTCCGACTCGACGCGCGAGAAGCCGCGCGAGGCGACCCCCGAGAGCACCACCCCCAGGCGACCGAAGGTGTTGCCGTAGGTGAGGCTCAAATTGCTGTTGGGCGAAGCGGATGAGATCTTTTCTCCGGTCCACGGCCCGACGAACAACCGGCCAACCGCCTGCAGCTGCTCAGGGGTCAAGCCATCGGGGTTGACGATGCTTTGCGGCAGCAGGCGCTGGGTAGGCAGGCTGGCCGGCTTTCCCTGCCCCCCTTTGCCGGTCCAACTGAGGCCCCCGGCGTAACGCGAGAAATCGTTGCCCGTGGTCGTGGAGTCCCAACCACCACCCAACGTGACCTTGAGAGATGCCGTAGCGGGAAAATCGAGGGTGGACATTTCCACCGCCCCGGCGCCGAAGTCACCCGGCTTGTCCGGGGTGTACGTCTTGGCGATGGTGATGGTGTCGAGAAGCTTCGAGGGGAAGAGATCGAGAGGTACGACGCGCTTGTCGGCCTCGGTGGAGGGCAGCGCCGCCCCGTTCAGCATGGTGTTGCTGTAGCGGTCACCGAGGCCCCGCACGTACACGTACTTGGAGTCCACCACGGTGATCCCGGTGAGGCGCTCCACCACCGCGGCGGCGTCGGCGTCGGGAGTGCGCGCGATCTCCTCCCGGGAGATCGCGTCGCTCACCACCGCCGCCTGTCGGCGCTGATCCAACACGGCCACCTCACTGGACCGCGGCGCCTCGGCGGTCACCTCGACGGTCTCCCGCAGGGTTGCCAGCGCCAGCCGGAACTCCAGGGTCAGGCGCTGGTTCACCACCAGGGTAAGGGTGGTTTCCGAGGGCTGGAAGCCATCCAGCTCGGCGCGCAGCGTATACGCCCCCGGGTTCAGCCCGTCGAAACGGAAACTGCCGCTGCTATCGGCGTAGGTCACCAGCGGTTCCCCGAGAAACTCGGCGGAGAGGGTTATCGTGACCCCCGGCAGAATGCCGCCGTCGCTGTCCTTCACCGTCCCGGCGATGATCCCCGCCGCCCACGCTTGGGTCGCCAACAGCATGACGGTGCCCAGCGCCGCCAGAATTCGAACCCGTCTACACCTGACATCGGACCTCGACGAAATCCCATGTTTCATTTTCATCCTCCAGGCGTGTACCGCCGGCGGGGAGAGTGGCCGGGCGATGTGAAATTCGGGTTAAGGTGATGTGAAGATCATTGGAAAGCGCCAGCGGTTTTCCAGGCAACGCGTTTTCTGACCGAGATTTCAGTCCTCGAACAGAGGAATCAGGCCAGCCTCGCCCACCACCCGCTGGCCGGCGGGGGACAAGGAGAAATCCACGAACCGCCTGGCCAGCCCCTCGGGAGGTCCAACGGTGATAAAGTAAAGGTATCGCGCCAGCGGGTACGCGCCGGAGCGTGCCGTCGCCACCGAGGGCGAAACCCCATCGAGGGCCACCACGGCCACCCCGCCCCGGCCGAAGACCATCCCGCCGTAGCCGATGGCCGTCTCGTCGGCCGCCACCAGCTCGATGACTTCCTCGTTGGTGGCGATCACCGTGGCGAAGGGGGCGTACTCCTCGCCGTCCAGCGCCACTGCGCGGAAGAATCCGTGGGTCCCCGAGGAGGGGGGGCGGATGAGAACCTCGATGGTGCCACCCGAACCCCCTACCTTCTCCCACTGGCGAATGCGTCCAGTGAAGATGCCCTTAAGCTGCAGCATGGTCAGCTCGCGCACCGGGTTGTCCGGATGAACGAACACCTCCAGGGCCTCCCGCGCCACCTGCACCCGCACCCCCAGGCGGCCGTGGCGACGGTAGAGGCGCTCCGCTTCCGCGGCGGTCAGGGGACGGGAAGAGGCGCACAGGTCGGCGCGTCCCTCGATCAGCGCGGCGATCCCGGCCGTGCTCCCTCCCCCCTCCACCCGCACCCGAATACCGGGATTAACCCCCATGAACGCATTTGCCAACGCCCTGGTGAGGGGCAACATGGTATCCGATCCGGCCAGCCGCAACTCCCCCCGGCCGGTGGTGGCGCAGCCCGCCAGCGCCGCCACGACCAAGGCCAGCGAGAGCTCCCCTGGCCACCAGCGTCTAGCGGCGCCGCGCACCGCGCCCCCCTAGGTTGCCAAACGGGCTGCCGGGGAGCCAGGTGGGCGCCGTCGCCTCGTCGGCCAATGCCTGCACCAGCGCCAGAATCACTTGGGTGTGCTGGACCGCCGCCTCCCAGTTGATGGGCTGGGAGAGGTCGTCGAAAGGGGTATGGTAGCGCGTCTGCCCCCATGCCACCGCGTGCGCCAGCGCCTCCTCCGGGCGCCGCTTTCGCACCTTGAACCCTTCGTTGATCAGTACCGTCGGGATGCCTCCCCGCGCCAGGGCGATCTGGTCCGAAAGGGCGTACAGGTCCGGTCTGGCAAAGGCCGGCGGCGGGGCCGACACCTCCAGCCCCAACGACGACGCCACCCGGCCGGCGATCTCGCCGAGCGTCGACCACTCGCCGCCCAGCACGACGATGTCATTGAAGGTGTCGAAGGTGGCCAGCCCGTCCACGTTGACCGCCGCAACCGTGGCCTGCAGGGGGATCAGTGGATAATCCACATAGTAGCTGGACCCCAGGAGGCCCTTCTCCTCTCCGGTGAAGAACACCGCCGCCACCGAGCGCCGGGGCTTAACCGGAGAAGCGGCGAGAACCCGCATCACCTCCAGTACCGCCGCCACCCCCATGGCGTTGTCCACCACCCCGTTGTAAATTCCATCCCCGTTGACCGCCGGACCCTCGCCCAGGTGATCGTGGTGAGCCGTGACCAGCACAAAGGTGTCGGCGAGCTGCGGGTCCGAGCCACGCACCACCCCGGCCACGTTGTGGGCCACGAAGTCGCGCTCCGCAAAGACACCGCGAAAGCGCACCTGGGCGCGGGTGGCAAAGGCGGGTAGGTGCCCGGCGCGGTCCATCTCGTCCACCTGGGTGAGGGAGTACCGGGACCCGCACAGCAGAGGCCCCGCCGACCGGCGGTGCAGCAGCGCTGCGAAGCTCTGCGTAACCCCGTAGGGCAGCACCACGTGCTCGAAGGCAAACTCCCGCTGACGCGCCGCCCACTCCCGCCAGGTGGGCTCACGCAGCGACGGGATGATCAGCAGGCCGACCGCACCGCGCGACAGGGCGATGCGCCGCTTGGTCTCCGGACTCGCATAGAGGCTCGGCCCCTCCCCCCCCGCCCCCCGGCGCGCCCGGCGCTGAGGTTCGCCCGCCAGCACCGCCACTACCTTGCCGCGCACCGACAGACCAGCGTAGTCGTCCTGCCCCAACTCCGGGGCGACGACGCCATAGCCCGCAAACACCACCTCCACCGGCTGCGGCAGCAGGGTGGCGTCGCCGCTCGTGAAGAGGAGGTAATCGTCCCCCAGGGTAAGCGCCCCGCTGTGGCAGGGCGAGATCAGCAACAGCTCGCTCTCCGGCAGCGGCATGCTGCCGTGCATGGGAACCGCCTGCAGGTACCCGCCGTCCTTGGCCATGCCGGCGACACCGCTGGCCGCCAGCTGCCCCGCCACGTACGCTTCGGTCAGGGCTCCACCGCGCGTTCCCACCGCCCGCCCGGCGAAGCCGTCGCTGCCCAGCACGGTGACATGCTGCCGCAGCCGCTCGGCGGAGACGCCCGGCGAAGGGGGCGCCGTTTCGGCTGCCGCCTGCATCAGGAGCAACGGGGAGAACGCGAGTGCCGCGAGAAACTTCTGCACCTGCGCCCGGTGCCGCACCCGGAATTGACCGTCGCTTCCCGCCATGGTCGGGGGGACGCCACCACCGTTCATCTCCCCCATAGTATCTCGACCGCCCCTGCGGCCCCACGGGCCTGCGACGACAGGCGGTACTCCCGTGACAGGCCGATTCGGCGTCGAAGCAACAACTCACGCGAGGAAGGGGGTGCCAGCGCTCCACACGGTCAAGGGCTCCGCCTCCACCCCGGGCAGCTCCTCCACCAGGGAGGCCCCGAAGGCGCGCGCCGGGGTCCACGCCCCCGGCGCCACGGCTCCGGCCAGCACCCGGCAGAGGCACTCCACCGCGGCGACAGCGGTGAACGCGTAGGCCTCCGGGGCCACCAGCCGCCCCTGCACCCAGCTTCCATCGCCGCGCCGCGCCTCCCCCCAGACGTAGGAGCGCCCCATCGCCCGCGCCTCCCGGTCTGGACCCTGCACCGTCCGGCCGATGAACCACTGGGCGGCGCGCCGCACCGCGGTGAGGCGCAGCAGGGGAGCAAACCAGGCCATCCGCCGCAGTCGCCGCGCCGCCGCCGAAGGCAGGCCCAGGTACACCCGCACCCAGGGGATGCCGGTGGTGTGGAACGCCGTCGACACGTCCCCCCAGGGAATACTGACGCCGACCAGCCGGCGGTGAGGAAAATTGATCCGCCGCTTATACGCCGCTGGCCGCACGGGCACGATGCGACCGTCCCGCCGCTCGGCGCCGCCGCGGGGGAGCAGCTCAACCATGGTCTTCATAGTGCCGACGCTCCAGCCGCCCCGGCTGCTGGCGAAGGCCAGCTCCAGCCGCTCGGCCCCCGGCAACGCCGCCGCCAGGCGCGCCGCCAGGCAATCAGTGGGAACCACATCGAAACCCACTCCGGGCACCAGGGCCACCCCTGCCTGTCGCGCCTCTTCCCCCCGCCCCAGTACCGCCTCGAACACCGGGATCTCGCCGGTCACATCCAGGTAGTGCACGCCGGAGGCGACACAGGCGTCCACCATGGGGCGGCTGGTCCATACGAAGGGCCCGGCGCAGTGCAGCACCGCCCCAACCCCGTCGAGCCCATCCCGCACCGCTGTCGGATCGTCCAGCCAAACTACCCGGGTCGGCAAGCCCAGCTCCCGCCCCATGGCAGCCAGCGCACCGGCGTTGCGGCCCGCGAGGATGGGCTCGAGCCCGCGAGCCACCGCCTCCTCCGCCACCAAGCGCCCGGTGTAGCCGGTGGCACCGTACAGCAACCAGCCTTTTGGGATGGAGGTCGACATGGCCACTCATCACGAAGTGTACAACGTTTTTCTCCTGTGTCAATTTACCAATCTTTGTCATCGTCAATTCAACGCTGCATCATGCGCTCGAAGCGTCCCAGAGCTCCCGCGGATAGTCTCGGTACATGGTGCGGTACGCCCTGGCGTAGAGCCGACTCGCCATGGTCACCCGCAGCAGCTCCAGCGGCGGGAGGGGACGGCGGGCGGCGCGCAGCGGCGTCTTCGCCACTCCCAGGGCGACCAGATCGGCGTACAGCTCGCAGAATCGGCGCAGCGGCAGGCGCGTAGGGGTCAGCGGGTGCATGCAGTCGTGCAGGTCGTAGGGGTTCGGCACCCAGATGCGCGGCTTCATGGCCTCGTAATCCGGAGTGCCAGGGGAGGGGGTGCACACCGTGAATGAGCACTGCACCGGGGGTAGCTCCGCCAGGTAGCGCCGTAGCCGCTCGAAATCGGCCTCGCTGTACTCGGGCAGGAGCATGAACGCCGCGTGGACAGCCACCCCTATGCCCCGCAGCAGATCCAGCGCCCGCTCGTTCATCGCCACCGTGCCGCCCTTGGCCACTTGGCGCAGCTCCTCGTCGCGGGTGAACTCGAAACCTATGAACACCCCGTCGAGGCCGATCTGTCGCCAGCGCCGCAGCAGCTCCGGGGAGCGCAGCACGGTGGTGGAGCGGACCCAGGCGAAGTAACGCTTCTTCACCCCCCGGCGCTCCAGCTCGTCGGCCAGGGCCGCGGCAAACTCCTCGTCGATGAAGTTCTCGTCGTCGGAAAAGTAGACGTGGCGGGCGGGAAGGCTGGCGATTTCGGCCGCCACCGCCTCCACCGGGCGCGGCAGGTGCTGGCCGCCGCACAAAAACGGCACGATGCAGAAGCTGCACTTCATGCGGCACCCGAAGGAGGTCCGCACCTGCGCCACCGGCGGCAGGATGCTGCGCCACGGTTGGGGGTTCTCCTCCAGCCAGACCGACCGGTAGGCGCGCCAGTCCCAAAGATCCCGACGGGGCCGCGGCAGCATCGCCGGATCCGGAAAGCGCGGCCACTGCCCGCCACGCCCGTCATCGTGACCGGGGACCACCACGTTGGCGATCCCGGTCAAGGGCTCCCCGGCGGCGATGCGATCAACCACCAGGCGGAAAGGTTCGCACCCCTCGCCGCGCACCACCGCATCCACGTGCTCCGTGGCCAGGTCCTCGGGAGCGACGGTGGCGTGGTGGCCGCCCACCACGACTCGGGTCGAGGGGAGGGCGGTCCTGGTCAGGCGTGCCAGCTCCTTGGTGGTCGTTGCCTCATGACTATACCCAGAGAGCCCGACCACCTGCGGACGGAACCGTCGGAGCGCGGTGGAAAAGGCCCGCCCGGGGTCGCGGGCCAGCCGCAGATCGGCCACGCGCACCTGGTGTCGGCCGTCGAGCGCTGCCGCCAGGTAGCCCAGCTCCAGTGGCTCCAGCAGTTGAAACCGCTGCAATCCGAGAATTGGCCCCAACCGGGCCTGCGGCTTGACCAGCAGCACTCTCATGCCTCGATGGTACCCCCCCCCCGGCCTGCGTGTGTTCCATTGTAGCCCCGCCGGCGGCGTGCCGGCGCCTGAGGGGAGGTTGCGGGGCGCCGGCCGGGGCGAGGCGCCGGGGGGTCAGGAACTTTCGGAGGCCTCCTGCAGCTGTGGCAGTGCCTCGAGCTCGCCGATGGCCAGCAGGCGAGTGCGGGGCCCGATGCGCAGGGCGTTGCCCCGCCAGCTCACCGTACGGGCAAGCAGGGCCACCGGCCACACCGCCGCCGCCAGCATGTCAGCCAGCAACGTCAGGGCTGCCCGCCCCCCCAGCGAGCGCCGCACCCCCAGGGACCGTTCCGCCAGGGTGTTGATCGCCACCAAGGTCGCCCACGCCAGCGCCAGCAAGGCCAGGGAGACCCCTCCCCCCAGAGCGGCGGCGCCGACGGCACCCACCGCCAGCGGGTTGAGCAGCAACTCACCGGCGAACCCGGCCGGGGCAATGCGGCGGCGGATCTTGCCCCAGCGCAGGTAGCGGGCGGCCACCTGGCGCAACGACGGCCCCCCAGTGACGTTGTCGATGGGTCGGGAAGACAAGGCGATGCGGTGCCCTCGACGGGCCACCTCCTGCCCGCACACCTGATCCTCGGCCAGGAACTGGGCCAGGAACTCGAACCCACCGATCTGGCGCAGGGTGCTGCGGCGCAGGAGCATGGACTTGCCGACCACGCACACGCCGGCGAACAGGCGGTGCACGGCGGCCACTCCCCCCATCACGAAGGTGTTGAGAAGCAGGGCGTCCACCTTTCCCCCCAACGACGTGGAGGCGCATCCGCGGATCGGCGAGGAGACCAGCTCCACCCCCGGTTGCTGCAGGTGGTCCACCAGGTCGGCCAGGTAGTCGGGCGCGACGCGCACGTTGGAGTCGGAGATGAGCACGCACTCGTGCCTGGCGTGGCGCAGAAGGTTGGCCAGGTTGGCCACCTTGGGGTTGGGCCCCACCTGGCGCGGATCGGCGACCACCACGCTCGGCACCTGGGGGTACGCCGCGGCCACCCGGCGGGCGACCTCCAGGGCGGGATCGTCGGCGCTGTGGGCGCCGATGATCACCTCGAAGGTGGGGTAACGCTGGGCGAAGACGCTGCGCAGGTTGGCCTCAAGATCGGCATCGAGGCCCTTGACCGGCTTGAGAATGCTGACGGCCGGGAGTTCCGTCGCCGGGGTCGGCGGAGGGGTGCGCAGGTGCCTGCGCTGGGCCACCACCATGAGAGCGCGAGCGCCCAATCCCACTGCCAGGAGGGCGCCGAGAATCAGTTCACCCATGTGAAGACGGTGCGCGCAGAGTGTGAAGGTACCGCGAAGAAACCGCGAAGCCAGCGTGAAGCTCCGCCGGCGGAGCTCCCGGCCCCCTTTTTCCCCTCGGCGGCATGCCACCTGGCATGAGGCGAAGGGTGCTAGGCTTGCTGGGAGGGGTGATGCGGGCCCAACTTGCCGGCGCTGTGGACCGACCGGGCGTGGTAGTGGCTGCGGTGGACATGGGGTATGGCCACCTGCGCGCCGCCCACGCCCTCGCCTCTGCTCTCCATCAGGAGGTGGTGGAAGTCGACCGCGAGCCCTTTGCCTCCCCGGCCGAAAGCAGGCTCTGGCAGCATTTGCGCCGCGCCTACACGGTCCTTTCTCGGGCCTCCCAGGCACCCCTGGTGGGCGGGCCGCTGGGCCGCCTCCTGGACGGCATCACCCAGATCCCCCACCTCTATCCGTACCGCGACCTGTCCTCCCCGACGCTCGCAGTGGAGATCCTCCATTGGCTCATCCAACGTGGGCTGGGCCACAATCTGGTGCGCCACCTCAAACGCAGCGGGGACTGCCTGCTGACCACCTTTTTCGCCCCGGCCCTGGCCGCCGCCGCCGCCGGAGTGCCGCGGGTCGTGTGCGTGGTGACCGACAGCGACGTCAACCGGGTGTGGGCCCCCCGCCAACCCCGCGGCACCCCCATCGAGTACTGCGTCCCCAGCGAACGGGCCCTGCGCCGTCTGCGCGCCTACGGGGTGCCCGGGAGCTTGATCCACGTCACCGGCTTTCCCCTCCCGCTGGAACTGACCGGCGGCGAGGATGGGGGCGAACAGCAACGGCGCCTGGCGGCGCGCCTGGTGCGCCTCGACCCGGCGGGGGCCTTTCGCGAACAGTACCGGGAAGAGCTGGCGCACGTCCTGGGCAGGTTACCCGAGGCAGAGGAGGGGCGTCCCCCTCTCCTGACCTTCGCGGTGGGCGGCGCCGGCGCCCAGGCGCGAATTGCCCGCTCCATCATTCCCTCGGTGGCGTCCAGTATCCGCGAGGCGCGGCTGCGGCTCGCCCTCGTCGCCGGGGTCCGCGCCGACCTGGCCGAGCAGTTCCAGAGCTGGGTAGCGGCTGCCGGTCTGCAGGGCGACCGCGACGTGGAGATCCTCTTTGCGCCCTCCCTCCCAGCCTACTTCGAGGCCTTCAACCGGCTCCTGGAGCGCACCGATATCCTGTGGACCAAGCCTTCGGAGCTGACCTTCTTCGGCGCCGCTGGCCTCGCCCTCATCTTCGCGCCGCCGGTGGGAGCCCACGAGCGCTTCAACCGGCGCTGGGCGATCCAGCGAGGTGCCGGCCTCAAGCAGTACTCCCCCTCTACCGCCGGGCAGTGGCTGGGCGAGTGGTTGCAGGAGGGGATTCTCGCTGGCGCTGCCTGGTCCGCCTATCGGCGCTTGCCGCACCGTGGAACGACCAATATCCTGGAAGTTTTGCGCCGGGTCAGATTAAGAGCATGAGGCCGGCTGACCGCCCCGGCACCCCCCGCAAGTACTGGCGTCTCACGCCACGTCCAGCACCCACTCCTCGACGTGGTGGAGAATGCCCAGGCGGTTCAACGCCAGGCGGGCCATCTCCACCTGGCCGCGGAAGTGGTTGCGGACGATCCAGGGGGAGAGGGCCAGCGACAGCGCCCCCAGCCACAGCACCCGCATCGTCTGGGTGGCGCCGGTGGCCAGCCGCCAGTGCTGATCCAGCACCTGCCGGCGCCCCACCAGGTAGTTGTGCAGCAGGAAGGTACGCGGCGTCGAGTGGTGCCCGACGATGCGGCTGTTGCCGGCGCGGATACCGGCGAAGAACGAAGCCAGGTCGTGGCACGGCACGGCGGTGTACACCGATCCCACGTTGCCGGTGTGGGTGTCGCTGCCCCCCTGCATGCCCTTGCCCTCGCGCACGGCCAGTTCCTCGGCCAGTACGTTGAGCAGCTGCATGCGGCCGCCGTTGCGCACCTCCAGCACATCCACCTGCTTGACCAGCTCCATGAACTCCGGCTCTTCGATGGTAGAGAGGTTCTCGCGGTAGAAGGGGTGATTCCAGGCGCAGTAGAGCCCCTGCTCGCGGCAGTAGCGCACCACCTCGAAGGCATCGGGTCGCCGCCGCTGCAGCTCCCGGTGCTGCTCCTCATTGTGGCCGTAGACGTTGATGTGCACCGTCAAGCGACTGTGGGGAAGCTGGGTGGACACCTCCTCGCCGATGATGAAGTCGGACAGATCCCCCCGTCGCGAAAGCAGATCGAGGCAGCCGGCAATGGTGTCGTGATCGGTGATGGTGACGTAATCCATCCCCCGCCCCTTGGCCCGGGCGTAGATTTCGTCGGGGGTCTCCCGTGGGCTGAAGGTGACCCCCTTCACACCGGGGATCTGCTCCACGGAAAAGCACGAGTGCACGTGCATGTCCATCTTCATCAAGGGCATGTCCTCTGGCCTCCCGAGGGCGGCGTTCAACGCCGGCCGCCCTTGGGGTGTCAGAATCGACCCCCGATGTGAGGAAGGCATGCATGGCAATTGAAGCCCCGGTGAAGGCCACCCGCGGGCGGCGCAAAACCAGGTGAAACCCCGGTGCGTACACCCGAGGGTGGAGGAGAAGGTGTGCGTACTCGTCTGACCATGATCCTGGCGGGGCTCATTCTTCTCTCGACTCATACCCTGGCGACGGAGAACCAGGCGATGGCCGGTCGGGAAGCGCAGCCGACCTATCAAATCACCCGTGCCACCGGCCCCATCGAGATCGATGGCGTGCTGGACGAGGCGGCGTGGCAGACCGCCCTGCGCATCCCGGTGGATATCGAAGTGCAACCGGGGGAAAACCTCCCCGCCCCGGTGTCGGCCGAATGCTTCGTCACCTACGACCGGCGGGCGCTGTACATCGGTTGCCGCTGCTTCGATCCGCAGCCGGACAGGATCCGCGCCCACCTCAGCGACCGCGACGCCCTCCGGCGTAACGACTACATTGGCGTCATTCTCGACACCTTCAACGACCAGCGGCGCGCCTTCCAGTTTTTCGTCAACCCCCTGGGCGTCCAGAGCGATGTGCTGCGCAGTGAGGTGTCCTCGGGGGGCAACGAGGACTCCAGCTGGGACGCCATCTGGGATTCCGCCGGGCGCATCACCGCCCAGGGGTACGAGGTGGAGATGGCCATCCCCTTCCGCTCGCTGCGCTTTCCCAACGGCTCGGGCTCACACACCTGGGGGATCGCCTTTTTCCGCTCCTACCCGCGCACCGTCCGCCACCAGATCATGTCCGTGCCCCTCGACCGTAGCAACAACTGTTTTCTCTGCCAGATCGCCCGGCTGGAGGGCCTGGAGGGGATCGCCCCCGGCCACGACGTGGAGCTCAACCCCACCGTGACCTCGCAGCGGGCCGACGTTTTACGCGACGAGGCCGACCCGGCCGGCGGACTGGCGGCGGGGCCCGTCGACAGCGAAGCCGGCTTGACCGCGCGCTGGGGCGTCACCCCCAACGTCTCCGTGGCCGCCACGGTCAACCCCGACTTTTCCCAGGTGGAGGCCGACGCGGCGCAGCTCGACGTCAACACCCGCTTCGCCCTCTTTTATTCGGAAAAGCGGCCGTTTTTCATGGAGGGTGCGGACTTTTTCTCCACTCCCATCAACGCCGTGTACACCCGTGCGGTGGCCGATCCCTCCTGGGGCGTGCGCTCGACCGGCAAGCACGGGGCGCAGGCGTATTCCGTCTTCGTGGCGCGGGACCGACTCTTGAACCTGCTCTTCCCCTCCAATCAGAGTTCGTCCCTGGGCTCCTACACCCTCACGAACTCGAGCGGCGCCCTCCGCTACCGCCGTGACGTCGGCACGGCCTCGACGCTGGGCATCCTCGCCACGGTGCGGGACGGCGGCGAGTACCACAATCGCGTGGTGGGGGTGGACGGCAGGCTGCGGCTGTCGCCCACCGACACGGTGAGCTTCCAGCTGCTGCACTCCTCCACCCGCTACCCGGCGTCCGTGGCCGACGAGATGAACCAGCGGGGCGGCCCCTTCTCGGGCTCCGCGCTGCACCTGGAGTATCAGCACGACACCCGAGACTGGTCGGCGTGGGGGTGGTACCGCTCCCTGGCGCCGGAATTCCGCGCCGATCTGGGTTTCGTCTCCCGGGTGGACACGCGCGGCGGCGAGGTGGGCGGGCAACGTGTCTTCTGGGGAAAGCCGGGGCAGTTTTTCACCCGCTCGGCCATCGGCGCCGAGCTCCAAAGGGTCGAAGACCAGGCCGGCGAACTCAGCGACCAGGCAGCCGACGTCTTCGCGCGTTTCGAAGGGCCGTACCAGTCATGGCTCAACGTCCGCGCCACCTCTTTCAAGGAAGTGTTCGCCGGCACCACCTTCTCGGGCGCCCGCGGCAACGTCTTCTTCAACGTGCGGCCGACGGGGGACTTCACCGCCTCCCTTTCGGGGCGTTTCGGCGACGCCATCGACTACGCCAACCGGCGTGCCGGCCGCCTGACCCGCGTCGGCCCGGGAGTCACATTCAACCTCGGCCGCCAGCTGTACCTGGAGCTCGATCACCGGCGCGAGCGCATGCAGGTGGACGGCGGCACGCTGTACACCGCCGACCTGGCGCAGGGTCGGATCGTCTACCAGTTCACCGCCACCACCTTCGCTCGCGTGGTCGTGCAACACCTCCACCTGGAGCGCGACCCGAGCCTCTACCGCAGCACGGTGGAGGCCGGCAGCTCCCGGCTTTTTACGCAACTCCTCCTCTCCTACAAGCTCAACCCCCAGACCGTCGCCTTTGTGGGCTGGAGCGACAACCGCGAGGGCGACGAGCGGCTCGACCTGGCCCGCACCAACCAGACTTTCTTCGTCAAGCTGGGCTACGCCTGGTTGATTTGACCTTCCCCGCCGCCGCTGCTGCGGCCCTCGTTGACCTCGGTCAAGGACAGATCGCAGGCGTTGGTCAGAAGATGAGGATCGATACGAGGAGGCCCCCCATGAACGCCATCGACATCCTGAGTAACGAGCACGGCCTGATCCGCCGTTTCCTGGAGCGGCTGGACATCGCCGCCGAGCTCATCCGCCAGGGGCAGCGGCCGCCGCGGGAGTTCTACGAGCTGGCGGTGCAGTTTGCCCGCACCTTCGCCGACACGGTCCACCACTTCAAGGAGGAGCA
Organism: uncultured bacterium; assembly: GCA_937924755.1. GTDB lineage: Bacteria > Acidobacteriota > Thermoanaerobaculia > Thermoanaerobaculales > Thermoanaerobaculaceae > CALEVZ01. The sequence goes on from CALEVZ010000022.1 coordinate 17,856, forward strand.
CGTGCTCTTCGTCCGCCTCGCCCAGCGCCAGGAAGGCGCCATCGACGCCCAGGTGGAGGCGTTGCGTCACCAGCACGAGCGAGGCCGTCGGCTGGTGACGCAGCTCGCCGGCCACCTCCCGGCCTACGCCGAGGCAAGCCCCGAGGCGGTGCAGATGGTCCTCGCCACCTCCAACGCCTACTGCGACTTGCTCCAGGATCACATCCACCGGGAGGACCACGAGTTCTTCCCGTTGGCGCGGAAGGTGTTGACGGCTGACGACTGCAGCGCCCTCGGCGAGGAGTTCGAGCGGGATCGCCAGCGGCGCGGCGGCATCGCCTTCGAGGTGGCCCACAAGCAGGTGGTGGATATGGGCTCCCTGCTCACCCACCTGGCGTGAGCGCCCCACAGGCGCCGGCGAAAGCCGTTGCGCAGTCGCGCCGCGAAAACTGCGCCTGCGGTCGCAAAGGCGACGGCGTTGCTGGGGTCTTTTAACTTGCCAACCTGCGCGAATGCCGGTATGATGTCGGTCAGTTTCGAAGGAGTCCACCATGAGCATGAGTCGTACCCACAACCCGTCAATTTACCCACGTCTCCCGGCCCCCACCACCTCTGCGCCCCACCCCTCCCGCCCCGCCCTCGGGCGCCACCGCTCGAATCGTTAGGGGGCCGCCGCCCCGCCCCGCGGCGGGCCCGCGGCAGCCTCCGCAACAACCCCGGCTCTCCTCACAACCTGATTGATTGATCGCGGCTGACCGACCGGCGCCCAGCGTGGCGGTCGAACGGCTGCCCGCCGGCCCACCGACGCCGGCTCGCTCGTACGGAGGAACGCCATGACCGACGCCGTTGCCTCAAGCCACCCCGGTTGCCGACCCGGCCTCGGGCCGCTGCCCACCCAGCAGGCCATCAAGCTGTGCAAAGACACCTTCGAAGCCCGGCTGGCCGGCGAGCTCAACCTGCAGCGGGTGACCGCGCCCCTGTTCGTTCCCGCCGGAACCGGCATCAACGACGACCTCAACGGGATCGAGCGCCCCATCTCCTTCCACGCCCCCGCCCTCGACGGGAAGCGGCTGGAGATCGTCCAGTCCCTGGCCAAGTGGAAGCGCCTGGAGCTGGCCCGCCTGGGCCTGCCCCGGGGCGCGGGCATCTACACCGACATGAACGCCATCCGCCCCGAAGAGAGCCTGGATGAGCTCCACTCCCTCTACGTGGACCAGTGGGACTGGGAGCGGGTGATCGGCGAGGAGGACCGCACCGTCCGCTTCCTCCAGGGCGTGGTGCGGGCCATTTACCAGGCCTTGCTGGCCACCGCCGCCCACCTGCGGAAGCACTTCCCCGGCCTGCCCGCCTCTCTCCCCGAGGAGATTACCTTCCTGCACGCCCAGGAACTGGCCGACCGCTACCCGGACCTGTCGCCCCGCCAGCGGGAGGACCGGGCGGCGCGCCGGTTCGGCGCCGTCTTCGTGGTCGGCATCGGCGCCCCCCTCGCCGACGGCCGCCCCCACGACGGCCGCGCTCCCGACTACGACGACTGGATCACCCCCAACGGCCACGGCCGCGGGCTCAACGGCGACCTCCTGGTGTACCACCCGCCCCTGGACCGGGCGGTGGAGCTTTCCTCCATGGGGATCCGCGTCACCCCGGAAAGCCTCCTCCAGCAGCTGGAGGCCCGCGGCTGCCCGGAGCGTCGCCACCTGCCCTTCCACCGGCGCCTGCTGGCCGGCGAGCTGCCCCTGTCCATCGGCGGCGGCATCGGGCAGTCCCGGTTGTGCCTGGTGCTGCTCGGCAAGCGGCACATCGGCGAGGTGCAGGCCGCCGTCTGGCCGGAGGACGAACGACGGCGCTGCCGCCAACGCGGCATCGACCTGCTGTGATCGGACCTCGGCCCGGTGCCCGTTGACACGGGCACCGTTTCGATCCTATTATTAGCTTAGCTTATGAAAATCAGATCGCGATTCCCCGCGCCCCGTTCGCCCCCTTGTCCGGGCCCACCGCTCTGCCAGCAAAGCCGTACGAAAAAAAGGAGGACGTCATGAGGAAATTCGCCGTGTTGAGCTTCATCGCCGCTGCGGTCATCGCCGGCAGCTGGTGGCTGGAGGCGCAAAAAAACTCGCTTCCCTCCTACCCGCAGGGGTACCGCAGCTGGCACCATGTCAAGAGCATGGTGCTGGAGGAGGGACACCCCCTGTACAAGGACTTTGGCGGCATCCACCACGTCTACGCCAACGATGCCGCCAGAAAGGGACTGCAGACGGGAAAGTACGCCGACGGTTCGGTGCTCGTCTTCGACCTCTTCGAGGCCCGCCGCGAAGGGGGAGCGCTCACGGAGGGTGCGCGCAAGGTTCTGGCCGTCATGGAGAGGAACGACGCCCGCTTCGCCGCCACCGGAGGGTGGGGGTTCGAGGCCTTCGCCGGCGGAGACGAGGGCGCGCGGCTGGTCACCGATGCGGTGAACCAGTGTTTCCTCTGCCACCAGTCGCAGGAGTCCAAGGGCTACGTCTTTTCGGCGTGGCGGCAGTAGGCGCCGCCGGCCCGGGCGTGACTCCCCCGGGCCGGCTCCGCTATCGTGACACGGTGGAGCTGCTTCTCTCCCCCCTCGCCCGCCGCCACGACGACGTAGCCGCCAAAACCGTGGCCGCCCTGGAGCGGCTCGCCCGGGCGGTGAGCCATTGCCAGTGGAAACAGCCCCAGCTTGCCCCCCTGCGGGCCGCCCTCCTAGCGGAGCTGGCTGGCGGCCCGCAGGAGGTGCGCACCCTGGCCCAGGTCTTGAGTGTGCGCCGCTCCACCGTCTCCCGCGCCCTGACACAGTTGCGCCGAAGCGGGCTGGCCACCCCTGCCGCCGTCCCCCACGACCGCCGCTTGCGCCGGTGGGAGCTCACTCCCGCGGGCCGCAGCGCCTACGCCCACTCCACCGCCTGGACCGCGCCGCTCATGACAGCCATCCAGGCCCTCCCCGTCCGTCACCGGGAGGCGCTGCTCCACTCCCTCCTGCAGCTCATCGCCTCGCTGGTGCGCGCGGAGGTGGTGGCCCCCACCCGTCTGTGCCTGACCTGCCGCTACCTGCAGCCCCCCGGCGATGCTCGGGGACCCTACCGCTGCCATCTGCTGCAGCAGCCCCTGCCCCTGCCGGAACTTCGCCTGGATTGCCCCGACCACCTTCCCCGCGCCGGCTGACCGCTCGCGCCCGCGGTTCACGCCGGGCGCGCGCCGGCAGGCAGGGATTCCGCCGCCAGCAGCACCACCGCCACCCACAGCAGATCGGCGAGCAGCAGATGAACGAGTTGCAGCCACACCGGTGCGGCCAGGGCGACGTTCACCAAACCCGCCAGCAGCTGCACCGCCAGCAGAAGGAGCACCGCCCCAGCCAGCGCGGGCGCCGCGGCGCCGGCCGGCCGGCGCAACCCCGCCACCGCCATCCCCCCCACCGCGGCGGCCACCGCCAGCGCCAGAAACGGGTGGGCGATGCGCAGGCGCAGCAGCAGCTCGGTGCCCCACGGCAGACCGGCGGCCAGAGCGGCGGCCCGCTCGCCGCCGGGAAACAGGGTGTCTCCCAGCGCCGCCACCGCCCCCGAGGCCCCCACCAGCACCAGGCCCCCCAGGGCTGTCCCCAGCAGCCACGCCTCTCGCCCCCGCGGCCAGCGGGCTGGCGGCGCCCCCGACGCCCACCACGCGGTCAGCGCCAGGCAGGCCACCAGCAGCATGGTGTTGGCGAGATGCAGGGCGCCGACCACCCCGCGCACCAGGGACGGGTTGTCCCCCACCAGCCGGAAGAGCACCAGGGCCGCCCCCAGCAGCGCTTCCACGAGCATGAAGGCGAGCGCCCCCACCGCACCCCGCCGCACCCGGTGGCGGCGTGGATAGGCGCGCGCCGCCCCCACCGCCAGGCCAGCCACCAGCAGCAGCGCCAGGCCGGAGGACACCCGGTGGGTGAACTCGATGCGCGTCGCCGCCTCCGGCGAGCGGGGTACCACCACCCCGTTGCACAGGGGCCAGTGGGCGCCACAGCCGGCGCCGGAGCCGGTGGCGCGCACGTAGGCGCCCCACACGATCACTCCGACGGTGAAGGCGAGCACCAGCCAGGCGGCGACGGCCAGGGCGCGACGAGGCGGCTGCCCCCCTCCCGGCACCGATGCCTCCGTCCGCCATGCCCTCGTCTGCATCACTGGGAGAAAGAGCCGGCACCACCGAGGGAATTCCCGAGCTCTTGACATCCACTCCACCGATTGTTATAACTAACCGTATGGTTGACACCTTCCACTCGGAGTTCCCACGCCCATGAGCAGCAACCCTTCCACGGCCGCGCCTTCCACCGCGGAACGCATTCTCGACGCCGCCGCCGCGGTGTTCGCCGAGCACGGGTTCGGCGGCGCCCGAGTGGAGGCCATCGCCGCCCGCGCCGGGGTGAACAAGGCGATGCTTTACTACCACGTCGGCGACAAGGCGGAGCTCTACGCCGCCGTGCTCACCCGCAACCTCGAACGCGCCCACCGCCGCCTGCAGGCCGCCGCCGCCCAGCAAGGGACGGCGCGCCAGCGGCTGCACGGGGTGATCCTCGCCCTGGCGCAGCTGGTGGAAGAAATCCCCCACCACCCGCGCATCATGCTGCGGGAGATCGCCTCCGGCGCCGACCATCTCCCGGATCGCGTCGTCGCTCGGATGCGAGACATCCTCGCGCTGGTCGGGGCGCTGCTGCGCGAGGGCGCCGCCTCCGGCGAGCTGCGCCCCGCAGATCCCCTCCTCACTCACCTGCTCATCCTCGGCGCCGTCACCTTCATGACCGCCACCCGGCCGCTGCGCGCCCGCGTCCAGGCCGTGGCGCCGGAGCCGGCGGCCGCCGAATCGCCCCGCCACCTCGCCGATTTCGTGGCGGCCGTACTGCTCGACGGCCTTGCCGCCGCACGGGACACCCGATGAGCCGCCGCCCCCCTGCCGCCGCCTTCGCCCTCGCCGCCGCCCTCGCCGCCTCCTGCGGCGGGGACGGCGGCCGGGAACCGCTGCGCGCCTCCGGCCACATCGAGGCCACCGAGGTGCGGCTCGCCGCCACCGTCGCGGGGCGGCTGCTCGAGGCGCCGTTTGAGGAGGGGCAGGCCGTGCAGGCCGGCCAGGTGGTCGCCCGCCTCGACACCGCCGCTTCTGAGCACGAGCTGGCGCGCGCCCGCGCCGAGGCGGAGGCCGCCGACGCCCGGTTGCGCCTGCTGGTGTCGGGGTCCCGCGCCGAGGACATCCGGCGCGCCGAGCAACAGCTCGCCCAGGCGCAGGCGGAGCTGGACGCCGCCACGCGGGAGCTCGATCGCGTGGCCACCCTGGTGGATCGCGGCTCGGCCACCGAAAAGGCCAGGGACGACGCCGTCACCCGCCGTGACGTGGCCGCCCGCGGGGTGGCGGTGCTGCGTGCCGAGCTCGACAAGCTGCTGGCCGGGCCGCGCCGGGAGGAAATCGCAGCGGCGCGCGCCCAGCGGGCCGCCGCCGACGCGGCGGTGGGGGCCGTCAATCACCGCATCGGCGAGGCCACCGTCGTCGCCCCGCGGGACGGGGTGATCACCGTGCGCGCCGCCGAGCCGGGCGAGGTCCTCTCACCCGGCGCCACCATCGCCGTGCTCACCGATTTAGCCCACCCCTGGCTCAACGTCTGGGTGGACGAGCCCTCCCTCGCCGCGATTCGTCTCGGCGACGTCGTCGAGGTGCGCGCCGGCCAGCCGCCGGTGACCGCCCAGGGCCGCGTCGGCTTTGTCTCGCCGGTCGCCGAGTTCACCCCGAAAAACGTGCAGACCCCCAACGAGCGGGCCAAGCTGGTGTTCCGCGTCAAGATCGCGCTGCCCGATGCGGGGGGCGCGTTCAAGCCCGGTATGCCCGCCGATGCGACGTTCCTGCCCGGCCGGGGTCGGCCATGACGGCCGCCCCCGCACCGCTGCTGGCCGCCCGCGGCCTGTCCGTCCGCTACCGGGATGCGCAGGCGCTGGCCTCCCTCGACCTCACCGTGACCGCCTCCGAAGTGGTCGGCCTCATCGGCCCGGACGGCGCCGGCAAGACGTCCGCCCTGCGCGTCCTGGCCGGCTTGATGGAGGCGAACGGCGGGCAGGTGACGGCGTTTGGAGAGCCGGTGTGGCAGCGCCGCCGCGTCCTCCACCACCGCCTCGGCTACCTGGCGCAGCGCTTCGCCCTCTACGGCGACCTCACCGTGGATGAGAACGTGCAGTTCTTCGCCCTCCTGTACGGCGTGCGCCGGTGGCGGGAAAAGCGCGACGAGCTGCTGCACCGCGTCGGTCTGGCTCCCTTCCGCCGACGTCTCGCCGAGCATCTCTCCGGCGGCATGAAGCAGAAGCTGGCCCTCGCCTGTACGCTCATCCACGACCCCGAGGTGCTGATCCTGGACGAGCCCACCACCGGCGTCGACCCGGTCACCCGCCGGGAACTGTGGCGCCTGTTGGGGGAGCTGGTGGCCGAGGGTCTCGCATTGCTGGTCGCCACCCCCTACCTGGACGAGGCCGCGCGCTGCTCGCGGGTGCTGCTCCTGTACGCCGGGCGGGTGCTCGCCGAGGGTCACCCGGCGGCCCTCGCGAAGCTGCTGCCGGGCCGGGTGGTGCGCGTCGAGGGTGGCGAGCGCGCCGCGGTGGCGGCGGCACTGGCCGGGCGGCCGGCGATCCGGGACGTGGCGGTGTTCGGCGCAGCGGTGCATGCCCGCCTCGAAACGACAGCCGCCGACGCGGCCGCCGAGGTCGCCGCCGCCCTCGCCGCCGCCGGTCTTCACGGACTCGAGGTACGCGAGATTGCCCCGTCCCTGGAGGACACCTTCCTCTATCTCACCGCGCGCCGGACCGGCGCCCCGTCACCGGAGGCGGCATGAGCGCCGGCGCCCAAGTCCGCCCCGTGAGCGCCGTCCGCCGCCGCCCGGTCCCCCGGAGACCTTTCTGCGGCGCCGTTCGCCGGGCGGGCCCCGACGTGCCCCGTCTCATCCTCGCCCTGCTGGCGGCGGCCGGCACGGCGCCCGCCCACGAGCTCGCCCTCGACGAAGAGGAGGCGGTGCGGCGCGCCCTGGCCGCCTCCCACGTCCTGGAGGCCGGCCGCCACCGCGATGCACGCGCCGCCCAGGGCGTCGCCGCCGCCGATGCCGGACGCCTTCCGGCGCTCAGCGCCGGCGCCCACGCCGCTTACCGTTCCTCCGTGCCGGAGTTCGCCGCTCCCGTCGCCGGCCCCGGACAGCCCGCCGTGGTGCTGTTCCCGGACCTCCGTGTCACGGCGGCCGTGTCCCTGGAGGTGTCGCAGTCGCTGTACACCGGCGGAGCGCTGGCGGCCCGCCGCGAGGCGGCGCGCCGCGAGCTCGACGCCGCCGCAGCCGCAACCACGGCGACGCGCCTCGATATCCGCCTGGCGGCGCGCACCGCCTACTGGCGCGCGGCAGCCGCCCGGGCCGGCGTCGGGGTTGCGGAGAGCCACGTCCGCCGCACCCTCAAGCTCAGCGAGGACGCCCGCGCGCGGCGCGACGCCGGGCTCGCCGTCGACGCCGACGTCCTGGCCGCCGAGGCGGGTCTGGCCGCCGCGCGCCTCGCCTCGCTGCGCGCCGCCCGCGCCGCCGACGAGAGCCTCGCCACGCTGCGTGTCCTGCTGGACCTCCCCCGCGATACCGACCTCCGGCTGGCGGATGCCGCACCCCCGCCGCCGCCACCGCCCCCGGCCGACCTCGACGGGCTGATGGAAAACGCCCGCCAGCAGCGCCCGGAGCTCATGGCGCTGCGCGCCCGCAGCGCCGCCCTCGCCGCCCGTGCCGAGGCGGCGCGCGCCGCGGCGCGTCCGGCGGTGGGCGCCGCGGCAGCCTGGGAGCTGGCGCGCCCCCACCCACGGTTCCTGCCGCTCACGGACTCCTGGCACGACTCCTGGTCGGTGGGGTTCGCCGGCCGCTGGACCTTCTGGGACGGCGGGCGCGCCGCCGCCGAGGTCGGCTCGCTGGAGGCGGAGCGCCGCGCCGTGCAGGCCGAGCTGGCGGAGTTCCAGCGCCGGGTCGCACTCGAGGTGGAGCACGCCTGGCTGGCCCTGCAGGCCGAGCTGGCCGCGGCGGACGCAGCGCAGGCCAGCCGCGCGGCCGCCGCCGAGCGCCTGCGCGCCCTCGACGACCGCCACGCCGCCGGTCTCGCCGTCATCGCCGAAGTGCTGGACGCCCAGGCCGACCTGGCGGCGGCGGAGGGAGAACGGATCCTCGCCACCACCGCCGCTCGTCTGGCGGCGGCCCAGCTGGAACGGGCGGTGGGCCGGTGAGTTCGGCCATCGCCGTGGAAGCGCGGCGGCTGACCCGCACTTTCGGCACTTTCCGGGCCGTGGACGACGTGTCGTTCGCCGTGCCCCGCGGCGAAGTGTTCGGCTTTCTGGGGTCGAACGGCGCCGGCAAGACCACCACCATCCGCATTCTGTGCGGCCTCCTCGCCCCCACCTCGGGGAGCGCGTCGGTCGCCGGTCTCGACGTCGCCACCCAGGCGGCCGCCATCAAAGAACGGGTGGGGTACATGTCGCAGCGCTTCTCCCTCTACACCGACCTCACCGTCGAGGAAAACCTGCGCTTTTGGGGGGCCGCCTACGGCCTGCACGGCGCCCGGGCGGCGGCGCGCCGGCACTGGGCGCTGGAGATGGCCGACCTCACCGGCCGCAGGCGCACCCTGGTCCGGGAGCTGCCCGGCGGGTTGCGGCAGCGGCTGGCGCTCGGGGCGGCGTTGCTGCACTCGCCGCCCATCGCCTTCCTCGACGAACCCACCGGCGGGGTGGACCCAGCCGCCCGCAGGCGCTTCTGGGGCGTCATCGACGGGCTGGCCGCCGGCGGCACCACCATCTTCGTCACCACCCACTTCATGGACGAGGCGGAGCGCTGCCACCGCGTCGCCCTCATGCACGCCGGCCGCCTGGTCGCCCTCGACACCCCCGCGCGCCTGAAGGCCGCGTTCGGCGCCGACACCGTCTTCGAGGTGCGCTCTCGCAGCCCACAAGCCGCCCTCAGGATTCTCGAGGGGACGGCGGGGGTGGCCGAGGCGACACTGTTCGGCGAGGCCCTGCACGTTGTCCTGACCACGCCCGACGCGGTTGCCGCCGTGCACGGCGCCCTCAACGGGGGCGGCGAGGCGGGCGCCGAGATCCGGCCCATCCCGCCCACCCTCGAGGACGTCTTCATGCGGGCCATCGCCGCCGCCGCGCGGGCCGACGGCGGGGCGGCCGGGGACCGCCCATGATGCGCCGCACCCTCGCCGTGGCCGTCAAGGAAGTTCTCCAGCTGCGGCGCGACTGGCGCACCGCCCTGGCGCTCGTGGGCATGCCAGTCGTCCTGCTGCTCATCTACGGATTCGCCCTGTCCTTCGACGTGCGGCACGTGCGGCTCGCCGTCGTCGATGCGGACGGCAGCCGCGCCGCGCGCGAGGTGGAGCGCGCCTTCGTGCACTCGGGCTACTTCGATCTGGTGCACCGGGGCGAGGACAGCCGCATCGTCGACTCCCTTCTCGACTCCGGCCGCGCCCAGGCGGCGCTGGTCATCCCCGCCGGCCACGCCGCCGCCCTGGCCGCCTCCCGGCCGTCCGCCGTCCAGCTGGTCCTCGATGGCTCCGACGCCCAGACGGCCGCCACCGTCCTCGCCTACGCCCGCCAGATCGTCGCCGCGGTTTCGCCGCCGCCGCGCCGGCCGCCCTCCGCCGGCTCCGCCGCGGCCCGGCCGCTGGTCTGGTACAACCCCGACCTCGCCTCCTCCCGCTTTCTCGTCCCCGGTCTGGTGGCGTTCATCCTCATGGTGACCACGGTCATCGCCACCGCGCTGGCGGTGGTGCGCGAGAAGGAGCGGGGCAGCTGGGAGTCCCTGCGCGCCACGCCGCTTGGCGCCCTCGAGCTGCTGGCCGGCAAGACGCTGCCATACCTGGTGCTGGCGGCCGCCGCCGCGGCCGGGGCGTTGCTGCTGGCCCACGTCCTCTTCCAGGTACCGCTGCGCGGGTCGCCCCTGTGGCTGGCCCTGGTGACCCTGCTCTTCCTGCTGGGGGGCCTGGGGTGGGGGGTCTTCCTTTCCACCCTCGCCGACACCCAGCAGGTGGCGTTCCAGGCCGCCCTGTTCACCACCATGCTGCCCACCCTGCTGCTGTCCGGCTTCATCTTCCCCATCTCCTCCATGCCTCCCCTCATTCAGGCCATCACCCACCTCGTGCCGGCCCGCTACTTCCTCATCGCCCTGCGGGGCATCGTCCTCAAGGGAACCGGTCCCGAGGTGTGGGGCGCCGACATGATCGGTCTCGCCGTCTTCGCCGTGGCGGTACTCGCCCTCGCCACCGTGCGCACGGTGCGGAGCCTTTGAGATGCGCCAGACCCTGCGCACCCTGGCGAGCATCCTTCTCAAGGAACTGCTGCAGCTCCGGCGCGACCCCAAGATCCTACCCATCCTCTTCGTGGCGCCGGTGTTCCAGCTCCTCATCCTGGGCTACGCCGCCACCACCGACATCCGCCGGGTGGAGCTGGCGGTCGCCGACCTCGACCGCACCCCGGCCAGCCGGCGCCTGCTGGAGGGCTTCACCGCCTCTCCCTCCTTTCAGCTGGTGGCCGAGGTGGACTCCCAGGAGCAGCTCGGACCCCTGCTCGACCGCGGTGAGGCGCGCCTCGCCCTCACCATCCCGGCCGACTTCGCCGCCCGCCAGGTGAAGGGCCTGCCCACCCCCGTACAGCTGCTGGCCGACGGCTCCGACGCCGCCGCCGGCACCATCGGCCTGGGCTACGCCCTGGGCACGCTGCAGCTGGCCGCCGAAAATGCCGCCCCGGCGGGGGTGGAGCTGCGCCCCAAGGTGCTCTACAACCCCGAGCTGGTCTCCCGCAACTTCATGGTCCCCGGGGTGCTGGCCATGATCATCATGGTCATGACCATGATCCTCACCGCCATGGCCCTGGTGCGGGAGCGGGAGCTGGGCACCATGGAGCAGCTCCTGGTCACCCCCCTGACCCCGGGGCAGATCATCCTGGGCAAACTGCTCCCCTACGCCCTGGTGGGCCTGGTGGAAATCCTCACCGCCCTGCCCATCGTGCTGCTCCACTTCCGCGTGCCCTTGCGCGGCTCGCTGTTGCTGCTGGTCGTGCTGTGCCTGCCCTTCATGCTCTGCACCCTGGGCCTGGGGCTTCTCGTCTCCACCCTCTCCCACACCCAACAGCAGGCCATGATGCTCGCCGCCTTCGTCTTCATGCTGCCGCAGATCTACCTGTCCGGCTTCGTCTTCCCCATCCAGAACATGCCCGCCGCGTTCCAGTGGGTGACCTACCTCGTGCCGCTGCGCCACTTCGTCGTCATCCTGCGGGGAGTGTTTCTGAAAGGTGTGGGCCTCGACGTCCTCTGGCCCCAGGTGGCCGCCCTCCTGCTGCTGGGCACCGTCATCCTCGCCGCCGCCCGCGCCCGCTTCGCCCGCCGGCTGGGCTGAGCCCACCCCCGGCGCCCGCACCCCGCCCTCCGTGCATCGCTCAGGCCTCTTGTGCTCCAGCCGCGCGAAGTCCTTCCCCGCCACGCTCGAGGTTTAATGGGGCGAAACCAACGCGCTGGCCGGCGATCTCCACCAGCCACGCCAGCGTCTCGATGGCCTCGCGCCGGCAGAACCCGTAGCGCAAGGGGGCGCCTAAGCCGGGGACCCCGTGCTCTTCCTCGACCCAGTAGTGGAACAACCGCCGAGTGACCTCAAAGGCCCCTCGTAGCCCCCCTCCCGCCAGGCGTCCACGGCGGCGCAAATCTTCGGCACCAGCAGCAGCTGGCTCGGCCGGCGGCCGGACTCGTCCACCCTCCACCGACGCCGCGTCGTCCCGGACCAGGCGGGACGTGGGCGGCTTTCAGGGTCGGCTCCCCGGGACCTCGGGCAGGTCCCTGTCATACGCGATGACCGGCTCGCTCATGGTCTCCCCATTGGCACGAGCTGCGGGGTGAGCTTCCTGTCAACCACCAGGAGGTGTCCCATGGGGATCTCCTTTCAGGTTTCCTCGGTGAGCTTTTCCGAGCTGATCAGAACTGCCCGCTCACCGCCCATCCGTTTACTGCGAAGCAAGGCGAGAACCTCATCAAAAGCCAGCCGGTCCGGCCCAGGGATCCGTGGATTTCGGAGAAGGTAGTAGCGCGAATAGTAATGGGGATTTTCTCGCGCCTCTCGAAACGCATACATGACCGATTCATCCGTGAGCAGAAAATTCAGCGATTTAAACTTGTGAAGATTTTTTTAGCGCAGCGCCCAGTCCGCCCGAAACAGAATCACTGCGCTCGATATGCTGGCGGCTGAGGACGGGGCGTACCTGCTGGCGCGCGACGGAGACCTCAAGATGATCGCAGAGAAAGGGCTCCTCGACCTGGCCGTGCTCCCCACGGGAAGGTGAGGCCAGCCACCGGGCGCCGAGGGTCCCGGACCCCGACCTGCCGTCGGGGTGAGCTTGCTACACTCCCCCCGTGCGCCGCGTCAGCGAAAGTGAAACCATCGATTTGCCCACGCTTCGCGCCATGGCCGAGGCGGGGTTCGGCGACATGGTGAAGGCGGTGGTGGATGTGGAGCGTCGGGTGATGCTGGTGGACGCCGAACTGCACGCCGACCTGGAGGCCGCCCTGTTGGAGGAGGGCTCCTCCCAGGACCACCTGTGGGGCATCAACCTTTACCCTGACCTGGCCGAGGAGGAGTGGGTGGAGTTCGACTCCCTCATCAACCTGCGCCCCTCCCAGGGCAACCGCTCCCGGGGGGTGGAGAACCCCGCCACCCGCCAGGTTATCTTGGATCTGGTCACGTCCCTGGTGAGGCGATGAACACCTGGCGGCACTCAGAGTTGGCGGCCGGGCGCTGGTGGCAGCTGTCCCTGGCCGAGCAGCTGGGCCACGTGGGCAGCGAGGTGAGCCGCGCGCTGCGCTGGCGGGAAAGCCGCCCCGAGCTGGCTCGAGGGGCGCTGGAGCGGGCCCTGGAGCTTTTCGACCTCACCCTCGCCGATCCCCGCCACCGCACCCGCCCGGGTCGCCTGCGCGAGCTGGCGCGGGCCCGCGAAGTGGTCGCCGACCATCTCGGTGACAGCCCCGTCTACGGTGGCGACGGCGCCTCGCTGCAACGCTACTTCGACGCCTTCGCCCTGGCCGCCCGCCGCCGCCGCGAACCCGAAAGCAGTACCGGGCGGGCGGCGCCGCCCACGGCGGGCCGTCGCTGAACGGCGCCCGAGCCCACGGCCCAGCACCGGTGGGGTTGCAAAGCCTTCACCCCACCGAGAGCCGTCACCCGCTGTCCTCGCTGCCGGCGCCGGGCTCGCCGCCCGGCCCGCACCCTCGACGGACGGAGGCCGCCAACAGCCCTCCCGACAGTATTCCCGCGACCACCCCGGCCGACGCCACAGCCACCTGCCAGCCGCGCGACGGCAACGTCAGCGACACGGTGACCGCCAGCAGGCAGCCGACCAGGCACAGCCAACCCCATCTTTCGAGTCGAGCCATGTTGACGCTCCTCCGGTCCGCTTAACTTGAACGCCTCTCCACGAAATCCCTGGAGGTCGTCCTTCACGTCCAGGTCGTTGTAGATGTGGTAGAGGCGCGAGCGGTAGGTTTTGGCGTCCGGCACGGCGTCGTCGCGGATGACCACACGCGGGGTCTTGACCAGCCCCGATTCGATGGCGTCGTTCAGCCCGAAGTCGCTGACAATCCAGCCGAAGAGGGTTTCTTCGCCGCTCTTGCCGCCGGAGGGGGCAAAGGGCGTGGCGGAGAAGTCACATCCTTGTTCGTCACTGCAGCTCGATAACCTTCAAACTCTCAATCCCGCGATCATCCACGATCTTGACCGCAATCCGCCGGTGTTCGCCCAACTCGAAGGGCAGCGACTCGGCGCCCCAGTAGGCGCGGATGCTTTACGAGATTGCCCACCTCGTGGATCACCTGTTTGGTCCGCCGCTTCGCAACCATCGAGGGGGCGCTACGACTCACATTCATGAAACTGGTCCATTGGCCTTACGCCCGACCTACCCCACATCAAGGCGTACTTTGTCTGCGAGCCCCAGGTCCTCCAGAATCTGGCGCAGATCCGATGTCAGGCTCCCTACCACACCGGGGTTGACCGTCACCGAGAGATCAACGCTGACTTTGAGCTCGGCGCCTTGCCCGCCGGCTGGCATGGCCGACCGGAGCTTGGGCAGGACCTTTGTCCCCAGCCGATTCCACAGCTCGGGTGGAACGGCGCCGACAAGACGGATAGTCTTCGTCTGGATTCCAGGGGTAGGCGCCGGTTGCGGCTCGGGTTCGCCTGCCTGTGTCGTACTCGGCTCAGCAGACAGGGGACCTGGCCCAGGACCCGGCACCGGAGGACCTGGTTGCGGTTCCGACCCCGGTAGGGGGACAGCGACACCTGCCTTGAGCGCCTGCGCCTTGGCCTTGGTAAGAAGAAAGACCCCTGACTCGAAGGCGATCTCGTCTGCAGAAACCGGCTCTTTGAACCACAGCCGCTCGTAGGTCCCATCGGCTTTCTGGCCCGAGGCGAGCCCGAAGTCGCCATGCCCCACGAACTCGACGATCTTTCCTCGCAGGGTTTTGTCGGGATCGAGCAGCCGCGTGAGCGAACCGTTCAAGAAACTCTGCCGCAGGCTGGCTAGCGGCCAAGCCCCCGATTCCTTCAGTGCGGGTGGCCAGTTCCGCTCGAGATAGCCCGCACCGACGGACTCGTTGAGCAGCGCCTCCGACTTGAGCGCGGCGATGACCCTGCCGCATAAGGTCTCGCCGCTCGAGGAGTGTCCGGCCCCGAGGTCGATGGTCTTGAG
>CALEVZ010000023.1 GCA_937924755.1 uncultured bacterium
AAGCTTCGGGCCTGGCGCGAGCCTGGCGTGCGCTTTTGCGTGATCCGCGACAACGACGGTGCCGACTGTGCGGCGTTGAAGCGGCGCCTGGCTGATTTGTGCGCGCAAAGCGGCCGCGGCCACACCCTCGTGCGCATCGCCTGCCAGGAGCTGGAGGCGTGGTACTTCGGCGCGCCGGACGCACTGGCGGATGCCTTTGGCGATGAGCGGCTGCGCCAGATCGCGGCGCGGGCGCGCTTCCGTGACCCCGACGCCATTGCCCGGCCGGCCGCCGCGTTGGCCGAGCTGGTGTTTGAGTTTCAAAAGGTCTCCGGCGCGCGGCGCATGGCGGGGGCGCTGTCACGCGAGAACCGCTCGCAGAGCTTTCAGCTCTTGATGGCAGGGATCGACCGCTTGTACAAACCATTTGGCGAGTCGGCGCGAGAGAACTGATGGCGTGCACCAGCCAGGATTGCACCGGCCAGGCGAGCGAGCGGCGCCACCCGGGGCTCGCGCCCTTTCAGCGAGCACAAGCTCCAGCAACGCGCTGGTGCAGAGCTGGCCGGAGATCGCTCGCCTCGCCCGCGCGGGCGAAAAGCCCAGGGCCGAGCAACCGCCACTGTTCGGGGAGAGCGATAACCCCGGTCTGGGATAGCTCGGTCCTGCCTGCACGCGAGCCGCCCCCCTGTTGCCGGATCGATGGAATTGCTTGCTTTCCAGTAACCTGCCCGCCTGTCCTTCGTGAGAGGACACCTTGCGATCGATGCGTCCTTGACAGAAGGACACACGGGAGCCTATCCTTGGCCCGTGCCGCTCCACCCGATTCTCGCCGAGACGCTGCGGATGGCGCTCGAACCGTCGGAACCCACCCGCCGGACCCGGCGCGATGCCCGTCTCCCGGCGGTGCCCGGCAAGGTGCACTCGGTGATCGGCATGCGCCGTTCGGGCAAGACCACGTTTCTCCGCCAGCTCCTGGAGGAGCGGCGCGCGACCCTGCCGCCCGAGCGCGCGATCTTGATCGGGTTCGACGACGACCGGCTGGCCGGCATCGAGGCGGACCAGCTCGCGCTCCTTCTCGAGGAGTACTTTCGCATTCACCCCGAGCTGCGCGCACGCGAGCCGGTCCACTGGTTCCTCGACGAGATCCAGCTGGTCCCCGGCTGGGAGCGCTTCTGCCGCCGGGTGCTGGATACCGAGCGAGTCGAACTGGTGGTGTCGGGCTCGTCGGCGCGGCTGCTCTCGCGCGAGGTGCACACCGCCCTGCGTGGTCGCAGCATGGCCACGGTCATCCGCCCGTTCAGCTTCCGCGAGTTCCTGCGCCACCGCGGCGAGGAGCCGGCACCGGGCGGTTTGCGCCCGACGGCCGTCGAGCGGTCACTGGTCGAGAAGCGCTTCCGGGAGTTCCTGGTCGAGGGCGGCTTTCCGGAGGTGCAGGGCCTTCCCGCCGCCGTGCGCATCGAGCTGCTCCAGGGCTATGTGGACACGGTGCTCTTTCGCGACGTGGTCGAGCGCTACAAGGTGTCGCAGGTGGAGGCGCTGCGCTGGCTGGTGCGCCAGTGCCTGCGCAACCCGGCCGGGCACTTGAGCGCGCATCGACTGTACCGCGATCTGCGCTCGCAGGGGTATGGCGTGGCCAAGGACACTGTGCACGCCCTGCTCGGGCACTTGACCGATGCCTTTCTGATCTCCGCCCTGTCGATCGCCACCGACTCCGAACGCCAGCGCCACGCCAACCCGCGCAAGATCTATCCCGCCGATCCGGGACTGATCCGCGCTTTCGATTGGAGCGGCCGCGCAAATCTCGGCCATGCTCTCGAAACGGCGGTCCTCAACGAGCTGGAGCGGCGCGGCGCCGAGGTGGGCTACGCGAAGACCGCCGAGGGCCTTGAGGTGGACTTCCTCGCCCGCCATCCGGCGGGCGGCGAGGAGCTGATCCAGGTGTGTGCGGAGGTTTCGGATCCGGCGACCCTCGAGCGTGAATTGCGAGGACTCCAGGCTGCCGGCAGGGAACACCCTCGCGCCGCCAAGCGCCTGCTCGCGCTCGATCGCGATGCCCTGCCGCATGCCGCGCCGCCGGGTGTCGAGGTCCAGCCGGCGTATGAATGGCTACTGACGCCACCCCAGGCGGACTGAAACGGGAGGATCGAACGACATGGCCCTCACCAATCACGAACGCGTCGGCAAAGCGCTGGAGCTGCGTGGGGGCCGGCTTGCACCCTGCGTGGAGCGCGAGCTGGCCCGCCACTGCCGCGACGGCGCACGGATCGAGAGCCTGTCGTACAATTGATTCCTCGGAGCTGGCGCGGAATCGTTTGGCTTGCGATGGAGAGCGGCAGTCGTCACACCGAACAGGTTGCTCTGTTCGGGGGAGGCGAAGGATGAGCCAACCGGCCAGGAATAGCGCTCCGGGTGCGGGGACACAGGCCCCCAGCACACCGCGAGCCCCGTCGTACGAGCAGCTTCCGGCCGCGAAGATGCGCGCGGCGCGCGGCGGCCCGGAGGTTCGGGAGATCAGCGTTCACCTCGAGGTGGTCACGCCGATCCTCGGCGGCGGTATCCAGACGCGAGCGGTCGACGAGGTCGATCTCATTCGGGCCGCCACGGTGCGTGGGCACCTGCGGTTCTGGTGGCGGGCGCTGTACGCGCATCGGTTTGCAAACGCGAAGGCGTTGTACGAACGCGAGAGCCAGGTCTGGGGGCGGGCGGCGACGGATGGGGGCGGTCGTTCTGCCGTCGAGATCCGCATCGACGTCGCGAAGACCGGCGCGATCGACGGGAGCGACATCCGGCTCTACGACTCGAAGGACGGCAAGGCGACGCCGGGTGCCTACGCGCTCTGGCCCGCGCGCGCAGAGAAGAAGACGGGCGCGGTGCCAGCGCCTCGCCGCCTGCCCGGCACGCAGTTCCGGCTCACGGTGAAGGTCGCCGGTAGTGCCGCGGATGAAGCCGAGGTCAAGAACGCCCTGCGCGCGTGGATTCTCTTCGGCGGCTTGGGCGGTCGTACGCGGCGCGGACTTGGGAGCCTCAGGGTAATAGAAGATCCCAGCTCGTGGTTGCCGTCCAAGGCGACGCGCGACGCCATCAAGGTCCTCTTCGGGTGCGACGTCCTCGCCTCGCCGGTGAACGCACCCGGCGATACGCCATGGCTCGGTGGCGCCGCGCTCCAGGTCGGCACGGCCGGCGCCGACGCGATGCAGGCGTGGATGACGGCGCTCGATTGGCTCAAGGAGTTCCGGCAGGGCACGGACGGCAGGCCCGGCGATCGCGCGCGAGAGCCGGGCACCGGCAAGCCGCCGCCCCAGCGGCCGTCGATCTCCAACTGGCCGGAGGGCGACAAGGTCCGCCGGCTCTCATTGCCAAAGGAGGGACTCCAGTGGGCTCACGACCCACGACACAACGGTACGCCTGCGTGGCCCCGGACTGGATTCGGCCTCCCCATCATCGGGCAGTTTCAGCAGCAGAGCCGGATAGCGCGGCCGGGCTGGAAGAAGGGCGACAAGAAACCCAAGAATCTCTACTGGGACGAGCTTTCTTCCTCCCATCCGAACTACGGCACTGAACCGGCGGGGTTCGAGCTCCGCTGGCGATCCCCGAAGAGGGATCGGCCAGGCGAGTTTGAGGAGCACGACCGCCTCGCGAGCCCGCTCATCGTGAAGGCGCTGCCCCTCGCCGACGGTACCTTCGTGCCGTGTGCGCTCTGGCTGAACCGCGCCTACCCGGCAGGAGAGGTCATCCTCCGCGACGTGGACAACTCGCAAGCGCCGTTCGATCAACTTGTCGCCCCCGGCGACACGCCACAGTTCTCGGCTCTCAAGAACAAGCAGAGCCTCCGCCAGGCGTTCCTCGACTGGCTGCAGGCCAGGTACCACACGACGGTGGTGGCCCCATGACCGCTCACCTGCTCCTGGTCACGCTCGGACCCGTCCAGGACTTCATCGCCCAGGCGCGCCGGACGCGTGACCTATGGTACGGGAGCCACCTTCTCTCCGAGCTCGGCCGTGCGGCCGCGCGCGCTCTCGCCGACGGCGGTGCGGAGCTCATCTTCCCGTCGCTCCAGGCAGGAAGCGTAGAGCTCCAGCCTTGCCCTGCCCCGCTGCGCCCCGATGGAACGCTACCTCGGAACGTGGCGAACAAGCTCCTCGCCGAAGTCCCCTCGGGGGTCGATCCGCAAGAGCTGGCGCGCGCCGTGCGCGAGGCGGTCACGCGGTACTGGCGCGAAGATCTTGCGGCACCCGTCAAGGCAAAATGTGCAGGCCTCCTTGCCTCCGGTGTCGATGACGTGTGGATCGAGCAGGTGGACACCTTCCTCGAGTTTGCGGCGAGCTGGTTGCCCATCACGGACTACGCCGAAACCCGCCGGCGGCTCGAGCACGCCATCGGCGCGCGCAAGATGCTGCGCGATTTCTGCGTGTGGACGAAGGGGCGGGGTGCCGTGCCGAAGTCGAGCCTCGACGGCGCGCACGAGACGGTGCTGCGGCCGCCGGACAGCCGCGATGCCAGTCTCGTGCGCAAATACCGCATCGCCGATGGTGAGCAGCTCGATGCCATTGGGCTCGTCAAGCGCTGCGGGGGCGAGCCCGATCAGTTCGTGCCAGTCGTCAACGTCGCGCTCGCGTCGTGGGTGGATCTCGCAAGCCGCGTGGCCCCGTCGGAGCTCGATGGGCTCCGTGCCGCGTGCCGCGAGGCCGGCGTCTCGCGTGTCGAGCGAAGGGATCTGCCGTGTGCGGCACCGTTCCTTTTCGACGCCAGCGTCCTGCTCCCGAGCCGCTGGCGTTCGGTCTTCGAGGAGCAAGGACTGCCCGGCGACCCGGAGTCGTGGGGCCGCCGGCACGTCGGGCCGGTCCTCGACAAGCTTTCGGAGCCGTATCCCTACGTGGCGTGTCTGGTCGCCGACGGCGACCACATGGGGCGCGCGATCGACCGACTGGGCTCCGCAGAGGAGCACCGCGCGTTCTCCGGGGCGCTCGCGCGGTTTGCCGGCGAGGCGCGCAACGTCGTCGAGCAAAAGCATCGCGGCGCCCTCGTCTACGCGGGCGGCGACGACGTGCTCGCGTTTCTCCCGCTTCCGGAAGCCCTCTCGTGCGCGGACGACCTCCGCAAGGGCTTCGCCGACGCGATGGCCTCCGCCTGCCAGTCGATCGCGGCCGCAGAGCGTCCGACGCTCTCGGTCGGCCTCGGGATCGGGCACCTCATGGAGAGCATGGGCGACCTGCTCGCGCTCGGGCGACAGGCAGAACGCGAGGCCAAGCGCGACCGCAACGCGCTCGCGGTGCTTGTGGACAAACGCTCGGGTGGCACCCGATCCTGGCGTGCATCGTGGAGCGACGATCCTGCCCGGGTGCTGCGCCATGCGACCGCGCTGCTGCAAGACCGCCTGTCCTCGCGCAAGGTCTACGAGATCGCGAGCACGCTGGCGCGCCTGCCGGGGCCCGGCGAGACGGCCGAACAGGGATGGGCACGTCTGCTCGCGCTGGAGGTCAGACGCTCGCTTGCTCGTGTTGAGGGCGGCCCCGTGAGCCCGCAGGAGGCCGGCCTCGAGCTCGACGAGGGCGCCGGCTATGCGGCGCTGCACGACCGCGTTCGCAGTTGGGTGGCACTCATGCTCATCGCCCGCACGTTCGCGCAGGCGACGCCTTGCGAGCGGCGGCGCGGGGAGGAGGTAGCGGCATGACGACCACCGCCCGTCTGGCTCTCGTCCCGCGGGACGGCCTCTTTTGCATGGACGGCAGGGGCTGGCATACCAGCGCCTCCGGTCGCGGACACGGACTCGACTGGCCGTGGCCGTCCACGATCCTTGGCGCCCTGCGCACCGCCTGGGGACGAGGCGAGGAGGCACGACGCGGCAGCCTTTTCAGTCGCGAGGATTGGAAGACGCATACCGCGCAAGTGCAGCTCGGACGCACCCTCGCCCTGCGTCGATCACATGCAACGGAGTGGCGCTTCGAACACACCGTCTGGCCGGTCTCGGCGGACGCGATCTGGCTGGAGGGCCGGAAGGACGTATGTCGGCTCGATCCCGAACCTGCCGACGTGCCCACCCTCGGACGGGACGACGACGGGGCGCGGGAGGGGCTCTGGCGCCCACGATTCCCCGCGGCGGGCAAGCCGCTGCCAGCCCCGCGACGGTGGCACTGCGAAGATTTCGTGACGTGGCTCGCTGGGCGATCGGTGCCGGCGCGGGGGCGCAGTGACGCTCTCGCGCCGGCCCGGCGGGTGCAGGTCCACGTGGGCATTCGCCCCGAGGAGCTCACGGCCGACGAAGGCGTTCTCTTTTCGCACGATGTCCTCGAAACGCTCGACCGCCAGATCGAATGGGCGATCGGCGCCGAGGTCACGGTCCCGAACGGCGTGTGCTCCAGCCTGGCGACGCTCGGCGCCGATGGTCGCCTCGCGCGCGTGGAACCCCTGCCCGCGGCGCTGTTCGAGCCTCCTCCACGGCTGCTCGAGGCGTTCCGGTCGTCAAGCTGGGGCCTGCGCCTCGTCGCGGTCACGCCCCTCTGTTTCGTGAAAGGCTGGTTGCCAGATGGCTTCGAGGAGCGGAACGGGAAGTACCGCGGCCGAGTGCCGGGGCTCGACAGCGACGTGGTCTTGCGTGCAGCTTTCGTTCCACGGCCGGTCCACGTGTCGGGTTGGGACCTGGCGGCCGGTGCGCCCAAGCCGACCTCCCGCATGGTGGCGCCGGGAGCCGTCTATTTCTTCGAGCGGACCGACGGTAACCCCTTCGGCGAGGCCGAGGCCCGCGCGCTCTGGCTTGCGGCCCTCGGCACACGCACCGATGAGGGCTTCGGCCGTGTCGTCCCGGGACTCTGGAGCCCGGCAAGGAGCACGCCATGAAGACGAGACCATTCCTCCTGCACGCGCTGTCTCCGCTGCACGCCGGCACCGGCCATGCGGCGGACGTCATCGACCTGCCGACCGCACGCTACAAGGCCACGGGAATTCCGTTCCTGCCCGGCTCCTCGATCAAGGGCGTGCTGCGGGACGCGCGTCGCGCCAGTGATCGCGACAAGACGGAGGCCGTGTTCGGTCCCTCGGACGACCCGGCCGCGCACGCGGGAGCACTCGTCGTCGGAGACGCGCGCCTCTTGGCGCTGCCGGTGCGGAGCTTCCGCGGCACGTTCGCGTGGACCACATCGCCGCTCCTGCTCACGCTCGCCAAGCGTGACCTCGAGGAGGCCGCCCTCTCAACTCCCAGCATCACCGGTCGCGGTGCGCTGCTCGCTCGAGGAAGCTGCTGCGTCCATCAGGACCGGCTGTACCTCGAGGACCTCGATCTGCCCGCAGCTGAGTCGGACGAAGCGACGGCCTGGGCGCAGAAACTCGCGCCGCTCGCGTCGCCCGGCGACGACATCTTCACGAAGCGCTTCGCCCTCGTCGACGATGACACGATGGCGTTTCTGTGGGAGACAGCGACCCAGGTCGACGCGCGCGTCCGCCTGGACGAGAAGACGCGCACCGTCGCGCCCGGCGCGCTCTGGCTCGAGGAGAGCCTGCCCCCCGAGACCCTGCTCATCGGCATCCTCGCGGCGGATCGAAGCCGTCGGCGCGGCGAGGAAATGTCCCCCGACGACGTCCTGGGCTTCGCGCTCGCCGGCGAGGAGGTCCTTCAGTTCGGTGGTAAGGCCACCACCGGGCACGGCCGGTGCCGGATCATCCCCATCATGCAAGAGGAAGCAGGTCATGGCGAACGCTGACACTCCCCAGAAGCCCCTTCTGCGCGACCAGCGGCGTGCGCTCCACGCCTACGAGTCGGTCGGCGCGGTGCCGAAAGAACATTGGAAGGACTACACGATCGCGGTCAACGACCTCGGCGCCAACATCCTGCGCAGCGGCCTGTGCGCGGCCATCGCCGCCGTGCAGCGCCTCGGCAACCGTGGCGACGTCCTGCTCGGGCATCTGGCGTCGGCTGGTGTCCCTGGCCTCGAGAACGCGAGCGCACGGGATTTCGCGGCGCACGTGCGTAAGCTCGACGCGGACGCCTACGTGATGGCCACCCGGGAGCTGCTCAGGGTCGCGGCGTGGCTCAAGCGCGCGGCGCAGGCGACGTTCGAGGAGATGTAACGATGCGGCAGGCCCTTCAGAGCGTCGGCACTCCCGACCATGTGGCGCTCGCGTACGACGCGTGGGCGCCCGTGGGCGACGACGGCAAGGTGCCCGATAACGACAGGCCCGATTGGCTCTCCCAAATCGCCGGCATCTCCGTCTCGCCCGACTACTCCCGAAGCTTCGAGCGCTGGAGGAAGAGCTTCTCGGCGGCTGGCGATCGAGTCTTCGAGCTCGCGCTCGCGAGCCGGCTGCTCGTCGGGCACGGCAACTCGAGCGCGAGCGACATCGGCCTTACCGTGCATCACACATGGGGCGTCCCGCTCATCCCCGGCTCGGCGCTGAAAGGCCTGGCCGCGCATTATCTAGATGCCGTGTATGGACCGTCGGACCCCGACAAAACCCCCTGGGAACAGGAAGGCGAAGAGCGCATCCGGGCGGCGTACCAGGGCGTTTCGTGGCGGGGCCGGCGCATCGAGCGTGGACCCGGTGAGGTCTACCGCGCGCTCTTCGGTGCGCCTGACGCCGATGGAGACGATGCGATGCGGGAGAATGGGCTAGAGGCAGGCGCAACGGCGGGCCTCGTCACCTTCCACGATGCGCTCTACGTGCCGGGTAGCGTGCGCGAAGACAAGCCCTTTGTGGCTGATGTGCTGACGGTTCATCAGAAGGGCTATTACGACTCGGCGGGCGGAAGTTTGCCCAACGACTCCGACAGCCCCAATCCGGTGGCGTTTCTCACCGTGCGTCCCGGCGTGCGCTTCCTCTTGGCGCTGTCGGGCCCGCCGGAGTGGACGGAGCTCGCCGAGCGGCTGCTTCGAGACGCGCTGGAAAAGTGGGGCGTCGGCGGCAAGACGAGCGCGGGCTACGGGCGGCTGATCGCGCCCGAGCGATCGGCGGCGTCCGCGCACTCGGCAACCACCGCTCCGCGCGGCACGCTTCCGAAAGCCGGCGATCGTGTCGAGGCGACGCTCCTCGAGGAACGCACAAAAAAGGGCGGCTGGAAGGCCAGACACGACCCCTCGGGTCTCGCTGGACTCATCCACAATAGCGCCGATGTTCCAGCGACGGCGAAGGCAGGTGACCGTCTGACGCTCACCGTGGCCGCGGTGAGCGACCGGGAGATCGCCTTTCAGGTTCCGACCCGGGGGCAACCGCCTTCCCACCGGAAACGAAGGGAAGGAAGTAGATGGCAGAGGCCAGGTCCACTCTCCTGATCTGCACTGTTGGCGGGAGCGCTGAGCCGGTGGTCGCCGCGCTGAACTATTGGCAGCCCGTGCGGGTTCTCTTCGTCCACACTCCGCAGACGAAAGCCTACATCGAAGCCGAGATCGTTCTGAAGGCGCGCGACGAAGGCGTGGATCTCGATGCAGGACGGTACGACCTGTTCGAGTTGCCGGACGGGCAGGACCTCGCGAGCTGCCTCGACCGGCTGCAAGAATTGAACGAGGAGGTCGAGCGGTGGACACACCGCGGTGCTGGATACCAGGTCGTCGTCGACTTCACCGGCGGTACGAAGTGCATGTCGGCGGCAGCTGCGCTCCAGGCCCGCCGGTGGCCCTGCCTGTTCTCGTATGTCGGCGGCAGCGGGCGCACCAAGGACGGCGTGGGCGTCGTGATCTCCGGTGCCGAGAAGGTCGTCCACCAGGCGAATCCCTGGGATGCACTGGGGTACCAAGCTGTCGAGGACTTCGTCGCGCTGTTCGACCAGCACGCGTTCCGCGCGGCCGCGCACATCGCCGGGACGGCGAAGAAGCGTGTGAGCCGCCCGGATCGCAAGCGCGAGTTTGCCGTGCTCGAGCGGTTGGCCAGTGGGTTCGACGCCTGGGACAGGTTCGACCACAAGACGAGCAAGGCCAGTCTGGAGGACATCGACAAGTGCGCCAACGACTTGCGCGCCGTGGTCGGTCAAGCCAGGGGGAACGCAGTTCTCGCCGCCTTGAGACAGAGCCGGACTTTTCTCGAGGAGATGTGCCGGGCAGCCCATCCGGGTCGTCCTCACATCCTCGACCTTCTGACGAACGCCAGGCGCCGCAAGCAGGAAGGCCGCCTCGACGATGCCATGGCTAGACTCTACCGGGCCATCGAGGCTCTGGGGCAGGTGGCGCTGCGGGAGCGACACGGCATCGAAAACACCGGGAGCGTCCCGCTGGAACGCGTCCCCGGGACGCTCCGCCAGGCGTGGGCAGCTCGGGCCAGCGAAGGCCACGTGAAACTCGGCCTGCAAGACGTGTTCGAGCTCCTCGCAAGCCTGCGGGACCCGCTGGGCCAGAGGTTCCACGATGCAGGGCTTGGCGGCCAGTCGTCACCCCTGGTCGCGCGGAATCAGTCGATCCT
Organism: uncultured bacterium; assembly: GCA_937924755.1. Taxonomy (GTDB): domain Bacteria; phylum Acidobacteriota; class Thermoanaerobaculia; order Thermoanaerobaculales; family Thermoanaerobaculaceae; genus CALEVZ01. The sequence goes on from CALEVZ010000023.1 coordinate 10,360, forward strand.
GGCGCACGGTTTCCAGCCGGTCGGCGACAGTGTGCTGGAGAAGCTTTGGCCCGTCGCGCTCTCGCTAGCGGACCTCGACGAGGCGAGCTTGCCTTCCTTCCCCACCCTCGGCGAGAGAGGGGAGCACTGAGCATGGCCCTCACCAATCACGAACGCGTCGGCAAAGCGCTGGAGCTGCTGAAGTCCGGCCTGGGGCCTTTCGTCGCCCGCGAGATAAAAGCGGCCATCGAGTCGGGCCGCCTGAATCTGGAGCAGGTGCGCGGCTTCGCCGAAGACCCGCTGCTCGGCCAAAAGCCCATCGAGGAGTGGGATACCGCCGCCGTCTTGAAGCTGATGTGGGAAACCTGGAACGCGGTCTTCAGGAAGACGCTGGGCGCCTCCGAGCGCAGCCTGGTGTCGGAGATCCGCGACTGGCGCAACAGGTGGGCGCACCAGACGCCCTTTTCCAGTGACGATGCCTACCGCGCGCTGGATTCGGCCGGGCGTTTGCTGACGGCGGTCTCCGCCCCGCAGGCGGAGGAGGTGGACAAGATCAAGATGGAGCTGCTGCGCGTGCGGTTCGACGAGCAGGTGCGGAACGAAAGGCGCAGGAGCGCGGGCACGGCCATCGAGAGCCAGGCGACGGGCGGCCTGAAGCCCTGGCGCGAGGTGATCACCCCCCACGAGGATGTGGCCAGCGGCCGTTACCAGCAGGCGGAGTTCGCCGCCGACCTCTGGCAGGTCCACATCGGCCAGGGGAGCGACGAGTACCGAGACCCGGCCGAGTTTTTCCGACGCACGTACCTCACCGAAAGCTTGCAGCGGCTCCTCGTCAACGCGGTGCTGCGCCTCGCGGGCAGGGGCGGCGACCCGGTGGTGCAGCTGCAGACCAACTTCGGCGGCGGCAAGACCCATTCGATGCTGGCGCTTTATCACCTGCTCTCCGGGGTTGCGCCCGGTGAGCTCGCAGGCGTCGACGCCGTTCTCGCCCAGGCTGGTACCAGCGAGCTCCCGATCGCGCGCCGGGTCGTCCTGGTCGGCAACAAGATCTCGCCGGGCAACCCGGTGACCAAGCCCGACGGCACGGTGGTGCGCACCCTGTGGGGGGAGCTCGCCTGGCAGCTGGGCGGCAGAGACGCGTTCGAGCGGGTGCGCGCCGACGACGAGCGGGCCACCAGCCCGGGAGATGCGTTGCGGGAGCTCTTCAACCGGTACGGCCCCTGTCTGGTGTTGATCGACGAGTGGGTCGCCTACGCCCGCCAGCTCCACGAGCAGAGCGACCTGCCCGCCGGCAGCTTCGAGACGCAGTTCACCTTCGCCCAGGTGCTCACCGAGTCCGCCCGGCTCGCCACGAACTGTCTGCTGGTCATCAGCCTGCCGGCCTCGGATACCGCGGGCTCACCCCACGCCAGCGCCGATGACGCCGAGGTCGGCGGTCAGCGGGGCCGCGAAGCGCTCGACCGACTGCGCAACGTGGTCGGCCGGCTCGAGTCGTCGTGGCGGCCGGCCAGCGCCGAGGAAGGGTTCGAAATCGTGCGCCGGCGGCTGTTCCAGCCGCTTGTCGAGCCAGGTCAGTTCGTGGCTCGCGATACCGTGGCCCGCGCGTTTTACGACTTTTACCGCACCCAGGCCCAGGAGTTTCCCCCCGAGTGCCGCGACGCCGAGTACGAGAAGCGCCTGCGCGCCGCCTATCCGATCCATCCCGAAGTGTTCGACCGCCTGTACACCGACTGGTCGACGCTGGTGAAGTTCCAGCGCACCCGCGGCGTGCTGCGCCTGATGGCGGCGGTCATTCACAGCCTGTGGGAGAGGGGCGACCGCAACCCACTGATCCTGCCGGCGAGCATCCCCATCGACGACCCGCGCGTGCAGTTCGAGCTGACCCGCTACCTCTCGGACAACTGGCTGCCGGTCATCGAGAAGGATGTGGATGGGCCGAACTCCTTGCCGCTGCGGCTGGACAGCGAAATCCCCAACCTGGGCAAGTCCGCCGCCTGCCGCCGGATCGCTCGCACGATCTACCTCGGCTCGGCGCCGACGCTGACGGCGGCCAACCGTGGCATCGAGGACCGCCGCGTGAAGCTCGGCTGCGTGATGCCCGGCGAATCGCCTGCGATCTTCGGCGATGCCCTGCGGCGGCTGGCCGGCGCCGCGACGTACCTCTATCAGGACGGACCCCGCTTCTGGTACTCGACCCAGCCCACGGTCACCAAGCTCGCCGAGGACCGCGCGGAGCAGCTCAAACGCGACCCCGACAAGGTGGTGCAGGAACTGGAGCGACGCCTGCGTGGCGACCTGCACAAGACCGGCGATTTCCGGCGCGTCCACCCGTTGCCCAGATCGGGGCAGGACGTGCCGGACGATCTTGACACCCGCCTGGTGGTGCTCGGCGTCGAGCACCCCTACAGCAAGGAACCGAAAAACCCCGCCGAGGTCGCCGCGCAGGCCATCCTCGAGTTCCGCGGCAGCGCGCCGCGCCTGTATCGCAACACCCTGGTCTTTCTCGCCGTGGACAGAACGCGGTGGCAGGACCTCGACGAGGCCGTGCGCCGCTACCTGGCCTGGGAGTCCATCGTGGCCGAGAAGGACACCCTGGACCTCTCGCCCCATCAGGTGAAACAGGCGGAAGCGCAGCGCCAGGCGGCGGACGGCGCGGTGACCGCCCGGCTGCCGGAGGCGTACCAATGGTTGCTCGTTCCAACACAGAGCAGCCCACAGGCCCCCATCGAGTGGCAAGCCATCCGTCTGTCGGGCCAGGACGCGCTGGCCGTGCGGGCGAGCAGGAAGCTGCGCAACGACGAGCTGCTGGTGACCGGCATGGCCCCTTCGCGCCTGCGCATGGAGCTGGATCGCGTACCCCTCTGGCGCGGCAATCACGTCGCCATCCGACAGCTCGTGGAGGACTTCGCCAGATACCTCTATCTCCCGAGGCTCGCCGACTCCTCCGTGGTGCTGGAGGCGATCCGGGGTGGCCTGGCCCTCTTGACGTGGGATCTGGACTCCTTCGCCTACGCCGAACGCTACGACGAACAGGCCAACCGCTTCCAGGGCCTGCAGTACGCCCACCTGGTGCAGCTTGCCGACCGCGACCCCGTGGGTTTGCTCGTCAAGCCCGAGGCGGCGCGCGCCCAGCTGGAGGCGGAGCGGCCGGCGGTCACCACACCACCACCTTCGGCGCCGCCGGCGCCGAGTGGACAAACGGGCACCGAGGTCGGGCCATCGCCCGGCGGCGCGGCCGGCGCATGCCCGCCGGTTTCACCGAGCGGCGTGGACCGGCCAAAGCGTTTCCATGGGACGGTGGCGCTGGATCCGACCCGCGTCGGCAGGGACGCCAGCCGCATCGCCGACGAGGTCATCACCCACCTGGCAGGTCTGGTCGGAGCAGAGGTCAAGGTGACCCTGGAGATCGAGGCGATCGTTCCCCCCGGTGCCCCCGAGCACGTCGTGCGCACGGTCACCGAGAACTGCCGCACGCTCAGATTCACAAGCCACGGGTTCGAAAACGAGTGAAGCGGGCAGGCCGGCCGCGCGGCTGGCGGCTTTGTCTACGCCTCGGCTGCCGCGCCGTCCCTCCCGGCTCCCCGCCCGCCGGGGGCGGGCGTGCCGGGGGCCAGCAGCGTCCATGACAGGGTGACGACCGCGGCGGTGCGCCAGGCGGCCCGCAACTGCGCGTCGCTTTCGTAGAAGCGCGCGGGAAGCACCACCCCCTCGGCGTGCACGCTCAGGCGACGGCCGGCCAGGGGCCAGGGGCGCAGGCGGTAGGTCCGCTCCCCGACGCGGGTGACTTGCAGCTCCGCCTCTCCCTCCCGCTGCGGTAGGCCCGGCAAGGTGCGCTGTCCGCCTGCGCCGACGCTCAACAGCACCGCCAGCGCGTCGGTGAGGCGCAGGATGGCGCGGTTGCGGCGGTCCCCTTCGCCCCGGAACAGATCCGCGTAGCGGGGCTGCGCCGCCAGCTCCTCTGCCAGCGCCGCCTGGCGCCCCTGCTCACGGGCCAGGAACTCCGGGGAGGGTGAGGACGAGTAGCTGCGCGCCAGGTGGGCGACGTGGTGCGACACCAGGTACGCCACGTAGCGGCCGCGGGTGGCGGCGCGCTCCACGCAGGCCGTCCACACCTCTTCGTGCTCGCCCGGCGGCAGCGAATCGAAGGCCACCGGCGCGCCGCTCGCCGCGCGGCGGGGCTCCTCCTCCCGCCCATCCCAGCCGGCGTCGTGCAACAGCGCCGCCGCCAGCACTTCGGCACGGGGCGCCGGCCGCGGCGTAGTGCGGTTGCCCCAGTGGTCGGCCAGCTGGAAGGCGAGCAGGGCGTGGGTCGACTGGCGGAGGGCGATCCAGCCGTCGCCGCAGGGATGCAGGATCATGGCCGGCTCCCTCCCCGCCCCGCCAGGGCGGCGCGGATGGCCGGCAGGGCGGCGCGCGCCGCGTCCTCTCCCGCCTCGATGAGCCGCTTCTTTTGGGAGAAGTCGTTGTAGGCCACGTCGCCCACCCGGGGCTCGATCACCACGTCGGCGTCCCGGGCCTTGAGGCGGCCGATTTCGGCGGCCATGATGGCGACGGCGTGGTACGCGATCCCCAAAGGCGAGCGGGGCGCCGTCGGGGGGATGGCTGCGGGGATGGCGACGGCGATGACGACGTCGGCCCCCAGGCGGCGGGCCACCGCCACCGGCACCGGCTCCACCACCCCGCCGTCCACCAGCGTCACCTCGCCCACCTGCACCGGCACGAACACTCCCGGGATGGCGCAGGAGGCGTGCACCGCTTCGGCCACCGGGCCGCGGCTGAAGACCACCGGGGCCCCGGTGCGCAAATCGGTGGCCACGGCGGCGTAGGGCACCGCCATGTCCTCGATGTTCCTGGCCTTGACATGGGCGTTGACGAACCTACGCAGCCGCTCCCCCTTGACGAAGCCGCCGGAGAAGATGGCCAGGGCGCGCACGTCGAAAAGATCCTCCTCCTGCACGTCGAGGGCGTGGAACTCGGCGTCCAGCACCCGCCCGGAGTCGGCGTACAGCGCCCCCACCAGGCTGCCCACCGAGGTGCCCACCACCAGGTGGATGGGGATCTTCTCCTGCTCCAACACCCGCAGCACGCCGATTTCAGCAAACCCGCGCGCGCCGCCGCCGCCCAACGCCAGCCCCACCCGCGGTGCGGGAGCGACCTCCGAACTCGCCGGGAAAGCCGCCTGGGGAGGTGGCGCGGAGGCACACCCGCCGGCCCCAAGGGCGAGAAGCACCAGGCCGTTACGCACTCTTTCCCGCATCTGCACACACTCCCCGCCCGAGCTCGCGAGCGGTCGGCCCGCCGCCCGGGGCGCGGCACTTCGTCCTTTAGAATACCCGGATGAACAGCCGTCTGGGATGGTTGGGGGTGGCAGCGGTCATCGCCATGTCCGTCTGGGCGGCCCACGTCGACGACGCCGGTGGCCGCGAAGCCCTGGCCGGGCTGGCGCCGCTGCTGGAGCTCCTCACCGGGGCGGGTGAGTGGGTGGACGGTGGGGCGCGCGAGCTGATCCTGGGGGGAGGGTGGGCGGTGGTGGTGGCCCTTGCGGCGACGGTGCCGCGCCGGCGGGCGACGCCGCGGCGTGCGGCGCTGGCGGTGATGGCGCTGGCCGGCGCGGCGCAGCTGGCTCTGCTGGCCGACTGGGTGGCCGTGGGCGCCGCTGGATGGGCGGTGGCGGCGGTGGTGGCGCTGGCGAAGCGGCAAAGACTCGCCGAGACCCTCGAAGCAGACACGGCCAACCCGACCCCGTGGAGCGCAGTCGACACCGCCTGTCTGGTCGGCATTGCGGCCGCGGCCGCGCTGCTGCGCACCTGGGCTCTAAATACGATCCCAGACTCCATCGATGGCGAGCTGGGAGGCTTTTGGAACGGCGCCACCAACCTCTGCGGCATCCTGCTCGCCAACGAAGGGGTGGGCGGCGCCTGGGCACCCCTCGGCCTGTTGTACTACCTGCCCATGTACGGCGTGTTTCGGATCACCGGTGCAACGCTGCTGGGCGTTCGCCTGGCCTCGGCGGTGGTCGGGATTGTGACCACCGCTACGATCTTTCACGTCACTCGACGCCTGTTCGGGCGCCGCGCGGCTGTGCTGGCGGCCCTCATCTATACCCTCGAGCCGCTGCAGATCGGTTGGGGAAGAACCGACGTCCACCCCCACCACGCCACCTCCTGGGTCGGGCTGCTGCTGGTGCTGGCCACCGTGCGCGCCCTGGAGAGCGGGGCCAAGCGCCACTGGTGGTTGGTGGCGGGGCTGCAGGCGCTGTCGTGGCACCAGTACCCGTCCGGCCAGGTGGCGGTGCTGCTGCCCGCCGTGCTGCTGGGGCTGCACGTGCTGCGCGGATACGGCAAGGGAGGAGCGTGGCGGGTGCCTGCCGCAGCCGTGCTTTCCGGCGTCCTCGCCTGGGGCGCGGGGGGGGTGGCCCTCACCGCGGCGGTCACCGGTGAAGTGTCGCTGACGCGCTATCTGGATCGCCTGGGGCCGCGGGTACAGATCCAGCAGGAGGACGCACCGGGCACTCTTGCCCAACGGCTCGCCGGCGCCGGGCGCACGTCGGTGCGGCACACCGCGGACCTGGTGCGGGGGCTCACGCACGAGGCGCCGTACCTGTTCCACCAGGATCTGGTCAATCCGACTGCGGGGCTGCGTACGCGCACGGCCGCCTGGGCGGTCGTCGCTCTCTCTTTGCCCCTTCTCCTGGTCGGACTGGCGCACCCAGGGGCACGGCGACTGGCGGCGGTGGCCTGGTTGGCGGTGCTGGCAACCCTTCCCGCCGTCCTCTCCGAGGCCGCCTATCCCAAACGCGCTTCGATGCTCTTCCCGGCCCTGTGCATCCTCGCCGGCACCGGGGGAGCGATGCTGCTGGAGGCGGTCGAGAAAACGTGGGGGCGGCGCGGGGCGCTGGGCGCCCGGACCCTCACGGGAGCGGCGTTTGCGCTGTGGTTGTGCTTGGACTCCTTTCTGTTCTTTTCCGGGCAGCGGTTACCGCGCGCCCGGGTGGCGGACGTGGAGGCCGCGCGCCGCATCGCCGCCCAGATCGTGCCCGGAACGGTGGTACTGGGCCGTTTCGGCCACGCCTGGGCCGAGGGGCTCCTCCCTTTCCTCGTGCGTGATGCGCTGGTGCAGGAAGGGCGCGCCCCGGCGCTCGTCTACATGAGCTACGACGCGCGCGACAGCTGGCGCGCGATGCTCGCCGACCCCACCCGCATGGTGGCACGAATCCTCGATCACCCCCCTTACTACCTGGTCTGGGGCGCCGTGCCGGTGGACGAGAGGTACTGGCGGCGCGCCGACGCCATCCGACGCGTCGTTCACGTGGTCTCGGTGGGCGACTGGCCAGCCGGTGAACCGACTCCCAGCGACGATTTGTGGGCCTCCGGCCTGCAACCTCTACCTGTGCGGTTTTCTGCACAACCCCGGGAGTACTTCGGGTGGATCGACGTGGCCGTGCAGGACCTCCCCGCAGACGGTACAGCCGCGGCCCCCCGGCCGACGGTGGACGGCGAACGGCCAGAGTGATCCTCCTCCCCCCCGGCAAACGAACGGCGGGGCGGATCCCTTCGGACCCGCCCCGCCCCCGGTGCGTCACGCTTGGCCGGCGCTAGCGCAGCTCACGCCACCACACCACCTCGTTGCCGCTGCCGCCGGCGGCGATGGAGATCTCCGGCACCTCCTCGACGTAGGCGCGCCCCTGGGAGCCGATGAAGGAGTAGACGGCAATCACATTGCCCCCGGCGGTGATGGCCAGACCGGCGGCGGCTCCCTTGCCCCCGCGGTAGGTTTTGAACTCGGCGTTGTTGAGATTGGCGGGATCGAAGTTGACGCGCACAACGTAGGATCGGCCAGTGCACGCCTCGGCGTCGGGGTCGTAGACCAGGAAGAGGGCGAAGGGCAGCCCCGAGTAGCCCTCCGCCGGAGTGAAGATGAAGGGCGCCGAGGTCAGCATGGTGCGGGTCCCCAGGGTCCCCACTCCCCCCGGCCCGGGGAGCTCGTTGAGCGGCTTGGCCAGCAGCGTCGGCGGTCCCCCCGCGGTGAGACTCTTGACGGCGATGAATAGTTTGGGGATGTGGTTCCCCGGGGTGCCGATGCTCCAGCCGGTGACGTTGGGGCTGCGCTCGTAGAAGGCGCCGGAGCCAAAGGCGTAGAGGGAGTACTGGGGCCCGGAGGTGGGGAACCCGGCCACCGCAGGTGGGTAGTAGATGGGATCGTCGCTACCCACATCCACCAGGATGGTGGGGGTGTAGGCGTTGGGTTCGAACACCCACAGGCGGCCGTGCAGATCGGCCTGCACCCCCTGGTTGACCAGGTTGTCCGGGGCGAAGAAGCGGGAGTTCTTCTGCCACAGCACGGTGTCGGCGAAACTCTGGTTGCGCACCAGCGCACCGGTGTTCTGGTTGGTGAGGCTGCGGCTGCGCACCAGCGAGCCGTCCAGGGGATCGAGGTGGAACATCTTGGGAACGTCGTCCAGGGCGAAGCGCTCGTCCCATCCTCCGCCTATCTGGAGGAGCCAGGAGTCGCTGTCTATGGCCCCCAGGGCCGGGATGCTCCAGGATTGCCCCAGCAGAGGGTTGTTACTGCGGGTCTTGGTCCACAGCACGGTCACCGGGGCTTTCTCCTCCCAGCCCCAGTCGCTCTCCTCGTTGATCGCCGTCTTGGAGGCGCGTGGGGTGATGTTGCCGTCATTGTTGAGGTCCCGTCCCCACGGTGCGGTGACATCGATGGCGTGGACGGCAGTACCCCCCGGGCCCTCGGTGAGGTACATCACGGTGCGGAACTTGGCCTCGGCCGGAGAGCCGCCGGGATCCCAAACGTCGCCAAACCGGGGGGAGTTGGCCACTCCGTAGATGTGCCGATCGGCGGCCTTGGGCTGCCCCACCGGGGAATCGATGGGGTTGGCTTTGAAGACGTTGTACCGCTGCACCTGGGCGCCCAGCTTGGTGGGCGGAAGGAGGGCCAGGATCTCCGCCCCGTCTTCGGAGTCGAAGGCGTGCAGCATGCCGTCGGAGCTGCCCACCCAGACCAGCTGGTGCCGCATTTGCTGGTCGGTTTCGAAGGTGGCGTGCCCCGCCACGGTGCCCTGCTTCCACACCTCCGGAGCGCCCACCACGGTGGGGGTGGAGTTGATGATCGCCCCCAGCGCCCAGGCGCGGGGGTTACCGGTCCCGTCGTTGCCGCGCAGGAAGTCAATCACCTCGGCGTTGAACGGGCAGCCGGGATCGTGGCGATCGCAGCCCACCAGGGCCCGGATGCTCATCAGGTTGTCCGCACTCACCTCGATGAGGGTGCCCGGATCGGCGGGATCCCAGGTGTAGATCTTCCGCGTCACGCCGTTGTTGCGGTCCTTACGCGCCGTGACCGTGCCGTCGGCTGCAAAGGCCGTCCCCGCGCCCAGGGAGAGCACCTCCCCGGCGTCCCAGACACAGTTGGAGCGGACAATCCGGGTCGTGCCGTCGGGGTTGGTGACGGTGGTGCTCCAGCCGCAGGGTTTGGTGCAGTCCCAGTGGGGGCTGCTGCAATCGGCGGCCAGGTTGTAGGCGTAGAGGTGGCCCCGCCAGCCGGGGTAGCGGGTGGCGCTGACGAAAGCTACCCGCCCAGCGGTGGCACTGCCCGCCGCCACCACCGGCGCCGCGGTGGTGTAGTCACCGGCGCCGAAGTTGCTCAGAATGCTCTCCACCGCCCGCGCCAACTCCTCGGCGGTGTTGGCGAAGAAGGCGTAGTGCCCTCCGGCCGGGTCAAAGCGGCTTTCATCGTCGGTGAAGTTGGTATCGCCGGTGAGTTCATCGGTGGGGGGCAGGCGGGGGTTGTCGAAGTAGAAGAAGCCGCCATCGCCCAGGGGGCTCGAGGCATCGGTGCGCCCCATGTAGGCGGTGAGGTCCAGCTCGCAGGGAGAGACGTCCTGGGAGAAGCCGATCACCCAGCTGCGCAAACCCTCCTGGATGATGGTCTCGCCGTCGTCGGCCATGCGGTAGCTGATCTTGGAGTTGAGCCACAGGTCGTTGGCCACCCCCGGCGGGTAGTCGCGGTACTCCCCCGGAGTGCGGCTGGTGCAGCCGTCAGGGGACCGGTTTTCGGCCCAGAACCTGTTGTTGGGGTTGCACTCGTTGGACTCGCCGTCGGTCACCAGGATCAGGGCGGTGGTGCGACCGCACTGGGATTTGGGGTCGTTGGCCACCGTCTGGACGGCCGCCATTTGCGCCAGCTCCAGCCCCGCGCGGGTGGGCGTCCATCCAGACGCGCCCAGGCCCCTGGGGTGATCGGCATCCACTGGCGCCGCCGAGGTCAGGCGCATCATCGACAGGATGCGCTGGGCCTCGTTGACGGTGGGATCGCCGATGGGATCCACCTGCACGCGGATACACACCGGCTTGGCGGGGTCGATCTCACCGCCGGAGCACTGCGGCACCGCGGACAGGTCGGGGCACCACCTGACCTCGTGGTCCGTTCCGCCGTGGTAGGTGAGCAGCCCCCAGTTGACCCTGTCGGCGTTCTTGCCCACCACGTTCAGGGGCGCCTGGGTGCCCGGGAAGGTGCCCCTGGTGGGCATATTGTTGTTGGCCTCGTCGATCGCGTCGAAGGGCTCGCCGGGGTCCGGAAAGCGAGACGAAGAGGAAACCACCCACGTCCAAGTTCGCTTCCAGACGCAGTGGTCAGCCATGAACCCGCTGTCTACGCAATCACTTTCGGTGAATTCGTGATCGTACGGTTCCACACTGACGGTTCTGAGTGACCACTCAAAATTGGTCACTTCCGCCAGTTGCCCGGCCTCGGAGGCCCACGCTGCTGGCGGACGCCAGGGAAGAGTGATACTCACCGAATCGCCCAGGGCGTTCTTCAAGGTCGCCATGCGGCTGGGTGTGTTTTGCGCTACCTCGAGTTTGTAGCGCCAGACGCGGCAGCGGTTTTCCCCGCCGGCCTGGGCCAGCAGCGGCGCTGACAGCGCCGGCGCCACTACGGCATGGCCGGGCCGCATCACCACCGCCTCGGCGCTGGGGATCACCCCCCAACCGCGGGTCGAGTCGGGCAGCAGCGGCGCGAGCAGGCGCCACAGCAACCCCCGCTTGGGAGCCGGGGAAGCGGACGACAGCGAGGCCATCGCGGCGCCGGCACCGGCCGCCGGGTTCACCGTGGGCTCGGCCTGCGGGCGCACGGCCCGTGGGGTCCTGGTGGGCGTCGGTGTCGGCGGCGCCGGCGTGGGGGTGCGCGTCGGCGTCGCCGTCGGCGGCAGCGGCGTGGGGGTACGGGTCGGCGTCGCCGTCGGTGGCGCCGGCGTAGGGGTGGGCGTGGGGGTGCGCGTCGGCGTGTTCGTCGGCCCAGGCGTGAAGGTCGGGGTGCGCGTCGGGGTCGCCGTCGGCGGCGCCGGCGTCGGAGTGCGCGTGGGAGTGCGGGTCGGGGTGCGCGTCGGCGTCACCGTCCGTGTCGGCGTCACCGTCCGTGTCGGCGTCACCGTCCGTGTCGGCGTCACCGTCCGTGTCGGCGTGCGTGTCGGCGTCACCGTCGCCGTCGGCGTGATGGTCGCCGTCGGTGTGATGGTCGCCGTGGGCGTGACGGTCGGGGTGCGGGTCGCCGTGGGGGTGCGGGTCGCGGTGGGAGTCGTCGTGGGCGTCGCGGTCGGCGTCGCGGTCGGGGTCACCGTCGGCGTCACCGTGGGTGTCGAGGTCGGGGTGGGGGTCGGGGTCACGGTGGCCGTGGGAGTGGCGGTGGGGGTGGGGGTGCGGGTCGGCGTGAAAGTGGGAGTGGCCGTGGGGGGCACACCCTCCATTGGGTACAATTGCTGGACGGGGATGGGTTCGTGCCACTGATTGCCGGGTGAGCTGCTCCAGTACAGCTTCAACCCGCTCTGGCCGGTCCTCTCAAAGAAATCCACACGAATCGGGTATCTCTCACACGCCACGAGGGGAATAAACCCGGATTCCGCGTTGAAAAAGATGGCCCCCTGATCCCTCCAGGAGTCGATGATCAAGACCCCGTTGAGCCAGACCCGCACACCGTCGTCGCTCCAGACGTGGAAGCGGTAGTCGTCGGTGAACAGCGGCTCCACCCACCCTTCCCAGCGCACCGCGAAATGGTCGCTACCGACGGATGGGTCCGGGCGGCCATTGCTCCAGTCGAAGTCGATGTTCTCCGGCGGGGCGCTGGCGCCGAACCCGACGCCGTGTACCGCTTTGAGGGCGGCGGCGCCGCTCGAAATCCAGCTGTCCAGCGATGGGCGGGGGTTGGTATAGGCTGCGGGGTTGACGTCGTAGTACAGGCCGCGCAGGCCGGTGCCCGCGGAATCGCAGCCGCAGTTCTCGCCTTCGACGATCCACTGGGCCGTGGGCGGCTGCCCGACCGAATCCACACCCACCCAGTTGCCGGCGATGTCGTTCTCCATGGAACCGGAAAGATCGACCACCAGTATCAGGTTGGGGGGCAGGATCTGTTCGGTGATCTGGCGCATGGGGTCGTACCCCTCGCGACCGGGGTCGATGGTCTGCGCTTTGAGGGGCAGCGCCGTCACTTGGGTTAGCAGAAAGGCCACCAGCATGGCCACGGCCTGGCGCCACGCGGGGTGGCATTGCCCTTGGCTCGAAAGTTCGAGACGTGCCATCTTCAAGATGCGTTTCATCTCAAGGCCTCCTGCTACTGCGGGGTGAAGACCCCGGAACTGGTGCCCCCCTGATCGGAGAGCTTCTGCGCCGATGGGCTTTGCGCCGCCCCTAGGAAATTGAACTCTTCTTCCACCGTTTTGGCCGCCAGCACTCGCCCCCGCGCATCGGCGATCCAGCCCACCGAGATCAGGCGGATGCGCGGGTCACCGTTGACCAAGGGGCCGCTGACGTCATCCTCGTTGTTGCGCACATAAAGGCTATAGAACGCCCGGTCCTTGCCCGGCAGCTGAAACGCCGCGGTGCTCTCGATATTGGCCAGCTCCACGCCGCCGTCGGTGAGGTACGCCCCCAGGCGCCTGGCATCCCAGGGGGGAGGAGGTTCGGGGATTCTGGGGTAGGCCGCCGGCGTCTGGGTGGTCGAGGCATACTGCAGCATGGCGGTCAGCGTCAGGTTGGAAAACGGCGTGTTGCGGAGCACTCGCTCACCATGCCGCAGCCCCGCCTCGGCCACGTATAAAGCCGCCTTCTGCAGCTCGTTCTGCCGCGCCGTGCGGTTTTCCTGGGTCATCATGATGGCGGCGGTGATGCCCAGCACCGTGAGCACCAGCAGCACCACGATGACGCTGACCAGTGCGATGCCCCGTTGGCGACTGTGACCCATGACCACCCCCTACATTCCAATGGTGCGGTTGCGCAGCAACGCGGTGGACGACACGGTAAAGCGCGCGAAGCCGTCCGCCGCCTCACCCAGCTCCTCGCCTCCCGGACGGTTTTCCGCCCGTGGCCGGTAAAAGCGACTCTGCCCCGCCCCCAGCTGCTCCTGCCCCGCCCGGCCGGTGACCGTGACACGCACGCCAATCACGTCACGCGCCTGGGCCGCGGTGGGAACCCCGCCAATAAGGGTATGGGCGGGGTCGTTGTTCCAAATGACGTCGCCCATCCCACCACCACCCACCTCCTGATTGAAGATGTAGGCGAACTGCAAGTCCTCCACGTTGGGCAGGACAGGGACGAAGCCGTCGTCGGGGTTGGCCGGGTCGATGATGCCATCTTTTTGCTGCAGCCAGCCCCCCTTGACGCGCAGGGTGGCGTAGCGCAACCCGACGATCAGGCGAGGGTTGCTCATGCCCGCATAGCCGCCCACAGGGATGATCCCGCCGGTGCAGGCGCTGTCCGCCTGCACGACCACGCAGGCTTGGTCGCAGGGCAGCGTCATCGAGCAGTGCGCTCTGGTGTAGGAGCAGATCTGGTAGACGGCGGCCTGCCCGGCATCGTCGAGCAGGAGCAACAGCTCGCTGGGGCTCGTATCGCTGGTGAACCCGGTGAGCTGCTTGAAGAGCGCCATGTTGGCGGCTTCTTTTTCGGCCTCGGTGCCGGGGAGGCGACAGCCGCCGTCGAAGGCCCACCACCACACGCCGCCCGCGTCCTGCCCGCCCTGCACACGCACGGGAGTGATGGTGGTGCCCTCGTGGAAACGGGCGAACGTGACGATATCCGTGCCCACATCGGCGAGATTGGCGTCGGTGACGTTGTCGTAGGTGAGCTGGGTGTTGTTGCCTCCCCACCAGGCGTTCACCAGCAGCGCCACCGAACCGGCGTTCTCGAAGGGCGGATCCATGGCGCCGCGCAGCATGAAGGTAACGTAATCGGCGGCGCCCCGCGCCGTCTGCCGGGCGTCCACGGCGTACTGCTGCTGCAGCGCCGAGCGGCGCATGGCGAAGACCAACTGCCCGGTGAGCACCAGGATAATGGTCAGGGTGACCACCACCACCAACATCTCCACGAGGCCGAAGCCGGCCTGCCGCCTAGGGGATGACCGCCACATACCTCACCGCCTTTGCCGCCGAGACGCTGCCCAGGTAGCGACGCCCCTCGCCGCGGGGATCCGCTCCCACCACCACCCGCCAGCGCCCCGCGGCACCGCCCGGGTGGGCGGTGTAGTGCAGCACAAAGCGAGCGTCCTGCTCCACCACATTGACCCCGGCCGGCCCCCAGAACGCCCAGGTGGTGGCTGCCGGGGAGGTGGGCAGGGTCACCTTGGTGCCAGGGGCCAGCGCCGCCAGATCAACCCCGGAGTTGGCCTTGGCCGTATCGAACAGCGTCGGATTCGCGTCCTGGAGGCTGTAGATCCAGCGAATCGCCTCCCCCACCCGCTGGGCTCGGTAGGTGAGATCCGTGCGCGCTTCCGAGCCCATGTTCACGGCGTAGGCCAGGGTGAACATTTCCAACACCGACAGAGAAATCACTAGCAGGAGAAAGAAGGCCACGAGGACTTCCACCAAACTCATCCCGGCCTCACCGCGACGGCGAGGCACGGCGGCGTCGTCGCTGCGCCTCATTCCACCACCTCCTTGGCCACATCCACGCGCCACAGGGGATAAATGCGGACTTCATAGCGCAGGCGCGGCTTGAGCCGCCCGGTCACCACGTCCCGGTGGGTGACCGTCAGCGTCTGGACGGCGGTCAACGGCGCTCCGGTCACGGTGGTGGTGCGCCCGAAGGTGTCCAGCCGCAGTCGCCACGGCCCGTTGGACGCCACCGGCGGCCAGTTGGTGTCCACGGCCCCCAGCACCCCCATGGAGAAGTTCACGTAGTCGGGGACCACGTACTCATTCAAGACGACCGACAGTCCGGCATCCCTGGTCACGCGCAGCCGAAAGGGAGGACCCGAAACCAGGCCGAAAAACACCTCCGCCTGGCTGCTCACCATGTGCTCGTACGCCGACTCCAGCAAGGAGTCGATGTCGTTGACCGCGGTCTCCAGGCGCATCTTCTGATAGGTGCTTTGCAAGGTGCCGACAACGATGGTCGCCGCGATCCCCAGCAGCGCCACCACCACCAGCGCCTCCAGCAAAGTGAAGCCGCGCGTACGAAAGCTGCAAGACTTCATCGCGCCCTCCTTCTTGCATATCCCATGCCAGTCACGCAAGATGCGGCAGCAGCAGATGTTCCATCGTCGACCCGGAGGCTGCTGACGCCCTCCACGATTTTGCCCGGCTCCACTGTGACATCTGGTCACACCTCCTTCAAGCCAGCGGTAACGCGTCTTGCAGTGTACCGCGGATTACGGGACGTGAGAGGAATTGGTACCGGTTCCGCACTTCTCCTTCCCGGCGCATCGAAACGGGGCACGGGCGGGGATCGCCGGACCCCCGGCTCCGAGGTTGTGAAAAGACGAATAAGGTGCTAATGTCGCCCCCGTGTCGTGCGACGATGCGAGTCGTCGCCTCCGAAGCGAGGGGGACGGGGGGCGTGGACACCTGCACGAAGGGCTGGCACAGGCCACAACGGTGCGGCGTGCCTGCCGCCGGATTACACCCGGGGTGCGGGTCCTCCTCGTTCACTCACTCCTCACCGACAAAGGAGATCTGCCGCCCCGGGGGCAAAGTCGCCGCCGCGAAGCCGGTGGAGACGGGCTGTGTCACGGCGAACTGAGAGGGAGGATTGACGATGGCTCAGGTGATCACCCACGACGTCCTCATCCTGGGGGCGGGTCTAGCGGGGCTGCGAGCCGCGGTGGAGATCTCGCGCAAGAGCGGTGGCAAGATCGACATCGGCATCGTCTCCAAGGTGCAGCTGATGCGCGCCCACTCGGTGTGCGCCGAGGGCGGCACGGCGGCGGTGTTGCGCCCGGAGGAGGGTGATTCCTTCGACTTGCATGCCTGGGACACGGTGAAGGGCTCCGACTTTCTCGCCGACCAAGACGTGGTGCACCGATTCGTGCGGCAGATGCCGGAGGAAATTCTGCTGCTGGACCACTGGGGCATCCCCTGGACAAGGGACGAACACGGCAGGATTTCCCAGCGCCCCTTCGGCGGGCACTCTTACCCGCGCGCCACGTTGGCGGCCGACAAGACCGGCTTTTTCGAGATGCAGACGTTGTACGACCAATTGCTGCGGTATCGCAATTTTTCCCGCTACGACGAGCTGTTCGTCACCGACATTTTGGTCGCCGAAGGCCGTTTCGCGGGGCTGGTGGGTATCCACGCCCCGTCGGGCGAGACCGTGGTGCTGCGCGGCAAGGCGCTGCTCATCGCCTCGGGCGGGGCCGGCACCCTGTACGGCTTCACCACCTACTCCCAGACGGTCACCGGCGACGGCATGGCCATGGCCTACCGCGCCGGCCTGCCGCTGGAGGACATGGAGTTCTTGCAGTTCCACCCCACCGGGCTGGTGCCTTCCGGCATCTTGATGACCGAGGGGTGCCGGGGCGAAGGCGGCTACCTCAAGGACAACGCCGGTCAACGCTTCATGGACAAGTACGCGCCCAAGCTTATGGAGCTGGCGCCGCGCGATATGGTGTCACGGGCGGAGATGACGGAAATCCTGCAGGGGCGCGGTTTCCAGCGCGAGGATGGCCTTCACTACCTGCACCTGGACCTCACCCACCTGGGCGCCGAGCGCATCAACACCCGTCTGCCCCTGATCCGCGAGGTGTGCATCAAGTTCCTGGGAATCGACCCGATCACCCACCCCATCCCCATTCGCCCGGTGGCCCATTACTCCATGGGCGGGGTGGAGACGGACATCAACGGCAAGACGCGGGTGGAGGGGATCTGGGCCGCCGGCGAGGCCGCCTGCGTTTCCCTGCACGGCGCCAATCGCCTGGGCTCCAACTCCACCGCCGAATGCCTGGTGTGGGGCGGCATCACCGGCGCCGAGATCGTCGCGGCGATGCCCAAGCTCAAGGATCCCGCCCCCGTCCCCGAGAGCATGGTGAAGGCCGCCCAGGAGCACGTGGCGGAGCTCAAAGGACGCCGGGGGAGCGAGAATCTGTACGAACTCCGCCGGGAACTGCGTGCCACCATGGACCACAACGCGGGGGTCTTCCGTACCGGCGAGGGGCTCGCCAAAGCGCTGGAGACGGTCCAAGCGATCCGGGAACGCGCGCGCCAGGCCCCGGTGGTGGATCAGGGCCAGACGTATAACTCCAACCTCTTCCATGCCCTGGAGCTGGAGAACCTGATCGACCTCGCCGAGGTGCTGGTGACGGGGGCGCTGGCGCGGCAGGAATCCCGCGGCGGTCATGCCCGGCGGGATTTCCCCACCCGGGACGACGACAACTGGCTCAAACACACCCTCGCCTTCAAGACCGAGCGGGGCCCACGCCTGGAGTACAAGCCGGTCACTATCACCACGTGGAAGCCGGTGGAACGGAAGTACTGAGGAAGGGGGGAGCGAGCATGCTCACTGCCAAGGGATACCCGAACCGCCTGGGGGTAGGGGGGTGGCTGGGAGGTGGGCGCTGGGGGATGGAGCGTTACCTCTACACCCTGCACCGCCTCACCGGGCTGGGGCTGATCTTCTATTTCCTGCTGCACATCCTGGTCACCTCCGCCCGCGCCTTCGGCGAGGCAGCGTGGGTGGCCTCCATGGGGAGGGTCACCGGGCCGCTCTTCACCGTGGGTGAGTACCTGGTGTTCTTGGCCTTCGCCTTTCACGCCGCCAACGGTCTGCGCCTGGCGTTCATCGAGCTCGGTTGGGGGGTGGGCAAGCCCTTCGAGCCGGTCTACCCCTACAAGACCTCGGTGGACTTCCAACGTCCACTGGCGATCGTGGCGCTGCTGCTGGCCGCCCTGCTGGCAGCGGCGGGTACCCTGGACTTCTTCGTTCTGCACAAGGGGGTGACGCCATGATCCGCGACGCCAAGCTGTGGACCTGGCACGTGCTCGCTGGCCTGGTCATTTTCGTCTTTCTAGGGCTGCACATGCTCATCATGCACCTGGACGACGTGGTCAACATCGCCTCCTTAAACCCGGCCGGCGGCCATCCCATCGATTGGGCCAACGTGGTGGCGCGGGGCAAGATGATCTTCTTCCCCGTCACCTACACGGTACTGCTGGGGGCGGCGCTCTTCCACGGCCTTTACGGGCTGAAGAACATCCTCTTCGAGCTCAACCTCGGTGATGGGGTCAAGCGCGCGACGACCGTGGTTCTGGCGCTTTTGGGCCTGGGACTGTTCGTCTACGGCACCTGGGCGGCGTTCGCCAGCCTGGCGCTGGCACGGTCATTGTAAAGGGGGGTGGCGATGGACTTTGCCAACGTCAAAGAGGTCACCTACCGCGTCCGCCGCTTTGATCCTGACAAAGATAGGGCACCCCACTGGGAGGAGTACCGCATCCCCTACGCCCCCGGCATGACGGTCCTGGACGGCCTGTGGCTGGTCAAGGAGCTCCACGCTCCGACCCTGGCGTGGCGCTCGTCGTGCCGCATGGGGGTGTGCGGCTCCTGCGGCATGCTCATCAACGGCTCGCCCCGCCTGGGTTGCAACACTCAGATTTGCGAGTTGGAAACCACCACCGTAGCCGTGGGTCCACTGCCCAACTTCAATATTATTAAGGATCTAGTGCCAGACCTCATGCCCATGCTGGAAACTCACCGGCAGCTTCTCCCTTTCATCGTGCGCGACGACCACGAGGAGATGGAGAAGCCCTCCGGCGAGTTCTGGCAGTCGCCGGAGGAACTGGAGCACTACTTGCAGTTTTCCTACTGCATCAAGTGCGGGTGCTGTATGGCCGCCTGCCCCACCTGCGCCACCGACCCGGTGTACTCCGGACCCATGCCCCTGGCCCAGGCGCACCGCTACAACTCCGACTCCCGGGACAACGGTTTCACCCACCGGCGCCAGGTGCTGGAGGGGGAGCGCGGCCCCTGGCGCTGCCACTTCGCCGGGGAGTGCTCCCGGGTGTGCCCCAAAGGAGTCGATCCGGCCAAGGCCATTCAGCTCATGAAGCGGGAGCTGGTGGCCGACTACTTCAAGTTGCGTGAGCAACGTTGTCCCGCCAGGCTGGCGGAGACCCCGAAGGGAGTGGCGCGGCGCGAGGGCATTCCAGAAGCCCCCGCTCCGACCGTGCGGTAAAACAAGCGACCGAAGATCGACAGGCGAAGGAAGGAGGGGTGAAATGCTGAAGAAAATCGGATTGATCGGCGGCGGCTACATCGGTGGAGTCCTGGCGCAGGAAATCGCCCAGCGCGCCCTGGCGCGGGAGATCGGCATGGCCGACCCGGCCCCCATGCCCAACCCCGCAGACCCGCCGGAGCGGCAGGAGGTGGTGAAAAAGCAGTCGGTGGCCATCGGCAAGTGCCTGGACATCGCCGAAGGGCTTCCGACCATCGCCAGGGACATCAAGCTGGTGGGGTCGAAGGACTACTCGGCGCTGGCGGGGGCGGAACTGGTGATCAACACCGCCGGGGTGCCCCGCAAAGCGCGGCCCGACGGCACCTTCCCCAGCCGCGAGGAACTTTTGGCCATCAACCTCAAGGTGACCATCGAGGTGGCCAAGGGCATCCAGCAGTACTGTCCCGACGCCATGATCATCTCGGTGGCCAACCCCCTGGATGCCATCGTCTACACCCTGGACAAGCGGCTGGCGCCGCCCAAGAACAAGCTCATGGGGATGGCGGGGGTGCTGGATTCCGGGCGTTACCGCTACTTCGTCGCCGAGGCGGCGGGGGTGTCGGTGGAGAACGTCAACGCCATCGTGCTGGGCGGCCACGGCGACGACATGGTGCCGGTGCGCAGCTCCTGCCAGATTGCCGGTATCCCGGTGACCAAGTTCCTGGATGCCGACACCCTGGCCAAGATCGAGTCGCGCACCCGCAAGGCCGGCGGCGAGGTGGTGGGCCTTTTGGGGTTCGGCTCGGCGTTCGTGTCACCGGCGTGGGCGGCGCTCGAGATGGCCGAGGCGATCATCTTCAACAAGCGCAAGATCCTCGCCGTGTGCGCCAAGCTCGAAGGGGAGTACGGGGTGCACGGCCTTTTCGTCGGCGTTCCCGCCATCCTGGGTGCCGGCGGCGTGGAGAAGATCATCGAGCTGGACCTCACCGACGAGGAGCGCGAGGCCCTGGCCAAGTCGGTGGCCGGCGTCAAGAAGACCTGCGACGAGGCCGAACAGATGCTGGCCTCGTTCTAACGATACTCGCAGCGTCCCCTGCGGGGGCGGAGGCGACTCCGCCCCGCGTGTTTCCCCAAGGGTGATCGCCGGGCCAAACCGCATCTGTTGGGGGGAATGGTTTACCAACTGGCGGGGTGATTCGACACGTTTTCGTTGCCTTTTCGTGCCTGCTGCGGCACCATTGTCCCATGCGGGCGCACGTCATCGGCATGGGAGAGGTCGGGCGCAGGCTGGCCGGGGCCCTGGACCGGTCCGGCGTGGAGGTGAAGCCGGTGACCCGTGGGGAGGGGTGGGACACCCTGGCCGCAGGGGATGGCCCGGTGCTGGTATGCGTGCGGGAGGAAACACTGCCGGAGCTGTTGCCGCGCCTTTCCGGGATCCACCGACACCGCCTGGTGTTCGTGCAAAACGGCTGGGTCCGACCGCTGCTGGCGGCGCTGCCGGAGAGCTCCCGGGGGCTTATCTGGTTTACCTCCAAGGGCGAGTTCTTCCAGGTCCTGCGCCCCTCCCCCTTTACCGGCCCGCTGGCACAGTCCCTTGCCCGGTGCCTGAGCCAGGGCGGTATCCCCTGCGTTGCCCTGGCCGCTTCTGATTTCGCCGCCGCCGATGTGGAAAAGATGGGGTTCAACTGCGTGGTCGGCCTGCCCCTGGCGGTGCGGGGGTTGAACCTGCGCGAGTACCTCGAAAGTTGGCGAGAGGAGGCCAGGGCGGTGTTCCAGGAGGCGGTGACGGTCCTGGCCCGGGCGGTGGGGATCGAGCCCGATCCTGCCTGGTGGGCGAGCTTCGAAGCGAGCGCGGCGCCGCTGCACTGGGTGCGGGTGAGCACCGCCAAGGCGCTGGAGTGGCGCAATGGCGCAGTGGTGCGGGAGGCCCGCCGCCTCGGAATGAGCGCCCCGATCAACGAGAAGCTGCTGGCAGCCGTAGATTTCACGCTGTGAGGACAGCGACGCGCCGGGTTGCGGTCAGCACCCTGCTTGCTGCCCTCACCCTGCTCGCCACCTGGCCGCAGGTGTTGCATCTGGGTGACCGCGTCAAGGACCCCGGCGACCCCCTCTTCAACTCCTGGGTGCTGGCCTGGAACGCCCATAAGCTCGCGCGCCTGGAGTTCGCCGATTACTTCGACGCCAACATCTTCTTTCCCCACCGGCGCACGCTGGCCTACTCGGAGCACCTCTTCCCCCAGTCGCTGCTGGCCGCTCCCCTCATCTGGGCCGTCGGCAACCCTGTCCTGGCCCACAACGTCATCCTGTTGTTGGCCTTCTTCACCTCGGCGCTGGGAATGTACGCCCTCGCCCGCCGCCTCACCGGCGCCACCTTGCCCAGCCTTCAGGCCGGGGTGATCTTTGCCTTCTGTCCCTTCATGTTCGATCACCTTTCCCACGTCCAGGTATTGGCGGCCGGCGGGATCCCCCTGTCCTTGCTGTTCCTCGATCGCTTCCTCGAACACCGGCGGAGCTGGGATGCCCTGCTGTTTGCCGCCGTTTTCACTGCCCAGATCCTCGCCAACGGTTACTACGCCCTGTTCCTGAGCCTCGCTGTGAGTTTCTTCCTGCTCATCGAGCTGCCCCGCCGCCGCCTGCTGGGCGACGGCAGCACCTGGCGCGGGCTGGCGATTGTCGGCCTCGTCGTCGTCGCCGTGGCCGCCCCGTTCTTTCGCCAATACGTTCTCATGCAGCGGGAACTCGCCCTCCGCCGGGAGGTGATGTCCAAGCCGACGCTGGCGTCCTTCCTCGCCGCCCCACAGGTCAATCGCCTATACGGTACATGGTCCAAACCCCTGCGCACCCCCGAGGGGCAGCTTTGGGCCGGAGTAATGGCCTTGTTGCTGGCGCTGGTCGGGGCGGTGGCCTGGGCACGCTGCGGCGGTCCGACCGGACGCGCCGAGAAGGCCCTCACGGCGGCAGCCGCGGTGGCGGCATCGAGCGCCGCCTGGGTGGCGGTGTTGGGCCCCCTGTCGCTGCGCCCCCTCCTGTCGGTGTCCTCGCCGCTGCGGCCGGCCATGCTGGCCGCCCTCCTGCTGGCGGCCGCGGCGCTGGCCCGCACGTTCCGCCTGCCCCGTGAGGGGGACGGGCGCCTGGGGGTATACGTAGCCCTGGGCCTGCTGGCGTTCGCCTTGACCTTCGGCGAGAAAGGGCCATACTGGCTCCTTCTGCGCTTTGTGCCAGGTTTCAACGGCATTCGCGCGGTCTCCCGGGTGCACGTCCTGACCATGCTGGCCATCGCCCTGCTGGCGGCGTGGGGGACGCGAGCGTTGCTGGCGGGAGCGCGCCAACGGCCCACTCTGATCTTCACCGCTCTGCTCGCTGTGGTGGCGTTGGAGTACGCCTCCGTGCCTCTGCCCCTGGTCCCGGTTGCCCTGGACGAGGAGGAACACCGCCTCTACCACTGGGTGGCTCGTAGCACCGGACATCGCGACGGCATCCTGGAGCTCCCGCTGCCTCGCGACCGCCACGAATGGTGGCGCATCGAACCGCGGCGCATGCTCGCCTCCACCACCCACTGGCGACCGCTGGTGAACGGCTTTTCCGGGGTTGCCCCGCCGGCCTACGAGGAGCTGCAGCGCCGCTGGCGCGAGCTGCCCCTGGCCGACAATCTGGCTGACGCCCGCGCCTTGGGGGTGCGCTACCTGGTGGTTCATCGGCGGCGCGATGGCACGTCGTGGAAGGCGGGTGTCGCCCTCGGCGGGCAGCTGCAGACCGCCCCGGGCGTGAGGCTCGTGCAGCTGCTCCCCCAGGCGTGGGTGTTCGAGCTGGAGGGCAGCCACCCTGCCTCCTTTCGGCGGGGGAAGCTTCCCCCGGCCGTGGTGCCGGTGCACCGTATTACGGCCTCGGCGTGTCCCGAGGCCGCTCCCCTGGCAGTGGACGGGAAGCTCGCCACGCGCTGGAGCACCGGCCACCGCCAACGGCCCGGCGACAGCGTGACCATAGAGTTGGGGAAAGTGCAGGGCGTGACCGGTCTGCGGCTCCACCTGGGGGAGAGCTCTCTCGATTACCCCCGCGGCTGGCTGGTGGAGGCGGCTCGCGAAGGTCAGTGGATGGTCGTCGCCGCCGATGCCATCGTGGCCCTTCCGATTACCTTCTTCCTCAGCCCCCGCGACCCCTTCCTCGACATCACCTTCCCCCCCACCTTTGCCGACGCCCTGCGGCTCACCTGTACCGAAGAGGACGCGGTGTACTACTGGTCCATCCACGAGGTGGAGGTGCTCGCCGCCCGCTGACCGGCCCAACCTTGCCCCCCGCGGGGTCCCGGCGACTGCCCCGGTCTCAGTCGGGGTTGCTACCATCGGGCCGTGCCGATTTTCCTCCCCTGGACACTGGGCAGCATCGTCGCGGTGTGGCTGGCGGTGGGGCTGCTGGCGGTGCTGGGGCGCTCCATTCCCCGTCGCGACCCCGGGGCCGGGCGTTTCCTCGCACTTTTCGGCCTGGTATTCGCGGCGACGGCCACCGCCTTACCTGGCCAACTCCAGGCGCCTCACTCACCTGGACAGCCAGCCCCCAGCCTGGACGGCGGTGAGCCTGGTGCGCGGCGGGGATTTCACCGTGGACGAGTTCCGGCCCGCCCTTGACCCCATCCTGGTGTAGTGCATCACCACCCTGGCGGGGCGGATCGTCCCCATGTGCCCCCGGCAGCACCCTGGCCCTGGTACCGTTTTTCCTCCCGCTGACGAGAAGGTGGAGGCCGACGACCACGTCCATCCGGTGGTGGTGGACGCCGCCGGGCATCCTCCACCCTACGTAAAGCTGGTCTACATCATGAGGGAGTGAGCCCCGCCTACCCCGGGGCGAAGGCCGCCTCGACGAGCGCCTGCTGCTCCTGCTGGTGGCGGCGGGCGGAGCCGGTGGCCGGGCTGCCCGAGGGCGGCCTCCCCACGTAGCGGACGCGACAATCCCCCAGCACCTCTTGCAAGAGCGGGGCCACGAAGCTCCAGGCGCCCATGTTGCGGGGCTCCTCCTGGACCCACCGCACGTCGTCGGGCGGGCCATAACGCCCGACGATGGCCGCCAGTTCCCGGGCCGGGAACGGATTGAGCTGTTCCAGCCTGACCACCGCCGTTTCGGCGCCCAGCTCGGCCCGGCGAGCCAGAAGGTCGTAGGCCACCTTGCCGGTGCACAGCAGGAGCCGACGCACTGGCGTCGGCGGCGCCGGATCGTCCAAGACCAGGCGGAATTCGGCGTCGGTGAACTCGACGGCGGCACTGCGCGCCTCGCGGGCGCGCAACAGGCTCTTGGGCGTCATCACCACCAGCGGCACGGCCGGCTCCAGGTACGCCTGCCGGCGCAGCAGGTGGAAGTGCTGGGCGGCGGTGGTGGGCACGGCCACCCGCAGGTTGTCGCCGGCGCACAGCTGCAGGAAGCGCTCCAGGCGCGCCGAGGAGTGCTCCGGTCCCTGTCCCTCCTGGCCGTGGGGCAGGAGCAGCACCAGGCGGGAGCGCTGCCCCCACTTCTCTTCCGCCGCCGCCAGGAACTGATCGATGACGATCTGGGCGCCGTTGGCGAAGTCGCCGAACTGCGCCTCCCACAGCACCAGGGCCTCGGGGCGGCTGACCGAGTAGCCGTACTCGAACCCGCACACGGCGTACTCGGACAGCAGCGAGTCGTAGATCAAAAAGGGCGCCTGGGAGGGCGAGAGGTGGCGCAGCGGCGTGTAGCTGGCGCCGGTCTTGAAATCCACCAGCACGGCGTGTCGCTGGCTAAAGGTGCCCCGCCGAGAGTCCTGGCCCGACAGCCGCACCGGAACCCCTTCCAGCAGCAGCGAGCCGAAGGCCAGCAGCTCCCCGGTGCCCCAATCCACCGCGTCCTCGGCGAGCATGCGGGCGCGGCCGGCAAAGGCACGGGCCAGCTTGGGGTGCATGGTGAAACCAGCGGGAACCGCCGTCATACCCGCCAGCACCTCCTCCAGCGTGAAGCGATCCACCGCCGGCACCGGCCTCTCGGTCTCCACCGCCTCCGCCACCGGCGGCGCGACGGTGGCGCCGCCCAGATCCCGCGTCTCCGCGAATGCCTCCTCCAGCCGCGCCTTGTAGTCAGCCAGCGCCCTCTCCGCCTCCTCCAAAGTCAGGTCACCGCGGTTGATCAGTCTCTCGGTGTAGAGCTTGCGCACCGAGCGCTTGGCGGCGATACGCTCGTACATCAGGGGCTGGGTGTAGGCCGGCTCATCGGCCTCGTTGTGGCCGTGCACCCGGTAGCAGATGAGGTCCACGACCACATCCTTGCCGAAGGTGTGGCGGAACTCGAAGGCCAGATCCATCACCCGCAGACACGCCTCCGGATCGTCGCCGTTGACGTGGAAAATGGGCGCCTGCACCATCTTGGCCACATCGGTGGCGTACACCGAGGAGCGCGCGTCGACGGGGGCGGTGGTGAAGCCGATGCCGTTGTTGATGACGATGTGCACCGTGCCGCCGGTGCGGTACCCGGCCAGAGCACTCATGTTGAGGGTCTCGGCCACCACCCCCTGCCCGGCGAAGGCGGCATCGCCGTGCAGCAGAACCGGCAGTACCCGCCGACGTTCGCCGTCGCCCAGACTGTCCTGGATGGCCCGCGCCATGCCCTCCACCACCGGGTTGACCGCCTCCAGGTGGGAGGGGTTGGAAGCCAGCGTCACCTTCACCCGGCCTCCGGCGGGGGAGGTAAACGTGCCCTTGGCGCCCAGGTGGTACTTCACATCGCCGGTGCCCTCACGGCTCTCCGGGTCCAGCTCCCCTTCGAACGCCCTGAATATCGTCTTGTAGCTCATGCCCACGATGTTGGAGAGGACGTTGAGGCGGCCGCGGTGGGCCATGCCCATGACCACTTCTTCCACGCCGACGTCGGCGGCGCGGGACAGCAGCCGATCCAGCATGGGGATCACCGATTCCCCGCCCTCGAGACTGAAGCGCTTGTGGCCCAGATAGTTGGTGTGGAGGAACCGCTCGAAGGCCTCGGCGGCGTTGAGCTTGAACAGCAGGCGCCGCTTCTCCTCGGCGGTCAGCCACGCCTCCTTGTCGACGCCCTCCACCCGTTCCTGGATCCACACCTTCTGGTCGGGTTCCTGGATGTGCATGTACTCGATGCCCACGGTGTCGCAGTAGGCGTCCTGGAGGATGCGCAGGATCTCCCGCAGGGTGGCCCGCTGCCGGCCAGCCAGGCCGCCGGTGAAGAACTCCCGGTCCAGATCCCAGATGGACAACCCGTAGCGCGCCAGTTCCAGCTCCGAGTGGCGGGGCATCTCGCTGCCCAGAGGATTGAGGTGGGCCAGCAGGTGGCCCCGCACCCGGTACATGTTGATCAGGTGCAGCACCGGCGCCTGCTTGGCCACCAGCGCATCGGCGCCGGCGGCGAGGGCGGGGTTGACGTCGCGCGCCAGCCGGAAGGGCAGGTGGGGGGCGTCCAGGGCGGCGAACATCTCCTCGTAGAAATCCTCCTCACCTGCCAGTAACCCGGCGAGGACGCCGAGGAACGTGCCGCTTTCCGCCCCCTGAATGACGCGGTGATCGTAGGTGCAGGTCAGGGCCATGACCTTGCTGATCCCCATCCGGGCCACCACCTCCGGATCGGCCAGCTGGTACTCGGGCGGATACGCGATCGAGCCGGCGGCGAGGATGAAGCTCTGCTCGGGCATGAGACGGGGCACCGACTGGGAGGTTCCCAGCATCCCCGGGTTGGTGAGACTCACGGTCGTGCCGGCGAAGTCCTCGGGGGAAACCTGGTTGGCGTTGACCCGTCGCAGCAGGTCGTTGTAGGCCGCGAAGAAGGTGGCGAAGTCCATCTGCTCGACGGCCTTGAGGTTGGGCACCAGCAGCGTGCGCGTGCCGTCACGGCGCACGACGTCCACCGCCAGGCCGAGGTTCACGTGCTCAGGGATGATGCGGTGGGGTTGACCGTCGATCTCGCGGTAGACGGCCCACATCCCCGGGCGGGCCTTGAGGGCGCGCACCAGCGCCCAGGCGAGGATGTGGGTGAAGCTGACCTTGCCCGCCTGGGAATCTTTCAGGTGGTGGTTCAGGAGGGCGCGGTTCTCCTCCAGCAGCTTGACCGGCACGGTGCGCACGGTGGTGGCGGTGGGGACGGTGAGGGAGGCGTCCATGTTGGCGGCCAGTCGTGCGGCGCCGCCGCGCAGCGGTTCAGCGCCGCGCGGCGCCACGAGGTGTGCTTCCTCGCCAAAAAAGGCGGGGACGGGCGCCGGGGCAGGCACCGTTCGTCCTGCCGGCGGCCGGTAGTCGGCGAAGAACTCCTGCCAACTCTCCCCCACCGAGGCGGGATCCGCCAGGTAAGCGCGGTACATCTCGTCCAGCAACCAGTCGTTGGGCCCGAAGGCCGATCTGCGTGCATCTTGGCTCATGGCTTCCCACCTTCCCGGCGATGCGGCGTGGCGACCAACATTTCAAGTCTATCGCGCGCCAGGGCACACTACGTGCATCGGCAACCCATGCACGGGGAGGAGTTGTTCCCCCACCGTCGGGAGCCTGCCCTGTCGATATAATGAGTCGCATGGTAGAGCCGCATGCCCTGGTCAACCACTTGCGCGGCCTCGGCAGTGCCCTGGTTGCCTTCTCCGGGGGGGCCGACTCCACCCTGGTGGCGTGGGCGACGCAGCAGGCCCTGGGGGATGGCGCCGTGGCCGTGACCGCTCGCTCCGAGAGTCTAGCCGCCGGGGAGGCGGAAGCCGCCCGGCAACTGGCCCGGCGCATCGGCATCCGCCACCAGGAGATCACCTACTCCGAGCTGGCCATCCCCGGCTACGCCGCCAACCCCCCTGAGCGCTGCTACCTCTGCAAAGGCGAGCTGTTCCGGCGGCTCGTCACCCTGGGCCGGCAACTGGGGATGGACACGGTTCTCGACGGCACCAACGCCGATGACCAGCGGGATTACCGGCCAGGGCGACGGGCCGCCGCCGAGGCCGGGGTGCGTTCGCCCCTGGCCGAGCTGGGCTGGGGAAAGGAGGACATCCGCGCCGCCCTCAGGGCCCTCGACCTGCCCGTCTGGAACAAGCCCGCCTCCCCCTGCCTGTCCTCCCGGGTGCCCTACGGGGAGCCGATCACCGCGGAGAAGCTGGCCCAGGTGGGGCGCGCCGAGGCGGCCCTCAAAGAGCTGGGTTTCTCCGAGCTGCGGGTGCGCCACCACGGCGCGGTGGCGCGGCTGGAGGTGCCGCGGGCGGAGATGAGCCGTCTGCTGGCCCCCGACCTGGCCGACGAGGTGGTGCGCCGCCTCAAGCAGGCCGGCTTTGCCTTCGTCGCCCTCGACCTCGAAGGGTTTTCCTCCGGCTCCTTGAACCGGCTGTTGTCAATCACCTCCAAACCCTGAGCGGCAGCGGGCCGTATCATGATCGACAACGCTGCGCGCGCTGGCGTCGCTGCCAGCGCCGGGGAGTCGACGATGCGACGATGCGCCATCCTGGCCCTCGCCCTGGTGGCCGCTGTCCCTGCGGCTGCGCAACTTGACCCCCATCTTCGCTCCTTCTCTGACGGGCCAGAGGGGTTCCTGCTCACCGAGGCCGAGAAGGCCGCCTGGGAAAAGGTGACGTCCGACGAGGAGGCCGAGCGCTTTCTAGCGCTCTTCTGGGCCCGTCGCGACCCGGACCTCGCCACGCCGGAGAACGAGTTCCGGCAGGATTTCGAGCAGCGGGTGGCAGCGGCGGACAAGCTGTTCTCCTACGCGGGCGTCCGTGGGGCCCTCTCTGCACGCGGCAAGGTTTTGATCCTCCTCGGCATGTGCGACAGGCGCATGGATCTCGAGGCAGGCGGCAGGCGCGGTCAGGACCGCTTCGAGCGGTTCGGCCCCCGGGGCTACGCCTACGTGGAGTCGGGGGCGGTGCAGATCTGGGAGTACCAGCCCAGCCGATTCCCCAGCCTCAAGGCCAGGGAGCCGATCCACGTGGTGTTCCGCGAGCGCAACCCCAACGCCGGCGATTTCGAGCTGCTCATCGAAAAGCGCGTCAACATGCAGACCCTGCGCCTGCTCAAGGAAGCGCCGGAGGGGTTCATCCGCCACCCCGACCTGACCGAGCCTCCCGCGGTTTCCCGGTGACGGCCTTCTTGGCCACCCCCAAGGAGAGGAAGGCGTCCGTCAGGATCGGTCCGGATCACCCCGGGGGCACTGAAGGGCGCTATCCGGCCAGGCGGGACAGCTGATCTTCGAGCCGCGCTTCTCCGTCGCCGTCGAGCTCGGAAAAGGTGATCCCCACGCCGGTGTAGGGCTCGCGCCGTTCCACCGTGTGGCGCACCACGCGGGCTCGCCCGGACACCGGCGGGAAATCCGGGCGCAGCGTGAGCTCGAAGCGAACCTCCGAGCCCAGCGGCAGCACCCTCGGCAGGCGCACCAGCATGCCGGTGGCCGACACGTTCACCGTCTGGCAGAGCACGCGGTGCGCCAGTGGCTGGCTGACCAGGTCCAGGCGGCTCACCCCCTTGACCTTGACCCGTGGCGCGACGCGCAGGAGGCGATCCAGCAACCCCGGCAGCATCCGCGGCGCGTCCTCCACTCCCACCACCCGGTTGGCGCCCCAGCCCACGAAGGCCTCGGCGTTGCTGCGGGTGGCGCTCGAGGCCACGAACACGAACGCCGCCTGCCGGCTGGCCGAGTTGGGGTGACGCAGGGTCGAGAGAAACGCCCGGGTGGAGTCGACAGCCAATGGGTAGCTCGCCACGATGGCGTCTACGGCCGCCGCTGTCGCCTGTTCCAGGGCGGCCACAGGGCTCGCCGCGGCGATGGTGAAGCGCCGGCTCCCCAGCGCCTCCCCCAGCGCCTCGACGCCAGCCGGGTCGAAACCCACCAGCAGGACCGTTCGCCCGGAGCCGTTGCCAGCCGCCATCGCAACCCCTGCGATTGAGTATGGGACAGCAGGGAGGCCGGGACAGTGACGCAGATCACTGGAGGCAACAGCGACTACGAGGTGACAGGAGAGATGCGGAGCTGGCAAGGGCTCTCGCCGGGCAACGTTGCCCGGGGGTCTCCGAGTCCCTATACTTGAGAGGGAACTTGTTGGAGTG
>CALEVZ010000024.1 GCA_937924755.1 uncultured bacterium
CCACCGGCGCGTGTGCCTCCCCCCCCTCCTCCCCCTCCTCCAATACCTGCCCCCCTTCCACCCTTTCCGCCGGCAATGGCATCTCCCTCTTCTCGCCCTCTCTCGATCCTGGCACCGGTGCGAACAACGAGTACCAGACCACCAGCACCAGCCCCGACAACGCCACGGCGAGAAGCACTCTCTTCTCCATCACGCCCTCCTTGCCGGCACCGGGTCGCTCCCGCCGGGGTGAAATGGATGGCAGCGCCCAAGGCGCTTCACTCCCAACCACAAACCGCGTCCCAACCCGTGTATTTCAATCGCCTCGGCCATGTACTCTGAACATGTGGGCGAGAAGCGGCAAGCCGGCGGCAGCCACGGCGAAATCCACCGCTTGTAGGCGCGCAGGCCACTCACCGCGACGCGTCGCCAAAAACCCGTCGCTGTACCAGCCCCAGGCACCTCGCGAACTCCTCTTCCAACTCCTGCCACGCTGCCTCTACGATGCCGCGCCGCGCGTTGATCACCAGGTCCCCTTCCAGCCCCACCATGGCCGCGCCGTTCCCCCGCACCAGCTCCCGTATCCGTCGGCGCGCCCGGTTGCGAACCACCGCGTTTCCGATCCGCCTGGTCACCGTGATTCCCAGGCGGCACACGCCCTCCCCCCCCTTCGCAAAGAAGAGCACCAGAAGTCGACCCGTCACCTTGATCCCGCGCGCGTAAACTCGTTGAAACTCGGCTCGCCGACGCAGCCGTTGCCCTGTCGACACTGCCAGGTCACACGGCCAAACGCTTGCGCCCCTTGCGGCGCCGCGCCGCCAGCACCCGCCTGCCATTCGCGGTGCGCATGCGCACGCGAAAGCCGTGCTTCTTCTTCCGCCGGCGGTTGTTCGGTTGAAACGTCCGCTTCATTGTCTCACTCCTCGCCCGACCCGCGTCGCCGCTGGTAGGGCTTTTAAGTCTACCCCCCCGACCCCTCCCGGTCAAGGCAGGTATGTGCTAACCTTCCTCCCCCCAAAACGGGCGTACCGATGAAGAACGACCCGCGTTCCCTCTGGACCTCCTTGAAGTCCCCCTTGGCCCAACGCGTAGGCCCTGAGGAGTTCGATCTGTGGTTTGCTCCCCTCCACGTTGCCGAATCCCCCCCCGGGGTTCTCCGCCTCCTCGCCCCTTCGCAGATTTACGCCGACTATCTCCGCGACCACTACCTCCCCCTGATCGAACAGGTCGCCGCTGCTTATCTGGGCTCTCCCATTTCCGTGGTTATCTCCTACTCCTCCGACACGCCGCCCCAACCCGGCCTCCCCACTCCCCGCCCAACCCTCAATTCCCGTTACACCTTCGCCTCCTTCGTTCCCGGACCATCCAACCAGTTCGCCCGCGCTGCCGCCAAGTCCGTCGCGGAAAACCCTGGTCAGGCTTACAACCCCCTTTTCATTTACGGCGGTTCTGGCCTCGGAAAGACCCATCTCCTCCACGCCATCGGTAACGAAATCCTCGCCAGCCATCCCAACGCGCGCGTTCGCTACGTGCCCACCGAGCAATTCGTCAACGAATTCATTACCTCCATTCGTCTCCGCCGCATGGCCATCTTCCGCGAGACTTATCGCCAGGTTGACCTGCTACTGCTCGACGACGTCCACACGCTTGCCGGCAAGGAGGGTACCCAGGAAGAGTTCTTCCACACCTTCAACAGCCTGCACGAGGCTGGCAACCAGATTGTCCTGTCCTCCGATACCCCACCCGCAGCCATTCAGGGTCTGGAGGAACGTCTCCGCACCCGCTTCGTCTGGGGCCTGGTGGCCGACATTCAGCCTCCCGACCTCGAGACCAAATGCGCCATCATCCGTGAGAAGGCCCACGCGGAGGGCGTTGAACTTCCCGACGATGTTGTCCTCTTTCTCGCCCGCCGCGTCCGGGAGAACATTCGGGAGCTCGAGGGTTACCTCAACCGCGTCCTCGTCTTTTTCGTTCTCTCCGGCAACTCGCCCTCCCTGGAAGCCGCCCGCGCCGCCCTCCACCACGTCCTTCCCCAGGAACGTCACACCACCCCCGCCGATATCATCCGCTTCATCGCCCATCACTACGGCGTCAAGGTCGCCGATCTCAAGGGCCGAGACAACCGTCGATCCGTGGCCTTTCCCCGTCAGGTTGCCATGTACGTGATCCGCGAAACCTTGTCCCTCTCCTATCCCGAAATTGCCAAGCTCTTTAACAAGCATCACTCCACCGTCATTTACTCCTACGAGGCCATCGCCGAGCAGCGCCGCACCAACCCCACCTTCGCCTCCACCCTCTCCACCTTCCTCGATCACTTCCGCTAGCCTCCCCTCTTCCCCCGCCTCCCCCGCCGCTCTTCATCGCCCCTTCAAGAAAACCTGTGGAAGCCCCTCCACAGACCTCCGTCACCCACCTCCCTTTGTCTTCCCCCTCCTCCTCCCTTTCCCCCCATCTCCACACCCCCTCCACCATTCCCTCCACAGCCTTGTCGCTCCCCAACCCAAGCCAATTCCGCCCCATACCCATGCTCTCCACCTCCTCCACACCCTCGACCTCTTCTACTCGAACAGCTACACTGTTCCTTCCTAGAAGACGTCGGACGGAGGATTGCGCCATCCATGGACCTCACCCTCAACCGGACCGTTCTCCTCGAAGAACTTTCCCTCATTCAGGGCGTCGTCGAGCGACGCATGGCCATGCCCATTCTCGCCGATGTGCTGCTCTCCGCTCAGGGTGATCGCCTCACCCTGGCAGCCACCGATCTGGATATCACCCTCATTTCTTCCTGCCCGGCGGCCGTTCGGCGGGAGGGGCGAGCCACCATTCGCGGCAAAATGTTCTACGATCTCGTCCGCGCTCTACCGTCGGATTCCCTGGACCTGTCCGTCACTGATGAGCGGGTGGAGTTGCGCTCGGGGAGCTACGAGTCGAAACTGACCTCCCTGCGGCCGGAGGACTTTCCAACCCTTCCAGAAATCCCGCAGGGACAGGGTTTTGCCATTCCGCAGCAGCTCCTTCACCGGCTTATAGATCTCACCTTTTTCGCCGTGTCGCCGGAGGAGGGTCAGTTTCAGTTCAACGCCGCCCTCCTGAATTTCACCGATAGGGACATCGACATGGTGGCCACCGACGGCCACCGTCTCGCCTTCGCCCGCGACACGCACCCGGGTGGAACTCCCCCCTTCAACCGGCAGCTCCTGCCGCGAAAGGTTCTGGCCCAGCTCCGCCGCATTCCTGAAAACGATGCGGAGCCCTTTTATCTCGCCCAGGGGGAAAACCACCTGGCATTTCGATTTGGTGAGAGGGTACTGCTGTCGCGGATGCTGGAGGCGCGGTTCCCGCAGTACGAACGGGTCCTCGTGCGAGACAACCCCCATCGTGCAGTCGTCCAGCGTCTGGATCTGCTGGCGGCTCTTCGCCGGGTTGGTCTTCTCACTCCTGAGCGCACCCGGGGCGTTCGCCTGGCCTTTCAGCGGGATACGATTTCTCTGACCTCCGTCGGATTTGATCTCGGCCAGGCCTTTGAGACGCTGGCCTGTCAGTATTCCGGGCCGCCGCTGACGATTCAGGTCAACGCCCAGTTCATCATTGACTTCCTCGCGGCTGTCAGCAACGATCAGGTGCAGCTCCAGCTGCGGGAGGAAGGCGGTGCGGTGGCGCTCGTGCCCCATGGGAGTGGCGGGACGGTGGCCGACGCGCTTTACATCGTCATGCCCATCCGCGTGTGACCCTGTGGGCCTGCGGGCGCTGGCGGTTCGCGGTTTTCGCAACCTCAAAGAGCAGGAGCTCACGCTTCCGGAAACCACCGTTGCGATACTGGGCGCCAATGGTGCGGGGAAAACAAGTCTGCTGGAAGCCGTCGCGGTCGTGGGAAACCTCGCCTCCTTTCGCCCTGGGTCGCCTTTGTCGTGGGTTCAGCATGGCGCCGCCGGCTTCCATTTGGCCGCCATCGTCACCCGGAGAGAGTTGGATCTCCGACTCCTGGTCGTCGGCCGGGCCGGCCGCCGGCTTCATCGCCAACTCTTCCGCGGTGGCCGTCGCCTGACCGCCGCGGAGTACCTCTCCCTCTTCCCGGTGGCGGCCTTTTCCCCGGCGGACCGCATGCTCATCTGGGGAGGGCCGGAGGAACGTCGCCGTTTTCTCGATCGTCTCTCCTTCTACCTACGCCCGGAAACCTACCTGGTGCTGCAGAGTTATCGGCAGGCTCTACGGCAGCGCAACGCCGCTCTCCGGCGGGGTGCCCCCGATCCCGAGCTGGAGGCCTTCGAGCAACAGCTGGCGGTGCTGGGAAGCCGCCTTTTGGAGCTTCGCTTGGCCGCCATCGCGCTGCTCGAACACGCTCTTGGGGACGAATTAGCGGCCCTCGCCTGGCCACTGTCTCAGCCCATTCTGCGCTATAATGACACCGATGCGGTCAGCCCCGGCAGCCCCGCCGAGATGGCGGGACGGCTGCGGCTGGCACTTGCCCGCTCGCGTCGAAAGGAGCGCGCTCGGGCGCACACCCTTGTCGGGCCCCACCGACACGATCTCGAGCTCGTGCTGGCGGGGGCACCGGCCAGAGAGGTGATTTCAGCCGGACAGGGAAAGCTCCTGGCGACGGCGTTGAAACTGGCCGCCATGGCGGTGCTGGGGAGGATACGCCACTACATGCCGCTGGTGGTTTTTGACGATGTCGATGCGGAGCTGGACGGCCGGGCTTTGGCCTGTGTGCTGCACCGCCTCGCCGGCCATGGCCAGGTGCTCGTCTCCTCGGCTCACGAAGCGATGATCGCTCCCAGTCTGAGGGATGCGGTGGTATGGCGGATCCGCGATGGATTGGTCAGCGGCTGACTGCTCGGAGGAACAAGTTCTTGACTGAAAATCGGTACACAGCGGCGGATATCAAGCTGCTCAAAGGCCCCGAGGCGGTGCGCAAGCGCCCCGGAATGTACATCGGCGATACCGACGACATTTCCGGTCTCCATCACATGGCCTGGGAAGTGGTGGACAACGCCATCGACGAAGCCCAGGCTGGCTACGCCACCCGCATCGTGGTCCGCCTGCACGCCGATAACTCCGTGAGCGTGGAGGACAACGGCCGCGGGATTCCGGTGGATACCCATGAGGAGACCGGCCGCCCGGCTGCCGAGGTCATCATGTGCGAGCTGCACGCCGGTGGCAAGTTCGACAACAAATCGTACCGGGTTTCCGGCGGCCTCCACGGGGTGGGCGTTTCGGTGGTCAATTTCCTGTCGGAGTGGCTGCGGCTGGAAATTCGCCGGGACGGCGGCGTGTGGGAACAGGAATACCGCCGGGGAGTGCCCACGGCTCCCCTTCAGCGCGTGGGTACCGCCAAGCGCACCGGCACGGTGGTGACCTTCAAGCCAGACCACGAGATCTTTTCGGTGCTGGAGTTCCACCCCGATCTCATGGTCCAGCGGCTCCGCGAGCTGGCGTTCCTCAACCCTGGGGTGGAGATCCGCTTCATCGATGAACGGCGTGGCCAGGAGCACCAGTTTCTGTCCCGAGGAGGGATCGCAGAGTTTGTCTCCTACCTAAACCGTTCTAAGACCACCTTGCACCCCCGGCCGATCACCATCGCCGAGCGCAACGCCGATGGCGAAGAAGTAGATATCGCCCTCCAGTGGCACGACGGCTACACCGAGAACGTCCTGCCCTTCACCAACACGGTGTTCAACTCCGACGGCGGCACGCACCTCTCCGGGTTTCGCGCCGCCCTCACGCGGACCATCAACTCCTACGCCCAAGCCAACAACCTCCTCAAGAATCTTCCCGAAGGGCTGTCCGGCGAGGACGTCCGCGAGGGGTTGACGGCGGTGCTGAGCCTGCGCATCCGCGACCCCAAGTTTTCCTCCCAGACCAAGGACAAGCTCGTGTCCTCCCACGTCAAAGGCTGGGTCGAGTCGGTTCTTTCGAGCGGGCTCGCTGAATACTTCGAGGAGAATCCCTCCGTTGCCAGGCGGATCATCGGCAAGTGCGCGGAAGCGGCGCGGGCCCGCGAGGCGGCTCGCCGGGCGCGGGAGTTGACCCGCCGCAAGGGAGCCTTGGAGAGCTCATCCCTGCCAGGCAAGCTGGCTGATTGCCAGGAGAAAGACCCGGCGCTGTCGGAGCTGTTTTTGGTGGAGGGCGACTCCGCCGGGGGGTCGGCCAAACAGGGGCGAGACCGCCGTTTTCAGGCCATTCTGCCGCTGCGGGGCAAGATCCTCAACGTCGAGAAGGCCCGCTTCGACAAGATGTTGGCCAACCAGGAGGTGCGCACGGTGATCCAGTGCCTTGGAACCGGCATCGGTACCGACGACTTCGATCTCGCCAAGCTGCGCTACCACAAGATCATCATCATGACCGACGCGGATGTGGATGGCGCCCATATCCGCACCCTGCTGCTCACCCTCTTCTTCCGGCACTTTCGCCCAATCATCGAGAAGGGCTTTCTCTACATCGCCCAGCCGCCCCTGTACAAGGTCGCGGTCAAGAAGGAGGAGCGCTATCTCAAGGACGATCTCGACCTCTCGGCTTTTCTCCTGGAGCGCCTGTCCGAAACCGCCGTGATCACCCTGTCCTCATCGGGCAAGAAGCTCACGGGAAAGGATCTCCGCGACACCCTCCGGCGCCTGGAGCGCCGCATCGAACACCTGGACCGCCTGGAACAGCGCGGCTGGCCCCGAGACCTCGTGAAGACTCTGCTTCGCCTGGGGGTGACGCGCCGCCAGGATGTGGCCAGTGAGGCGGCGATGCAATCACTGGCCGAGGAACTGACCCTGGAGGGATGGGAGGTGGGAACCGTGGCCCGGGACGAGGAGCATGACACCCTCGTGCTGGCGGTCACGCAAGCACGCAACGGTCGTCGGCGCCAGGTGGAGGTGGGGTATCATCTGCTGCGTACTTACGAGTACACCCAGCTGGTGGAGCTGCAGAAGGCCCTCGGTGAATTCGACCACCCGCCCTTTCACTTCGCCCTGGAGGGGACCGCCGAAACCGTGGGTTCGCCTGAGGAACTGGTGGACGCGGTGTACCGCGCTGCCCGCCAGGGTTTGGCGATTCAGCGCTACAAGGGGTTGGGCGAAATGAATCCGGATCAGCTGTGGAGCACCACCATGAATCCCGACACCCGCCGCCTCCTGCAGGTGCGCGTCGAAGACGCCGCCGAGGCAGACGAGCTCTTCTCCATCCTCATGGGCGATGCGGTGGAGCCGCGACGGGCGTTTATCGAGCACAACGCCCTCGAGGTGGTGAACCTCGATGTGTAGGTGCGCGCGAAAGACATGACCGACATCCTCTTTTCCCGCGAAGAACGCATCCCCATTGCCATCGAACAGGAGCTCAAGCGCTCGTACCTCGACTACGCCATGAGCGTCATCATTGGCCGGGCGCTTCCAGACGTCCGCGATGGCCTCAAGCCGGTGCACCGCCGCATTCTTTACGGCATGTGGGAGCAAGGCAACACCGCCGGCAAGCCCTACAAGAAGTCAGCCCGCATCGTCGGCGATGTGATGGGCAAGTACCACCCCCACGGCGATGCGGCGCTGTACGACGCTCTCGTGCGCATGGCGCAGACCTTCTCCATGAGCCACGTCCTGGTGGATGGGCAGGGCAACTTCGGTTCCATCGACGGCGACAGCCCCGCGGCCATGCGCTACACCGAAGTTCGGCTCTCGCGCCTGGCCGAGGAGTTGCTGGGGGATGACCTGGGCAAGGAGACGGTGGAGTGGCAGGACAACTACGACGGCTCCCTGCAGGAGCCCACCGTCCTACCCGCCAGCTTCCCCAACCTGCTGGTCAACGGTTCTTCGGGGATCGCGGTGGGGATGGCCACCAACATCCCGCCCCACAACCTGGCGGAGGTGATCGACGCCACCATTGCCCTGGCGCGTACCCCGGAACTATCCGTGGAAGACCTCCTGCCCCTCCTCCCCGGACCGGATTTTCCCACCGCCGCCATCATTCGCGGGACGGCGGGCATCCGTCAGGCCTACACCACCGGGCACGGCAGCGTCCAGATGCAGGCCCGCGCCCACATCGAACACGCCCGCAGGGGGGAGAAGGTCTCCATCATTATTAATGAGCTTCCCTACCAGGTCAACAAGGCGCGCCTGGTGGAGCGCATCGCGGAGCTGGTGCACGAGAAACAAATCGAAGGCATCGCCGATCTGCGCGACGAGTCTGATCGGGAAGGTATTCGCGTTGTTGTCGAACTCAAGCGGGACGCCGTGCCCCAGGTGGTGCTGAACCAGCTCTACAAGCTCACCCCGATGCAGTCGTCGTTCGGAATCACCTTTCTGGCCATCGTCGATCACCAGCCACGCCTTTTAAACCTCAAGCAGATCCTGGAGCACTTCCTCGACCACCGCAAAGAAGTGGTCACCCGCCGCACCCGCTTCGAGCTGGCGAGAGCCCAGGAGCGCGCCCATGTTCTGGAAGGCCTGGTCATCGCCCTCGATCACCTGGACGCGGTGATAGCCACCATCCGCGCCGCCGTCGATCCCGGCCGGGCGCGGTTGGACCTGATGAACTTCTTCGGCCTCTCGCAGCGCCAGGCCCAGGCCATCCTGGAGATGCGCTTGCAGCGCCTGACAGCCCTGGAGCGGGAGAAGATCGTAGCCGAGCACCGCGAGGTGCTGGCCCTCATCGAGCGCCTGAAAGC
The DNA here is from genome assembly GCA_937924755.1 of uncultured bacterium. Lineage (GTDB taxonomy): Bacteria > Acidobacteriota > Thermoanaerobaculia > Thermoanaerobaculales > Thermoanaerobaculaceae > CALEVZ01. The sequence continues at coordinate 8,621 of CALEVZ010000024.1, forward strand.
CATTCTCGCCTCCGAGGCGCTGGTGGTGGACATCATCGTCGGCGAGCTGGAGGAGGTGAAAAGGAAATTCGGCATCCCTCGGCGTACCGAGATCCTGCCTGAGGAGTCGCAGCTCTCGGTGGAGGATCTCATCGTCGAGGAGGACGTGGTGGTCACCGTCACCCGTGCCGGCTACATCAAGCGCACGCCGGTCTCCACCTACCGCGCCCAGCGGCGCGGCGGACGGGGGCGACGGGGCGCGGCGGCACGGGACGAGGATCCGGTGGAACACCTGTTCGTGGCCTCCACCCATGACTACCTCCTGGTGTTCACCTCGGTGGGGAAGGTGTACTCGGTGAAGGTGCACGAAGTACCCGAGGCGGGCCCGGCGGCGCGCGGGAAGGCGGTGGTGAATCTGCTGCCGGTCAACCAGGGCGAGAGGGTGGCGGCCCTGGTGGCGGTCAAGGAATTCGATCCTCGCTACTTCCTGCTCTTCGCCACCCGTCGTGGCAAGGTCAAGCGCACCGATCTGGGCGCGTACTCCAACCCGCGCTCCAGCGGCATCATTGCCCTGGCGCTGGAGGAGGGGGACGACCTTCTCGACGTGCGTTTGACCGATGGCAACACCCACGTCTTCCTGGGCACCCACCTGGGCATGGGCATTCGCTTTGAAGAGAAGGAAATCCGCCCCATGGGCCGGGTCGCCGCGGGGGTGCGGGGGATCCACCTGCGGGAAGGGGATTTCGTGGAAGTCATGGCGGTTTTCCCGGCGGACAACGCTGGGGACATCTTGGTGGTGGCCGAGCGAGGTTTCGGCAAGCGCACGCCGGTGAGTGAGTTCCGCCTGCAGGGCAGAGGTGGCTGCGGGGTCACCCTGATGCGCGTGACGCCGCGCACCGGCAACGTCGCCGGCATGCGCCATGTGGAGGGGGATGAAGACGTGCTCCTGGTCACCGCCAAGGGGATGATGATTCGCACCGCGGCGGCGGGTGTGCGGCGCATCGGCCGCGCCACCCAGGGGGTCAAGCTCATGGACCTGGAGGCGGACGATCAGGTGGTGGCGCTGGCCAAGCTGGCCGAGCGGGACGATGACGGCGAGGAGGAGAGCGGCCCCCGGTTGTTCTGAATTCTGGTCCTCTCGGATAATGGCTGTGCCATTTTTGACAAATGGCCCAGCGCACACCATTATGTTGCCGTGGAAGAGACGTTCGGATCGCTGGCGCGGCGCGCGGCCAGGGAGGCGTCCAGCCGGCCCCTATACGTGCGTCTGGCGGAACAGCTAGAGCGCCAACTGCTCGTCACCGGCGCGGCCGCCCTTCCCTCGGCCCGCAGCCTGGCGGCAGCCAGCGGCATCAATCGTGCCACCGTCACCGCCGCCTATCGCGAGCTGGCGCGCCGCCGCCTGATCGAGCTGAAGGTGGGCCGTCCCGGGCGGCAGCAGCGCCGGGCGGCGGTCTCCGAAACGGCCGGCGAGCCGCCGCGGGGCGCACTGGATCTGGCCCGTTACGCCCCGGACCGGGAGTTGCTTCCCGCCGGAGAGGTCTTTACCTGGCTGGGACTGGGCGGTGCCGAGGGGGAAGGGGTTACCCAGTACGGCAGCGCCGAGGGCTACCTGCCGCTGCGCCGCTGGCTTTCGGAACGCCTCGGCCAGCTGGGCCTGCGGGTCAAGCCCTGGGAGATCGTCCTCACCTCCGGGGTACAGCACGGTCTCGACCTTCTCCTGCGCGCCTTCACCCGCGCCGGCGACACCGTCGCCGTCGAGGATCCCACCTACCCCGGGCTTCCTCCCCTGCTGGCGGCCCACCACCTGCGACCGGTGGGGGTGCCGACCGTGCACGCGCCAGCCGATCCGCAGGAGGTGTGTCGGACAGTGCGGAATCAGGGGGCGCGTGTGGTGGTGATCACTCCCACGCTTCACAACCCCACCGGTCTGGTCATGGATCTGGCCGCCCGCGAGAGGTTGCTGGCCGGCTTGGCGGGGGCCGAGGCGCTTTTGGTGGAGGAGTTCTTTGACCCTGACCTGGTGGGGGAAGGAAAGGTGCCGCCACCCATGGGTGCCCTTTCCCGCCAGGTGGTGACGGTTGGGTCCTTCTCGAAATCGCTGTTTCCGGGGCTGCGGGTGGGGTGGTTGACAGGGCCTTCCCGGGTGGTCGAGGCGGTACTGGCCGTCAAGCGCGCCACCGATTTGTCCGGCAGCTCGTTTCTGGAGGCGGCGGCGTGGACGTTATGCCAGCGCGGGGTGTTGGAGAGCCAGCTGGAGAGGTTGCGACGCGTTGCCATCGACCGCCGCGAGCTGGTCCTGGCGGGGCTGCAGGGGGCCCCGCCCGGGGTGCGCTGGACGCGCCCCGCCGGTGGTTTTTCGCTGCTTGTCGCCCTCCCCGAGGGGGTCAGTTCCCGCGCCGTGGCAGCGCGGGCCGCCCGGGCGGGGGTGTGGGTGTTACCGGGGCCGGCCATGTCGGTGAGCGGGCGGGACGATGTGCTGCGAATAGCGTATGCGGCGGTGGGTGGGGCGGAGCTGCGCCGCGCCGTGAACGGGGTGGTAGAGGCATTGGGGGAGCGCAGAAGCGCGCTCCCTTTGGTGTGATCCGGCCCACGCGCCGGCGGGAGGTGAGGGATGAACTTCGACAGTCCGGAGTTTCGTGTCAAGGTGGGGCTTGCCGAAATGCTCAAGGGCGGGGTGATCATGGACGTGACCACCGCCGAGCAGGCAAAGATCGCCGAAGATGCTGGCGCTGCTGCGGTGATGGCGCTGGAGAGAGTGCCTGCGGACATTCGCGCCGAAGGCGGCGTGGCGCGCATGGCGGCCATCGACAAGATCGAGGAAATCATGGAGACGGTGTCCATCCCGGTCATGGCCAAGGTGCGCATCGGGCACATTGCCGAGGCGCAGGTGCTGCAGGCCCTGGGCGTGGATTTCATTGACGAGTCGGAGGTGCTCACCCCGGCCGACGAGGAAAACCACGTGTGGAAACACGACTTCAAGGTCCCCTTCGTGTGCGGCTGCCGCAACTTGGGAGAGGCGCTGCGACGCATCGCCGAGGGGGCGGCGATGATGCGCACCAAGGGGGAGGCGGGGTCGGGGAACATCGTCGAGGCGGTACGCCACCTGCGAGCGGTGCGCCGCGAAATCCGCCGTCTCGGGACCCTGGACGCCGCCGAGCTGGTGCCCGCCGCCAAGGAACTCCAGGCTCCCCTCGAGCTGGTGCAGTACGTGGCGGCGCACGGCAAGCTTCCCGTCCCCAACTTCGCCGCCGGTGGCGTGTCCACCCCGGCCGATGCGGCGCTGTGCATGATGCTGGGGGCCGAGTCGGTGTTCGTGGGTTCGGGAATCTTCAAGTCCGAAGACCCGCAGCGGCGGGCGGCGGCCATCGTCCGCGCCGTCACCCACTGGCAGGATCCCCAGGTGCTGTTGCAGGTTTCCCGCGGGCTGGAAGGGGCCATGCGGGGCCTGGACGTGGCCAAGCTTACCCCCGAGGAGATGCTCTCCCGGCGGGGGTGGTAGGTGGCACTGGGGGCTGAGCGGGCAGCAGTCGCACCCCTCCCCGGGGACGCGGGGGAGGAGGCTGTTCCGGTAGTTTCGGTTCTGGCGCTGCAGGGAGATTTCTCCGCCCATGCCGCTGCTCTCGCCGGCTGCGGTCTCCTAGCCAAAGAGGTAAAGTCGGAAGCCCCGCTTCGTGAATCTCTCCCGGCCGGCCTGGTGCTGCCGGGCGGGGAGTCCACCGCCATGCTCCGTCTCATGGAGGGCTCTGGGCTTGCCGACGCCATCGTTGCTCTTACCCGTGCCGGCGTACCCGTGCTGGCCACGTGCGCCGGGGTAATCCTGTTGGCCCGCGAGGTGCGCAACCCGGCGCAACCCTCCCTGGGGCTACTGGACGTGGCTGTGGAGCGCAACAGCTACGGTCGCCAGCTGGCCTCTGCCGTGGTCCCGGTTCGGACTGTCCCGGGCCACGGCCTGTTGGCGGCTTGGCTGGAGGCGGTGTTCATCCGCGCCCCACGCATTGTCGAGGTGGGCGCCGGCGTTGAGGTGCTCGCGCGCCGCGATGGCGACCCGGTGCTGGTGCGCCAGGGCAACATCCTGGCCGCCACCTTTCACCCCGAGCTTGCCCCACATTCGCCAGTGCTGGCGCTGTTTCGGCAGATGGTGACGGCACACCGGCCCAGCCTTGGGCCAGCCGTGATCGTGGCTGCTGGGCGCGGTGGACCTTCCGCCTAGAACGTGTACACCCGGTCCTGGCGCAGTTCCTCCACCGGGTGGGGGAAGTTGGTTGTGGCCAGCTCGCGGCGCAACTCCTCGAGGTACGGGGGCTTGAGGTGATACAGGTAGATCTGCACCCGCCGTTCGAGCTTGGCGAGCTCGACGGCAAGGGCCTGGGGGGTGAGGTGGAGGGCCAGGTCGGCCACCGCTTGCATGCGGTTGGGAAATGACACCTCGACGATGAGGGCGCGCAGCCTCGGGGTGCGATTGGCCACCGCCCACACCTCGTCGGTGGCACCAGTATCAGAGGTGAAAAGCACCGCGCCGCCATCGTCTTCCACCAAAAAACCGTGGGTGGGAACGGTGTGATTCACCGGCACGGCGGTCAGGCGCAGATGGTTGACCGCAAACGGCGCTCGCTCTTCGATCCGGCGCAGGCGCAGGGCCGGCAGAAGGTCACTGGGAATCCGGGTGAAGTCCGGCCAGGTGTCGTTGTTGAACAGGTGGTGTTTGATCGTGTGGAGCAGCGGTGGGGAGACGAGGATTTCGACCGCCCCATCGCGCTGCCCGAAGGTGTTCTCGATGAGGAAGGGGATCGACGCGATGTGATCCAAATGCGAGTGGGTGAGCACGATGTGGTTGATGGCACGCTGCGCCTCGAGGGAGAGTGCCTGTGTGATGGCGCCCGCATCCAGCGCCAGCGTTTCGTCGATGAGGAAAGAAGTGGTCCGGCACTCCGGGCTCGACCCTCCAAAACTCCCCAGCACGTGCCATTTCATGGCGTAAGTATAGTCGTATGGTGGCTGCCGTGAACGCCATCGGTTCCGTCGCCCCGTCTCCCCATGCTCTCGCCCTGGCGGGTGCGGACTTGCCTTCCCTCGACCCCCCGGTGGTGCGTGTCAGCCCGGCGCACGAGGTGATGGTCGTCCTCCCTCGCTCCCGTCGGGCCGAGGCAGAAGTGCACCTGGCCAACTGCGAACGCGATGGCGTGCCGGTAGTGTTTCGCCCCTCGGGGGGCGGGGCGGTGGTGCTCTCCCCCGGCGTGGTGGCGATGTCGCTGCTGGCGCCGCGGGATGATTCCGGTCCGTTCCCCGACCCCCACTTCGCCCGCTTCGGCAGCCTCGTCTCCTCGGCGCTGGCGGCCTGCGGTGTGACCGGGATCACACAAAAGGGCGTTTCGGACCTTTGCCTGGGGGAGCGCAAGCTGGCCGGCTCGGCGCTGCGCCTGTGGCGGGGGCGGGTGCTGTACCAGGTTTCGGTGCTGGTGAACCCCGACCTCAGCCTCATGGATCGCTACCTGCCGATGCCCTCCCGGCAACCCGCCTACCGGCGCAGCCGGCCCCACCGGGAGTTCCTGACCACCCTGCGCGAGGCCGGCATCGACTGTTCCCCCGAGGAGGTGGCAACGGCACTGCGCCGCATCTTCGAGCAGTTTTCGTGGCAATAGGGAGAGAAACCGAAGCCCAGGGGAGCGGAGGAGATCCCTTGCTCACCGTGCGGCGAGCGTGTACGCTGCCCCCTGCGCCCGGGCCGCAAACCGCCCGAGGCGCATATATCCACATGCCCATGCGTTGGCTGGCAGCGTTTTTCACCGTGGCCATGGCGGCCCCGCTCATGGCGGTGACGGTGGTGACTCCCGCGCGCACCACCGAGGTGTTTTCCCGCGCCGACCTCATTGACCTGTTGGAAATACTGCGACTGACCGGCGCCGAGGTGGAGTTTGCCCCGGCGGCGGGGAGCTACACGGCGCGCCGCGCCGGCCACGAAGTACAGTTCACCCCCGGAGGCTCCCTGGCCGTGGTCGACGGTCGCCTTCAGCCCTTGCCCGGCCCCATCCGCTCCCTGGAGGGCCACACTGTGGGCAATCTGGCAGTGGCCTCGGCGCTGCTGGCTCCCCTGGGGTGGGCGGTGCACGGTGACGTGGGCTCGGGGTTGATCCTGACGCCGGCCGGCGAGGCGGCGCCGATCACTCTGGCGGTGACGCGCGAGGGCGGAGCCACCGTGGTGGTCGCCAGCGGTCCGCCGGCCCTGCCGCGAGCGCGGCCCGCGCCCGGGGGGCTGGCCCTGCACTACCAGTCGCCGGTGCGGCTGGCGACGCCACTGGCCTTGGAAGGCGGCCTCAGCGGCGCCTCTGTTGACGGCAGCATCTTGACCCTTCAGCTAGTCCCCGGCTGGGAGGTTGCCGCCAGCTACCCCCTCGATGATCCCCCGCGCTTCGTAGTACGCCTCGCCTCCGCCTTTCCAACGGGGGCAGCAGAGGTGCAGCGGAGCGGGCCGCTGGTCGTCATCGACCCCGGCCACGGGGGCGAAGACCAGGGTGCGCAGGGAGCTGGGGGGGTGCTGGAGAAGACGGTGACCCTGGCCGTTGCTCGTCTCACCGCGGAGCGCCTGCGCGCCGCCGGCATCGAGGTACGACTGACCCGGGAGGGCGACGAAACGGTGGCGCTGCGCGATCGCACTGCCCTGGCCAACCGACTGCGCGCCGATGCCTTCGTGTCGATTCACGCCAACGCCTCGCCGGCACGGGGGGCGCGCGGTGCCGAGACGTACTACATGAGCGCAGACGCCTCCGATCCCCAGGCGGCCGCGGCTGCCGAGCGAGAGAACGCTCCGGCGGAGACCACCACGCTGGGACTCATCCTGTGGGATCTCGCCCACGTCGCCAACCTCAACTCCTCGGCGCGGCTCGCCCGGGAGATCCAGGATCGCCTGAACGCGGTCCATGGCATTGCCACCCGCGGGGTCAAGCAGGCGCCTTTCGTGGTGCTTACCGGCGCCACTATGCCGGCCGCACTGGTCGAGATCGGTTTCCTTTCCCACCCCGAGGAGGGGCAGCTGGTCAGTCAGCCTGACACCCAGCGCCGCATCGCCGATGCCCTGGCAGCGGGAATTCTCGCCTTCCTCCGCAACGCTCCGCCACCCGCGCCGGCCGAGCAACCATGAGGTGGCTGCGACCCCTGGTGGCGGCCGTCCTCCTGCTGGTAGGCCTGGCCGCGGCGGCGGTGCTGGTGACTCGATCTCGGAGCCGGTCCACAGCCCCAGTTGAGGTCCCGGGCACACCCGAACCGACCCCGGTGCCGGCCTACTTGACGCTGTTTTTCCCCGGCCCCGACCTCGCCCTGCACCGCGAACGACGCCTGGTGGCCGAAAGCCCGCCCACCACCCAGCGTTGCGCTGCGATGGTCCTGGAGGAGCTGCTGGCGGGTTCGCAGGAGGGGTGGGCTTCCCCCTTCACCTGGCCCGCCAGCGTGGGGGCTGTCTTTGTCACCTCCGCGGGCAACGTGTTTGCCGACATCTCTCCTCCGCCCGCGGGGCATGTCCAGGGGACCGCCAGCGAGGTGGGCCTGGTTTACAGTGCCGTCAACTCGGTGGTGGCCAGCTGCCCGGGGGTGGCCCGTGTGCAGTTACTCTTTGCCGGCCGGCAGGTTGAAAGCTTCGGGCACCTGGATCTGGGCCGTCCGCTGGCCGCCCGTCCCGACCTGGTTGCCCCGTGAATGACCCTCGCCCCCTGGGGATTTTCGATTCCGGCATCGGCGGGTTGACCGTTCTGGCCGAGCTGCGCCGCCGCTTCCCCGGCGAGCACTTCATCTATCTCGGAGATACCGCTCGCCTGCCGTACGGCACCAAGTCCCCTGAAACCGTGGCGCGCTACGCCCTCGCCGCCGGTCGTTTCCTCCTCGCCCGCCAGATCAAGCTGCTGGTGGTGGCCTGCAACACCGCCTCGGCCCTCGCCCTGGGCGCGCTGCGCGCTGCGCTGCCGGTGCCGGTGGTGGGCGTGGTGGAGCCCGGCGCCCGCGCCGCTGCGGCCGCCACCCGTGGCCGGGTCGGGGTGATCGGCACCGAATCCACCATCGCCTCCTCGGCCTACGTGCGCGCCGTCGAGGCCCACTGCCAGGGGGTACGGGTTCTCACCCGGGCTTGCCCCTTGTTCGTACCGCTGGCCGAGGAGGGGTGGTTCGACCACCCGGTGACCCGCCAGGTGGCGGATATCTACCTGACTGACCTGGCTGCGGCCGGCATCGACACCCTGATCCTGGGCTGCACCCACTACCCGCTGTTGCGCCACGCCATCGCCGCCGCTGTCGGTCCCGACGTGACGCTGATCGACTCCGCCGCCGCGGTGGCCGAGGAGGTCGACGGGGAACTTAGCAGAGGTCGGCTGGGCGGCGACGGCAGGGGCCGCCTGGAGTTACTGGTCACCGACGCCGCCTCCCGTTTCGCGCGCATCGCTAGTTTCATCCTCGGTGATCCGCTGCCCGCCCCCCTCGCGCTGGTCGACTTGTAAGCTGCGAGCCTGCACGGAGAAGCCGAAGCCGACCAAGCCAACCTCGCGGCTTGCCCTGGCCGGGCGAGGTGGGCTAGGGTAGTGTCCTGGAGGCCTCCGTGGCGCAACCCTTTGCTCTGGCACGCGCTGACAACCGCGCCGATGACCAGATCCGACCCCTGTCGTTCACCCTGGACTATGTCAAGTATCCTGAGGGGAGCGTGCTCACCCGTTGCGGCGACACCACCGTGCTGTGCAACGTCACCGTAGAAGGCCGGGTGCCGCCGTTTTTGCGCGACACCGGGGAGGGGTGGCTGACCTGCGAGTACGCCATGTTGCCCCGCGCCACTGAGGAACGCACGGCGCGGGACAGCGCCCGCGGTCGGGTGTCGGGACGCTCCGCCGAGATTCAGCGCCTGATCGGCCGCTCCCTGCGCGCTGCCCTGGACCTGGGGCTGCTCGGGGAGCGCACCCTCTTGGTCGACTGCGACGTCATCCAGGCCGATGGCGGCACCCGTACTACCTCCATTACGGGGGCGTTCGTTGCCATGGTGCTGGCGCTGCTGAAGCTCAAAGAGCAGCGCGCTCTGCCCGGCTGGCCGCTCAAAGAGCAACTGGCGGCCATCTCGGTGGGCATCGTCGCCGGCCGACCCATCCTCGACCTCGATTACCACGAGGATTCCCGCGCCGCCACCGACCTCAACCTGGTGGGGACGGCAAGAGGGGGCATCGTGGAGATCCAGGGCACGGCGGAAAAGGAACCCTTCACAACCATCCAGCTGGAGCAACTCCTCGCCCTGGCCCGGCGCGGCCTGGAGGCGGTGTTTGCCGCGCAAGCGGCGGCGCTGGCGGAACGACTGGCAGCGGTGGGCCTGGCCGACCTGTACGGCACCCGCCGCTGACGAACGCCCCGGCTTGACGCCGACGCGCGCCGCTGCTAACGTGAGCGTCCCCTTCGCGGGGGTAGCTCTTTGTGATGCCTGAGGTTTCGCAAGCCACATGGGCCGGGGCGTGGCGCAGCCTGGTAGCGCACCTGCCTTGGGCGCAGGGGGTCGGAGGTTCGAATCCTCTCGCCCCGACCACCCCCGACTCGATGCGTCTCTGCCTGTAGCTCAGTTGGATAGAGCAGCGGACTTCTAATCCGCGGGTCGGAGGTTCGAATCCTCTCAGGCAGGCCAGTTTTCCTCGCGTGGTGGGCGTAGCTCAGCTGGCAGAGCGCCGGACTGTGGCTCCGGTGGTCGGGGGTTCAAATCCCCTCGCTCACCCCATTTCTTGCGCCCGTAGCTCAGCCCGGATAGAGCGTCAGACTCCGGATCTGAAGGTCGCGCGTTCGAATCGCGCCGGGCGCACCACTTCCTTCAATCACCCGCACGCCGTCACCACCAACCCGCGAGCACGATTCGACTCACCACCCCCACGTCCGATCTCCCGGCCGGCGGCCCGCACAAGCCGCGCACCCGCGAAGCGGGCCGCGCGGTCCTCGGCGCCGGCGCAGCGGTCGACCTTGTACACTGGCGGGCCAGGGAGGGCAGGATGCGGCGGCTGGCGACGTTCGTGGGCATGGTGGCGGTGGTTATGGGGGTGCACGGCTGCCGGAACGAGGGGCGGCCGGCGGCCGGGTCATCCCCCGGCGCGGCGGCCGTGGTGCCCGTGGGGCCGGGAAGCACGGCGTCGACCGACGGGGTGAGGATCGCCTACACGGTGCACGGGGTCGGCTCGCCGACGCTGGTGCTCGTGCACGGCTGGATGTGCAACCAGAGGTACTGGTCGGCGCAGATCCCCGCGCTGGCGGAAAGGTTCGGCGTGGTGACGGTGGACCTGGGCGGGCACGGGGCCTCCGGCACGAACCGGCAGGAATGGACGATTGCCTCCCTGGCCGAGGACGTGCAGGCGGTCATCACCCACCTGGGCCTCAACAGGGTGATCGTGGCGGGGCACTCCATGGGTGGCCGGGTGGCCCTGGAGGTGGCCCACCGCCTGCCGGGCACGGTGATCGGGATCATTGGCGTCGACACCCTGCACACCGCCGAGGATCGCTTTGACCCCGAGCAGGTGAATCGGCTACTGACCGGTCTGGAGCAGGACTTTGCCGCCACCTGCAACGGCTTGGTGCGCGGCATGTTCGTGCCGGGCGCCGAGACCGCCCTGGTGGAGCGCGTGGTGGGGGACATGTGCTCCGGTCCCGAAAAGATCGGCGCGGCGTTGCTGCGCTCCTACGTGGAGTTCGACATGAAGTCGGCGTTCGGCAGGGCAGGGGTGCCCATTCGCGCCCTCAACAGCGACCTGTGGCCCACCGACGTGGAGGGCAACCGGGCGGCGGCCGACTTTGATGCGGTGATCTTGAAAGGGTACGGTCACTTCCTGATGCAGGAGGCGCCCGAGGAGCTGGGCCGAGCCATGGTGGAGGCAGCCAACGCCATTGCCACCGCCCCTCCCCGTCCCACCTCCTGAGCGGCGTGGGCCACGCCGGACCCGATCGCGAAAGGGAGCGGATGGCCATGGCGACGATGCAGCTGATCGAGCTCGCACTCCCACCTGAGGCGGGTTTCGCCGATGCCAAGAAAGCAGCCGACGCCGCCGCCGCTGCGGCGCTGGGGGAGTGCACCTGCATGGCGTTTTTCGACCGCCAGGCCGGCCGCGAGTCGCCGGCCCACGCCTCCGAGTGCCACGGGGACTGCGAGGTGCCCGGCTACGAGGAGTACGCCGTCCACCGCGGGGCCACCTTGAAGGTGGTGGTCAACCGCGGCGACTACGTGTTTCTCTACCGCCCCCTGGGCGAATTTGCCGGGCTGTGAGGCACACCCTGACGGGGCGCCAGCAATGCAGACTCGGGTGGGCGCCCGTAGAGCTCGGGGTGTAACAGGGTCCCGCGCTCCTCGGCGGACTTGGCGGGTTCCGGGGTGAAGGGGTGGGCCACCGCCCAGGGGTCGCGCCGGGAGCCGGAGATCTGCCACGACACCTTTTGTCCCGGCACCCCGCCGGCGACGGCAAAGGTGTCGCCCTCCAGCTCCCGGGCGATGTGCAGCGAAGGCGCTGGCGCGCCAATGGCGGTGAGCTGGTAGCGGTGGTTCTCGGTCACCCGGGCGAACCAGCTGGGCAGGCGAACCTCGGCCGCGCCGGCGCCATCCAGGTGAACCGTACCGTCGAGGGTGACGGTGCGCTCGCCGGAGGCGGCGAGGGGCAGTTCCAGGTAGCGCTCCTCGGGGTGAGCGGGGTGGTCCACCCGCAGTGCGGCGGCGGCCATGGTGGTCGGTCCGTTCTGTCCTACCGCGCCATCCCAGAAGGCAGCGTAGCCGTTGCTGGAGGAGCCATACACTGCCACCCCGTGGGTGCTCTGCCCCCACAGACCGGTGGTCTGGGAGTTGGCGGCATTGGCCTGGCCATACACGCCGGTGCCCATGGGGTGGTCGGAGATGCCGACCACGCCGGTCTGGCGGGTGATGGCCGAGAGGTCGGCGACAGTGCGACTGGTGCCGGCCACCCCGATCCCCGGGGACGACGAGGAAGAGCCCGCCGAGCCCCGCACCCCGGCGGCGCCGGCCGTGTTGATCCCCCAAAGCACGGCGCCGGTTCCTCCGCCGGAGCCAGGCACCGACCCCTCCAGCTGGAAGGGCACCGCCGCCGCCAGGGTGACGTCGCCGGAGGTGCCGCCGCCGGCCAGGCCGGTGCCGGCGAAGACGGCGGTGATGTCGCCGCCGCCCCCGCCGGTGGCGGCGATGGTGAGGGTGTTCCCGGAGGGAGTGATGGAGATGTTGCTGCCGGCCGAC
>CALEVZ010000025.1 GCA_937924755.1 uncultured bacterium
ATAACCACCAATTCCCTCTCCCGGAGCTTGGCCATCGATCTCCCTCCGCCTCTCAGGCGTCTTCTCGAGGAGTATCGACCAGCCCCCGCAGTCCAGAAATCTGGATGTCCCCTACGTCACCTTGTAGCCTGGTTTCCTACACCAGCGATGCGGGGGCCGTGCTCCTGCGTGAGGCTGAGGCCGCCGTGGGCGCCGTGCGGCGGCTGGCGGCGTGCTTTGTGGATCACCGCAGCCCCGCGGCGATCGACGGCAGCAGCACGCAGCGCGGGCTACGCGCCGGCCTGGCGGAGGGCGGCGAGGAGGGCGGCGATGTCGGCGGGCAGAGGGGCTTCGAAGGTGATCGGCGCACCGCTTTTCGGGTGGGCGATGGTCAGCCGCCAGGCGTGCAGCGCCTGGCGCGGGAAGGCGCGGCAGGCGGCGGCGGCCGCCGCCGAGGGGAGGCTGCGCCACTGCCGGCCGGCGTACAGCGGGTCGCCCACCACGGCGTGACCGATGTGCGCCAGGTGGACGCGGATCTGGTGGGTGCGGCCGGTGACCGGGCGGCACTCCACCAGCGAGGTGCCCGGCAGTGCTTCGCGCAGCGTCCACAGGGTGCGGGCGGGGCGCCCCCCCGGCACCACGGCCATGCGCTGGCGCTCAATGGGGTGGCGGGCGATGGGGCGGTCGACGACCCCCTCGCCAGCCCCCATGGTGCCGTACACCACCGCCAGGTAGCGCTTGTCGGTGGTGCGCCAGCGAAAGGCCAACGAAAGGGCGCGGTGCGCGGCGTCGGACTTGGCGGCGATCAGCACGCCGGAGGTGTCCTTGTCGAGGCGGTGGACGATGCCCGGCCGCTCCACGCCCCCCACGCCGGAGAGGTCGCGACAGTGGGCGAGCAGGGCGTTGACCAGGGTGCCGTCGGGGTTGCCGGCGGCGGGGTGGATGACCAGACCCGGCGGTTTGTTCACGGCGATGAGGTACTCGTCTTCGAAGAGGATGTCCAGGGGAATGGCCTGGGGGAGTAGCTGGGCGGGGGCAATGGGAGGCGGGGTCACCTCCACCACGTCGCCGGCGCGGAGGAGGGCGCCCGGTTTGCTGGGGGCGCCGTTGCGGATGGCGTGGCCGTCGCGGATCCAGCGGGCCACCTGGGAGCGCGACCAGGCCGGGTTGGCTTCGGCCAGGAAACGGTCCAGGCGCAGCCCCTCCTGCTCGGGGGGAACGCGCCAGCGGTGGGGAGTGTCTACTTCCTCCGACGCCATGCCAGAGTCACCAGCGCCAGCCCTGCCGGGATCGCCACCGCGGCGATGGCCTGACTGGTGGAGAGGGCTTGCCAGAGGACGAACCCGCGGTCGGCGTCGCCGCGAAAGAACTCCAGGATGAACCGCGCCGCCCCGTAGGTGATGAGGTAGGTGCCCAACACGATGCCCTCGGCACCCCGCGGCCGATGCGCGAACACCCAGGAAAGAACGAAAAAATTGAGCAGGTTGAAGGCCGCCTCGTACAGCTGCACCGGGTGCAGCGGCACCCCCAGGGGGGTGCCCGAGATCTCGGCGGCGTGCGGATCGGTGAAAACCACCGCCCACGGCCGCTCGCAGGCGTCACCGTAGCAACAACCGGCGGAAAAGCACCCCAGCCGGCCGAAAAAGTGCCCCAGCGCAACCGAAGGAGCCAACACGTCAGCGACCGGAAGAAAGGCCATCCGGTGGCGGCGCAAAACGATCACCGCGGCCACGACGGCGCCGATCAGGCCGCCGTAAAACACTCCCCCGGCGCGCAGCAGCGACCAGAGACCCTGCAGGGAAGTGAGGTAGGAAGGATCGGTGATGACCAGCAGCACCTTGCCGCCGGCGAGGCCGCCGAGAACGACCCACAGCCCGGTGTCCACGACGTGGTTGCCGTCCAAGCCCGACCTGGCGGCGCGCCGGTGGGCGGTGAAGAGGCCGAGGCCGATGCCGATGAGCAGCATCACCCCGTAGGTGGGCAGCTGCAGCGGGCCCAGCTCAACGAGAATCGGATGCATGTTTCCCCCTGCGGGAGCGCAGCAGCTCCCCCACCACCACCATGCCGGCGCCGGTGGAGATGGCGGCGTCGGCGACGTTGAAGGCCGGCCAGGCCAGTTCGCCGCTAGCCGTGGTGATGAAGAAATAGAGGAAGTCGACGACCTCGCCGCGCAGCAGCCGGTCAGTGAGGTTGCCGGCCGCCCCTCCCAGCACCAGGGCCAGCCCGCCACCCACCCAGTGGTCATGGCTGCCCCGGACCAGGTGCACCAGGAGCACCACCACCACCCCCGCCACCAGGACCAGCAGGCCGATCTGCACCAGCGGTCCGCCGCCGTCGAGGAGGGAGAAGGCAATGCCGCGGTTGCGCACGTGGACGAGGCGGAACACGCCGGCCAGCGCTTCGCCGCGAAAGCCGAGCGGCAGGGTGCCGACGATCCACGCCTTGGTGAGCTGGTCGGCCGCCCACACGGCGGCGGCCAGCGGCAGTGCCGCCCGCATCCTCACGCCGACTCCAGCGCCAGCACTACCTCGAGGCAGCGGGGGCACAGCTCGGGGTGGCTCGAGTGGCCGGAGGCAGCGGCGACGATCTGCCAGCAGCGCGGGCAGGCGGTGCCGGCGGCGCACCGCACCCCCAGGCGCAGGCCGGGGTAAGCCGCCGAGTCGATGGTCGCCTCGCCTTTGGTCACCTGCGAGACGATGAACAGCTCCTCCAGCCGCGCCCCGGTGTGCGCCGTGTCGGCCTCCAGGGCGGCACGGTCGCCGTCCAGAACCACCGCGGCCTCCAGGGACTTGCCGATCCCCCCCTGGCGGCGCAGCTCCTCGAGGGCGTGGTTGACCTCGTCCCGCAGCGTCAGCAACCGGTCGAAGGCCTCGTCGGCGGCGGCATCGTCGGGGACGTCGGCGAGCAGCTCGAACTCCTCCAGGTGCACCGAGTCGCCTGTCCCGGGCAGGTGCTCCCACGCCTCCTCGGCGGTGAAGGGCAACACCGGGGCAATCAGGGTGATGAGGCTGCGGGCGATGCGATAGAGGGCGGTCTGGGAGGAGCGCCGGCGGGGGGAGGCGGTGGCATCGCAGTACAGCCGGTCCTTGAGGATGTCCAGGTACACCGCCGAGAGGTCCACCGCGCAGAAGGTGTTGAGGGCGTGGTAGACGGTGTGGAACTCGAAATCCTGGTAAGCCTTGAGCACCTTCTGGGCGAGCTTTCGGGCCCGCCGCAGGGCAAACGCGTCCAGACCGTCGAGCCGAGCGAAAGGCACGGCATCGCGCCCCGGGTCGAAGCTGCCCTCGGGCACGGCGTCGGCCAGGGCGGCCAGGAGAAACCGCACGGTGTTGCGGATCTTGCGGTAGGTCTCGGCGATGCGGGTCATGCTCTCGTCCGAGAAGGGCATGTCCTCGCGGAAGTCCACCGAGGCCGTCCACAGCCGTAGGACATCGGCGCCGTAGCGCTTGGTCACCTCCATGGGGGAGACGGCGTTGCCCAGCGACTTGGACATCTTGCGTCCGGAGGCGTCCAGCACGTGGCCGTGGGTGAGGACGGTGCGGTAGGGGGCGCCGCCGTGGGTGATGACCCCCACCAGCAGCGAGGCCTGGAACCACCCCCGGTATTGGTCGTGCCCCTCCAGGTAGAGGTCGGCGGGCCAGGCGAGCCCGGGGAAGCGGTCGTTGTCGCACACCGCCAGGTGCGAGGCGCCGGAGTCGAACCACACGTCCAGGATGTCGGCCTCCTTCTCCCACTCCTGGCCGCCGCAGCGGGGGCAGACGAGACCGGCGGGGGCGAAGTCGGTGACCGGCCGGGCGTACCAGGCGTCGGCCCCGTCGCGGGCGAAGTGCTCCTCGACGCGCGCGAAGAACCGCCGCGCCGCTTCGGGATCCCGGCCGTCCGGCCACACCGCCCGGCAGGCGGGGTTGGCGCACACCAGCACGGTGATGGGGGAGCCCCAGCGGCGCTGCCGCGACACGCACCACTCGAAGCGCCCTTCCACCATGCCAGCGATGCGGGGCTGACCCCAGGGGGGGATCCAGGTCACCTCAGCGATCTGCTCCAGGGCCTTGGCCCGCAGGTCCACCTGCGCGGTGGGGGTGGCATCGGGGGTCAAGGCGATGAAGTACTGTTCGGTGGCCCGGAAGATCACCGGCTGGCGGCAGCGCCAGCAGTGGGGGTAGTCGTGGGCTCCTTTGCCTTCCGCCAAAAGCGCTTCGGCCTCGGCCAGAGCCGTGTTGACACGTGGGTTGGCATCGAAGACCAGGGTTCCGGCGAGCTCGGCCACCTCGTCGGTGTAGCGTCCGCCGTCGTCGAGCGGCGAGACGATGGGTAAACCCTCTAGTTTGCCGGTGCGGAAGTCCTCCTCCCCGTGGCCGGGGGCGGTGTGCACCAACCCGGTGCCGGTGTCCAGGGTGACGTAGGCGGCGGGGACGATGCGGTGGACATCCGCACCCTCCGGCACCGCGGCCCGCAGGCCGGGGTTCAAGGGGTGGTGGTAGCGCTGCCCCACCAGGGCCTGCCCGGCGACTTCCCCGAGGGACCGGGCGCTGCGTCCGATGTGGGTAAGAAAATCCCTCGCCAGCTTGCCGGCCACCACCCAGGCGCCACCCTCCCCTTCGAGCAACTGATAGGAAGCCTCCGGATGCACGGCGATGGCCAGGTTGGAGGGGATCGTCCACGGGGTAGTGGTCCAGATGACGAAGGCCACCGGCCCGTCGCCCCCGGCGCCGAAGAGGCGGCGCACGGCGGCAGAATCAGCGGCGGGGAAGGCCACCCAGATCTCCGGGTCCACCCGTTCGTGGTACTCCAGCTCCGCCTCGGCCAGGGCCGTGCGGCAGTGCCAGCACCAGCGGATGGCCTTGCGCTCCCGGTACAAGAGCCCCGCCTCCACCACCCGCCCGAGGGCGGCGGCGATGTCCGCCTCGTAGCGGGGGGACATGGTCAGGTAGGGGGCCTCCCAGGTGCCGAAGCCGCCCAGGCGGCGAAATTCTTCCCGCTGGATGCCCACGAAGCGCTCGGCGTAAGCCCGGCAGGCGGCGCGGATCTCCAGCGCTGACATGGAACTCTTCTTCGCCCCCAGCTCGCGGTCCACTTTCTGCTCGATGGGCAGCCCGTGGCAGTCCCAGCCGGGCACGTAAGGGGCGTCGTACCCCATCATGGAGCGGGAGCGCACCACGAAGTCCTTCAGAATCTTGTTGAGGGCGGTGCCCATGTGGATGTGGTCGTTGGCGTAGGGGGGGCCGTCGTGGAGCACGTAGCGCGGGCGGCCGGCACGGGCGGCGCGGAGGCGGTCATAAATCCCCTGCGCCTGCCAGCGTTCCAGGCGCTCCACTTCGCGGCGGGCGGCATCGGCCCGCATGGGAAAGGCGGTTCGGGGAAGGTTAAGCGTATCCTTGTACATAGGGTAAAACCCCTCTCTCACCGCCCCGCCGGCGGGGCACACCAGACGATCCCGACAAGGCTAGGCACCCTCGGCCGTGGCGTCAAGCTGACGTTGGACCTCCTCCAAGACGGCCTGGAGGGAAAAGGGCTTGGTGATGTAGGCCCGCCCCCCCAGCTCGCGCCCTCGCCGCAGGTCCTGGGGCAGTGAGTGGGCGGTCAGGAAAATGATGGGGATGCGGCAGGTGCGCGGGTCGTCGGCGAGGTGTCGGGCGAAGTCGAAGCCGCTGGTGGGGGTGGCCAGCGACACGTCGAGCACGATGCAGTGCACCGGCGTGGAGGAGAGGATCGCCAGCGCCTCCTCGCTGGAGGTGGCCTCCAGCGCCACGTAGCCCGCCCGCCGCAGCTTGAAGGCTAGAATCTGCAGGATGTACGGCTCGTCATCGACGATAAGGACGCGCCGGGTGGCCACCGTGGGAGTATACCCAAAGGGAGGCTGTCACCCCTCCAGGATCACCACCGCCACGGCGACGCCGGCGGCGTGGGAAATCGACAGGTGGGCGCGCTCCACCTTGAGCCCCGAGGCGCGAACGGCGGCGGCGCCGTGCAGGGTCAGCCTCGGAGTACCGGCGGCGTCGCGGGTGACCTCCACGCTGCGCCACCCCACCCCCTCCCCCCAGCCGGTGCCCAGCGCCTTGAACGCCGCCTCCTTGGCGGCCAGGATGCCGGCCAGGTGCTCGCAATCGGCGGACCGGCGCGCCTCGCCGGCGCGCAGGCAGCGTCGCAGGAAGCGCTCCCCGTGGCGCTCCAGCAGTCCCTCCACCCGCGCCACCGCCACCACGTCCACCCCGATTCCGACGATCACCGCTTCCTCCCCGCCTCCGCCAGCCACCCCGCCGCCACCGCGAAGTGCAGCACCCCGAACCCCGACAGGGCGCCCCGCACCGCCCCCCGCGACAGCCAGCGCATCAGCGGCCATGGCGCCGCGGGCACCACCACCTCGGTCCACACCGAGCTCCACGGCACCAGGATGAAGAACCACCCCGCCGCGCACAGGTAGAACACCATGGCGAAACCGACCACGGTGCGGGCGGCGGGGAGGAAACGCACGGGGGAATTGTACGCGCTCTCGCACCGGGTCTCTTGTCACCGCAGTGTTTCGGCCCTAGAATTCTTGCTGGACCAGCATGGCGACAGCAAGAAAAAAGGGAGGCTAGACCATGTCGGCAACACCAAACATCACTGTTCCGGTCACTTTCAATCACCAGGCGGGGTGCCCCGAATGCCCACCCGAGAAGGAATGGGTTCATTGTTTCTGGAACCGTCCGGGCGAAGATACGATTCGCTGGACCTTCCATGGTTTTCCGAAAGAAATCTGCGATGTGGATCTGTTCTTCCTGCCCTTCATCCCTGGTAAGTATCGACAGGGTGTGAAAGGTTTCCTCCGCAACCATCCCTTCGCCGGAGTCTCCAGGGAAGAGTCCACCAGTGGTTCTCACCTGCCCGACCTGGTGACCTACAACATCCGACGGGCGAGAGGGTATTTTTGCTACGCCCTGGTGTTTTACGATTCGTCGAGGAACCAGGTGGCGGTGCTGGACCCGGGTGGAACCGTTGATCCCGATCCGCCAGAAAGCGGCCACCCGTAGCTCTCTGCCGCGACGCGGCGAAGCCAAAGCCATGGCGATCAACGCGGCCCTTCTAAGAGCGATGCGAATCGTGGGTCGCCGCGCAGCGGTGCAAACTCCGGGCCCGAAAACCAGATGGCCGGGGCGTGGAGTTCCCGCGCCTTCCGCGCCCACACCAGCGCCGAGGTGGTGTCCCCCGTGATGGCGAACACCAGGGCAGCCACGAAGCGCGTCTGGGGCTGCTCGGGATGCTCGGCGAGGGCCTCGTTGATCGCCAGCACGGCCTCGGGGCCGCGTCCCAGGTGGGCGAGGCAACGGGCGCGGGTTTCCAGCACGTCGTGGCGGCGCAGCCCCAAGGCGAGCTCGGCTTCGGCCAGCTCCAGAGCGGCCAGGTAGGCGGCCTGGGCACCCACCTCGTCCCCCGACCACAGCAGTGCGTCGGCCAGGTTGGCGCGCGCCAGCGCCATGTTCGGCGCCAGCTCGGCGGCTTTTTCCCACGCCTGCCGCGCCTCGTCGTAGCGCCCCTGGAAGAAGACGCACATCCCCAGGTTGATGAAATCCCCCGGGGAGCCTCGCTCCTCGGCGAGTCGCCGGAAGATGCGCTCCGCCTCCGGGTGGTTACCGCTGAACAGCTCCGCCTCGGCCAGGCGCACCAGCGCCAGCAGGTCGTTGGGGTTGGCTGCCAGCAGCGGGGCCAGCAGCTGCCGCGCCCCCACGTAGTCGCCCCGCTGGATGCGCGCCGCGATGCGGCTGCGCTGGGTAGCGGGGCTCGGGCGCAGGGACAGCGACCGCAGGTAGGCGCGCTCCGCCTCAGCGTGGCGCTGGGCGCGATCCAGGGCGGCGGCGAGGAGGGCCCAGCTGGCGCTGTCCCCGGGGCGCGCCGCCACCAGGGTACGCGCCGTCTCCAGGGCGGCCTCCTCGTCGCCGGTGGCCAGCGCCAGACGGGCGCGGGCGCGCACCACGCCGGGGTCGCCGGGACGCAGGCGGGCAGCGTGCTCCAGCACCTCCGCGGCGCGCTGGCGGTGGGCGGCGCGCCGGTCGACTTCGAACAGGTAGCGGTGCAGCTCGGCCAGGGCCACCTGTGCCTCCAGAAAACGCGGCGCCAGTCGCGCCGCTCGCTCCAGCAACTCAACCTCCTCCCGCAAGCCGTGTGACACCTGGCCGCCATCGAGACGGGCGCGGTACTCCAAAAAGGCGCGCAGCGCTTCCTCGCTGGCCTCCCGGGGCGGGGTCTCGGCGCTGAAGCCCAGTCCGCGGTAAGCGTCGGAAAGGGCGGTGGCGATGGCGTCCTGGAGCAGCAGCAGGTCGTCGGTCCCCACCTCCAACGTGGTGCTCCATAAAACCTTGCCCGTCTGGCCGGCGGCGCGGCTCAACGACACCCGTGCCGGTCCGCCGGCCTCACTCTGGGTGAAAGTGGTCTCGATGAGCTCCTTGACGCCCAGGGCGCGAGCAACGGCGGTAACGCTGTCATGCTCCCGGGCCGCCTGCCGCGCCTCGCGACCGGTCACCACCTCCAGACGTCCAACGCTAGCCAGCCGCGCCACGATGGCGTCGTGCACTGCCGCCGCCGCCAGGGAGGAGCCGGGGGGAGCCACCACCTCGGGTGGGAGAACCGCCACGGTAAGGGCGCGGGGCGGGGCAAAGACCCCCAGCCACACCGCTGCCCCCACCGCCCCGGTGACCAGCAGGGTGATCACCCCCACCAGCGCCCAGCGCCGCACCGGCCGGCGAAAGGACGACGTCATCCCCGCCAGTTCCAGTGCGCCTGTGAGGGAGCCGGCGGCGATGGGGCGCAGCGCTGCCGCCAGCGCCTGTGCCGAGGGAAAACGGTCGTCGGGCCTGAGTCGGAGGCAACGTTCAATCACCCGAACGAGTTCGGCGGGGAGATGGGGGGCGGCCTTTTCCAGGGGCTCATGTTCGGCGCGGGCCACCTTGAGCATGGTGTCCATGGGCGATTCCCCATGGAAAGCGGGACGCCCGGTGGCGCACTCGTAGAGCATGGAGCCCAGGGAGAAGAGGTCGGAGCGACCATCCAGCGGCCGGTCGGTGGCCTGCTCCGGCGACATCGCCTTGCTGGTGCCCACCACCATCCCCTCGCTGGTGATGCGCTGGTCGGCGGGCAGCCCCACGGGCGAGTCCCAGCGGGCGAGGCCGAAGTCCAGCACCTTGACCCGTCCTGAGGAGGTGATCATCACGTTTTCCGTCTTGATGTCGCGGTGGATGATGCCCTTGGAGTGGGCCTCGGCGAGGGCCTCGGCCACCTCGGCGCCGATGCGGGCGATTTCCGCCGGGGGCAGCGGCCCCTCGTCCACGATGTCGGCCAGGGAACGGCCGTCCACGTACTCCATCACCACCCACTCCCGTTCCCCCTCGGTGATGATCTCGTAGATGTGAGTCACCGCCGGGTGGCTGAGCGAGGCCACCGCCATCGCTTCGCGCTCCAAGCGGCGGCGCCGCTCGGGGGTGGGGCGATCATGGAGGAGCCCCTTGATGGCCACCGGCCGGTGCAGCCGTTCGTCGAGCCCCTCGAAGACTTCCCCCATGCCGCCGCGTCCCAGGCTGCGAACGATGCGGTAGCGGCCCACGCGTTCAGGGGGCATGATTTTGCTAGTTTACTCGTCTTCAAGCCGCGTTGCGCCTTCCGCCAGTGCTTGTCCGGCCCGGCGGCGCCCGCACTGGCCCGTCGGTACGCCAGGCAGGCTCAGTTCTGACGCGGCGGGGTCAGCAGGGCCAGGACCCGCTCTCGCTCCACCTTGCCGCGGCCGCTGCGCGGCAATTCCTCGACCAGGACGACGCGGTGCGGCACCTTGTGGGGGGCCAGCTGGGCCCGGCAGTAGGCGAGAATTCGTTCGGCCGTGAGTTCGGCCGTCGGATCGACGGCCACCAGGGCCGCCACCAGGTCGCCGCGGTGACGCTCAGGCAGACCCACAACGACCGCACCGCGAACCCCTGGGAGGCTCTCGATGGTGCGCCGGACCTCCTCCGGGTGGACCTTCTTGCCAGCAACGTTGAGGGCAGCGGTGGCCCGGCCAGTCAGCGTGAGATTCTGGCCAGGATCGAGCACGCCCACATCGGCGGTGAGGAACGTACGCCCCTGGATTGGGTTCGATCCGGAAACCGGCGGTACCAAGGCGAGCGCCACGGCGGGGGAGGTCACGCGTACCCGCCCCTCCACCCCGATCGGGCAGGCCCGTCCCCGCTCATCGACAACCTCCACCTGCACCCGCCACAGCGGCGTCCCCACCTTTCCCTTCTCTGTCACCTCGGTGTCGGTGCGGTCGTAGGTGATGCCGCCGCACTCGGAGGATCCGTAGAAGGCGTGCACCTTGACTCCGGTGCGAACAAAAAAAGCGGCCGCGTCGTCGGGATGAAGGGGGGCGCCGGCGGAGAGGCAGACGCGCAGGCGGGGCAACACCGGCAGGTCGACCATCTCCGCCAGGGTGCGGATCATCGCCGGCACGGCGGGGAAGTGGGTGATGCCGGCGCCCTCGAGCGCCGCGGCGAGGGCGCCGGGCAGATGAGACGCGGGAAAGACCAAAGGCGTTCCCAGCAGCAGCAGCGGCAGCAGGCAGGACCCGAAGCCGTAGGAGTGGGTGAGGGGGATGGCCGCCAGCGTCCTGTCGTCGCTGCGCAGCCCCATGGTGCGAATGATCTGGACGGCGTCGGCGGTCACCTGACGGACGTTCAGCGCCACTGCCTGGGGCAGACCGGTGGAGCCGGAGGTGAGCTTGAGCACGGCGGTGGCGGGGGGCAGGGCTACCGGACCGTGCTCGCTTGCCCGCCGGGTGATGGCAACACCGCTGACCACCTGCCCAGGGGCAGGGGACGCGGCGGCGGTCATGGTGACACCCGCCCCCACGGTGAAGGCACAGCGTTCCAGCTCGTGCGCCGGGGCGCTGGCGTCCACCAGGGCCACTTTGAGCCCCGCCAGCCGGGCGGCCAGGAACGCCGCCACGCACTCCCAAGAGTTGGGCAGGGACACGATCACCGTCTCTCCCGGCTCCGCCCGGGCCTGCCGCAGTTCTGTGATCAGCGCCAGGCTGCGCTCGAGGAGCTCATGGCGGGTGAGTACCGGGGTGCCGTCCGGGGCAATGATGGCGGGGGCGGCGGGAGCCTGACGGACAAGGCCGGCGAAACGCCGGCTCAGGGGGCAAGGCGGCCTAGCCACGCTGGCGCCGCATGCGGGACAGCACCGCCTCGACGGTGGCATGCGCTCTCTCCTCATAGAACCTCTGGAGCAGGGCGCGCACCTCGGGGTGGGTGGCGGTGATCTGGTCCAGGTCGTCCTTGCTGACCTCGATGACGGTGACGGCGGTTTCCGCCACCACGGTGGCGGTGCGCGGGCGCCCGGTGAGGACCGAAACCTCGCCGAAGAACTCGCCGGGCCCTAACCGGGCGAGGGGGATGGTAGCCCCGGTGCTGTCGGTGGTGAGGACCTGCACGGTGCCACCCTCGATGAGAAACATAGAGCGCCCATCCTCCCCCTCTCGTACGAGCACCACCCCCGGCTGGAAGGTGTACACACAGGTGGAGTTGAGCAACTTCTCCAGGGCGTCGCGGGGGAACGCGCTGAAAAACGCCGCCTCCCCGCCGCGCGCGGGCAGCGGTCGAGTGGCGGGCTCTTCCGTTTCCCCCTCCGACTCTTTCGGCTGGCGCGGAGCAGGCTTGCCGGGCGGGCGGGTGAGAGATGGCCGCCGCCGCTTCTCCTCCTCCTCCTGGCGTCGAGCAATCTCGTCGGCGAGTTCGCGGGTCGCCTCGGTACGCGTCGGATCCAGACGCAGGATCTTGCTGTTGATGGCAATGGCGCGGGCATAGAAACCCTCGGCGACAAAGTGCCGGGCCAGCTTCTGGTACACCTCGATGGCCTCGTCGCGATCGCCGGCCAGCGCCAGGATCTCCGCCTGTCGCAGGAGCACGTTGAAGTTTTCTGGGCGGCGGCGCAGCTCCTCGGAGATCGCCTGCAGGGCGCCACGGTAGTCCCGCCGCGCCAGGTACTGGTCCAGTTGCTCGAACTTGGACTTGCTACGGAAAATCATGACCACCCCAGCCGTGCCGCCACCCGCGCGGCACTGGCGCGGGCGCGCCGGCGGATCTCCTCCGCCGGAGCGGTGAGCAGGGTGCGATCCCTCACCACCAACTGGCCGTCCACGATGACGTGGCGAACCGCCTCAGGACCGGCGCCGAAAACGATCGCCGCGGCCGGGTCACCTCCCGGCTCCATGGCCCAGGGGGAAGACTCCAACACCACCACGTCGGCGGTCCAGCCAGGCTCGAGTCGTCCGACCTGATCCAACCCCATCGCCTGGGCCCCCCGCCAGGTGGCCAGCTCCAGCACCGTCCAGGGATCGATGGCTCCAGCTCCGTGCCGCAGGGTGTGCAGGGTGCCTGCCAGCGCCATCTCGTGGAAGATGGACAGGCGGTTGTTGCACGGCGGTCCATCGGCCCCCAGGCCGACCCTCACCCCGCGGGCCAGCAAACGGGGCAGATCAGCGATACCGGAGGCAAGTTTCAGGTTGGCCCCCGGGCAGTGGGCGACTCCCGTGCCCTGCTCGCCCAAAAGCGCGAATTCCTCCTCGTCCAGGTGAACGCAGTGGGCGAGGACGGCGCCCGGTCCGCCGATGCCCAGCTCGGCCAGGAAGGCGACGTTCCCCTTCCCCGTCCGCTGGCGCACCAGCTCGGTTTCACGGCGATTCTCGGCGGCGTGGGTGTGCAGTAGCCAGCCGTGCCGCTGGGCCAGCGCCACGGCGCCGGTCAGCAGCGCCGGCGTGCACGACAGCACGAAGCGGGGGGCCACGGCGTAGCGCAGGCGCCCCCCGGCGGTGCCGTGCCAACGTTGTCCCAGCACCTCCGCCTGGGACAGCGAGGCCTCGGTGTCCTCGTGCAGCCGCGTCGCTACCCCGAGACCATCATCCATGTGGCACTTGCCCGAGGTGAACCGGATCCCCAGCTGCTCGGCCGCCGCGAAAACCTCGTCCTGGGAGTGGGTGGTCCCCATGTCCAGCGCGCTGGTGGTACCCCCGGCAAGCAGCTCGGCGATGCCCAGGCGGGCGGCATCGAAGACCTCCTCCGCGGCAAGGGCCGCCTCGTACGGCCAGATGCGCTGGGTGAGCCAGTCCAGAAGCTCCAGCCCGTCGGCGCGGTGCCGGGCGAGGGCCTGCACCACGTGCACGTGGGTCTGGACGAAGCCCGGCAGGATGAGGCAGCCGGAGGCATTCAGCTCCTTCTCGTCGGCTTGCAGCGCCAGGCGCTCCCCCACTTCGACGATCCGGCCGGCGGCCAGACGCAGGTCTCCGGCGAACCACTGCCCACGCTCACTCATGGGCAAGAGGGTGCCGCCGCGGATGAGCATGCCGGTTTCTCGCACCCTGCCCGATTGTCAAAAATGCGCCGCAGGATGTCAACACGGCTCCCTAGCGGGGATTGCCGGGACGCAGCGGTCAGGATTGTCCGGGTAACACCGCGCTGGTATGACTTCCAGCGCCTCCCCCCCGCTTGCCCTCGGCCGAGTGCGGCCCTTCCTTGAAGGTGCCACCTCGCGCTACGATGGGGTAGCCAATGGAAGACGAGACTTTTGGAGGAGGGCCGGCTATGTTTTCCAAGATTCTCGTGCCTCAGGACTTCACAAATCTGGCCCGGCGCCCACTGGAACTGGCGAGAGACTTGGCGGCGGTCACGGGTGCAGAGGTCGTGGTGCTGGCAGTGGTGGACGATTCGTTCCCCAACCCGGACGTCTTCTCGTTCCAGATGCCGTGGGCGGATTACCACCGCCACCTGCGGGAGCTGGCGACGAAGAAGCTGAACGCGCTCGCGGAGCAGGTGGGGACGCCGCAGGTGAGGGTGCAGGTAGTGCGCGGCAAGCCGGCGGCCAAGATCGTCGAGTACGCCAGTGAAGAGCGCTGCGACCTCATCATCATGGCAACCCAGGGGACGCGCGGGCTGCGTCAGGCGCTGCTGGGTTCAGTGGCGCGCCGGGTGGTGCACGAGGCGCCTTGCCCGGTGATGCTGATCAGGCTGGCCGGGGAGGAGAGGGGCGAAGGGGAGTGAGACCGGGCTCATGGCCCCGGCCTCGTCTCATTCCCCCCCCTCGTCCATTTCAGTCGTGCTCCAATCCGGCGGACGCTGGCGGGCCAGAAAAAAGCGGACCCCCTGCACGCATTCGGGGGTGCCCCGCTGCTCGGCGTTGACCCCGGCCGCGTAGGCGAGCTGCTGATCTAGATGGGGTAACGTCAGTTTCAGAGCCAGTCGCTTGGTGGCGGCCACGGCACTGGGCGCCGCCGCCGCGGCGACGGAAGCGGCGCGAGAAAGGGCGGCACCCAGGGGGTCTTCGCTCACCTCGTCCACCAGGCCGGCGACGCGGGCCTCCTCGCCCGACAGAGGGCGCGGATCGAGGAAGAGCGCCATCAGGCGAGAGACCGGCAGGCGACGGGGGAGGAACACCGAGATCAAAGCCGGGACGAAGCCCAGTCGCACCTCGGAAAACATGAAGCGAGCCGTGGGCGAGGCGATGACCAGATCGCAGGCTCCCGCCAGGCCGGCTCCGCCACCGTAGGCAGCGCCGTGGACGGCGGCCACGGTGAGCAGGGGGCAGCGCAGGATGGCGGCGTACAGGGCAGCTAGGTGCTGGGCTTCGGCGACCCGCGCCGCAACCGGTGCCGTGGCGCCGGCGAGCAAGCCCCGCAGGTCAGCCCCGGCGCAGAAGTGCTTCCCCTCGCCGATGAGCACGATGGCGCGCGCTCCCCGACCTGGCGCTTCCACCACGGCGCGGGTGAGGTCGGCGATCAGCTCCTGGTCGAGGGCGTTGCCGCTGGCCGGGCGATCGAGGCGCAGGATGGCGGTGGCACCGCTGTGGCTGACCCGGACCGTGGCCATGCCGTCATCCTACCACTCGAGGGTCAGCCGGCCGCCGGCCGGCTCCAGACTCCAGCCGCACGTCTGGATGTCTTGCAGGTGCTCTGCGACTGCCGCCAGCCGGGCGCGGGGGGGCAGGCCGGGCAGGCGGTCCAGGAGCGGCAGGGCGTTGGCCAAGGCGTGCGCCACCTCTTTCCCCCTTAGACACGCCCACTCACTCCCTAAAGCCGGCGCCGGCAGGCGCTCCAGCAGGGCGGGGTCGGTGGCGATGGCCGGTGCAGGCCCGCGGGACAGGTAGAACCTGCCGAAGGGGCTTTCCCAGGAGGCGAGAGGCGAATCGCCAACCGCGTTTCTTTGCCCGACCAGCGCCTGCAGTGTCCGTTCCACGGGGTTGCCCGGTGCCCCGCCGAGGCGCCCCGCCCAGCTGCCGTCGGGGGTGACCAGCAGGCTACTCGCCAGCACAGTGGGGGCGGAATACCCCGTCAGCAGTTGGGCGAGGCGAGTGGAGACGACGATGGTTTCCCCGCCGCACTCCGGCAGGCTGGGGGGCACGCCGGATTCTGCTTCCAGGCTGGAGCGAGCCAATCGCAGGCGCCACCACCGGCCGTGCAGCCTAGTCAAGGCGGACCACGATCCCTCCAGGGGCGGCGGAGTGTGCTGGGAGGACTCCTGCCGGGGAGGAGGGGCACCGCGGAAAACCCAAACGCGGACGGCGTCCCCTTTCATCCGTTCCTCGGCCCAGCCGAGACCCTTTAGAGCGGCCAGGTGGCGCACGCCGACCACGTCGGTGGGAGAGACGGAGGCTGAGAAACCGCTGTTGTTCTTCCCCCACCAGGCCGCCAGGGGCCCCCGGGCGGTGCGCATCAACGGGGGCAACACCGACCGCAGCGGCTCGAAAGCGGAGGAGGCGTCGGGCGCCACCGCCAGCGCCAGGATGGCTACGGCGGGGCGGCGGGCGAGCCAGCGAGCCAGGCGCAGCGGCTCGGCGACGACGAGTACCCCCTCGGCCTCTGGCGGCACCGCCTCGGCGGCGGCGGCCAGGTCGGCTCCCCGGCCGCGGGGCGGCGCGGTCCACCACCACCAGCTCGCCGCGGCCACGCCGACAGTCAGCGCCGTAGCGACAGGGAGGAGCACTCGTGACACGGCCGATAGTGTACCCTTGGCGCCGCATGGGCCATCGCCTGGCGGTCACCGCTCGCTTCTTCGGCCACGTGCTCCGGGATGTGTTGGGGACGCTGCGCGCCCGGCTGGTGCGCTGGTATCGCCGGGTGGTCGAGGGCCACAACGTGCTGGTGGTGGGGGTCGACATCTTTCCCTTCTTCGAGAAGATGACAGGCGTCGGCTGGTACGAATGGAATCTCCTCGCCCACCTCCCGGAGGTGGATTCGGACCTGGAGCTCAACCTCTACGCCCACGCCTTCGCGGCCCCCGATGAACCGTCTCCACCGCCGCTTCCCGTCGCCGGGCCCCGGGCTCGCTTTCGCTTCCATCACATGCCGGAGGGCTTTTTGCTCCCCCCCGGAGCGACCATTCGCGCCCTGCGCGCCATCCTGGAACCGCTGCTGATGTTCTTAGACGGCAATGACGTGTATTTCGCGCCCAACTTTTTCGTGCCGCGCCGTCACTGGCCGGCGGTCCGCCGGCTGGTGGCCACCGTGCACGACCTGGCGTTCGTGCGGCTGCCGGAGACGGTGCGGCAAGAGACCCTGGACAACCTGCGCCGCCACCTGCCGGGAGCCCTGTTTGCGGCGGATGCCCTGATTGCGGTTTCCCAGGCCACCGCGGAGGATCTGGCGGAGCTCGAGGGGGTGGCTCGCCGACGCATCCATATCATCCACGAAGGGGTAGACGCCACCTTCCTGGACGGTACGCCACCCGCGCCGCCTGCCGGTCTGCCCGCCCGCTACCTGCTCTTCGTGTCGACCCTGGAACCACGCAAGAACATCGTCGGGGTGCTGAGGGGCTTCGCCGCTGCCGCTAGAGCCGGCTATCCCGGCGCCCTGGTGCTGGTGGGACGTTGGGGGTGGCGCACGGAGGCGGCGCGGGCGGAGCTGGCCGCCTCCCCGGTGCGCGAGCGCATCTTCCACCTGGATTACGTGGATCGGGCCGAGCTCCGGGCGGTGCTGGCCGGTGCCGAGGCGTTGCTCTTTCCCTCCCTGCTCGAGGGTTTCGGCCTGCCGGTGGTGGAGGCCATGGCGTGTGGCGTGCCGGCGATCGTCTCCCGGGTCTCGTCGTTGCCCGAAGTGGCGGGCGAGGCGGGGGTATACGTAAATCCCTCAGATCCTCAGGACATTGCCCGCGCCATCCTGGTGGTCACCGGCGACAGGGGGGAACGGTGGCGCCTGGCAAACCTCGGCCGGGCGCGGGCGGCGCAGTTTTCCTGGCGGCGGGCGGCGGAGGCAACGGCGACGGTCTTCCGCCGGGTTGCCGGCCTCCCTCTCCGGTACGCGGATGCGTATCGGGTTTGACGCCCGTCCGCTGGTCGGCCCACGCACCGGCGTGGGTGCCTGGCTCGAGGGGCTGCTGGGCGCTCTTGTCGCCTCGACCGATTGGAGCTTCGTCGGCTTTCTGCCGCGGCGAACTGAGATCGAGGTACCCGCCCCGGTGCGGCAGCGACTTCGGCTCTCCTCGCCCCCGCTGCCGCTGCCCGGGACGGTGTGGTTACACACCCTCGCCGCCGCCCAGATCAAGGGGAGCTGCGTCGATGTGTTTCTCGGCACCCTGGCCATCCTGCCGCGCCGGCTGGCAGTGCCCGGGGTGGCCGTGGTGCATGATCTCACCCCACGCGCCCATGCCCGCCACCACACGGTGGCCAACCGCTTCTGTTTTAACGCCTACCTGGAGGAGTCGGTGCTCGCCGCCGACTCCGTGGTCTGCATCTCCCACGCCACCCGCGCCCGCCTGGGCGAGGTACTGCCCGTCCAGGCGCGGGCCGCGGCGGTCATCCCGCCGGGCGTGGATCCCTTCTTTTTCCTCCCGGTGGTGACCCCCAGGCAGGCGACCCGGGGGCGCTTCTCCGGCGGAGCGCCCTTTCTCGTGCAGCTGGGCACCCTGGAGCCGCGCAAGGGGGTGGTCACGCTGCTGGAGGCCCACGGCCGACTCCTGCAGCGACACTCGACCTGCCCCGATCTGGTGCTGGCGGGGGGGCGAGGGTGGGGTGGAAACTGGCTGGAGAAGGCCCTGGCTCGCCACCCTGCGCCGGGGCGCGTGCACCTCCCGGGCTACGTGACAAGAGAGGAGGCTCGCGCCCTTCTTGCCCACGCCGAGGTGGTGGTGGTGGCGTCCGAGGAGGAGGGCTTCGGCTTGCCGTTGGCGGAGGCAATGGCCTGCGGGGCGGTCTGCGTGGCCAGCGATTCCCCGGCCCTGCGAGAGGTGGCTGGCGGGGCGGCCCGGCACTTTCCCCGGGGCAATGCCGAGGCCCTCGCCGCCACTTTGGAGGATGTGCTGCATTCCCCCGCGAGAGCCGAGCTCTCTGCCCATGCGAGGCAGCAAGCGCGCTGCTGGCTCTGGGAGGCCATCGCCCCCGCCTGGCGATCGCTCCTGATCGGAGTCGGCCTTGCGGGGCGGCACGCCAGTGGCGGCGGTTGCCTCCACCGGTCTTCGCCCGCAGCGAACTCGACCGCTCGCCGGGTCGGCTCACCGCCCCGGTAGAATGGGTTGGCGTCATGAAGCGCTTGGGCATTGACGCGCGCAAGCTGCCTGACTACGGCATCGGCACCTACCTGCAGGGACTTCTCGGGGGTCTGACGGCCCATGGGGATCTGGGGGAGGTGGTGGTCATGGTAACCCCTGCCGGCCGCAGGCTCTTGCCCGCCTTGCCGCCTTCTTGGCGCGTCGTCGAGGTGGAGGCCCCGGGGTATTCGATCAAGGAGCAGCTGGTGGTCCCGCTCGCCGCGGTGCGTGCCGGAGTAGGGGTACTTCACGTTCCCCACTACGTGATTCCCCTCCTGTATCCGGGCCGGCTGGTGGTGACCGTACATGACATCATCCACGTGTTGTTTCCGGAGTTCCTGCCCTCGCGCCTGGGTCTTCCCTACGCCCGAACCATGATTCGCTGGGCAGTGCGGCGGGCGCGCCATGTCATCGCCGCCTCGCAGACCACGGCGAATGACCTCAAGCGCTTTTTCGGCGCCGGTGAAGACCGGCTGAAGGTGGTTCCCAACGGGGTGCTGCCGGTGTTCTCGCGCCCGGCTGACCCGGCGGCCGAGGCGGCGCTGCGGGCGAGGCTCGGGGTGGCCGGGGAGTACCTCCTGCATGTGGGCAACCACAAACCCCACAAGAACGCGGAGGGGGTGCTGAAGGCCTACCAGATGCTGGTCCACGAGAAGCGCCAGGGAGTTCCGCCCATCCTTTTCGTCGGGGGTTTTCGCCCCGACGGGGCGCTCGCCAACCGCGCCCGCGCCATGGGCCTGGGATCGCTGGTTCGCTGTCTAGGGCATGTGGACTACGAGGAGCTGGCCGCCCTCTACCGCGGTGCCCGCTGCTTCGTGTACCCGACCCTGTACGAGGGGTTCGGGCTGCCAGTGCTGGAGGCAATGGCCAGCGGCACGCCGGTGCTGGCTGGGGACGTGGCGGCGGTGCGCGAGGTGGCCGGGGATGCGATCTTGCGGGTCAATCCCCGCGATACGGTGGCGCTGGCGGCGGCCATGCGCCGGCTGATCGAAGACGGAGAGCTGTGTGCAACGCTGGTGGACAAGGGGCGGCGGCGCGCCGCGGCCTACCGCTGGAGCGAGGCGGCGGCGGCCACCGTAGCGCTGTACCGTTTGGCGAGGAAGGAGTAGTGGATGCGGGTGGCGCTGGTGCACGACTGGCTGACGGGGATGCGCGGCGGGGAGGCGGTACTGGCGGAAATCGCGACGTTTTTCCCCCAGGCGCCGATCTACACCCTTTTTGTCCGCCCCGGCGCCATCGAGGGTGAACTGACCTCGCACCCGATCATCACCTCGTACCTGCAGCGGCTCACCCTGGGCGGGCGCTTTTACCGCGGGCTGCTCCGCTTGATGCCCGCGGCGGTGGCCGAGTTCAAGCTGGATGAGTACGATCTCATCGTTTCCTCCAGCCACTGCGTGGCCAAGGGGGTCATCCCCCCGCCGGAGGCGGTGCATCTGTGCTACTGCCACACGCCCATGCGCTACGCCTGGGACCAGCGCGAGGAGTACCTGCGACGGGTGCCGTTCTTTGCCCGCTCCCTGGTCCGCACACAGCTGGAGCGGCTGCGCACCTGGGACGTGATTTCCTCGGCCCGGGTCGACCACCTGGTGGCCAACTCCCAGCTGGTGGCGCGCCGCATCGAGCGCTACTGGCGGCGGCAGGCGGACGTGGTGCCGCCACCGGTGGATGTGGAGTTCTTCACCCCCGGCGGCAGCCGCGGCGGGCACCTGTTGATGGTTGCCGCCCTGGTTCCGTACAAGAGGGTGGACGTGGGCATGGCGGTGGCGGCACGGCTCGGGCTACCCTTAAGGATCATCGGGGAGGGACCGCTCCGGCGGGAGTTGACCTGGCGCGCAGCGAGAGGCGTTACTTTCCTAGATCGGGTCAGCCGCGAGCGCCTGCGCGATGAGTACCGCAGCGCCGGTCTGCTCCTGGTTCCCAACGTGGAGGACTTCGGCATGGCGGCCGTAGAGGCCCTGGCCTGCGGGACCCCGGTGGTGGGTCTCCAGCACAGCGGCACCGCCGATGTGGTGGTCCACGGGCGTCACGGCGAGCTGACCCCCGACGGCTCGGTGGAGGCGCTGGCGGCGGCGTGCCGGCGGGTGCTGGCCAGCAGCTGGGACGCGGCGACCTTGCGGGCGCGAGCCGAGAGTTTTTCCCGCGAGCGTTTCCGCCGCCGCTTTCGTTACCTGCTGGAGCGCGTCGTGCCAGCGCGCCGGACCATCTGATGATCGGCGACAAGCTTCGCTTCAATCGGGCGTTGCTGGTGGTGGTCGATCTCCTTGCCACCTACGGGGCGTTGCTGTTGGCCTTCTACCTGCGTTTCGAACTGGAAGTGATGCCGGTCACCAAGGGGGTACCGCCCTTTGGGCCTTACCTCGCCCTGTTTCCCATCATCGCGCTGATCTGGCCGGTGGTGTTTTACTTCCGCGGTCTTCTCCAGGGCCGGCCGTCGCGCTCCCGGGTGGAGGAGGTATTTGCCGTGGCCACCGCGGTGTTGGTGGCCATGCTGGTGCTGGCGGCGGGGCTGGGGTTTTATCGCGAGTTCACCTACTCGCGACTCACCCTGGGGCTGTTCGCGGTGCTCGACGTAGTGCTGGTGAGCTTGGCGCGCCTCACTTTTTGGTCCGTGATGGCGCGGGTGTGGGCGTCGCCGCGCCATCGCCAGCGAGTGCTCATCGCCGGCGCCGGAGAACTGGGGCGGGTGGTGGCGGAGAAGCTCGCCGGCCAGCGGGCGTTGGGCCTGGACGTGGTGGGTTTTTTGGACGATGACCCCGGCAAAGCCCACTCGGTCTTCCAGGGCTTTCCGGTGCTGGGAACACTGGACGAGCTGGACAGGGTGGTGCGCGAGCACAACGTGGGGGTGCTGTACATTGCCTTACCGCTGGGCACCCAGCACAAAGTCGTCAAGCTGCTCAAGCGTGCCGAACCCCTCATCCTGGACGTGCGGGTGGTCCCGGACCTGTTGCAGTATTACGTCCTGCGCGCCGGCGTCGAGGACCTCGATGGCTTGCCGGTGATCAACCTCAACAGCATTCCGCTGGAGGGCTGGAGCACCCTCATCAAGCGTCTGATGGACGTTTCCCTGGCGGGTTTGGCGCTGGCGCTCCTGTGGCCCCTGCTGACCATCGTCGCCATCGCCGTGTTTCTCGAGGACCGCGGTCCGGTGTTCTACCGCCAGCTGCGCATGGGACTAGACGGCAAGCCATTTCTCATCCTAAAGTTCCGCACCATGATCCCAAACGCGGAGGCGGACACCGGCCCGCGCCTGGCGGCTCGCCGCGACCCCCGGGTGACCCGCGTGGGCGCCGTGCTGCGCCGCTTCTCTCTGGACGAGCTGCCGCAGCTGGTCAACGTGCTGAAGGGAGAGATGTCACTGGTGGGGCCGCGACCGGAGCGCCCGGAGTTCGTCGCCCGCTTCCGCGAGCGCTACCCCGAGTACATGGCCCGCCACCGCGTGCGCGCCGGCCTCACCGGCTGGGCGCAGGTGCACGATCTGCGCGGCCAAAGCTCCCTGCGCCGCCGCATCGCCCATGATCTCTACTACATCGACAACTGGTCGCTGGCGCTGGACGTGAAGATCCTCTGGCTCACCCTGCTGCGCTTCTGGCGGCACCGCCACGCCTACTGATCGTTCTGGGAAGAGATGGCACGGCAGGCCTCGCAGGGGCAGGCGCGGCGCAGCCAATCCAGTCGGTAAATTCCGTACTGGTGGCCATCACCCCAGTGAACCTGCATGCCGTAGTTGCCGACCAGGCTCGCCGCGACGGGGTGGAATGCGCCCTCGGCGTAGGGCTTCAAGGTGGGCAAGGTGGCGCGCCCGAACAGGTGCCGCTCTCCCTGGCAGGAGGCGCAGGTGCAGGCGCGCCGGAGGTCCTCGCCACGATAGTACGATTCGTGCCCATCTCCCCACACCACCGCCACTTCATCACCCACCGCCACGAGGTTGGTCACCTGGAAGCGAGGATCCGCGGCCATCGCGTGCTCTCCCCTCCCCACTGACAAGGCAGCGGCTTAATCGCCTATTCCTGCCGGCATTCCCGCCTCCGAGCGAGCTATTCTGACATGGTGGGAAGATGGGTGATCGTCGCCAATGCGCCCTGGCGTTGGCAGCAGTGGTCGGTGCAGCTGGTCCGCGCCGCCGACGGGGTGGTCGCCGCCGACGGCGGCGCCAATCACCTCGCTCGCATCGGCGTGCGACCCACGGCGGTGGTAGGGGATCTGGATTCCATCCGGGCGGGGGTGCGAGAGTGGATCGGCGCCGACCGGATGGTTGTCCGGATCGATCAAGATTTTACGGATCTGCACAAGACCCTCGCCTATGCGGTGGATGAACTCCATGTGCGGCGCGCCCTCATCCTTGCCGCCACCGGCGGATGCCAGGACCACGCCCTGGAGGCGCTGGGGGTGGTGGCGCGGTGGGCACAGCGGAGATCGATCGAGCTCGTGGACGACAACTGCAGGATCGTGCCCCTTCTCGGGCGGCGAGTCTTTGCCACCTGGCCCGGGCAAGTGGTATCTCTCTTGCCCTGGGGTCGCTGCGAGGGGGTGTCCACCACTGGGCTGCACTGGGGGCTCGCCGGCGAACCCCTCGATCTCATGGAGAGAACAGGGGTATCCAATCGGGCCGTGGGCCGTCGGGTGGTGATAGAAGTTGCCTCGGGTACCCTGCTGGTGTTCCTGCATCGGGCCAAGGGGCAGGGGAGGCGCTAGAATTCCCGCGTGCAAGCGCGGATGGCGGGCTCCCCTCGCCTCGTCCAGGTGTTCTACCGTCTATACTTCGGGTTCTGGATACCGACACTGGTGTGGGCCTCGACCCGCTGGCCGGTGGAGCTGATGTACTGGATGGCGCGCTGGCTGGTGATTGCCCCTTTCGTCCTGCTGCGGCCCAAGTACATGCGGGCCGTGCGAGGAAACTGCGCACGCATTCTCGGCCTGCCGCGGGCGCATCCGGATGTCCGCCGCACCGCCTGGCGCATGATGTTCGAACACGCCTACCACTGGATCGACTTCTTCCGCTGGTCGCAGCAGCCCGCAGAAACGCTCTCCGAGGCGGTGGCGGCCGTCGAAGGGGGTGAGTTCTACGAGGCAGCCCGCGCCAGCGGCCGCGGAACGCTGCTGCTCACCGCCCATTTTGGCAATCCGGAGGTGGGGGCGGTGGCCCTGGGAAAGACCAGAGAGCCAATCGCGGTGCTTTACTGGCGCGATCGTTTCGCCACCGCCGAGGAGTTTCGCGCCCGCATGCGGGCGCTGGGTCGGGTAAAGGGCATTCCGGTAGATGCCTCGCCATTCTCGGTGGTGCCAGCCCTGCGAGTGCTTCGCGAGGGAGGGGTGCTGGCGGCCCACGGCGATCGGGATTTCAACAACACCGGCTGGGCGTTGCCCTTTTTCGGCGAACCCGCGCGCTTCCCACCGGGACCGTTCCTGCTCGCCTCCCGGGCCAACGCGGTGATCGTGCCGGTATTCTTTGTGCTCGAGCCGGATCGCCGCTTTCGGGTGGTCTACGAGCCGCCCATCGTGATCGATGGCGAGGAGGGGGAAGAGGAGAATGTACGGCGGGCGATGGCGCGCTGGGTGAACGTGCTCGAGCGCCGCGTGGCCCAATTGCCGCATCAGTGGTACTGCTTCTACCCCTTCTGGGAGCCGGCGCCGTGACGTCAGCGCCGTCAGTACTCGGCCAGCAACCACCACGCCTCATCGCAGGCAGCGTCCATCTGCAGGGCGCGCTTGAGATGCGCCACCATCCGCGGGCGCCAGCGCTCGTGCTGGATTGCCCAGCGCGCCAGGTCCACCTGTACCGCGGCGGAGGGAGCCAGGTTGGCGGCGCGGGTGAGGAGTCGCTACGTCACCTTTTCGTCCTCCCCCTCCGCCAGTATGCGCAGGGCCGTGCGCCGGAAGGACTCTCCCTTGCGGCGGTTGAAGGTCTCTCTCGGCTGCGCCGAAGCGCCGGAGTATCTGGCCATGGCCTCGAGCTCCACCTCTTCCAGGCGAGCCAGCAACTCCTTCACGCGGGGGCTGGCCGGCGGCAGAACCCGGGCGCTGGCGGGGCCGGTGGCGGCGGGCGGGGACTGCGCATGGATCGCCGTATCGACCACCGATGACGGCTTTCGTTGTGGTGCGGCCAGCTCCGTGGCGACCAGCACCGCCAGCGCCCGCACGGTGTCGAGGAACTGATCCGGTGCCAGGGCGCGAAGAGCATCGAGGGTCGTGGCCGGGGTCAGCTGGTCGAGCACGAATCGTTCCAAGCCGCCGGGCTCGAATCCCTTGTCGATCCCGACGGTGGCCGGCACGGCTTCCCAGCGGGCTCCGCCGCCCAGGAGTCGTTTCAGTACCTCCACGTCGGGCACCCGACGCACCCCGGCGGCGAAGAGGGCGCGCAGAGAGCGATCCACGGTTTCCCTGCCCGCCGGCACGGCCGGGCCCGTTGTCGCCGCGAAGCTTCCGTCAGCGACGACAATCCTGGCGGCCAGGGCCAGGCTCAGCTCCTCCAGTTCCACCTGCAGGCGCAGGGGATTGAGCTCGCCGCTGCGAACCAAAGCGGCACCCAACGGCTCGCCCTGCGCACGGGAGTTGAGGGCGGGGGCGAGCACCGGTCCGCTCACCAGTCCCCCTGGTGAGGAGCCAGGTGCCAAGGCGGCCCCTCGCCGCTGCGAAGAACCGGTGCAGCTGCTTCTCTCGACAGCATGCCGCTTGCAGCGTGGACACCCCCCGTGGCGGCGCGGTTCAGCGACAGTCGGCGGAGGCCGCTTCTCCAGCCGCCATCGCGGACGTGTCGGGCCCCGGCAAGACTGCCGCGGGCAACCCCCTTTCGCCGTCAATCCTACAGCCTGGCCGGAGCGGGACGCGCACGGGCTTTGCTTCAACCTGCCGGTTCTGCTGGCAAGCTTCAAACGATGCGAACCTTGGCGCCAGGACTGCGGGCGGGCGCAGCTAATTCTTGTGAATCTCGAACACCCTCAAAGATCCCGGCGTTGTCCGCCCATCGGAGGACATGACGACCAGGCCTTTGCCGCCGCCAGCGAGGGGAACCAGCGCGAAATCATTGATGTAGGCATCCCCGAATTCCAGCTCTGCGGCCCGCTCCCGGTAAAGAGTCCCATCGGTTCCCTGTAGGTAGATGTCCATTCCTCCATTCTGCCGGCCGAGCACGAGATCGAGGCGGCCGTCGCCGTCCAGATCGAGAAGCCGAGCGGTCGTGAAACGGTCGAAATCGGCATGCTCGGCGTGCAGCAGGTCGCGACTCACCACCACGTCGTCCCCCTGCTGGGAGATGCGGAAAATGGCCACCGCGTTCATGGGGTGCTGGCGTCCGCCGGAGCGGGGGCTCTGGGCAAAACCGACCACCGCCTCGTCGCCCTCCTCGCCATCCAGGTTTCCGGCGGCCACTGCCAGGCCATAGGCCAGGTAGGGGAACTCCGGGCTGGACACCGGGCGGAAGGTGCGGCCGTCGCCCGAGTTGAGATAGATCCAGTAGGGAAACACGTTCTTGTGGGACGAAACGAGGATGTCCGGGGCTCCGTCACCGTTGAAATCCCCCACCGCCACCTTGTCACCGTAGAGGTTGGGCGTGGACCCGGAGACGTCCACATTGACCCACCCATCGGCACGGTTGAGAACCACCTGCAGCAGCCCGTTGGCAAGCCCCTGGCTGGTCCCGAGGTCGATATCCAGTTCCGCCAAGAGCGCCACATCGGTGCGACCATCGCGGTCGAAGTCGGCCAGCGCCAGGGCCCGCGACGACACCATCATGTTCGCCCGCGGCAGCTCCACGAAACGAGTGAAGTCGCCCTTGCCGTTGCCGTACATCACCCAGGCGCGCTTGAAGTGGCTGGTGAGGACGATGTCCAGGTGGCCGTCGCCATCGAAGTCAGCCACGCCCACGTCGCCGTAGTCCATGGAGATGGATGGCCAGCGCGCCTCTCGCCACAGGCGCCACCCGGTTTTCGTCTGCAATGCCACCGAAGGCCGCCCGTCACCGAGACGCGGTGGCGGGAGCACCAGGTCGGCGAGCCCGTCGCCGTCGAGGTCAGCGACCGCCAAGCCCATCTGCCAACGCCCCTCCTTGGGCAGCCCCTCGCTGCGCTCGACAAAGCGCAGCCGATCGGTGAAGGGCGGCGGCACGTACACCTCGGAAACGTTGAGGACGAAGTTGGCGTCGCTGTGTTCCTTCTGCATGATCGCCATGGCTTCCATCTGCTCCCGCGCCAGCCAGGCGTTGTGGGCGCCCGATTCGGGATCCTCGATGGGTAGATTGCGGAGATAGAGGAACTCCTCGTCCTCGTCGACGACCTCCATCTTGATCTTTATCACCGGATGGGGCCAGGCAAACTGCTGCGACAGACGGATTGCCTTGGCCTTGGGGACCTTGTGGACGTTGTAGTACTCCTTCATGAACTCTGCCCACTCGTCGACCACGGGGGCCTCGGCCGCAGGCGTGGGGGTGGCAGGAACCGGCATTTGTGGCAACGGCATGGGCGGCCGCGGTGCTGGCGGCGGCGATTGCGCTCCCGCCTGCGTAGCGACCACCACGAGCCCTGCAAGTAGCACGAAGGTACGAACCGACATCACATCCTCCTTCCACGATACGAACGCCATTTTGGTTACACGAGATCGCGGACCGCTGCGGCGCGGCGGGCGAAGACCGTTGCCCCCATCAGCAGGCCCGCAAAAGAGACTCCCAAAAACGTTCCCAGCCGCGGCAGCGACACGCTGGACCCCATGGTGGCAGCGCGGAAAACCTCCACCATTCCAGTGAGCGGGTTGAGGAACAACCAACTCGCCCAAGGGCCGGGCACCACGCTCTCCGGGTACAGCACCGGGGTGGCGAAGAGCATTACCATCATGCCAAGGCCGACCACCCGGCCGAGATCCGGAAGGAACGCCCCCGCCGGCACCAACACCAGGGCGCCGCCGAAGCTTCCGAAGAGAAACGTCATTACCCCCAGCATGAGCCAGCCCACTCCGCCCACGACCGCCGGAGTACTCACCACGGCGTACGCCACCACCAGCGCCAGCGCAATCCCGTAGCGCGCCATCACCGCGAGGTGCGTCCCCGCCAACATCACCTCCAGTGGCACGCTGACGTGTCGCACCAGCTGCGCCTGGGCGCGGGCCAACTCCACCGCCCTTCCCCACACCTCTTGCAGGGCGAGAAACGGCACCAGTCCACTGACCAGGTAGAGACCGAAACCTGCCACCCCCGGCCTTCCTTCAAGACGCATGCCAAGCAGCACCGAGAACACGGTGAGATAAAGACCGAACTGGATGACCGGTTCCAGCACCGCCCAGGCTGCCCCCAGCGCCGAGCCCGCGTACCGAACCTTGAACTCGCGCCACGCCAGCTGCTTCACCAGCCTGCGCCAGCGCCACAGGTTCCCCAGCACTCGAACGAGGTGCACGTTCATCTCCCGACCGGCCGGGGGCCATCCCGCTCGACGCCCACGACCCTTGACACCCGCCCCATGCGAACCTAGCATAAGAACAGGCTTCCGAGAACCGTCGCAGCAGGTTGCGGAAGCCGCTAGGTAGTGATGAGTCAGGCGACAATGCCCCTCATGCCCGCCTCGGCGGTTGGACGGCGTATCCGACAGGAGCGCCTGGAGCGGAACCTCACCCAGACGGAGCTGGCGCGCCAAATCGGCATTCAACAGTCCGATCTGTCGCGCATGGAAAAGGGGGAGTACCGCGTCCCTCTGGACGTTCTCTTCCGCATCCTGCAGACGTTCCAGATCTCCTTTTCCGAGTTTTTCGAGGACGGGCGGCGGGGCTTGACGGAACGGGAATCAGCGCTGCTACGCTCCTTTCGTATGCTCAGCGAGGATGCACAGGCAGAAGTCGAGGCCTTCGTGGAGTTCAAGATCGCCCGTGAGTCGGGTGGGAGTGCCCGCTAGATGGCTCCGACGGAACGTTATCTGCGGCTGACCGCCCTGGCTCAACGCGCCTTCTCCCGTGGACGGCTCGAGCGCTCGCTGCGCCTGTTCGAGGCGGCCGAGGCGGAGGCGAGGCGAGGCGGCGACCGGGAGCTGGTCGACCGGGCCTTCTGCAACCGCTGCGTCGTCCTCGCCGAGCTGGACCGACTGGATTCGGTCTCGGTCGAACTCAAGCACATCCTCATGCGCAGCCGCGATCCCTTCACCGCCTGGATGGCTGCCTACTACACTTCCCAGGCGTACGAAGCGGAGGGCGTCCTTTCGCGCGCGCTGGCCTACGCCCGCCGCGCTTCCGAGCTGGCCGAGATCTGCGGACAGCCCCGCAGCCTCGCCGCTTCGGGCAACCAGCAGGGCGTGCTGGCGCTCAAGGAGTCAAAGTTCGCCGAGGCGGCGCAGTGCTTCGAAATGGTCCTCCGGCTCGAGGCCGAGCACTCGGAGGATGTTATTGGCAGCGCCATTACCCGCGATAACCTGGGGTATTGCCTGATGTGCACCGGGCGGGTCAGCGAGGGCATGGCGCTGTGTTGCGAGGCCGCCGCGGCGATCGAGAGCGTCGGCGCCCGCCAGTATCTTCCCGAAATCTATCAGGACATCTGCTACGGTGCATTGCAGCTGCAGCGGTACGCCGAGGGGCGTATGTGGGGTGAGAAGGCCCTGGCTCTGGCGCGCGAGTACAATCACCAGGGAGTGGAACGGAACACCCTCATGCTGCTCGCCGACGCTGCCATGGACGAGGGGGACGAGGAGGCCGGGGAGAAATACCTCGACCTGCTCGCCAGCCATTACCCCGACCTCAAGGGCATGAAGAGCTTTTTCGCCGCCTTCAATGTCCGCGAGGTCATCAACCTGAAGGCGTGAGGCCAGCGATGCGAAGACTGCTGTCAGTGGTCGCGCTTGGGGTCGCGGTTGCCGGCACTGGCTGGGCGGCGACGCCCTTTTACCTGGACCGCAGCGGCGTGCTCTGGAAAGCCACCGCCGAACCCACGGGCCTGGTCCTCAGCGCCGAGCGCGGCGGCGTCAACCTCCTCACCAGCACGGTTCCTTTCATCGTGGGCATTCCCGGGTCCAACGACACCGAGATCCAGGTGGCGGCCGACGAGGTGACCGGCAAGGTCGCCGTGGTCTGGCAGCGCAACTGGGGCGAGGGGCTTTCGGAAATTCTCGCCGCGGTGTGGCACGGTGGGGAGTGGGAGCAGCTGGTGCGGCTGTCGGGCGACTTCTGGACCAATCCCCGCTTCCCGACCATCCGCCTTTCCCAGGTGACGACGGTCGTTGCCGACCCGGAGGATCCCGAAGCCACCGTCACCATTCGCGACAGCTTCCTGCACGTCATGTGGTGGGAAGGGCTCGGCGAGGCGCAGGACGCCTCCTACGCCCTGCTGCGCCTCACCGCCGAGCCGGCCGAAGACGATCGCCTGCGCACGCGCAACCTCGGCGAATTTGCCGCCTCCAGGATTCCCTGCGAGATCGATCCCCCTGCCAGCGTCGTCGAACACCCACTGTTCGCCTCCCAGCCGACCCACGATCGCGCCCTGCTGTTCTTTGCCACCCCCCGGGTTTGCCTGTTCCATCTTGTGGAGGTGGGATTCGAGCTGGAGCCTCCTCCCAACGGCGAGGGCGGCTTGGTGGGCACGGTGCAGCGCCGCCGACATCGGCCGGTTTTCGGGGTTCGTACCGTCTTCCCCACCCCTGGGGCCATCTCCCTGGCTGGGGCGCGGGTGGTTCTGGGCCCCAACCTCTCCCCGGTTGCCTACCGCGTGGTCGGGAGCGAGCTGGAG
Organism: uncultured bacterium; assembly: GCA_937924755.1. GTDB lineage: Bacteria > Acidobacteriota > Thermoanaerobaculia > Thermoanaerobaculales > Thermoanaerobaculaceae > CALEVZ01. The sequence goes on from CALEVZ010000025.1 coordinate 30,175, forward strand.
TACATCGTGGCGCGGCCCCAGGGATGGAGCGAGAAGAGGACACTCCAGCTCGCCCATGGACTGACCATCGACCAGGCGATTCCCCTGGTGGAGAACCTGGCCCGCTAGTGCGCGGCCTTCAATCCTCACCTTTCATCAACTACGAGACTCGAGCGAGCGCGGCAAGCCGCTGCGGGGATCTTGGCTGTACAGCTCGGCCACCCGGCGAGCGACCTCCCTGCCGGCCGGTGAGACCACCTTGGGCACCACCACCTTTACCGTGTAGTAGTGGTCGCCGTTGACCCCGGTGCGGACGTTGCGAATGCCCTTGCCTCGCAAGCGAAAACGTTGCCCCGATTGAGTTCCCGGAGGGATGCGGGCACGCACCGGCCCGTGTACCGTACCGATCTCGATCTCGCTGCCCAAGTACGCCTCGCTGAAGGTCACTGGCACCTCGGTGTAGATGTCATCGCCCTTGCGATCGAAATAGGGGTCGGGCCTCACCCGCACGGTCACCGACACTTCTCGACCAGCTCCGTCCTTCACCCGCACCCGGTCGCCGTCCCCCACCCCCTGGGGCAGGCGCACCCGCAGTCGATCGGTGCGAATGAGTATCCCGGTGCCGCGGCAGCGCGGACACGCCTCGCCGTTACGCACCCCACCCCCGGCGCACTCCTCGCACTCCACCTCGGTGCGCACCGGCACCACGACCGTCGCACCCGCCACGGCCTGCGCCAGGTCGAGCTCCGCCACCGCCTCGGCCGGTGGCCGACTGCGGCGGCGCGAGGCGGTGGAAAAGCCGCGGAAAACATCGCCGAACAACTCGCCCATGTCGGGGAATCCGGCGAAGGACCCACCATCGAAGTGGAAGCGGACGCCCCGCGAAGATCTCTGGCGACGCACCCGCTCTTGGTGGGCGGCCAGCTCCGCCTCGTCCACGGTGCCGAACTGGTCGTACTGTGCCCGCTTGGTCGGGTCTGAGAGAACCGCATAGGCCTCCTGGATCTCCTTGAAACGCTTCTCCGCCGCCGGGTTGCCGGGGTTGACATCGGGATGGAAACGGCGCGCCAGCTTGCGGTACGCCTTCTTGATCTCCTCCGGGGAGGCGTTCTTGCTGACCCCCAGCGCTGCGTACAAGTCCTTCATGCACGACCTCACGTGGCGAAAACCGCCGAGACAAAATATGAGCGACTTCTAATAAACTTTCAACCCCCTCCGCAGGGCTCTTTCAAGCGTCTCTGCTTTGCCTGCGGTCGCCTCCCCGCTGCCGGCCCGCTAGAATTACAAAATGGTCCACGCGCCGGTGGTGCTCCTCGTCCCGGTCGTGCTGCTCCTGTCCCGCGGAGGGCGAGCCATGCTGGGCCTTCTCGGTGGGGTGCTGCTGGCCTGGATGAATCTCTGGTGGGTGTTGCCCCTCCTCGAGGTGCCCATCCAGCCCTCGGCGTGGTTTGTCCTCATGGATTTGCCGCGGCAGTGGTGGGTCAACTCCCTCATCTACCCGGCTGCTCTTCTGGCGCTGCTGGCGGCGCTGGGCGTCTTTTCACCGGCCGTCGGCAGTCTCGCTCACCAGGCCGCCCAGGCGGCCCGGCGCGGCGACCATTTCGCGGCCGGCGAGCTGCTCCTGCAGGCGGGGCGCCCGCGCCGTGCTCTGCGTCACTTCCTGCGCGCCCGGGCCTGGGAACGCGCTGGAGAGGTGGCCCGCAGTCTGGGGCACACCCGCCGCGCCGCTGAGATGTTCAAGCGGGCCGGCGGATCTGCCCTGGCCCAGGCCGCCCAGGCCATGAGCCGGCTGGGAGACACCCACCAGGCGAACCAGTTGTGGCTGCGCTACGGCCAGCATCTGGTGGAGTCGGGGCAACCCGAACTGGCGATTGACGCTTTTCTCAAGGGCAATGACCCGCGGCGCGCCGCTCGCGCGGTGGAACTGGCGCTGCGCGCCCAGAGGCTCTCCCCGCCGCTGGCCGATACGGCGCTCCGGGCGGCCAGGCTCGCCCATTCGCCGGATCTGGGGGCCCAGGTGGCCCTGGCCTGCGGGCGCCTGCGCGAGGCGGGGGACCTCTTCCTGGCTGCCGGCCAACCGGAATCGGCGGCGCGGGCGTTCGAGCGCGCCGGCGAGCCGCTCCGGGCCGCCGACGCCTTGCGCCAGGCGGGTCAAGGCAAGCAGGCGGCGAGGATGCGAGGTCGTTACCTGGAGTCCACCGGCCAGTTCGAGGCCGCCGTTTTGGAGTACGAACAGGCAGATCTCCACGCCGAGGCAGCCGTTGCGCTGGTCCACCTCGGCCGCTGGCAGGAGGCCATCGAGCGCTTTCGCGCCGCCGGTATGGTGGCCGACGCCGCCCAGGTGGCGCGTACCAGCGGCGATGTGCGCCTGGCCGCCGAGCTCTACCAGGAGATCGAAGAGTGGGAGCTGGCGGGCGAGTGCTGGCTGGCCGCCCGCGAGTACGGTGCGGCGGCGCAGGCCTTCGAACGCTGCGGGGACTACGAGCGAGCGATGGAGATGCTGGCGCGGGGCGGGCTCACCGAGCACCGCGCCCACCTGATGGCGCGCCTCGGCCGGGTGGAAGAGGCGCTCGCCACCCTGGTCCATGCAGGCCATCTGGAGGCTGCCCATGAGATGCTACGCCGCTTTGGCGGCTCCTTCCCGCACCTGGCGGAGGAACTGGCGCGCATCAGCGACTGGCTGCAGAGCGCCGGCGAAACCACCAGTGCCATTGCCGTCCTGCAGCGGGCCACCGCCGGAGCGCCGGTGACCAGGGAGCTGCTGCCCGTGCTGTATCGCCAGGGGGTGCTGCTGGAGCGGCGCGGCGACCTCCGCAACGCCGAGATCGTCTTCCAGCGCGTGGCCGATTTCGACTACGCCTACCGCGATGCCGCCGAGCGCGCGCAGCGCCTGTCGGCACGTCGCACCTCCAAGGCCGCGGACGACGTCCATCCCCCCTCGCCGGAGGCCAGCGACGCCGCCAGCCGCTACATCCTCGAGGAGGAGCTGGGCCGGGGGGGGATGGGCGTGGTGTACCGCGCCACCGACCTGCGACTGCGACGCACCGTCGCCATCAAGATCTTAAACCCCCTCCAGCACACCGAGGAGGCCATGGCGCGCTTCGAGCGCGAAGCGCGCGCCGCTGCCGTTCTATCCCATCCGGGGATCGTGCACATCTACGACTTCTCGAAAGGCTTCGGTTCGACCTTCATCTCGATGGAGTTCGTCGAGGGGCACACCTTAAACCACCTGCTGCGCACCGACCCCGATCTGGTGCGCGAGCAGCTCCTGCCGTTCATGCTGCAAATCGCTGACGCTGTCGGCTATGCCCATGCCCGCGGTGTGATCCACCGGGATCTCAAACCGGCCAACATGGTGGTCTCCCAGCAGCGGGTGGTGAAGATCCTCGACTTCGGCATCGCCCGTCGGCTCGACGACGTCGAGCCTGACCTTTCCGGCGCCACCGGCACGCCCTACTACATGGCCCCCGAGCAAATCCTCGGCGAGCCGCCGGACCAGCGCAGCGACATCTACTCCCTGGGGGTGACCTTCTTCCAGATGGCGACTGCCGTGCTCCCCTTTACCACCGGCAACATCCTGCGCGCCCACATCGAGCAGGAGCCGCCCGACCCGGCCGCCTTGAACCCCGCCCTGCCGCCCGCCCTTGCGGCTCTCATCCGGCGCTGCATGGCCAAGGACCCGGCCGCCCGGCCTGCCGATGGGACGGCCCTGTACGCCGCCCTGGCGGCGGCGGCGCGGATCGACGCGCCATGAAACTGGCGTTGATCGGCACCCACGGGGTGGGCAAGACCACCCTGTGCTTCGAGCTCGCGGCTCGGCTGAAACGTCGCGACGTGGATGTGGAGCTGGTGCGCGAGGTGGCCAGGCGCTGCCCCCTCCCCATCAACCGGGACACCAGCCGGGACGCCCAGGCGTGGATCCTGCACACCCAGATGGCGTGGGAGCTGGAGGCGCAGGCGACCCACGCGGTGGTGCTGTGCGATCGCTCCGTGCTCGACAACTTTTGCTACCTGCTGTACGCGGCAGGGCCGCAGCCGGCCTGGGAGCCCCTGCTGGCCGCCTGGTTGGCCACCTACGACGTGCTGGTCAAGGTGCCCCTGTGGACCACTCCACGCTGGGACGGCGTGCGCGACACCGACGTCCTGTTTCAAAAGGCCATCGACGACCTGCTGGACGAGCAGCTCCGGCGGCGGGGGCTAGCGCATGTGGCCCTCGACCCGGCCCGGCGGGACTGCTGGGGGGAGCAGGTCCTCGCCCTCCTGGAGCCGCGCCTTAGTCCCATGCCCCTCCTGTTTCCCGACCCCGAGCCGGAGGCCGGGCCGGGTCGGGGGTGAACCTACCCGGGCTGCGCCGCACCACAGGACGGGCAGAATCGCGCCCCGGCCGGCAGCGGCTGCCCGCACGCCGAACAGGAGGCGGCAGCCACCGGCGCTCCACACGTCGGGCAGAAGCGGGCTTTCGCCGGCAAAGCGCCGCCGCAGGCGGAACAGAACCCCGCCCCGGCCACCCCACCACCGGCCCCCGCCGGCGCCGAGCCGCCGCGCATTGTCTGCGCCACCGCCGAGGCCATCTGTGCGCCGAAACCTGCTCCCAGACCGACTCCCAGGCCGGCGGCGGCGCCACTTCCCCCCTCGCCGGCGCTGGCCGCATCCCCCAGCGCCACCGCCGCCTTGAAACGGGTGTAGGCTTCCAGATTACCCACCGCGCCCATGCCCGCCCGCTCGTCCAGGCGCGCCAGCACCTCCTCGGGAGGTGTAATGGAGGTAATGTAGAAATCCGAGAGATCGGCGCCGTACTTGCCGAAGTCCTCCACCAGCCGCGACCGCACGAGCCCGCCCAGCTCGTCGTACAAGGCGGGTAAATCCAAAATGGAGGAGAGGTTTTCGCCCAGCACATCGTTGAGCCGGCTGATGATGACGTCGCGGTAGAAGTCCTCCAGGCGCTGCGTGTCGAACTGGCCCAGGGAGCCCACCACAGCGTTGACAAAGGTGCGGGAGTCGCTGATCCGGTACGCGTACGAGCCGAAGGCGCGCAGTCGCACCACGCCCAGCTCGCGGTCACGAAACACCACCGGCTCCCGCGTCCCCCACTTCTGATCCAGGAAAGTGCGTTTGGAGACAAACACCACCTGCACGCGGAAGGGGGAGGTGAACCCGAAGGGCAAGGAGAGCGCCTTGGTCAGCAAAGGGATGTTCTGGGTAGTGAGGGTATGACGGCCGGGGGGAAAGACGTCCAGCCCTCGCCCGTCCCGGTAAAACACCGCCTCCTGCGCCTGATGGACGATCAGCTGGGCGCCCAGCTTGACCTCGGCCGACCCCACCGGCGGCAGTCGATAGGCGATCTCCCGTCCGCTCTGGTCGTAGTGCTCCAGAACTTCCAGGAACTGGCTCATGCGCTCCTCCCGGCATTCAGCACGTCGCGAACCACCCCTAGCCGCGCCTCGATCGCCTGTCGCAACCGCTCCGCCAGGCGCTCGGCCTCCCCCTCCCACCCCTCCTTCCGACCTTCCATCACCGCCACCAGCTCCTCGGCGGTTTCGGCAAGGTCCAGATCCACGGCGTAGAGTTGCTCCAGCTGTTCCTCCTTCACCTTGAAGGCGTCGAAGAGTCCGGCGTAGCCGGCCCCCGCCGCGCGCAGCCGCTGCGCCAGGCTATCGAGGCGCATCGCCAGGGCGTTGAGCTGCGTCACCTTGGTGCTCTCCCGCAAGGTCAAGGCAGCGACCCGGGTGGCCACCTGCCGCCGCGCCACATCGAGGCGATCCGCCACGTGGCGACGGAGAAGCTCGTCCACCTCCCGGCGCAACTCGCGGTCCAGGTACCCGGACAACCCCGGAATGCGAGATCCCAGCCGCTCCAGCAGGGAACGCGCCCGTCGTGCTCGATCCACCGCCCCGCTCATCGCCCACCTCCAGCCGTGCCTCAGATGCTACCTCTTACGAGCCGGGGACGAAAGAGTTTCCCTCTCCTCTGCCATACTGTCGGCCGTGCTGCTGCTGCTCGGTCTGGGCGGGAACCTCCCCAAAACACCCGAGGCGTTCGTAGGGGTGATCCATCACCTTGAGCACCACGCCCACCTGCGGGCCCTGTCCCGGGTGTGGTGCACCCCGGCGGTGGGCCCCCCGCAGCCCGAGTACCTCAACGCCGCGGCCGTGTTGGAGGTGAAGACCCACCCTCTGGTGCTCCTGCGGCTGTGTCAGCGGCTCGAAGCCCTGGCGGGACGGGATCGCAGCAGAGAGCAGCGCTGGGGGCCGCGGGTGTTGGACTTGGATCTCCTCCTGGCACCGGGAGTGGTTCTCCAGCACCCCGAACTGGCGTTGCCCCACCCGCGCCTGCACCAGCGCGCCTTTGCCCTCGCCCCGGCGTGCGAGGTGGCGGCCGGATGGCAGCACCCCCGTCTGTTCCTCACCCTGGCGGAGCTGCTCCGTACGGTGGACGCTGGCGGATGCTCACCGGTCCAGCTCCCGGGCTGGCCGGGCTAGGGCCCCCAGCTACGGCGCCAGCCGGAGGCGAACATCCACGGCCACGCACCCTCGCCCCTGGTCGAGCACGAACAGGGGGTTGATATCACCTTCGGCGAGCTCGGGAACCGCCGCCGCCAGGGCCCCCAGCCGGGCGGCCGCCGCGGCCAGAGACGCCACGTCACCGGCCGGCCGGCCGCGGAATTCGCCCAGAAGCGGCGCACCCCGTAGCGCCTCGATCATCTCCCGAGCCTCCCCCGTCGTCACCGGGGCCGGCCGGAAGACCACGTCCTTCCACACCTCCACGGCGATCCCTCCCAGCCCCACCATGAGCAGGGGACCCACCGCCGGATCTCGGTTCACCCCCAGGATCACCTCCCGGCCGCCCGGCACCAGCCGCTGTACGATGAAGCCGTCCAGCTGCAATCCAGCCGCGGCCAAGCGATCCGCCATCCCCAGGGCGGCCTGCCGCACCGCCGCCGGCGAGGACAGGTTCACCTGCACGGCCCCCATTTCGCTCTTGTGCACCAGAGCTTTCCCCTCTCCCTTGAGCACCAGCGGGAAACCGAGTTCCTCGGCGGCCTGCACCGCTGCCTCGAGGTCTGGGGCGAAACGCCATGGTGCCACCGGGAGGCCGATCTCCTCCAGGACCGCGAACGCCTCGGCCTGGGGAAGATAGCCCCAGCGCGCGCGGGCAACGGCCCCCTGGAGAGTGGGCGAAGCAACAACGGGAACCTCGCCCTCCCGCTCATGCCGGCGTTCACTGTGGCGCACCAGCGCCGCCAGGGAGCGCACCCCCCACTCGGGGTAGCGGTACACCGGCGGCATGCCGGGGACGCGGTGGGCCTGGGGGTAGAAGTGGGCCGCGGTCATGAACACCGCCACCACGGGCTTGGCACATTCACGCGCCTGGGAGGCGATGGCCTCCGCCACCTCCAGCGCAGAGCCCTGGGGCGGAGTTACCGCAATGGCCACCACCGCGTCCACCCCCTCGTCGGCCAGCACTGACCCCAACGCTCGACGATAATCCTCCGGGCGCGCCGAGGGCAGCATGTCCACGGGGTCTCGCACCGCCGCTTCGGCCGGTAGGAACGAGCGGATCTCCGCCTGGGTCGCAGCCGTCAAGGGAGCCAGCTCCAGACCGTGGGTCGCCAAGGCATCGGCCGCCACGATGGCCGGCCCGCCGGCGTTGGTCACCACCGCCACGCGCCTGCCCCGGGGGGCGGGGCAGCTCTGCGCCGCCAGCGCCACGTCGAACATCTCCTTGAGGGTGGTGACGCGCAGCACGCCGGCCTGGGCGAGGAGGGCATCCACCGCCGTGTCAGCCGCCGCCAGCGCCCCCGTATGGGAGCTGGCGGCGCGCTGCCCGGCCGCGGTGCGGCCCGCCTTGAGGGCGATCACCGGCATCCGCGCCGAAAGGCGCGAGGCCACCTTTAGGAACCGTCGCGGCTCGTCCAGCGACTCCAGGTACAGCATCACCGCGCGGGTGCGCTCATCGTGCTCCCAATACTCCAGCACATCGTTGACGTTGACATCGGCGCTGTTACCCACCGACACGAACTGGGAAAAGCCCAGGCCAGCCTCCGCCGCCGCCTCCAGTACCGCCACCCCCAGCGCCCCCGAGTGCGAGGCAAAAGCGACCGGTCCAGGCAGTGCCGGGGTAGGGGAAAAGGTGGCGTCCAGCCGCACGTCAGGGGCGGTGTTGATCACTCCCATGCAGTTGGGCCCCACCATGCGCACGCCGCCGGCGCGCAACCGGGACACCAGCTGCCGCTCCAAACCCGCCCCCTCTTCACCCCCCTCGCGAAACCCGGCGGTGATCACTACCACCCCGCCCACGCCCGCAGCCAGACACTCCTCCACCGTGGGGATCACCAGGTCTCGGGGCACCATCAGCACCGCCAGATCCACTGGGGCGCCGATGGCCGTCACCGAGGGGTGGCAGGGCAGCTCCCGAATGGAGCCGGCGCGGGGGTTGACCGGGTAGATCTTGCCCGTGAACCCCGCAGCGAGGAGGTTGTCCAGCAGCTTGATCGACAGGGAGTCGGGCCGGGAGGAAACCCCGGCCAGGGCAATAGAGCGCGGTGCGAGAATGGGCTTCAAGGACGCTGTCACCGAGACCTCCGGCGGGCATCGGTCGGCCACGCCGGGGGATGCTAACACGCCCGTGACACCGCCATGGCCTCCGTCATCACCGGCTGCGGGCCTGCCGGCGGCAGCACCCACAGGCGTTCTCCCGAGGCCCGCGCCACCACCGGCAAATACCCCACCGCATCGCCATCCAGCTGGTAAGGGACTTCTTCGCGTGCCTGCAGTTTCACTTCGGCGGCGAGGAAGCGATTCACCCCGGGGCGAGCGAGGTGTCTCCCACTGGGAATGGCGAAGAAGAACGGCACCACGTGTCGCCGTCCGTGTCTGGTCAGGACCACTGCCTCCAGCCCCGGCGAGAAGGGGTCGGCGCCGGGGGTGGCGGCGAACGGACCGCCGTAGTAGCGGGAGTTGCCGACGATGCACCACGCCGCCGAGTGCTCCACCCCGTTCACAGCCACCTGAAAGCGGGGCAGGCGGCCGTGGAAAAACTCCAGCACCGCCTGCACGGTGACGCCTACCTTGCCGGCGTAGCGTTTCCAGCTCTCCGGCAGCTTGGCGAGGATGGTGGAATCGGGCCCGGCCGAGAGCATCAGCAAGAAGAGCTCCCCCCGATCGGTGCGGGCCAGGGACATGGCTCGCCGCCTCGCCTGCAGTTGGCTTGCCAGTGCTCCCACCGGGTCCCGCGGCACCCCCAGCTCGTAGGCCAGCACCGAGGTGGTGCCTCCGGGCAGCAGCAGCATGGCCGTCTCGGTGTCAACCAGCCCTCGCGCCGCCTCGTTATAAGTACCATCCCCGCCCCACACCGCCAGCACCGGGCACCCATCCCGGGCAGCCCGGCGAGCCAGCTCCTGGGCGTGACCGGGAGCGGCCGTCTCCCACCACTCTAGGGTCACTCCCAGCTCCCGCCCAACTCGTTCCAGTTGTCGCCGGGGCGGGTGACATCGACCGCCCCGCGCCACCGGGTTGTAAATCACCGGCAATCGGCTCATCCCTCGTCCACCCCGAACAGCGACCCCTGTCGACAGTCCCCGAACCCCAGGTGGCGCCGGGCCAGTGCGGTGGCCACCCTCCCCCGCGGGGTACGCTGCAGGAAGCCGTGCTGCAGCAAGAACGGCTCGTAAATATCTTCCAGCGTCCCCTGATCCTCGCCCAGGGTGGCGGCCAGCGCCTTCAGGCCCACCGGCCCGCCCCCGTAGTGCTCGATGACCGTGATCAGCAAGCGGCGATCCAGATCATCGAGGCCGTAGGAGTCCACCTCCAGGCGCTCCAGCCCCCACCGGGCGGCGTCCACGGTGATGCGCTCCTCGCCGCGCACGTGGGCGAAATCGCGCACCCGCCGCAGCAGCCGGTTGGCAATGCGCGGCGTGCCGCGCGCCCGGCGGGCCAGCTCGGCGGTGGCGTCCGGGTCAATGGCCACCCCGAGGATGCCCGCCGAGCGATCGACGATGCGCTCCAGGGAGGGCGGATCGTAGAAGTCCAGGCGGTGCACGATGCCGAAGCGGTCGCGCAGCGGCGGCGGCAACAAACCGGCGCGGGTGGTGGCGCCCACCAGGGTGAAGCGCGGCAAGGCCAGGCGCATGGTGCGCGCCGCCGGTCCCTGGCCAATCACCAGGTCCAACGCGAAATCCTCCAGCGCCGGGTAGAGAACCTCCGCCACCGTCGCCCCCAGGCGGTGGATCTCGTCGACGAACAGCACCCCCCCTGGCTCCAAATTGGTGAGAATGGCCGCCAGATCGCCGGGCCGCTCCAGCACCGGTCCGGAGGTGACCTGGATCGGCGCCCCCATTTCTGCGGCAATAATGTGCGCTAGCGTGGTCTTGCCCAGCCCCGGCGGCCCGAACAGCAGCACGTGGTCCAGCGCCTCGCCGCGCGCCCTCGCCGCCTGGAGGAACACCGCCAGGTTGGCCACCACCTTCTCCTGGCCGATGTACTCGGACAACCGGCGGGGGCGCAGGCTCTCCTCGAAGGGAGCCTCGTCGGGCCCACGCTGGGGGAGAAGCACGTGATCGGCCACGGCCCTATTGTAGGCGCCCCGGCGCCGGGCTGGCGAGCTACCGGACGAGGGCCTTGAGGGCGCGGGGGAGCAGTTCGGTGAGGGACAGAGTGGGGTCCTCCCGCAGCACCGCCGCCACCACCTCCTCGGCGGCGCGCGGCGAGTACCCCAGGTTGACCAGCGCCGACACCGCATCCTCGCGGGCGGGGGCCAGCGGTGCTCGAGGGGCCGCCAGCGAGCCCTTCAGCTCGACGATCAGCCGCTCCGCCGTGCGCTTGCCGATCCCCGGGAGGGCGGCCAGCCGCCGCCACTGCCCGCCCTCCACGGCCTCGGCGATCTCCCCGGGCGTCAAGCCGGAGAGCACGGCGACGGCGGTGCGCGGACCCACTCCGGCCACGCCGATGAGGGAGCGGAAGGTGTCGCGCTCCACCAGTGAGGGAAAGCCGTACAGGGTGATCTGGTCCTCGCGCACGTGGGTGTGAATGTAGAGCGAGACCTCCTGGTGCCCGCTGAGGAGGCGATAGGCGGACAACGGCACGCGCACCTCGTAGCCGACGCCACCCACCTCCAGCAGGACGACGCCTGGCTGCACCGCCAGCGGCCGGCCCGTGAGGTGCCCGATCATCCCCGCCGCGGCTTGTAGCGGTCCACCACCTCGGCGTTCACGGTCACCTTGTGATTCCGGCGGGCCTGCGCCACGAAGGACGAGATGACTTTTTGAACCTCGTCCTGCAGCATCGACTCGCGCAGGCTGCTCTTCTCGCGGGCAAACGCCTGCGGATCGATCTCTTTCTTGGAGTTCACCCGGGCAAAGGCCACCCCGCGCTCGCCGATGGCCACCACCGGCGTGACGCCACCCACGGGAGTCGCGAACACCGCCTCCTCCAGAGCCGGCGCCATCCCCACACCGGGAATCGGCGCCCCACGCCGATGATCGGTGACCGCCTGCACCCGCCCGCCCAGGCGGGCAGCAACGGCCGCTAGCCCGTCTCCAACGACGCCAGTGGTCGCCTCGGCCACCCGCTGGCGCAGCAGCGCCACCGCCTGGCGGCGGCGCACAGCCTCCATCGCGCTCTCCTTGGCTTCTTCGAAGGGCAGCACGCCGGCCTTGCGCACCTGCGACACCCGATAGACGATCCAGCCCCGACTGGAGCGCCGCGGCCCGCCAACGAACCCCTCCTTGGCCATGCTCACCTCGGCCAGGAGCTCCGGATCGCGGCCGAGGCCGGGAATCATCGGGTCGGTGACGCCGAACAGCGGGGTGACGTTGGAAGACACCACCTCATCGGCCACTGCCAGTTCCTGCCACTGCTCGGCGGTCTTCAGCTTGGCGGCATCGATCTTCTCCCGCAGGGCCTGGGCGCGACGACTGCCCTCGCCCTCCGCCAACCCCTCGGCGAGGCGCTGGCGGATGATCTCCCGCACCTCCTCCAGACTCTGCTGGCCGGCGCCGCGCCGATCCGTGAGCTTGATGACGTGAAAACCGAACTGACTCTCCACCGGCTGCGACACCTCGCCGACCTTGAGGGCGAACACCGCCTCCTCGAACTCCTTGACCATGCGACCGCGGCCGAACCAACCCAGGTCTCCGCCGCTGTCCTTGCTGCCGGGATCATCCGAGGCCTCCCTGGCCAGGGCGGCAAAGTCAGCCCCGGGGGCAATCGCCCGGGCGTACAGGGCGCGAGCACGAGCGGCGGCCGCCCGCCTTGCCTCCTCGCCCTCGCCCGCGGGCCCCACCAGGATATGGCTCGCCCGGACCTCCTCGGCGCGCTGGAACTCATTGGCGTGGGCGGCGTAGTACTCGGCGATCTGGGCATCGCTGATGGTCAATGCCCGGCGCAGGCGAGCGTCGTCGACCAGCAGGTACTGCAGCGCCCGTTGTTCGGGTCGGTCGAACTCCTGCCGGTGCTCGTCATAGTAGCGGCGTACGTCGGCGTCCGAGACGCTCACCTCATTGATCACCGTCTCGATACCCACGAACCCCACCTCGAAGTTGGCGCTTTCGTTGCGTTTGCGGTACTCGCGCTCCACCTCGGCGTCGGGGAGGCTGATGCCGGCGGTGAATGCCTGCTGCAGCTTCTCGATCAGCATGTCGCGGCGCAACGAGGCCTCGAACTCCTCGGGTGAAGTGTTGTTGACGCGGAGGATGCGATTGTACAGCTCCTCACCGACAAAGGACCCGTCCTCGCGGCGAAACACTTCAAAGGACAGAATGCGGTCCAGCACTTCTTTGTCGCTCACCGCCAGGCCCATGGCCCGCGCCTTCTTGACCAGTAGCTCCCGATCGATGAGGTTCTGCACCGTCAGGGTGGCGAAGTCGATCTGATCGCGAACCGTTTCGAACTGCTGGCCGTACATCTGGCGGTAGCGATCCTCGGTGCTGCGTAGCTCCTTGAGGAACTGCGCCTCGGTAACGATCACATCCCCCACCTGGGCCGCGAAATTGGCCATGCCGCGGCCGCTTTGGCGGCCCGTACCCCAGTCGACGAAGATCAGCAGGACAAAAACGACCACCACGAACCACAGGACTATCTTGAGATTCTTGAACTGATCCCGCATCAATTTCAGCACCGAACGCCTCCCCCCGCACCCCCTCGTGCAGGGCGCCGTGGATTGTAGCCCACTTGGTGCCGGTGAGCAAGTTGAGACGCTAGCTGGCGTTGCACTGCACCTGAGGGGGGTGCTATAAGAGCTGATGGAGTAGACATGCCTTCCGTACCCCCGCGACCATCCGCCCGCCGTTTCGAAATTGACTGGGTGGTGGTGTCGCTGGAGGGGATGCGGCGGTGGGGACTGCGGGCATTCCTGCTGGTGGTGGCGGGCGGCGCCCTGCTCGTCGGCCTGTACCTGCTGCACGAACCGACCGAGCGTCGCGCCGAGCGGGCGCTGCGCCGGGCGACCGCGCTGCAGAGCACCCTGCGCAACGCCGGCTTGCCATCGGGGCTGTTCCAGGAGTTCGAGCTTGCCTCCAACATCCTCGCCGAGGCGCGAGTGCACTTCGAACGGCGCGATTTCTCTCCCTCCCTGATGCGGGCCGAAGATGCCCTGCGCCGCTTCGAGCTGCTCGCCGGCCTGGCCAACCAGGAGTTCGTGGGCTCCGGTCAAATCATCTCGGTGGAAGGCCGGGTCGAGGTCCAGCGGACGAACCAGACCCGCTGGGAGCGGGCGCGGGAGAAGCAGCCTCTGTATAACGGCGACTTCGTCAAAACCGGCAGCGACGGCAGCGCGGAGATCATGTTCGCCGACGGCACGGTGTTCCGGGTGGCACCCGACTCGCTGCTGGAGGTACACCGCGAGGCTCGCGGCAGCGGCGCCTCCGCCCCCGGTGAAGTGCGCGTCAAGGTGGGCCAGGTGAACGTCTACACCGCCAGCCAACCTTCTCTGGTCGTCACCGACGCGGTGCGGGCCGATGTCCAGCGCGACAGCCGTGTGGGCGTGGAGGTAGCCGAGGATTCTTCCACCACCGTTGCCACCTATACGGGGCGCGCCTCGGTCTCTTCGGCGGCAGGTGGCCGGGTGGAACTCACCTCCCGGCAGGCAGTGATCTCCTCTCCGCAGGGCACCCTGGGGCCGCGCCGGCCCGTCCCGGAACCGCCGGTCCTGCTCGCCCCCCCCTCGGGGCACGCGGTCAACCTCGACGAAACCGATCGCCTCGCCATCTCATGGCGACCGGTGCCGGGCGCACCCTCGTACATTCTGCAGGTCAGTCGCTCGCGCCTCTTCAAGGCCGGCACCATCGACCTGGAAACCCCCCCCCGCGCCACCACCCAGGCCAACCTGCGAGTCGTCCTTCCCGGCTCGTACTTCTGGCGGGTCGCCGCCCTGAGTGAGGGGGGCATCCGGTCAGAGTGGAGCGCTGCCCGCTCCTTTCGTGCCACTTACGGCATCGGCATGGAAGAACTGGCCGACACCACCCCGCCCCGCCTGGAGGTCCAGCGCGCCACCCAGATGGGCAACCTGGTGCTAATCCAGGGAGTCACCGAGCCGGGCGCGACGGTCACCGTGCACGGCGAGGGGGTGGAGGTTGCCGCCGACGGGCGCTTCATCAAGACCGTTGCCATCGGTCAGGAGGGACGGACTACAATCGTCATCCGCGCCATCGACCCGGCCGGCAACGTCACCGAGCACCGAGAGACGATCGTGTTGGAAGTTTTTTAGGAGGCATATGGCCTTGACATCGATTCTTTCGCTCTTCTCCTCCGACCTCGCCGTCGATTTGGGCACGGCAACGACGCTGGTGTTCACCCGCCCGCGGGGGATCGTGGTGTTCGAGCCCTCCATCGTGGCCGTCAACCGCGTCCTCAACCGCGTCGAGGCGGTGGGAGCCTCAGCCAAGGAAATGCTCGGCAAGACGCCGGGCAACATCGTCGCCATCCGACCCATGAAAGACGGCGTCATCGCCGATTTCGAAGTCACCGAGAAGATGCTCGAGTACTTCATCCGCAAGGCCCACGGTCGCAGCTTCCTGGTACGCCCCCGCATCGTCATCTCGGTGCCGTCGGAGATCACCCCGGTGGAAAAGCGGGCGGTGCGCGACTCCGCCCTGCGCGCCGGTGCCAGCGAAGTCTACCTCATCGAGCAGGCCATGGCCGCGGCCATCGGCGCCGGCCTGCCCATCACCGAACCGACCGGCAACATGATCGTGGACATCGGCGGTGGCACCACTGACGTGGCGGTCATCTCCCTGGCCGGCATCGTCTTCGCGCGCTCGGTTCGCGTCGCCGGCAACGAGATGGACGAAGCGATCATTTCGTACATCAAGCGCAAGTACAACATGTTGATCGGCGAACGAACCGCGGAGGCGATCAAGATCGAGCTGGGCAACGCCTGGCCAGCCGATACCATCACCACCATGGAGGTGAAGGGCCGCGACCTGGTGGAAGGGGTGCCGAAGACGCTCACCATCACCGACGAGGAGATCCGCGAGGCCCTCGCAGAGACCGTCAACGTCATCGTGGACACGGTTCGCACCGCTCTCGAGCGGACCCCCCCGGAGCTCTCCGCCGACATCATGGACAAAGGGATCGTTCTGGCCGGCGGCGGTTCCCTGCTCAAACGCCTCGACCAGCGACTCCGCGAAGAGACCGGTATTCCCGTGTCCCACTGCGAGGACCCAGTTTCGGCGGTGGTGCGGGGCACCGGTACCATGCTCACCAACATGGCGCTGCTGAGGCGCATTTCCCTCGATTGACGTGGCCACGCTGCGGGTACGGCCGGGAGTCTCCCTCGCGTTCGCCTGCCTGGCCCTTTACCTTGCCGCAGCCGCCCAGATCCGCCACCCGCAAGGATCGTCGCTGAGCGTGGCGGTGGCCTCCCTGGCCCGGCCGGCGTACCGGGCCACCGAGGCGATGGGCACAGCCCTGGCCGCCCTGCGCGAGGGCTGGCGCGACGCCGCCGCCACCCGCGTCCAACTCCGCCAGGCGCAGGCAGAAATCGAGGAGCTGCGCCGGGTGAACCAACTCCTCGCCGTCGAGGTCACCGTCTTGCGCGAATCCGATCGGCTCATCGCCAGCCTACCGCCCACCGTCGACCGGGTGGTTCTGGCCCGGGTGGTGGCGCGCGATGCGGTGGGAGAACACGTCGCCATCATCGATCGTGGGCGGCGCCACGGGATCGTCCGCGACGCCCCCGTGCTGGCTGCCGCAGGGGTGGTGGGACGGGTGGAACGGGTTGGCGAGGAGGTCGCGCGGGTGCAACTCCTGTCCCACCCCCAGGCGGCGGCGGCGGCGCGGGTCAACGGCAGCGAGCTGGAGGTCCTGCTCACTGGCGGCCACTGGCCGACAATCACGGGCCTGCCGGCAGGAACGGTCCTCGCCGACGGCACCCCCATCTTCACCACCGGGGCGGAGGGGATTTACCCTCCCGGGCTACTGCTTGCCTTCACCCGCGCGGTGACGGTGGAGAGCGTGCTCACGCCGATACCCATTCAGCTGGCCGTTCGCGCTGTGGGGGTGACGGTGGTGGCGGTCCTGCCACCGCCGCCCCGGGGTCGGCCGTGACCCTCGCCCTCGCCGTCGTCGCCGCCGTCGTCGCCCATCTGATGGTGCGCAGCGCCTCCATCTGGTGGCTGCTGGGAGCCATGCAGCCGCTGCTGCTGGTGGCCGCGGCCGGAACCCGCCGGCTGCCACCGGCCCGCGCCGGCTGGCTGGGGCTGGGGTGCGGACTCCTCATCGATGCCTTAAACGGCGGTCCGATCGGGCCCGCCGCCATTGCCGTCGCGGCTGCCGCCGCCATCGTGGCCGCCGTCGTGGCGCGTCTGGAGCTCACCGGTCCCCTCTTCTGGGTAGCATCGACCCTGCTCCTTGCCGCCCTCTTCGAAACGCTCCTGCTGGCCATCGTGATGTCCCTCGGCGCAACCCCGAGCCATGCCCTGTTGGGAGTTCTGGCGGCGGTGGCGACGGCCGGCGTGGGCGGGCTGGCGATTGCCGTTGGTGAACGTCTGTGGCACTGGTGGCGCTCCCCCGAGCGAAGGCGTCGGCGGGCTCTCCGGAGGCGCTGAGAGACTGTGAAGCGCTCCGACCGGCCCTGCACTGCCGCCGCGCCCGCCCTCTTTGACCCCGGCGGTCGCCAGCGCCGGGAGCGCGAGGGGTCATGACGCTCGTTCGGGATGACCTGCGGCCCGTGCAGCGGCGCACCGCCATCCTGCTGGTCCTCTGCGTGGCAGCCTTCTTCGCCCTGCTGGCACGGCTGTGGGTCTTGCAGGTCATTCAAGGAGACCGCTGGCAGAAGCTCGCCGAATCCAACCGCCTGCGCCGTCTACCGCTGGAGGCGCCGCGCGGCGAGATCACCGACGTGCACGGTGAGCCCATCGTGAGTAACCGTCCGGCGTTCCAGCTCCTGCTGTTCCCGGAAGAAATCCGCGATCAAGAGGAGTCGATCCGCTTTCTCACCAACCTCGGCATCGCCGATGAGGCGGCGGTGCGGGAACGAGTGGCACGGGCCATGCGCACGTCGCATCTCCCCGCAGTGATCGCCGACAACCTCTCGTGGGCGCAAATGGCCGCGGTGGCTGCCCACCGCCTGGAGTACCGGGAGCTGGAGGTGCACCAGACCACCCGGCGCAGTTTTCCCCTAGGACCGGCCGCCGCCCACCTGGTGGGCCAGCTCGGCGAGGTGGGGCCGGAGCAGCTCGGTCGCGACGACAACCTCAGACCCGGCCAGCTGGTCGGACGGTCCGGGCTGGAGAAGACGTACCAACACATTCTCGGCGGCACCATGGGCAACCTGGTGGTCATGGTGGATGCCCTCGGCCGACAGGTCTCCAAGCTCTCCGAAGAGAAACCGTTGCCGGGCAAGCCGCTGCGCACCTCCATCGACGCCGCCGTCCAGCGCGCCGCCGCCGAGGCCATGACCGGCCAGGTGGGCGCGGTGGTGGCGCTGGATCCCCGCAGCGGGGCGGTGCGCGCCCTCCTCTCGTACCCGGCTTTCGATCCGGAACGGTTCGCTGGTTTCCTGGAGCCCGCCTACTGGCGGCAGCTCGTCGCCGATCCTCTCCACCCCTTGACCAATCGCGCCGTGCAGGCGCTCTACCCCCCCGGCTCGACGATCAAACCGCTGCTGGCCGCCGGCGCCCTGGCCGACGGGTCACGAGCACCCGGCGACTCCGTCTACTGTACCGGCCAGGTGCAGATCTACGGGCACCCCTACCGCTGCTGGCGGGCCAGCGGCCATGGCCGGGTGGATGTGGAGGCCGCCATCGAGATGTCCTGCGACTCCTACTTCTATTACCTGGCCCGGGACGTGGGGCTGGAGCGGTTGACCGCGTGGATGCGCACCTTTGGCCTGGGTCGACCGACCGGCATCGACCTGCCGGGGGAGGCAGCCGGGCTGGTCCCCAGCGACGAGTGGAGCCGTCGCGTGCGGGGACAGAAGTGGTATGCCGGCGAGACAATCTCGGTTGGCATTGGCCAGGGGCCCATCCTCGCCACCCCCATTCAGCTCGCCGTCGCCTACGCCGCCCTGGTCAACGGTGGTTTCCTGGTGCGCCCCCACCTGGTCCCCGCTGCCGCGCAGCCGCCCCGACCCACCGGCCTGCCGGCCACTGCCCTCGCCCGGGTACAGGCGGGAATGCTAAAGGTCGTCCACGGGGAGCGGGGAACCGCCCGCCGCTTGGCTGCCCAGGCGCCGCCCATCATGGCTGGCAAGACCGGGACGACCCAAGTGGTGCGCAAACGGGAAGGGGTGCGCTGGCAAGATTTGCCCTGGGAGCAACGGCACCACGCCCTCTTCGTTGGTTACGCACCGGCGGAGCGACCGGAAATCGTCGTCGCCGTGGTGGTGGAACACGGCGGCGAGGGCGGCTCGGTGGCCGCCCCCATTGCCGGCAAGGTGCTGGCCGCCGCCCTCGGCGGGGCAGCGGAGGGCTTAACACCCGCCGGCATGTCGGAGGAGGCGGGCGAGCCTCCTTCCCTTCCCCCTGCCGAAATGGTCGGAGGGCGCCAAGAATGATCCTTCGCCGCCTCGACCCCTGGCTTTCCGCTGCCTTCGCCGTGGTCGCCGTGTGCTCCTATCTGGCCCAGGACTCCACCGCCCAGGCTCTGGACTCTCCGGCCTACTCCAGCCGGCAACTGGTGTGGCTCCTCCTCGGCGCCGCCACCATGGTGGCGGTAGGGTTCTCGGACTATCGCGTCTGGGCGCGCCTTGCCCCTGCCCTCTACGGACTTTCCCTAGTCGTTCTCCTGGGCATGCTGGTGCTCGCTCCGGTGCGCGCCGGCGCGCGATCCTGGATCGGTATCGGCTCCTTCGGAGGTCAACCCTCGGAGCTGGTCCGGGTGGTGGTGATCCTCCTGGTTGGACTGCTGGCCGCCGAACACCGCCAGCGCCGGTCCGATCTGGCCGGCGTGCTTCGCCTCTCCGCCGTCGTCGCGGCCCCCATGGCGCTCATCGCCCTGCAGCCGGACCTCGGCGTGGCGCTCACCTTCCTGCCCGCCCTGCTGGCAGCCCTGTGGCTGGGGGGACTGCCGTGGCGCCTGTGGACGGCACTCCTGCTGGCCGCCCTGGCCCTGGCGGGTGCCGGCTGGGCCTGGTACCTCAAGCCCTACCAGCGGGAACGGATTCTCACCTTCCTGGACAGCGATCGCGCCCCCCTGGCCGCCGGCTACCAGCAACGGCAGTCCCGCATCGCCGTGGGCGCCGGCGGTCTCACCGGCCGCGGCCTGAAATCCGGGACGCAGTCCCAGCTTCGCTTCCTGCCCGCCCAGCACACCGACTTCATCTTCGCCGTGTGGGCCGAGGAGACCGGCTTTGTCGGCGCCACTCTCCTGCTCGCCGCCTACGCCGTCCTGCTGATCCGTCTCTTCCTCATCGCCCTGGCCGCCCGCGATCGGCTCGGAGCGGTGGTGGCCGGGTGCATCGGCGCCTGGCTGAGCGCTCAAACAGTCTTCAACTTGGCCATGGTCTTGGGGCTTGCCCCCACCACCGGCATCACGCTCCCGCTGCTCTCCTACGGTGGCTCCTCCATTCTTGCCACCTCCATCGCCCTCGGTCTGGCCCAGAGCGTGTGGCGCTTGCGCTTTGCCAACGTCTGACGGGGAGGACGTGGGGAGCGAGGAGTTGGCCCCCTTTCAGCGCCAGCCGCGGCGACGATGAAGTCCGCCTCCTGGACAACGTAGGATGGGATGGGCACGGCGGTGGTTGCGGGAGCAGGAGGGCGGCAATGGCGATCTGGCAAGAAACCTTCACGGCACGTTCGTTCGACGTCGACGGGCGCGGCAGCCTCACCCCCCTGGCGCTGCTGGCGTGGATGCTGGAGGCGGCAGGCCGCCACGCCGTCGCGCTCGGGTGGGGGATTCACGAGCTGCACCAACGGGGAATGACCTGGATGCTGTCACAACTCCGCCTGGCCGTCGCCGCTCTCCCGGGCTGGGGCGCAACGGTCAGCATACGCACCTGGCCGTCAGGGGTCGACCGCCTCTTCGCCCTGCGAGAGCTGGAGCTGCTCGACGGCGATGGGGGGGTGCTGGCCCACGCCCGCACCGCCTGGCTCCTGCTCGACCTCGGCACGCGGCGCCCCCTGCGCCCCGGCGCCGAACTGGCATCCCTGAGCGAGGCCACCTCCAGCCAGAGGGAGCACGGTGCCGCCGAGGCGCTCCCCCACCTGGCGGCGGCCGGCGGCGCGTCCACCTTCCTGGCGCGCCCCTTCGATCTGGACGTCAACGGTCACGTCACCGCCGCCACTCTGGCCAGATGGGTGCTGGAAAGCCTGCCCGCCCCCACCCTCACGGGCAGCCGCCTGCAATCCCTGGATCTGGATTTCCGCGCCGAGGTACTGCTGGGCGACGAAGTGGTCGGCGAGTACGAAAGCCGTGGGAGCTTCCACCTGCATCGCCTGCGTCGCACCGGCGACGGCCGCGAGGTGCTGCGCGGCCGCAGCTGCTTCGCCCCGATCTGAGAAATTCCCCCCGACAGGGGGCAAGGTATGCTAGATCGGGCAGACGGCGACGGCACCGGGAAGTGATGTGCGCCGTGGGGAGGCGAGGATGGCCGTGTTTATCGTCCACGGACGTGACCGCAAGGGCGAAGCTTTCCGCCGCCGCTTCGAGGCGCCGTCCGAAACCGACCTGACCATGTTCCTGGCCGCCCGGTCGCTGCACCCCACCTCGGTGAGGGCGCTGCCCCTGTCGTCCTGGCCGTTCTCGCGGATCCCTTTCGTAATGATGATCTTCCCCCTCTTTGCCTGGGGAGTGATCAGCTTCGGCGGCGCGTTGGCCAGCGCCGGCCTGACCCTGGCGCGCGAGAGGGACAACCAGCAGGTGTACGAGACGCTGGCGCAGGAAGGCATCGCCGCAGAGGGCCGCGTGACGGCTCTGCGGGAGCTGCCGCAACGCCGGGGAAAACCCCTGCTGGTCATCGAATACCAGTACCGCGACGGGGACGGCTGGGTGCACCACGGGGAACTCGCCGCCCGGCCCGGGCATGCCCGGAAAGGAAGGCACGACCTCTCACTACTCCCGGCCACGGAGCTGGCGGAAGGTGATCGGCTCGAGGTGGTCGTTCACCCCCGGACCCCCCTCCTGCACGCCCCGTTTTCCCTCGACGAGGAGTTCCTCGCCCGCCACCAGGCCTTGCTCGAGGGCCGGTTGCGGACGCTGCTGCTCTCCCTGGCTGGGTTTCTGGTCTGCGGGTGGCTGGTGTGGAACGTGAGCCTGCGGCTCGGATCCCAAATCGAGCACTCCAGCGATCCGCGCATCGTCGAGATCGCCTCCGGGCGCTCGGTGCTCGCCGAGGAGACCGAGGAGGAACCGGCCGAGGCGGCGCATTAGGGTTAACCGGCGCTACCAGCGCCGGGGATCGGCGCCCGAGAAGAGCATCAACTCGCCGTAGAAGCCGCGGTGGATGAGCACCAGCTCCCCGGTGGTGGGGTCGACGCTCAGCGGCAGGTGCTCGGCGTGCACGGCGGGAGCGCCGGGAAGCGGAATCGCTCCCAGACGACGGAACTGCCACTCCCCTGGTGCAGCGGACCACAACTCCAACCCCGTTGGCCCCCGCCGTACCTGCCACAGCGCCTCGCCCCGGGGAGCCCAGGCCAGGGCGGTGGGGACGCTCGCTACCTGGCGCGGCTTCCCCCCCGCCGCCGGCACCACCCAGGCTCCCTGGGCGGGATCGGCGACGTCGGTCCACACCACGTAGGCGATCCAACGGCCATCGGGGCTCCACACGGGGTAATCACCCCCCGCGGTGGTGACCTGCCGCGGTGACGCCCCCCCCGCCGACACCACCCACACATTCACCGGGTCGCCGGCGGCGTAGGCGACGAAACGGCCGTCCGGCGACCATGAAGGCAACTCCGCAGGTTCGACGCCCTCCGCCAGCAGCACCGATTCGCCGCCGGTGACGGCCACGGCGCGCAGCTCCGTGCCCGTTACCGTCTTCACCAGATAGGCCACCCGGAACCCGTCGGGGGAGAACGACGGACAGGAGGCGTCCTCCCCGGCCGGGGAGAGAAAGCTCTCCTCCCCTCCCGGCCGGCGCAGCACCAGCCGCCGTGACTGTCCGTCCTGGCGGCGATAGGCGATCGCGCCCCCGGGTCCGACGCTGCCCCAGCCGGCGTTGCGCACGCCGCAGAGGACGCAACGGACATCGCCGCGCCCCGGCGAGAAGGCCACCAGGTCAGTCTGCGCCTCCCGCCGCGTCCAGGCTATGGTTCGCCCATCGGGCGATAGCGCCGCACCGCCGATGGGTGTCACCTCGGGCAACAGAGGGTGCGATCTGCCGTCCCGCAACAGGTGCAGCTGGCCGCCTATGGACGCCACCATGGCCCTTCCATCGGGAGTCCAGGTGTAGCCGGTCACCGGCCGGGGCGCCGCCGTCCATGGGCGGGGATCCCCGCCCGCAGCGTTCATCACGAACACCCGCACGGCTATGTCCGAGGCCCCCCCCAGGAGGGCCAGGCCGCCACCTGGGCGGGGCTTGGCCTCCCACCAGGAAACGTCCCCGCCGGGCATCACGAACTGCTCCTCGACCCCGCTGGCCAGGTGTAACACCCAGATGGCGTTGCGCGCCCCCGCGGGACGGGTGAAGAGGACTCTCTGTTCATCGAGCCAGGTGGCATGGTCGGCGCCGGGGATGCTGGCCAGCACTGCTCCCCCGGTTGCCGGAAGGATCCGGACCTCCTGGGTTCCAGCGGCGATAAAGGTGAGCGCCAGTCGCCGCCCGTCGGGGGAAAACCGCGGCCTGGCCAGCACCGCCCCCTCCCCCGCACGGGCCACCACCCGGGGTGTGGGGTCGGCCAGTTCCTGCACCAGGATTTCCGCCATCTCCCCGTGGTTGCGCTCGAAGGCGAGGGCAGTCCCGCGACGATTCCAGTCTGGAGCCTGCACCCATCCGGGCCCCCCGAAGAGCTGCCGCACCTCCCACCTTCCCGGGTCGGGTCGTTCTCGCTCCCAACCGATTCGGCCCAGGTATACCCCCAGCGAGCCCATGAGGGCAGTCAATCCCGCTGCCATCGCGGCCCAGGTGAGAAACCGGCGCCGACGTCGGTGCCGCAGCGCCCGCACCGAGGCCCGGGTGAAGCTGCGGGTCGGCGACAGGGATGTCGCCACCTCCAGCTCCTCTCGCAGCCGCACCAGCTCGTCATGCAGGGCGGCACCATCCCGGTACCGCCGCTCGGGATCGCGGGCGAGACACTGGTCGACGACGGCGGTCAGGGCCGGTGGAACATCCGACATCACCTCGCCGAGAGGGGTGTAGCGCCCATTGGCCACCCGGCGCAGCACCGCCACCGGGTTCGGCCCCTCGAAGGGCTTCACCCCGGCCAGCGCCTCGTACAGGATGACGCCGCAGGAAAAGACGTCGCTGGCGGGCACGGCGCGATCACCGCTTGCCTGCTCCGGGGCCATGTAGGCGCACGAACCCAGCACCGCCCCCGAGGTGGTCAGCGACTCCAGGCTGCGCCACACCCCCTCCCGCTGCAGCAGGCGAGCCAGCCCGAAGTCCACCACACTGACGTGGTCTTCCTCACCGATCAGGATGTTGGAGGGCTTGAGGTCGCGGTGCACCACGCCGGCGCGATGGGCGGCGGCCAGCGCCCGCGCTACTTGCTCCAGCACCGCCACCGCCCGCCGCGGCGGCAGCGGCCCGCGCCGCACCTCCTCGGCGAACGATCTCCCCCGCACCAGCTCCATGACCAGGTAGGGGACCTCCTCGCCGCTGGGGCTACTGTAACTTCCCACATCGTACACCTTGACCACGTTGGGGTGGGCCAGGCGCGCCAGCACCAGCGCCTCGCGCCGGAAGCGCTCCCGCCCCTCGTCGTCCAGCCCCCCCAGCTGCGACGCCACCTTGACCGCTACCTCCCGCTCCAGGGAGCTGTCCAGTGCTGCCCACACCTCACCCATGCCGCCCACCCCCAGCCGCCGCACCAGGCGGTAACGGCCCAGCAGCACCCCGGGACCCAGGTTCAGTGCCATCGTCCAGCTGCCAGTTTACCTGTCAGCGTTGGGCCGGATCTCCAGTTGCAGCAGCCGCCCGCGGGGGGAGCGCGTGGCGGCGAAGAGCAAGGCGTGGCCGATCTCCTCCGGATCCACCCAGAGCTTGGGATCCACCCCCGGCATTTCGGCGCGGTTCCTCGGAGTATCGACGGGCCCGAAGGGGTACACCACGGCCACGTGGATCCCTTCCTTCCCCACCTCCGCCTCCACGGCGCGCAAGTAGGCGGACACCGCCCCTTTGGCCGCCGCGTACAAGGCCATGCCGGCGCCACCTCCGGTGAGAACCACCGAGGACGAAATCCCGGCGAGAAACCCAGAGCGGCGCGCCAAAAGCTCCGGGAGCACAGCCCGCACGGCACAGAAAAGGGTGCGCAGGTTGACGTCCAGCATGAGGTCGAAGTGCACCATGTCGGCGCGGTGGGCGGCGGTCATGGCGAAGCCGCCGGCGGTGTGAATGAGCCCGTCCACTTGCCCGTACAGCCCGGCGGTCTCCGCCACCATGCGCTCGGCGCCTCCCAGGGTGCCCAGGTCGGCCTCCACCGCCTGCGCCCCCAACTCCACCGCCCGTCGCGCCACCGAGCTTTCCGGCAGATCGGCGAGTACCACCCGCGCCCCCGCCTCGAGGAACACCCGGGCAATGGCTCCGGCAATGGCTCCGGCGCCGCCGGTGATGATGAAAACCCCATCGGTTCGGCACTCCATGGCGATCTCTCCTCCTCGCCCCAGCAACCCCTGGCGGCCTCGAGCTATGCCGGCGTTTTCTCGACCACGCCCGAGGCCTCGGTACAGATGCGGTTACGGCCGGCCGCCTTGGCCCGGTACAGCGCCGCGTCGGCGGCGCGGACCACGTCCAGGGCGCTGCGCTTCGCCCCCCGCTCCGCCGCCGACACCCCCATGCTTACCGTGACCGGTACCTCAGCCGCCCCCCCCTGTCTGGGCGGCACCTGCCGGGGACGGCGGCGGGGACGGTCAGCGCCCCGGACGCGAAACGGGGTTGAGGCGATCGCCCGATGAACCGCTTCCAGAAACGGCAGCGTGGTGCTCAAGGTGCGGTTCGCGAACAGGATCAAGAACTCCTCGCCGCCCCAGCGGAAGGCCCGCCCCCCCCCGCCCACCTCCGCCAGTCTGGCCGCCACCAGGCGCAGGACCTGATCCCCCGTGGCGTGGCCGTGTCGGTCGTTGATGCGCTTGAAGTGGTCGATGTCCACCATGGCGATGGTGAACTCCTCCCCCAGCTGGGTGATGGCCTCCTCCCCCGCCCGACGGCCGGGCAACCCCGTCAGCGCATCGCAAAACGCCCACCGGGCCGAGGCCGACACCAGCGACACCACCACCGCCAGGGCGGCAGCGGCCAGCCACAGCTGCATCGTCGCCGACTCTGGCCCCCCCGTCAGAGCCCAGAAGGACGCCACCAGAGCGAACAGCACGCCCCCGTCTAAGGGGTCGCCACCCCGGGCGACTCGAATCGACAGCACGAGGAACGCCAAAGTGAACGCCACCGGGGAGGCGTCCGGCAGTCGCCCCGAAAACGCCCAGTCAACAGAAAAGATCGTCGTCCACGGCAAGGAGAAGAACCCGGGCAGGTAGGCATGCCAGGCGAACACCGCCAGGAGCGGCTGGCCTACGACCAGCGCCACCCCCGCCAGTCCCGCTATCGACCATGGGGAGCGCTCCCGGCACACCCCCAGCGCCAGGAAGTTGGCCGGCAGCAGTACGGCCGTGACACCCACCGCCGAACGGGCCAGCTCCTCGTCGGCGGCGCCGGCCAGCCGCCCCGCCCAGGTCGCCACACCCACGATCAGCAGGGCGTACAGCGCGCGCCGGCGGCGGTAGACGAGGGCCAGCAGCGCCCCCACCCCGGTGAGCAGAAACGGGTAGGCGACGAGAAAGGCCGCCACCGACTCCCGCACCGCCGGCAGCAGTGCCGCCGCCAGCGCCGCCAGCAGCGCCGAGGCACCCGGGAGCAACGCTGTGGTCAGGTATCCCACGTCAGCAGCTGGATGATACCGCGGTCGGACCAACCGATTACGGCACCGCACCGCACCCGGCGATCCTTCACGGCGACGCCCCTGGCGCCGCGGTTTCCCTTTCCTACTGCACCACCGGCCTGGCTCCGGAGGAGCCCACCTCCACCAGGGGCGGCCGCGTGAACCGCACCAACCCCCAGCCCAGCAGCAAACCCAGCACCCCCTGCAGCACGCCTCCCGCCACCACCGCCACGCCGAGCTCGCGCGAGGTCGCCAGGTGCGGAACCACTCCCCCGGCGATGGCCAACAGCGCTCCCACCCCCGCGCCGTTCTTAACTCGTCGCCCGAACAAAGAGAAAGCCAGAGGCGCCGCGCAGGCCACCATCAGGGCTCCCCGCCCCATCCCGCTGGCCAGCAGCACCCCGACCCCCGGTGATTCTGCGTCCCGGTAACTCATACCAGCCCTGGTCAGCGCGGCCACCACACCCGTGTAGCCCAGGGCGTAGGCCAGCGCCAGGGCGCCCGCCGTCGGCGCCGCTACCAGCGACTCCCGCCACCCGAGGCGCGAGGGAGACCGCTGCCAGTTTCGCGCCAGCGCCACGATGAGGACAGTCCCGGCGAGCAGAAGACCGCCTTCGATGGCGAGAGGCGGCACCAACCCGACTGGCGAAGCCCCCAGGAGGGCGCGCTCCCACCCCTCGGCCAGCACGCGCGCCCCGCCAGCCGCCAGCGCCGCCGCCAGCGCCAGCCACCACCCGTCCAGCGCCGAGCGCAGGACCAGGAACGCCAACGGCAACAACACCGCCAGGTGAGACAGGAAAAGCACCGCCAGGCTGGCGGTCTCGGACCGCAACGGAGGAGTGGCACCTGCCATCGCCGCCCCCACCGATAGGAGCAGCGCCACGAACATCAACTCGATCCACAACCCCCGCAGCCAGCGCATTCGTGCCTCCGCGCCACTTCGCTCCCCAAAAAGGAGCTTTCGCGGACCCCGCCCCCGCCATCTAGGCAACCGATCCTTGGCGGCAAGCACCGACGACGGTAGCGCAGCCGCCCCGTCGGTGCCAAGGCGGAGGCCAACGGGCGTGCGCTACCATGCCGCCTCGAGGGACCTCGGCATGCGCATCGCCACTTGGAACGTCAACTCCGTGCGGGCCCGCCTAGAGCGGGTGGTGGCGTGGCTCGGCCGCCAGCGCCCGGACGTGGTATGCCTGCAGGAAACCAAGGTGGAGGACGCGCTCTTTCCGACCGAAGCGTTTACCGAGCTGGGGTATCGCTGCCTCAGCTACGGCCAGAAGACCTACAACGGCGTAGCCATCCTCTCCCTCGCCGAGCCCCGGGAGGTCGTCCGCGGGTTTCCAGGAGAGGCCGTCGAGCCGGGCAAGCGGCTGCTGGCCGCGCGCCTCGCCGGGGTGCGGGTGGTCAACGTCTACGTCCCCAACGGCGGCGAGGTGGGGTTGCCCGCCTATCACGCCAAGCTGGCGTGGCTCGAGGCCCTGCGGCAGTGGCTGGCGGCCACCGCCGACCCTGCGGAAGAACTGGCGCTGTGCGGCGATTTCAACGTGGCCCCCGAGGACCGCGACGTCTGGGACCCGGAGCTGTGGCGCGACCGCATCCTCTTTTCTCAACCGGAAAAGCAGGCGCTCGCCCGCCTCATCGCTTGGGGTCTGGTGGACACCCTGCGGCTGCATCATCAGGAAAGCGGCATCTTCACCTGGTGGGACTACCGGGCCGGGGCGTTCCATCGGGGCTGGGGGCTGCGCATCGACCACGTTTTCGCCACGGCACCCCTGGCGGCGCGCTGCACGGAGGTCGTCGTGGACCGCAACGAACGGAAGGGAGACAAGCCCTCCGACCACGCCCCGGTGATCGCTACCTTCGCTTGACGTTCGCCGCTCGCGCCACCGCCACCCCCACTCCCGCTACCACCACCAGGAACACGGCCACCACCACCCCCGGCGATGGGGGGGGACGAGACAGCGCCCAGGCCACGGCGCGCAACATCCCGGTGACACCCAGCAGCACCGCCACCGCCGTGGCCACGGCCATGGCGGCGTTGCTCCAGGCACCGTTGCGACCCGCCTCCCCCACCACCTCCGGATCGTTGACCACCACCAGCAGAAACGCCGCCACCAGGGGCAGCAGCACGCCGTTGAACGCCTGCGCTGCAATGATGGCGGGAACCGGCGGCACTCCGGCCACCCCGAACCCCACCCCCACCGCCATGACCCCGGTCCAGACGGCGCGAAAACGCCCTTCCCCCTCCCCCCACCCGCCGCTGGCGCCGAACAGGCTGCGCGCCGTCAGGGCGGCGGCCAGCGGGGCGGTGATGGCCGAGGTGAAGCCGGCGGCGAAGAGGCCCACCGCGAACAGCGTCCTCGCCCACCCCCCGAGCCGCCCTCCCAGCAGGTCGGCCAGGGCGTGGTAAGAAAACTCTCCGGGAAGCGCCGCACCCACCACCAGGATGGCCATCGACACCAACCCGCCCAGGCCCACCGACACCGCCAGGCCGAAGCGCACCTCGCCCAGGCGCTGGCCACCGGCCAACCCCGAGCCCAGGAACAGGTTGTAGGGCACCACGGTGGTACCCACTAGGGCCAGCGCCAGCAGCCCCCCGCCGGCGGGAACCACGGGCACCAGCGCCCCGCGCAGCAGCTCGGCCAGGGGAGGTCGTACCAGCACCGCGGTGAGAAGAAACGCCACCCCCATCACCCCCACCAGCGCCGACAACACCCTCACCGCCCCCCGCACCCGCCCCACCCCCAGCACCAGCGCCGCTGCGCCGCCCACCAGCAGGGCCAGCCACGGACCAGGGACGCGGACGACCAGCGCCGCCCCGGCCACCGCCCCGAGAATGTTCCCCGCCTGGTAGGCCGCACACCCCAGAATCACGGCCCCCAGCACCAGCGCCGTCACTGCCGCCCCCGCCACCCCGCCGGCGAATCGGCGCCGCAGCGCCTGGCCCAGGGTGAGGCCCGAGGTCACCGTCACCCGCGCCGCCGCCTCCTGCAGCGCCAGACACGCCAGGGTCGAGAAGGTGAGGGCCCACAGCAGGGTCGGTCCAAACGCCGCACCTGAAGAGGCGCAGCTCGTTACCGTGCCCGGGCCGATGAAGGCAGCGGCGATCACTGACCAGAGGGCCACCGCGGCCAGGCGTTTCACGTGCTCTCCGGCGGCCACCCCCAGCCGCCGCCCCCCGGGGTCTCCAGCACCAGGGTGTCTCCGGGTTCCACCCGCCGCTGGTCGATGGCGGCCAGCTCCTCGACCCTGCCATCCGCCCGTCGCAACAGCTGTCGTCCGGGAGCACCGGGACACCCGCCGTTGGCCCCGTAGGGCCCCTCCCGCCGGTGCTGGGTGAGGAGCGACAGCTCCAGCGGCGCGAGAAAGGTCAGCTCGCGCACCGCGCCGTTGCCGCCGGGGTGGCGACCCCGCCCCCCCGAGCCCCGGCGGATGGCGAACCGCTGCACCCGGACCGGATGGCGCAGCTCCAGCACCTCGGCATCGGTAATGCGGGTGTTGGTCATGTGGGAGTGCACCGCGTCGGCGCCCGCCCAGGTAGGCCCGGCCCCGGAGCCGCCGCCCACCGTCTCGTAGTAACTGCTCTCAACGTCCCCGAACACCACGTTGTTCATGGTCCCCTGGCTGCAGGCGGCGAGGCGCAAGGCCTTCAACAGCGTGTCCACGAGGCGTTGGCTGGTCTCCACGTTGCCGCCCACCACCGCCGGCGCCAGCGTCGGATCGGCCGGGAAAGGCGGATTGAGCAGGCCGGAAGGCAGGATGATGCGAATGCTGTCGAGCATCCCTTCATTGAGGGGGAGGTCCTCGTTGAGCAGCAGGCGCAGCACGTACAGCACCACCGAGCGCACGATGGCCGGGGTGGCGTTGAGGTTGCCGGGATGCACCCCACCGCTGCCGCTGAAATCGACGATCGTCTCGCCACCCGCACGCCGCACGGCAACTCGCAACGGTGTGCCGTCATCCAGCTCTTCCGCCGCCTCCCAGGGACCCGGCCCCAGCCGGCCGAGCGCCTCGGCCACCCGCCGGGCCGAGAGGTCCACCAGTCCCGCCATGGCCAGAACGATCTCCGCCGCCCCGTGCATCCGGGCCAGCGAGATCAGCGCGTCGGCACCGTGGCGATTGGCGGCCAGCTGCGCGCGCACGTCGGCGAGGTTTTCGGCCACCGCCCGGGAGGGGTAGGGAGCCCGCTCCAGAACCCGATGAAGATCGTCCCACCGAGCCTCGCCGTCGCGCACCAACAGCATCGGCGGGATCACCACCCCCTCCTCGGCCAGGCAGCGGGCGGCCGGGGGCATGGAGCCGGGGCGAATCCCCCCAAGCTCGGCGTGATGGGCACGGCTGGCCACGTACCCCAGCCGTCGGCCGTCCGCCGTGTCCACCGCGGTGACGACCGTCACGTCGGGCAGGTGTGAGCCACCGTAGGCCGGGTGGTTGGTCACCACCGTGTCTCCCGGCTGCATCGGGAGGGCCTCGATTATCGCCCGCACACACTCCCCCAGGGACCCCAGGTGCACCGGGATGTGCGGCGCGTTCACCACCAAACACCCCTGGCCATCCAGCAGGGCACAGGAGAAATCCAACCTCTCCTTGATGTTGGTGGAAATGGCGGTGCGCCGCAGCAACTCGCCCATCTCGGCGGCAATGGCCTCCAGACGGTTGGAGAACAGCTCGAGGCGAACCGCCAGCGGAGGCGGGGCGGTCGGCCCACCCCCCGGACGATTCCGCTTTAGAATCAGGGCCCCGCCCTCGTGCAGCATCGCCCGCCAGCTTTCCTCCACCAACGTGGTGGTGTGCGCCTCCACCACCAGCGCCGGACCATCCACCCGCCACCCTGGCGCCAGCGTCTCCCGGCGGAACACCGGGAGCGAACACCACCGCCCCCTGAGATACACGGGTCGCTGGCTCACCGCACCACCGGGCGCGGCAGGAGGTGCGAGGCGCATTCCCTTCACCGGCCGGGGCCGGCTGGAGGCCACCACCCGGATGGATTCCAGCTCGACGTCGCGAGGCGGTGGCCGGTAGCCGTACTGCGCCTCGTAGGCGCGCGCAAACTCCGCCTCCAGGTTCGCCCCGGGCCGCCAGCACACCTCCAGCGTCGATTCCTGACCCAGAAACCGCAGGAAGGCGAGCCAGCGGCGGATGTCGATCTCGTCTCTGCAGGTCCCTTCGGCCTCCACCGCCCGGCGCGCCTGCGCCGCCAGCTCCGCGAACCAGCCCGGCAGATCGCTCTCGCTCTGGCGCAGCGGCCGCAGCACCTGGCGCTCGGCGAAGCGCTCCACCACCGCCTGCCCGAGGCCCAGGGCGGAGAGCAGGCTGGCGTCGGCGGGTACGATGACGCGGGGAATCCCCAGCAGCGTCGCCACCGCACAAGCGTGCTGGCCCCCGGCGCCGCCAAAGGCCACCAAGGCGTACTCCGCCGGGTCGTAGCCGCGCCGCACGGAGATGCGCCGGATGGCGTCCGCCATCCGCTCGTTGGCAATGTCCACGAACCCCTGCAGCAGCGCCTCCCGGCTGGCTGCCTCCGGCCCCTCCGCGCCGAGACGGGCCAGCACCGCGGACAACGCCGCCTCCGCCGCCGCGAGATCCACGGGGATCTGGAAACTGTGGGGATCCAGCCGGCCCAGCAGCAGGTTGACGTCGGTGATGGTGAGCGGACCACCGACACCGTAGCAGGCCGGACCCGGCACGGCTCCGGCGCTCTCCGGACCCACCCGCAAGCGCACCCCGTCGCACGAGCACACCGAGCCGCCGCCGGCGGCCACGCTCTCCACCGCCAGCGCCGGTGCCTTCAGGAGGGCATCGCCGACCCGGTGCTCGAAGACGTACTCGTACTCGCCGTCAACCCGCGCCACATCCGTGGAGGTGCCCCCCATGTCGAAGCTGATCACCCGCTGCCTCCCGGCCAGCCGACCGGCCAGGGCGGCCCCCACCACGCCCCCGGCGGGCCCGGAGAGGAGGGAGTCCTTGGGCACGAACTCGCGGTCGCGCACCAGCCCCCCGGCCGAGGTCATGACGTGCAGCGTCCCGCCGTTCAGGCCTTCCCTCACCCGCCTGAGATAGGCCGCGACGATCGGCGCCAGGGTGGCGTCCACCACGGCGGTATGTGCCCGCGACAGAACCCCGATGGTGGGGGACAGGAGCGCCGAGCATGAGACGTGGAGGAATCCCACCCGCCGCAAGGCCGCTGCCACCAGCTCTTCGTGGCGGGGGTTACGGTAACTGTGCAGCAGCGCCACCGCCGCCGTCGTCACCCCCTGCGCCACCAGCGCCGCCGCCGCCCGCTCCACACGCGCCAGGTCGGGTGCCCGGAGCACTCCCCCGTCGGCGGCCAGGCGCTCGTCCACCTCCAGCACGTGGCAGTAGAGAGGCCGCGGTTTGTCGATGCGCAGTCGAAAGAGGTGGGGACGCTGCTGGGTGCCGATGCACAGCAGGTCGGCAAACCCCTTGGTGACGCACAGCAGCGTGGGAGCCCCGGTGCCCTCCAGCAGGGCGTTGGTGCCGCGCGTCGTCGCCAGGCGCAGCGCCAGGGGCGGCAGCGCCGCGCCGGCTGGCGTCCCGGTCACCAATCGCGCCGCCAGGATCGGCGCCTCCTCCGGCGAGGCCAGTTCGCACCAGGTGCCCACCGCCACACCCTCCGGTGCATCGACGCCCAGCAACAGTTCGCCGTTGCCGTCGTCGGCGGTCACGATGAGTGACCCACCCTCCCGGCCGACCGTCAAGGAAAAGCCCTCGAAAAAACCGGGAGGGGTCGCCTGCGCCACGCTGACGGCCAGCCGCCGCCGTTCGAGCACCCCCCTCACGCGGCCGCGCAGGGCCGAGGAGGACAACACCTTGGCCCGGCGTACCCCGCCGCCGGGATCCACCGCCACACAGTCGGTGAAGGTCCCGCCGGTATCCACCCACACCTGCCACATCGCCGGGCCGTCAGCGCCGGCAGGGGCACTCACCGTGGTACCTCCCCCCGCACCGCCGCCCTACCGCGCCAGAAACGCCGCCAGCCGCGTCCGCATCTCCTCCGAGGCCAAGCGCGCCAGCACCGCCTCGCGCTCCCGACGCATCGCCTCCTCCAGAGCCGGCAGCAGGTGGGCGTCCAGCAACCCTTTGGCGGCGTCGAGGGATCCCGCCGGCAACCCCGCCAGACGTTGCGCCAGCTCCCGAGCACGAGTCCTGACCTGCTCGTCGTCGCACACCTCGTTGACCAGCCCCCAGGCGAGCGCCCGCTCCGCGGCCACCGGGGCATCTAGGAACAGCATCTCGGTCGCCCGCGCCACGCCCACTAGGCGTGGCACCAGCCAGCTCCACCCCCCGTCTGGGGCCAGGCCGATCTCGGTGTAGGCGGCCTTGAAGGTGGCCGAGCGGGCCGCCACCCGCAGGTCGCAGGCGGCGGCCAGAGCGATTCCCACCCCTCCCACCACCCCGTTGATGGCGGCGATCACCGGCTTGGGCAGGCGCCGTACCGCCAGCACCGCCCCGTGCAACCGCTCCAGAGCATCGAAAACCAACTGGCGCAGATCGCCGCCTTGGGCCAGCGCCGCCCCCACCGCCTTCATGTCACCGCCGGCCGAAAACGCCCGTCCGCTGCCGGTGAGGATCACCACGCGCACCGAGCCGTCGGCAGCACACTGGCCCAGCGCCTGCTCCAGAGCCGCCGCCAGCTCCGGCGAGATGGCGTTGAGCACCTGCGGTCGATTCATCTCCAGGATCGCCACCGCCCTCTCGCGGTGGACGAGGAGTACCTCGCCCTCCATGCCACACCTCCCACCGCCAGTGTACTGCGCTGAACGCAACAACGAAGGCGAAACGGTCACCCAGGCCGCCCGTCGAGCTGCTGCGCCGCGACAGCGGAACACGCCCGCGCGGCCCGTTGGTGTCCGCCCAGGCTATACCAGCTCAAAGATTTGCGGCGTCGCTTCCGACGCGGTTGCGGCCGCCCCGCTTGGCGGCGTACATCAAGCCGTCGGCTCGTTCCACCAGCGACTCGGGGGTGTCGTCCTCCCGCGCCATGGTGGCACCCACCGACACCGTCACCCCAACCACGGCGGGGCGCACCAGCGCCGACTGCTCCACCAGCCGGCGAATCTGTTCCGCCCGGGCGACCAAATCCCTCGCCGTCAGGTTGGAAAGCACCGCCAGGAACTCCTCCCCACCCCAGCGGCAGACGGCGTCGAAGGAGCGCACCGCCCCGGCAATGGTCCGGGCCACCATGCTCAGTACCGCATCCCCGGTGGCGTGCCCGTGGGTGTCGTTGATCGCCTTGAAGTCGTCAACATCCAGGAAAATCACCCCGAACGACCAGCCGTAGCGCTGCAGCCGGCCTAGCTGGTTGGCCAGTTCGAGGCCGGCGAAGCGGCGATTGCCCACACCGGTGAGGGGGTCCAAGAGCGAAGCCTCCTCCAGACGCTTGATCCGCTCCGCCGCGGCGAGCGCCGCGGAGTCGTCGGAGAAGATCTCCAGCGCCCCACTCACCTCCCCCGCACCGTTCCGCAGCGGCGCGATCCGCGTGAAAACCGGCACGCGGTGGCCGTTGCGGTGGTGCAAAAAGACCCGCCGTTCCAGCATCTTCCCCTGGCGCATGACCTCCTCCGCCGGGCACGTTGCGGCCGGGCAGAGCAGATGTCCCTGCTCGTCCACGTGGCACAGCACGCCGGCGGAGCACTCTCGGCCCACCACCTCGGCGGCGGAGTAGCCGGTCAGGCGCTCGGCGCCGCGGTTCCAATAGACGATGCGCCGCTGCCGGTCCACCAGGTACACGCCATCGGAGAGGTTGTCTAAAAGTGAGCGGTAGAACTCCTCGCCCGCCGCGGAAAACGCCACGTTGGACGCGTCGGCCATGCTCTGCGCCTCCTCGGACTTATCTTCAGTGTACTTCTTTTGTGCTTGCCAAGCTCACCGCCCAGCGGCGAAACGGGGTAGCATGGTGACATGAGCCCCGCCGCGCGCCGGGTCCTGGTGGTCGGGAAAGTAGACCGGCCCCTGGAAAGCCTGATTCCCGTGCTGCGGCGCACCGAGTTTTCCGTCCACCACAGCGAGCGCCTCGATGACGCCCTACGGCGGCAGAGCGAAGAGAGTTTCGATCTGGTGGTGGTGCGGGTGGGCGAGGGAGACGCCGGCATCGAGAGGCTCATCCAGCGTCTGCGAGCGACGGACTCGGCCAGTCGGCGCGCCGGCCTGCTGCTGCTGGCCGAACCCGATCAACTGCAGCACGCCCGCTCGTTCCTGGGGCGGGGCGCCAACCGCGTGGTCGCCGTGGACTCCCCCCCGGAGGAGGTGCTGCACGGGGTGGCCGACCTCATCGGCGTGCCGCCCCGCCTGGCAGTGCGTACCCTGGCCCAGCTGTCCGTGCGGGCTGGGTTCGAGCGCCAGCTCCTCCTCTTCCAGACGGAAAACCTCTCGGCGCTGGGAATGCTGCTGCGGGGGGATTCCGAACTGCCGGTGGGCACCCGCTTTGACTTCGAGCTCTCGCTGCCCGGCGACCCCCTGGCGGTGGTGGGAGCGGCCCAGGTGGTGTGGCACACCGACCCTCGGCGGCACGGATTCTCCGGCTTCGGGGTGCGCTTTCTCTCTTTCCGCGGCGCCGACGGCGCGCGGCTGCGGGCCTTCCTGGAGCGGCACCTGCAGCGCCGCCCTACGGCGCCACCGGCTTGACGCAGCGGAACCCCACCGACAGGCTCTCGGTGGCGGGTTCCAAAGAAAAGCGGTACGACGACCGCAGACGCCCCGGATCCGAGGTCCACGAGCCGCCGCGCACCACCCGGCGCACCCCCTCGGCCGGACCGTGCGGATCTCTCACCGGCCCGCCGCTGTAGGCACGTTCCAGGTACCAGTCGGCGCACCACTCCCACACGTTCCCCGCCGTGTCAAAGAGGCCGAAGCCATTGGCGGGGAATGACCCCACCGGGGCCGACTTAGGAAACAGGTCCAGGCCTGCGGTGCCGTCGTAGTTGGCGCGATCCTGGTCGATGTCGTCTCCCCAGGGGTAGCGTTGACCGGCCACGCCGCCGCGGGCGGCGTACTCCCACTCCGCCTCGCTGGGCAGCCGCCCGCCGATCCAGCGACAGTACCCCTGGGCATCCTCCCAAGTGACGTTGACCACCGGATGGGTGTCGTCCGCCCACGACGGCACATCCACCATCTTTCGGCCGGCGGCGGCGGCGAAGGCGCGGAAGGCGCCGACGGTGACCTCGGTGACGTGAATGAAAAACCCCTGGGTGAGGGTGACCTGGTGGCGAGGCTGCTCGTCGGCGAAACAGGCGGCATCCCCCATGACGCATCCCCGCTCGAAGGTGGCGGGGGGAAGCAGAACCATGGCAACGCCGGCAGGATCGCTCTCCCGACGGAGGGGATCGGTGGACGGGTGCGAAACGACCGGCGCCGGGGTCGGCGGCGCCGGGGTCGGCGGTAAGGTGACCGACGCCTCGTTCACCGCCGCGGACGGCGGGGTGGAGGCCGGTGGAGGAGAAGCCTGAAGCGGACTTAGTGTCTCGCCGTCGGCGTCGCGGGCACAGCGGAACCCCACCGTATCCCGGCGGCTGTCGGGAGGAAACCGGCCGCGATTGGAGATGCGCAGACTCACCAGGGTGGAGTTCCAGGCCCCCCCTTTGATCACCCGCTGGGTGCCGCTCGCCGGCCCCCGGGGGTCGACGGCCGACCCGGCGTGGGCGTCCACCGCAAACCAGTCCGCCACCCACTCCCAGACGTTACCGGCCAAGTCATGCAAACCTAGAGGGTTAGGCGGGAATGAGGCGACCGGCGCGGTGTGGGGAAAGCGGTCGCGGGCCGTGGCCCCGCCCGAGTTGACCGACTCGGGTGCCGCCACCATGCCGGAGGGGTAGATCCACTCCCGGCGGCCGGCGCGCGCCGCCGCCTCCCACTCCGCCTCGCTCGGCAGGCGCTTGCCCGCCCAGGTGCAGAAATCGTTGGCATCCTGCCAGGAGACGTTGACCACCGGATGGGTATCGTCCTGCCGAAAGGGCGGGGGAGCGGGCAGCGACCGCCCGGTGGCTACCGCGAAGGAGCGGTACTCTCCCACCGTCACCTCCGTGCGGTCGAGCCAGAACGCCCGTGTCAGGGTCACCACCCTGCCGGGCTTCTCTTCCGGATAGCACGCCCCGTCCGAGGGAACGCAGCCCACCCAGGCTTCGCCCCCGGGCATTAGGACCATCGGCACCGAGGTGGGCGGAAACACCGCCCGCTCGCTCGCCACCGCGGCCATCACCCCCAACAACGCTGCCCCCACCGAGAAACTCACCTGGCGCACGCCCGACCTCCCTGCCCCATTGGATTTACCTTAGCATCGCTGGGAGAAAATCGTCGTAGCATAGAGCAGAGTCATGAACGCACCCGCCGCCATGCAGGCCATGGTTCTCGACGCTCCGCATCGGCCCCTCGAGCTTCGCTCCCTGCCCGTACCCAGCCCCGGGCCGGGGGAGGTGCTGCTGAAGGTGCGCGCCTGCGGCGTGTGCCGCACCGATCTCCACCTGGTGGACGGCGAGCTCCCCGAGCCTCGCCTGCCCATCATCCCCGGGCACGAGGTGATCGGCGAGGTGGTCGCCGGCGGTGAGGGGACTCCCCAGTTCCCGCCCGGCCGGCGGCTGGGGGTGCCGTGGCTGGGGTGGACCTGCGGAGAGTGCGAGGCCTGCCGCTCCGGGCGCGAGAACCTGTGCGAGCGGGCGCGTTTCCACGGCTACACGCTGGACGGCGGCTACGCCCAGTTCCTGTGTGCCGACGCCCGGTACTGCTTCCCCATCCCGCCGGACATCGACGACGCGCACGCCGCGCCGCTGTTGTGCGCCGGCTTGATTGGCTTCCGCTCCTACCGCTTCTGCCGCGACGCCGGTCCCGCCCTGGGGATCTACGGCTTTGGCGCCGCCGCCCACATCCTCGCCCAGATCGCCGCCTTCGAGGGCAAGCAGGTGTTCGCCTTCACGCGACCGGGGGATCGGGCCGCCCAACACTTCGCTCGCCAGCACGGCGCCGCCTGGGCTGGCGACGCCGATGAGACTCCCCCCCGCCCCCTGGACGCCGCCATCATCTTCGCTCCGGCGGGGGAATTGGTACCGACGGCACTGGCCGCCGTCAAGCCCGGCGGGGTGGTGGTGTGCGGCGGCATCCACATGAGCGACATTCCGTCCTTCCCCTACCGGCTGCTGTGGCAGGAGCGGGTGGTGCGCTCGGTGGCCAACCTGCAGCGTCGTGACGGCGAGGAGTTCTTCCCCCTTGCCGCCCGCGCCGGGGTGCGCACCGAGGTGGAGCTGTTCCCTCTCGAGGAGGCCAACCTCGCCCTCGACCGCCTGCGCGCCGGCCGATTGTCAGGCGCCGCCGTTCTCCTCCCCGGATAAGGCGCCGAGGGGTCGCAGCTTGCCGTTGCCGCGGATGCGCCGGCGCTGCTCGGTGGCGGCGGCAGCAGCGACAATCGCCTCGCGCAGCAGCTGCGCCAGCAGCTGCAGGCGCGCCTTCTCCGAGCGCAGCTCCAGCAGCCGCTGGCGCTGGACCGCCGGCAGACCGGCGGCTGTGGCCAGCTGGTAAGCGCTGACCTCACCCGCCCCCTCCGCCGCCTCGGCGGACACTTGACTCACCTCCGCCAGACGCCGCAGCAGCGCCGTTGCCGTCGCGACGCTCTGCTCGTCCACCGCCTCCGGCAGGTCGCGCAGCAGCGCCACCCGCGCCGTGAAGTAGGGTTGATCGCCGAGGATCTCGTGCACGGCGATCACCTCTCGCCCTCGCACCAGGATGTCCAGTCGGCCGTCCTCGTACTCCCGCACCACCCGCTCCAGCGACACCGCGCAGCCGATCTCGGCAGTTCCCCCCTCCTGCACCAGGACGATGCCAAATCGCCCGTCCTCCCCCCGCACCCGCATCTCGCCGATGAGACGCTTGTACCGCTCCTCGAAGATGTGCAGCGGCACCAGCTCGCCGGGAAACACCACCAGCCGCAGCGGAAACAGCGGCATTTGCACCGTCTTCGCCATGCGCGCTTCCTCGCTCCCTCCCACCCCGGCGTTGACAGACCGGCGTGATCGGTGTAGAACGTAACCCCCTCGCCGCGCGAGGGACTGCGTGCTCCGCAGTAGCTCAATGGTAGAGCATCCGGCTGTTAACCGGAGGGTTGGGGGTTCGAGTCCCTCCTGCGGAGCCAGAACAATATCAGGCCGCTTGCGAACCTCTGCAGGCGGCCCTTTCATATTCTGGTTCTACAGCAGGACTCGAAGCGAGCGAACCGCCGACGAGCAGGAGGGAGAGCGCGCAGCGATGTGCGCGGAAGGTGAGCGAGGGGGGGGCTGCGCAGCCGGCGGAAGGGAAACCGGAGGCGTAGCAGCCGAGTCCTGCCCAGAAAGCCGTCCGTTGCCCCCGCCGCTTTCACTGGCGATACTCCGTGCGCCGGCGACCTGGTCACCGTGGGACGCGTTCAGGTCTAAAACCGCGGCCATTACGAGCCGTCCTTCCTCTGGTACATTCCGCCGCCGACCTCGGTCGAAGAGAGACCTTTCACCTGGGGCTACGCCATCTACTTCATCGCCCCGACCGGCGGCAAGGACATGCTCGGTCCGGCCTGCTTCCATGACGCGGTCGTGCGGCATCCACGTCCACGTCGACGCCAGGGCCTTTGACGGCCTGACCCTCGCGAACCTCGCCAAGATCGTCGACCAACAGGAAGCGCTCATCCTCACCGCCCTAGGCGTGAACGAAACCCGCCGCCACAACTGCAGCAAGCCGGTGAGCGACGACCTCATCGCCCAGATCGAGCGCCGCCGTCCCAGAACCAGGGACCAGCTCAACCACATTTGGTACGGCTACCACAACCGGCAGCCCCAGCACGACGACAGAACCCGCTACCACGGAGTGAACCTGCACAACGTCTGGTACCGGGGCACGGTCGAGTTCCGCTCGTTCGAGCGAACTCTCCACGCGGGCGAGGTGAAAGCTTACATCCAACCGGTCCTGGCTGTGGCGGCCAAGGCGCTCAACGGCCGGGCGGCATCGAGCCGCAAGAGGTCCTTCGACCCGCAGAGCGCCCGGTACGACTTCCGGGTCTTCCTGCTCCACCTGGGACCTATGGATTTAAGATCGGCGATTTCGGATTGCGGATTTTGAAGACGAATGCCAGCCTTGAAACCGGACAACACCCAATCCGCAATCCAAAATCCGCAATCCGCGATCGAATCCCGGCCTCCGGCGTTTTCCGTCGACGACACCGGCGGGACGCAAAGAGGCGCGTCATGAGAGTACTGATTCGAAACACCGGCCTCGACGGGCGGCCGCTGGAAGGCGACGGTGAGGTCTTCATCGGGGAGACTGTAACCGAGGTGGTTCAGGCTTCTGCCCACGCACGAGGTCGCCTTCCGGCTGCTCTCCGGCCAGGAGGTCGAGGTCAACGACTTCTCCCGCTGGCCGCTTTTGCGCGTCATGGAGGAGTGCTAACAACGCTTCACTGCCTGCAACCGCGAGCAGGAGGTGCTCGTGGGGCTGCTGCAAGTGGCCGTGCCGGATTCCCGGCCTGCCGCCTTCCGCGAAGCCCTGGCCAACGCCCTCATCCACCGCGACTACACCCGCCTCGGCACGGTTTACGTGCAGTGGCACGCCGACCGGATCGAAATCTCCAGCCCTGGCGGCTTTCCCGAAGGCGTGCGTCTGGACAACCTCCTCGTGACCGCACCCCGGCCCCGCAACCCCCTCCTGGCCGATGCCTTCAAGCGCGCCGGCATCGTCGAACGCACCGCCCGCGGCATTGACACCATTTTCTACGAGCAACTGCGCAACGGCCGGCCGGCGCCGTCCTACGACCGCAGCAACGAGTCCGGCGTCGTCGTGGTCCTGCCCGGCGGGCAGGCCAACCTAGAGTTTGTCC
This sequence comes from uncultured bacterium, assembly GCA_937924755.1. Classification (GTDB taxonomy): domain Bacteria; phylum Acidobacteriota; class Thermoanaerobaculia; order Thermoanaerobaculales; family Thermoanaerobaculaceae; genus CALEVZ01. The sequence continues at coordinate 71,454 of CALEVZ010000025.1, forward strand.
TTCTGCTGGTGGAGGAATCGCGCGCCAGCCGCGACCTCGCTCTAGACGACCTGCTGATTCTGAACGCCCTTTGGCAGGACCGGCGGCTGACCACGGAAGCAGTCGCCCGCCTCACCCAGAAAACGGAAGCCGAAGCCCGCGCCGTTCTGAACCGCCTGGTCGAGATCGGCCTTGTCGAGCCTCGCGGTGAGCTCAAGGGCCGCACGTGGCACCTCTCGGCCGCCACCTACCGCCGCCTGGGCAAACCCGCAGCCTACGTCCGCCAGCGAGGCTTCGAGCCGCTGCAGCAGGAACAGATGGTGCTGCAGTAGGTGGAGAAACATGGTTCGATAAGCCGCCGCGAAGTCGCGGAGCTGTGACCACTTAGCTCCCTTCAGCCTTATCGGTTGCTCAAAAAGCTGGAAAAATCAGGTCAAATCGTCCGCTTGGGCGGTTCAACCAAAGGAGTTCGGTATGGACTTGCGCGCAAATTATTGCTCGCGCTCAATCGAGAATCGCTCGCGAGCAATTAATCGCCTCATCGCACAAATGGGAATGAGCGCGCTCGGCTTCCTTCGCGCGCCCGCGCAGGGCGAACTCGAAGCCGATGATTTCGCGGTCATGGCCGTCGATCACTGCAGCAAGGTGTGCCCAGCCGTCCTCCCCGCAGGGTATGTGGGTCACGTCCATCGCCCAGCGC
>CALEVZ010000026.1 GCA_937924755.1 uncultured bacterium
GCCTTCGGCGGCGAGAAGGAAACCGGCGGCGGCCGCGAGGCCGGCTCCGACGCCTGGAAGCAGTACATGCGCCGGCAGACCAGCGCCATCAACTGGTCCACCGACCTGCCGCTGGCCCAGGGGGTCAAGTTCGACCTGTAGGTATTTGGCACCGAGACGTCTTACGGCGGGGCGGCCGCCGCCCCCGGCACGACCAGGGGCAACTCCCCGCCCGCAGGGACCACTCCCTAGCGACACGGCACCGAGGGGCCCGGGCCGGGCCGCCAGGCCTGCGGGTGCGGAAAGGCACACACTGCATACAGACCCGGCGGAGCCTCCAGCTCCGGGGCGCCGTCACCCCCCTCTCGACCCCACCCAGCGAGGGCAAAGCCGGGCAGACGCACCCCTTCCCAGCGCAGCTCCCAGGGGGAGCCGCGGTGCGGGGAGGGCAGCCGTAGCAGACCGGGCTTGGCGGCCGCCGTCAGCAGCACGTCACCTTCCTGCTCCGGCCGCCAGCCGGCCAGCGCCAGGCCAAAGCCCGGCAGCCATGCGATCAGGGCCGCCTCCACGGTCTCGGCAGGGACCTCCACCGTGAAGCGTTCGTCTCCGTCCGTGGTGGCGCCCACGGCGCGCAGGCCGGTGGCCGCGTCGGCGGTCCAGGGCACCACCTTCACCCCCACGTGGGCGCCTTTCCCCAGAGGGGAGCGCACCCACCCGCGGATCTCCCGCTGCCGGCGCAGCACCAGCCGTACCTTCTCTCCTTCCCGGTGGCGGGGGCCCACCTCAGTCTGGGGACTCCGGCTCGGTCCGTGCACGGCCCAGAGAACCACCCTCTTGTCGGCGGCGGCGCCGGGCACCGTAAACCGCCCTCCGGGGCCTGCCACCAGGGTTTGCTGCGTTCTCCCCCCGCCCGCCTCTTCCCTGACCACCACCGTCGCCCCCGCCACCTCCTCTCCGTGCTCATCCACCACCACGCCGACGATCTCCAGGGCCGGGAGGAGGATCTCCACCTCCGCCACGTCCCCCCGGGGCGTCGGCGGCACCGCCACAACGCGTCGCAGCAAGGCCTGCTCCTCCCCGCGCAGGGTGACGTGGTACTCCCCCGCGCCGGGTAAGGTGCAGGAGAAACGCCCTTCCCCATCCGTGGCCACGTGCACCCGTCGGACGTGGACATCGGTCCACTCCGGCTCCCCCCGCCAGGGGGACTCCCCCCGCCGCACGATGCCCTCCACCTGCAACAGCGGCACCTCCAGCTGCAGGCTCTCCACCCCGGCGCCCACCTCCACCACGTGTTGCAACCAGGACATGTCCCCCTGCCCCGCCACCACCACTTCCCAGCGGCCGGGGGCCAGGCCGGGGAAGGCGTGCTGTCCGGCGGCGGCGCCGGGGCGTGCCCCAAACCCACCGGAGAAGCCTTCCCAGGGGGCCTCCGGGGGGCGCGCCGCCACCCGCCAGGGCGATCCGGAAGGGTGGGTGGCGGGGGTGAGTTCCACCGTCAGCCGCACCGGCTTTCCCACGGCCACACCTTCCGTGACCAGCGTCTCCCCGTCGCCTCCCACCTCCAGCCAGCGCGGCACGGCCAGCCTCTCCGGACCCCCGGCCCCCAGCAGGCAGGCACCCGCCTCCAGGCCGGTGAGCTGGAAAAACCCCCGGCCGGTACAACGGACCGCCGGCGCGAGATCGCCCTTCGCAGGAGGCAGGGCGGGGGCCCGCCCGGGGGCCGGCGGGGGCGACAGGAGCTGCACCTTGACGTCGTCCAGCACCCCTCACCCACCACCCAGCCACTCACCGAACCCCCTGGACGATGGGGCAGGGCGTGGGGCAGCCGCCATGCCTGGTGCGGCTGCAACGTCAGGTCGAACAGGTACAGCGGCGCCGAACCCGGCCAGGCAATGCGCACGTCCCGCACGAACACTGGCACGGGACAGATCCACGCCTCCCCTCGTCTGGCAGGCCGCGCGGTGGGTGGCCAAAATCCCCGGGCCAAAGCCACGGGTCACGGTGAACCCCACCTCCAGCGAGGCGGGGGGCGGCGCCTCTGCGGCCCAGGGCAGCGTCAGCTCCGCGTTGGGCCACAGGGGCACCACGACGACGGGCGGTGGCGTGTCGCCCGCTCGCAGGATGACCGGTTTCGCCCACCAACCCGGGGCGGAGACCTCCACTCGATAGGTGAACCCGGGCCGGAGTGTGCCCTGCCAGGCGGACGCCCCAGGCAGGAGGTGGCGGACCGCCGGGGGAAACTCCCCCGCCCCGGCCACCGCCGCCACCACCAGCTCCACCTGCGACGGTGGCTGGTGGAACGCCGGCGGCACCTCCACCCGCACCGTCACCGCCGTCGCCGCAGCGGCCAGCATCGGGAAAAGCCCCGCTCCCGCGCCCATGACTGACTCACGTTACCATGACGTAGCAGGAAACCTGAAAACAGTTCTGGGAGTACTGGTAGCAGGCCGGGCGGGAACTACCACAGCCTCCGCCCGGTTTAAAAAAAGTGCACCCCAAGAACACCCGGGACAATCGGGAGGCGGGGGAAAGCCAAACTGGTTGCACCGGCCGGGGCAGGAGTGGGGCCACGTAACGCAGACCTGAGCGCCCGACGGCAGGAACATGCAGGCGTAGCGGTATTCGCCCCATATTTGGGGATCGGCAAAGGCGCAGAATGGGTCCTGGTTGTCCGGCTCTCACGCCCAGGCCGCATCCGGAGTGACATTCCCTCCCACCGCTGCGACCACCAGGACCAGCAGGAACCGCGTGCTCAAAGGTGCCGCTCTCATATGGATCCTCCCCTCCTTCTTACAAGGTTGGCGGCATTCTCTCTCTCTCCCGTCAAGTCCCCAGAGCTCGCCTCCCCCGCCACGGGGAGTCTCCACGGCGCGGCCGTGCCGCGCTTTTTGCCTGGCCCCCACCCACTCGGGCACGGCTGCTGGTGATCTTCAAGAAGTGCGAGTGTCGGTGAGCCGTGCTCGGGGCGTAGCGGCGACCGCGGTCGTTCGCCCTTACCGGGCTCCTCCGTGGCCGTGTCGGTGCGCGAGCCGCGGGAGGCCGGACACTCCTGTCGAGCCGCAACATACGCTGTAACTCGTGCTCCCGGTGTCTCCTACTTCCGAAAGTTGTCACGGCACGCGCAGATTGGAGCAGCAAGGCCCCGGCGACGCTTGCCGGCCTCGCCCCCTGCCCCGGCTGCGGCAAGCCGTTCTGCCACGTCTGC
>CALEVZ010000027.1 GCA_937924755.1 uncultured bacterium
AGTCATGCGTGGTGTCCCCTTGCTCGCCGTGGTTCTGGCCGTTTCGGTGCTTTCAGGGTGCAGCGAGGATCTCTTTGACGCCGAATCGGACCTGGTCATCATGAACGAGAGCGTCTGCAATCTGACGATCTTCGTGGACGGTCGGGAGGCGTTCGTGGTGCGGGGTGGCTCCGACCGCACCCTGGACGACATCGGCCCCGGCCGGCACGTGATCGAGGCGCTGGACGAGCACGGCAACCTGGTGGAACGCCGCACCATCGACCTGGCCAGCGGCGAGGATTACTACTGGTTTATCTACGACTGCTGAGCGTCCTCTCCGGGCGACTCACAGCAGCTCGTGGCGCCCCCTGTGCCGGAGCTCCTCGACGATCTCCTTGACCCGCTGCGAGGCCGCCCGCGGGATGACCAGCACGGCGTCGCCGGTGGCCACCACCACCACCCCCGGGACCCCCAGGGCGGCTACAAAGGGCCCGTCCGACACCAGGACGGCGCCGTCACTGTTGATCCCCAGGACGTCGCCTAGCCGTACCCCGTCGGCGCCGCCCACGGCCTCCGCCAGCCCCTCCCAGGAACCCACATCGGACCAGGCGAACTCCACCGGCACCGCCCACACCGAGGCAGCCCTTTCCATCACCCCGTAATCGATGGAGACCTTCGGCAGTCGCGGGTAGAAGGCGGCGAGGGCGCTCACTTCGCCGCGGTGTCTGGCCGCCTGGGTCATCTCGTCCAGCCGGCCGGCCAGCTCGGGCAGGTGGGTGCGAATAGCGTCCACGATAGCGTCCACCGTCCACACGAATATGCCGGCGTTCCACAGGTAGCCGCCCTCCGCCAGCATCGCCTCGGCGACGGCAACGCTCGGCTTCTCCACGAAGCGGACGACGCGCCGCACCGCGCCACCCCCGGCAAGAGTCACTTCCTCGCCCAGCTGGAGGTAGCCGAAACCGCTTTCCGGGCGGCGGGGCCGCACCCCCAGGGTCACCAGCCCCCTCTCTTGCCTGGCCGCCCGGGCGGCGAGTCGCAGCCCCTGCCGTAGGGCCTCGCCGTCCTCCACCAAGTGGTCCGCCGGCAGGAGAGCCATGACGGCCTCCGGCGCCCGCTCCGCCAGCCGCCAGGCCGCCCACCCCACGCAGGCCGCGGTATCCCGGCCCTCGGGCTCAACCAGCAGGTTGTCGGCAGGGATCTCCGGCACCTGGCCGCGGACCTCCTCGGCCATCGCCGCCGCCGTCACCACCCACGTCCGCTCCGCTCCGGCCAGCGGCAACACCCGCTCGAGAGTGGCGCGCAACAGCGACGTTCCCCCAACCAGCGGCAGCACCTGTTTCGGGCGGTGGCGGCGGGAGAGGGGCCAGAACCTCGTCCCCGAACCGCCGGCCATGATCACCACCCAGAGCTGGTCGTCACTCGAAGTAAGCATCGAGTTCCTCAAGGGTGGCAATGCGTCTGTACCCGTTGCTGAACATGGCGAGGCGGTCGACCAGCACGGCGCCCATGCCGGCCGACTCGGCGCCCCGGTAGTCGTCCAGGGGGGAGTCGCCGACGTGCAGGCAAGCGGCGGGCGCCACCCCCAGTCGCGCCGCCGCCCGCAGAAAGATCTCCGCCGCCGGTTTCTCCACCCCCTCCAAAGCGGAAACGTGGACACTGGCGAAGTAGGGGGAAAGCCCCAACCGGTCCAGCAGTTCAGGCAGCCGCGAGTCCCAGTTGGACACCACCGCCATGGGCACGCCCCGGGCCCGCATTCGCTCGAGAACCCCTCGCACCTCCGGAAACACGTACCACAGCCCAGGATCGGCGAAGGCCTCGAAGAGCTCGGCAAGCACCGGCTGCCAGGGGGCGGGGTGGCCGAGGCGCGTCAACACCCGGCGGAGAAACTCCCCCCACCACTCCCGCTCCCCCCCTTTCAGGTGGTGGTAGCGGTCCAGCCCCGCCGGGTGCAGCTCGTTGAGTTCCGCCCACACGCTGCGAAACACCGGAGCTACTGTCTCGGCGCCCACCGCCGGACCCCAGCGCCCCAGTACCCGAGCGTACACCTCCGGCGGCGAGGGGCGCGCCTCGATGAGGGTGCCCCCTACATCCAGCGAGAGGGCTTGCGGGGAATCGTCGGCGTTGGCGGTCACGTTGCACCTCCGAGACTCGAGTCGGGCCTGCGGTATTCTAAGTGCATCGGCTCGAGCGGGAGGCCCCATGACGATCACCTGCGCCCGCTGTGGCGCCACCACCGAAGCCCTTCCGGCCCCGCCCCTGCCCACCGCGGCGGGCCAGGAGGTGCACCGGCGCACCTGCCCGAGCTGCTGGAAGGCCTGGCTCTCCACCCAGGTCATGATCATCAACGAGTACCGCCTGAACCTAGTAGATCCGGAGATTCGCCGCCGCCTGGAGGCGGAGATGCGGCGTTTTCTGTGCCTGGAAGGGGTGGAACCAGCGTGACCCCCCTGGCCGATCTGGCGCGCGCCATGTTCACCGCAGCGGTGGACGCCGTGCGGCCGGCGGCGCTGATGCGCCGCCTGGCGTTTTTGGCCGAGGGCGTCGCTTTTCAGGAGCTGACCATGGCGCCGCGCGGCCAGTTGGTTCTCGTCGCCCTGGGCAAGGCGGCACCGGGGTTGACCGCCGCTTTCCTCGCCCGCTGTCGCCGTCGCCCGGAGCAGCTCTTCGTCCTCGCCCCGCACGGCGTGCCGTCGTCCCCCGAGGTGGAACCTTTCATGCACCGGGGCGCTCACCCTCTCCCTGACGAGGCCGGCGAGCGTGCTGCCGGTCAGCTGCTGGACCTGCTCGCCGGTCTCGACCCCTCCGACGGAGTGGTGCTGCTTCTCTCGGGCGGCTCCTCGGCGCTTCTCGCCCGCCCGTTGCCAGGTATCGAGCGTCAGCAGGTGGTGGCGGTGACCCAGGCGCTACTGCGCGACGGCGCACCGATCCACGAGCTCAACGCCGTGCGCAAGCACCTGCTGGCCGCCACCGGCGGCCGCTTGGCGGCCATCTGCCCGGCCCCCATCCTCACGCTGGCGCTCTCCGACGTGCCCGGGGACGACCTGGCCACCATCGCCTCCGGTCCCACCGTGGCCGATCCCACCACCTTCGCCGACGCCTCGATGGTGCTGGAGCGGCGGGGGGTGGCCGAGAGATTTCCTGATCTGGCGGCGTTCTTTGCCCGAGGAGCCCGAGGTGACCTGGCGGAGTCCCCCAAGCCCGGCGATCCGGCCCTGGGGCGCTCCCGAGTCGCCCTCCTGGGCAGCAGCCGGGAGGCGTTGGAGGCGGCGGCGGAGGTGGCCGCGGCGGCCGGTCTGACCCCGGTCACCCTCACCCGCACCTATCGGGGCGAGGCTCGGGCGGTGGGCGAGGCGTTGGGAGCACTGGCCTGCCAGGTGGATCCTGCGGCGCCGCGCGCTCTCCTGGCCGCCGGTGAGACCACCGTTACCGTGCGTGGTGCCGGCAGGGGCGGGCGCAACCTGGAGGCGGCGCTGGCCGCCGCCGCCACCCTTCACAGTCGTCCGGGCCGCTGCGTGCTGTTTGCCGGCAGCGACGGCGTCGACGGCACCTCGCCGGCGGCCGGCGCGGTGGTGGATGGGGACACCCTGCGCCGCGCCGCCCAGCGGGGTCAGGACGCCGAGCGGGCCCTCGCCGACAACAACTCGTGGGGATTCTTCGAGGGCAGTCCGGAGGTCATCGTCACCGGCCCCACCGGCACCAACGTCGCCGATGTGGCGTTCGTGCTGGTGGCCGGAGGTCAGCGGGTCTTCGTCCCGGCCGTCGACCGCCGCGCCGGGCTGCCCCTCGAGGGGGGGGCCTGCCGCTACCCGCGCCAGACCAAAAAACCCACATAGCAGGCGTAGATGAGCAGGAACAGCACCCCCTCCCGCCGGCCCACACGCCCCCGCAGCGCCAGCGCTGCCCCCAGTCCCACCGTCGCCAGCACCGATACCGGCGCATCCTGGCGCGCCAGTACCGGGCTCAGCGGCCCGGGCGCCACCACGTACGCCAAAGCGAGCACCCACCCGAGATTGAACACGTTGGAGCCCAGCACGTTACCCACGGCAATGTCGGTTTCACCGCGACGCGCCGCCACCAGCGAAGTGGCCAGCTCCGGCAGCGACGTGCCCACCGCCACTAGCGTCAACCCGATGAGGGCCTCGCTGGCCCCCATCGCCTCGGCCAGGTACACGGCACCCCGCACCAGGAGCTCCGCGCCCACGAGCAGCGTGGCGGTACCCAGGAGGACCGATCCGAAGCTGCGGGGCAAGGTCAGCACCCGGGAAGGGACGTCGCACTCTCCCGCCCCGCCGCGGGAAAACACCGCCACCATAAAGGCGGCAAAGACCCCCAGCAGCGCCAGCGCCTCCCCGCGCGCCATGGCGCCGTCCCAGCCGAAGACCATGACCAACCCCGTGAGCAGGAGCCCGATGGGGAGGTCCAGGCGCAAGGCACCCCGGGTCGCCGGCAGCCCCCGCACCAGCGCCGCCGCCCCCAGGATGAGCAGGATGTTGGAAGTGTTCGACCCCAGCACGTTGCCCACGGCCACATCCACCTTGCCGGTCAATACCGCCACCAGGGACACCAGCAGTTCAGGGGCGGAGGTGCCGAAGGCAACCACGGTCAACCCCACGGCAAGGGGGGTGAGGCCGCAGCGCAGCGCCAGCGACGAGGCCCCCACCACCAGCCACACCGCCCCTTTTACCAGCGCCCCCAAGCCGATGACTACCGCGACTACCGCCAGTACCGTCAGCACGCCAAAGGCTAGCACGTACCTGCAGACCTCGGTGCCGGCTACGCGGGTGCGCGCCTGCAACCCTCATCCCCTGGCCCCCGCCGGTGGCTACGTTTTGTACTGGATGATCGCCGCCCGCCGCCGGCAGTCCAACTTTGCCCTCCAGTACGCCGCCGAGGTGGCGGCCCGACTGGGCCGGCCGCTCGTCGTGCTGGAGGCGCTGCGCTGCGGCTACCGTTGGGCCAGCGACCGGCTGCACGCCTTTCTCCTGCAGGGGATGGCGGACAACGCCGAGACCTTTTCGAATACGCCAGTGCTCTACTACCCCTGGGTGGAGCGCGCTCCCGACGAGGGGCGGGGGTTGCTGGAGACCCTGGCGCGGAAGGCCGCCCTGGTGGTCACCGACGATACCCCGACGTTTTTCTTCCCCCGTATGGTGGCCGCCGCGGCGGCGCGCCTGGAGGTTGCCCTGGTGGCCGTCGACGGGGTGGGGCTGCTCCCCTCGCGCACCACCAGCGCCCCCTTCCCCACCGCCTTCGCCTTCCGCCGCTTCCTGCAGCGCACCCTGCCCGTGCACCTGCTGGAGGTGCCCCGCCCTGACCCCCTGGAAGGGCTGGCGATTCCCCCGTCCCCGGCCCTGCCCCCGGCTGTCCTGCAGCGATGGCCACCGGCCTCTCCAAAGCTCCTGGCGGCCACGCCGGCAGCCCTGGCCACCCTCCCCATCGACCACCGCGTGGCGCCCGCCCCCGCTCAGGGCGGCTCCACTGCAGCCCACCGCCGACTCGAAGCCTTTTTGAACGAGAAACTTCCCCGCTACGCCGAGCTGCGCAACCGGGTGGATCAGGACGTCACCTCCGGCCTCTCGCCCTACCTGCACTTCGGCCACATTTCGGCGCATGAGGTTTTCCTCGCCATCGCCGCGCGAGAGGACTGGTGCGTCGAGCGCTTCGAACCTCCACCTGCCCGGGGAGAGCGGGCGGGCTGGTGGGGCATGAGCGCCGCCGCCGAGGCTTTTCTCGACCAGCTCATCACCTGGCGGGAGCTGGGCCACGTCTTCCAGCTCCACCGACCGGACGCCGAGGAGTGGGCCTCCCTGCCCCCCTGGGCCCGCGCCACCCTGGAGGCCCACGCCCACGATCGGCGGGAGCACCTCTACGACCTGGAGCAGCTGAGCGACGGCGCCACCCACGATCCGCTGTGGAACGCCGCGCAGGGGCAGCTGCGGCGCGCCGGGACGATCCACAACTATTTGCGTATGCTGTGGGGGAAGAAGATCCTGGAGTGGACCGCTTCCCCCCAGGAGGCGCTGGCCGTCATGCTGGAGCTCAACAACCGCTTCGCCCTCGACGGGCGGGACCCCAACTCCACCAGCGGCATCACTTGGTGTCTGGGCCGTTTCGACCGTCCCTGGGCGCCGGAGCGACCCATCTTCGGCACCGTCCGCTACATGTCCTCGGCGCAGACGGCGCGCAAGATGCCCGTGGAGGAGTACATTCGCGCCTGGACCGAGTGAGGGAGGTGGCGCCGGCATGGCTTCCTTTACCGCATCGACCTTCATCGACGCCTCGCCGCGGGAGGTGTACGCCTACCACGCCCGGCCGGGGGCGCTGGAGCGCCTGCTTCCCCCCTGGCAGCGGGTGCGCATCGTCCGCCCCATCGACGGGCTGCGGGACGGGGCCGTGGCCGAGCTGGAGCTGGCGCTCGGCCCCTTTCGCCGCCGCTGGGTGGCCGAGCACCGCGACACTCGCGAGGGCGCGAGCTTTCGCGACGTGCAGCTCGACGGTCCCTTCGCCGCCTGGGAGCACGAGCATCGCTTCCTGGCCGAGGGGGGCGGCTGCCGCCTGGAGGACGAAATCCACTTCCGCCTTCCCGGTGGCCCCCTCGGCCAGCTGCTGGGGGCGGAGACGATACGCCGGACGCTGGAGCGCACCTTTGCCTTCCGCCACACCCGAACCCAACGTGATCTCCTACGCCACCAGCGATTTGCCGACCGTCCGCGGCTTAAGGTAGCGATCTCCGGCGCCTCCGGACTGATCGGACGGGCGCTCTCGGCGTTCCTCACCACCGGCGGACACCAGGTCGTGCCCATGGTGCGCCGCACCCCCGCCCTGCCCGGGACCATCGCCTGGGACCCCACCGGCGGTCGGGTGGATGCGGACGCCCTGGCCTGGTGCGACGCGGTTGTGCACCTGGCCGGCGAGAACATCGCCGCCGGTCGCTGGACCGCCACCCGCAAGGAGAGCGTGCGCGCCTCCCGGGTGGCCGGCACCCGTCTGCTGGCCGAAACCCTGGCCGCCATGCCGGGCCCCCCCCGCACCCTCATCGCCGCCTCAGCCATTGGCTACTATGGCCACCGGGAGGAGGAGGTGGACGAGTCGGCGCCGCCGGGGGAGGGGTTTCTCGCTGAGGTGTGCCGCCAGTGGGAAGACGCCTGCGAGCCCGCCCGGCGTGCCGGGGTGCGGGTGGTCAACCTGCGCATCGGAGTGGTGCTGACCGCCGCCGGGGGGGCGCTGGCGCGGCTGCTGCCGATCTTCCGGTTGGGGCTGGGGGGGAAGCTCGGGTCGGGGCGCCAGGGGATGGGCTGGGTCTCCCTGGACGACGTGGTGGGTCTGATCCATCACCTCCTCTTCTCCGGCCTCCAGGGCCCGGTCAACGCCACTGCGCCGGCGCCCGTGTCCAATGGTGAGTTCACCCGCACCCTGGCGCGGGTTTTGCGGCGGCCGGCCCTCGCCCCGGTTCCCGCGGCGGCGGTGCGCCTGGCGGCGGGGGAGATGGGGGTGGAGCTGCTGCTGGCCGGGGCCCGCATTCTGCCCCGCCGGGCCCTGGCCGACGGGTTTGCTTTCCTCGACGGGGATCTGGAGCTGGCGCTGCGCTTCGAACTCGGCCGCTGACCCGACGCACCGCCATTGGCCGGCCCTCCGCCGCCATTGGCCGACGGGCGCGGGACAGCGCCGCCGCCCCAACGTACATTGTCGCCAGGGAGGAAGCCATGGAGCGACCCGCGAGTTTCAACGTCACCCCCAAACTGGTGCTGGGTGTCCTGGTCCTGGCCCTGGGGGTGATCTTCACCCTGGACAACCTGGGCCTGGTGGACGGGGGCGATATCCTCTTTTACTGGCCCCTCGGCCTGGTGGCGCTGGGGGTGGCCAAGGTGCTGCAACCCCACGGCCGGGGCTTCGGGGTCGTTCTGGTCGTGGTTGGCTGCTGGTTGCTTTTGGAACGGCTGGAGCTGGTGCCCTGGAGCCTGTGGGACCTCTGGCCCCTGATTCTGGTGGCCATCGGCGCATCCCTCATCTGGCGCACGGTGGTTCCCCGCGTCCGGCGCGCGGCGGCCAGCACCTCCGCTGACCTGAACGTGGCCGCAGTGCTGGGCGGTGCCGAGCCGCGCATCACCGCGACCGACTTCCGCGGCGGCGATGCCCTGGCGGTCATGGGCGGCTGCAAGATCGACCTGCGCGAGGCGAAAATCGCCCCCGAGGGAGCCACCATCGACGTCTTCGCCTTCTGGGGCGGCATCGAGATCCTGGTGCCCCAGGACTGGTCGGTGGAGATCCGTGGCACGCCCATCCTGGGGGGGTTCGAGGACAAGACCCGGGGCGGTTCCCCTGACGGCTCCCAGCGCCTGGCGATCACCGGCATGGCCATCATGGGGGGCGTCGAGGTCAAGAACTAGCCATGCACCCCATCCTGGCCCACCGGCGCCGGCTCATCGCCTACCTGCTGGCGTGGATTCCCCTGACCGGGCTGCTGGTGGCGCTGCTGATCCGCAGCGGCCCCTCCCCCTGGGAGGAGGCGCTGGCGATGGGCGTTCCCCTGGGCCTCTTGCTGGCGTTCATGTGCCTGGCCTCCTTCTACCCCACCCGCTCGGTGCCGCTGGCGCCGCTGCAGGTGGGGCGACTCGTGGGCGTGCACGCCGGGGCCACGGCCCTCTCGGTGGGGTTGTGGCTGTTGGCCGCCGCCAACCTGGCGGCCATGTACGGCCAACTGCCCCTCTTCGCAGGCATTGAGGAGCGCTTCCTGGGGCAGGCGCCGGTGCTGGCGGGGGTGGGCGCCCTGCTGTACCTCCTGGCCACCGCCGGGCATGCCCTGGTGCTGGCGGTGCAGGCCAGCGAGCGGCACGCCCGGCGCGCCCTGGAAGCCGAGCTGGCGGCGCGCCAGGCGGAGCTCGATGCCCTGCGGGTGCAACTCAACCCCCACTTCCTCTTCAACGCCCTGAACTCCGTCAGCTCCCTCGCCAGCAGCGAGCCCGAGGCGGCGCGGGAGATGTGCGTGCGCCTGGCCTCCTTCCTGCGAGGCTCCCTGCGCATCGCCGGCCCCCAGGCAATCCCGCTGCGGGAGGAGCTGGCCCTGGCGTGCGACTACCTGGCGGTGGAGCAGGTCCGTTTCGGCGCGCGTCTGCGCGTCCAGCTGGAGGTGGCCGACGACGCTGCCGATGTCGCCGTGCCACCGCTGGTGCTGCAACCCCTGGTGGAGAACGCCGTAACCCACGGCATTGCCCAGCAGCTCGAGGGGGGCGTCATCCGCATCGAGGGGAGACACCACGGCGCTCGCCTGACCCTGGCGGTGGAAAACCCGTGCCCGGAGGATGGTTCCCCTCAGGGAGGTCTGGGGGTGGGGCTGGCCAACATCCGTCGGCGCCTGGCTGCCGCCTTCGGCGACCAGGCCCACCTGACCGCCCGCCGGGCAGCCGGCCACTATCGGGTCGAACTGTCCCTGCCCCTCGGCGGCGCCCCTGTCCCCCCGCCGGGCACGCTACCATCCGCGCCGTGAGCCCTGCGCCCCTCAGGGTGTTGATCGTGGACGACGAGGAGCCGGCCCGCGCCGTGCTGCGCGAGTACCTGGCGAGGTGCGACGAGGTGGAGGTGGTGGGGGAGTGCGCCAACGGCTTCGAGGCGGTCAAGGCGGTGGCGGAGCTGCGCCCCCAGCTGCTGCTCCTGGACGTCCAGATGCCTAGGCTTGACGGCTTCGAGGTGCTGGAGTTGCTCCCCGAGGCACCGGCGGTGATCTTCGTCACCGCCCACGATCGTTTCGCCCTGCGCGCCTTCGAGGCGCACGCCGTGGACTACCTCCTGAAGCCCTTCCCGCCGGAGCGCCTGGCCGAGGCCATCCGCCGCGCCCGCACCCGCCTGGGCCAGCCCCCGCCGGTTGCCGCCGCCGCCCTGTACCGCGCCGCCCGGCCGACCATGCCCTACCTGGAACGCGTGCTGGTGCGCGAGGGCACCAGGGTCCACGTGGTACCGGTGGCGGCCATCGACTACGTGGAAGCGCAGGACGACACCCTCCTCATCCACGCCGGTGGGACGACTCACCGCAAGCAGCAGACCCTCACCGCCCTCGAAGCGCAGTTCGACCCCGGCCGCTTCGTGCGCATCCACCGGACCTTTCTCCTGAACGTGGAGCGCCTGGTGCGGCTGGAGCGGTACGCCAAGGACTCCTATCTCGTCATCCTGAGGGATGGTACCCGCCTGCCGGTCAGCCGCGCCGGTCACGCCCGCCTGCAGCAGTTGCTCCGGTGACCTTCGCCGAGAGGTCATGTGCTATCATTCACAAAGGCTGCGCCCGCCCGCGCAGCCCTTCCCACGTGCCCGGCGCCACGACAGCCGCCGGAGAGACAAGGAGCGTGACCCATGGCCAAGTACACCATCGTCAGCATGCCCGGTGACGGCATCGGCAAGACCGTGCTGCCCGAGGCGATTCGCGTCCTCGACGCGGTGGGCTTCGACGCCACCTACGTGCATGGCGACATCGGCTGGGAGTTCTGGTGCCGCGAAGGCAACGCCCTGCCCGACCGCACCATCGCGCTTCTGGAGCAGCACAAGCTGGGCCTGTTCGGCGCCATCACCTCGAAGCCCAAGAAGGAGGCCGACGCCGAGCTGGCGCCGGAGCTCCAGGGCAAGGGGCTGTCCTACTACTCCCCCATCGTCACCATGCGCCAGCGCTTCGGCCTGGACATCTGTCTGCGCCCCTGCCGCTCCTTCGCCGGCAACCCCTTGAACTTCATCCGCAAAGCTCCCGGCGGCGGGTTCGAAGAGCCAGAGGTGAACGCCGTCATCTTCCGGCAGAACACCGAAGGGTCCTACACGGGGGTTGAGTGGACCAACCCCCCGGCGGTGGTCCGGGAAGCCCTGGCGACTCACCCCAAGTTCAAGCCTTTTGCGGACGTCCCCGGAGCAGACCTGGCCATCTCCACGCGCATCGTCACCCGCCCGGTGATCGCCCGCATCGTCCGCGCCGCCTTCGACTACGCCCGCGCCCACGGCTACCGCTCCGTCACCGTGGCCGAGAAGCCCAACGTGCTGCGCGAGACCTCGGGGATGTTCGAGGAGGTGGCCAAGCAGGTGGCCGCCGACTACCCCGACGTGCAGCTGTGGTCGGTCAACATCGACGCCATCATGATGTGGCTGACGAAAAACCCCGAGGAGTACGGCGTCATCGTTTGCGAGAACCTGTTCGGGGACATCATCTCAGACGCCTTCGCCGGTCTCGTGGGCGGCCTCGGCTTCGCCTGCTCCGGCAACATCGGCCCCGAGGTGGCGGTCTTCGAGCCCACCCACGGCTCCGCCCCCAAGTACGAAAAGCTCGAGCCTTCCATCGTCAACCCCATCGCCATGATCCTCTCCGCGGCCATGCTGTGCGACCACGTGGGGGAGACCGACAAGGGCGACCGCATTCGCGCCGCCGTCGCCCGCGTCGTCGGCGAAGGCAGAGTGCGCACCTACGACATGCTTCGTATTCCCGGGGGACCGCAAGCCATCGCCCAGGGCGCCGCCACCACCCAGCAGATGACCGAGGCCATCCTCGCCGCTCTCTGACGCCGTCCGCGCTCCAGCGGCGGCGCCCCCGAGGGGCGACACTCGGTCCGCGCGGGGGATCGCCGTAACTTCAGGATCGGCCTGGCCGGGGCCCTCCACCGGGCGCGGCGGCGACGACGGACCTTAAGCTGGACGCCCAAGAGGAGACAGAGAGCCTGCCGCCGACGTCGCCGCGCTGCTCATCGGGCTCCTTCCTCTTGCCGCGGCAGCTCCTCCAGTAATTCGCGAGCCACGATGGCGGGGAGCAGGTCGGGGCGAGAGGTGGCGAGCAGGCGCGTGGCTTCGCTGCGGGCCTGCTCGGAGCGGCCGACTCCGGCCAGAGCATGGGCGCGCAGGGCGCGGGCGAGGTGCAAGTACCGCCGGCTGCGCAGGTCGAAATCGGCTTCCGGCTGCATCTCGTTGACCACGCGGTCGAGCAGGTGGAGTGCCTCGCCGCTGGCTCCGGTGGCCAGCAGCACGGCCGCCTGCGCCGCCCGGCCCAGGGGCGCCCCCTCGAAGCCACCGCGGATGTACTCCTCCATGGCCACCGCGTCGGCGGCCGTGGCCCTCTTCAGCCGCCAGCGCACCAGGCAGGCCACCGCGTCGCCGTCGTCGGCGAGCGGCGACGTACGCACCTGGCCGTCGGCCGCCGTGGCCTCATCCCACCATAGCCGGGCTAGCGCCCACAGGGCCGGCGCCACGCGGGAGGAGGCCTCGTGGGCCGCGGGAGCGAACCTCGCCCAGGCAAAGATGACGCGCTCCAGCTCCTCCCCGTCGCGGCTTTCCACCGCCAGGTCGAGCAGCAGACGAGCCGCGTCGAAGCCCGCCCGTGCCGAGTGCCCGCCCGCCACGAGCCGCCAGGTACGCGCCGTGGCCTCGGCGAACCGGCCGTCCAGTGCCTCCAGGTTGGCGAGGCGGAACGCCACGTCCTCGTTGGACACCTCCGCCAGCAACACCCCGCGGGCCCGCGCCGCCGCCCCCGTACGGGCGAAGGCGCGTGCCGCCGCCAATGCCAGAGTCGCCCGGTAGGGCGGCTCGGCCAGCAGCGGGGCCATGTCCGCCTCGAGTCGGGCGAGCTCCCCCTCCACCAGCGCGGGGGAGCCCACCCCGTCGCCCCTACTCAAATTCCCGACCTGCAACATGAAGTCCAGCCGCTTGTCGAGCAGGTCCTGTCCCCAGTTGGGACCCTCCGGGTTGCCCCGGGCGTCCACCCGTACGCTTCCCCCGTTGAACGACACCTTGAAAACGCCGTCCGCCGCCGCCATGACCGACGTGTCGCCGTCGCGCCCGGCGCGCCACAGCTCGCCGCCGAGAGGAACGTAGACGAGCCACCGTGCGTTGGTCACAGGGGTTACTGCTTGGTCCGGCGACGCGAGCGGCCTCGGCAAAGCAGAATCTCGGCGTTGTCCAGGCGGCAGGATGCTCACGACGCCGAACACCGGCATCACGCCCAGCGGGTTATTGACCCCGACGAACGCGATCTGACCGGGACGACCGGGTACCGGCTCGAGGTCCACGAGGCGGCCGCTGTGGATCAGGAGCACGTCCCACACCCCGTAGTGGGGCCAGTAGAGCAGCACCGGGTTAGGGTAGAACCAGCGCTGCGCGGCGTTGAGAAGCACCTCGCTCACGCCGTCGCCATCCAGGTCGGCGGACGAGATGCCCACCTTGAGGTGCAGCGGGAAGGGGTACGCCCACTCCCGCACCAGCTGCTCGGGCCGGATGCTGGTGACCACCGCGCCGGTGCGCGTGACGATGAGGAACTCGCTCATCGGCAGTGGACCTCCACGGGCCTCATCCTGTCCCGCCGGGAACGCCGAAACCAGCACCTCTTCGCCTCCGTCGCCGTCGAGATCGAAGCGCATCACCTGCTGCACCGGGTTCTCCAGCGGGCGCCGCCAGGTGACGCGGCCGTGCCGGTCGTATCCAGCCACCTCCAACCCCGCCGCCTCCACCCGTACCGTGGCGCCCCGCGCCATCACTCGCCAGCCGGCGAGGCTCGCGCCGGCCGCCAGCGCAACCACCGCGGCCGCGCCAAGCCGCCGCCACGGTGGACGCCACCCCGTCCACCCGGCGCTCAGGGCGCGCTCAACCTGCGCCGCGCTCGGCCGGCGACGCGGGTGCGGGTCGAGCATGGCGGTCAGCAGTCGGCCCAGCCAGGCCGGTGCCTCCGGCCGCTCGGCGCGCAGCCGCGGCGGCCGGCTGGACTGCCGCTTGATCAGCGTGGCGACGGCCGTGTCGCCCCGCAGCGGCGTGTCGCCGGTCAGACACTCCCACAGCACCAACCCCAGGGCGTACACGTCGCTGGCCGCCGTCAGCGTGGAGCCCGTGGCCTGCTCCGGCGCCATGTAGGCGGGGGTGCCCACCACCATCGCGGTTTCGGTGACCGTCAGCCCCGCCTCCAGCGACCGCACGAGACCCATGTCGCACAGCTTGGCCATCCATGGCCGACCGTCTTCGGCGCCCTTTTCCCCCTCCGTGAGCAGAATATTGCTCGGCTTGACATCGCGGTGCACCAACCCCCGCCCGTGGAAAAACGCCAGCGCCGAGGCCATCTGCCGGCCGAGGACGATGGCCTCCGCCACCGCGAGCCGTTTCCGGTCCTCGAGGACCGCCTTGAGGCTCGCGCCGCTCACCAGCTCCATGCTCAAGAAACGCAGTCCGCCGTCCTCGTGGAGGTCGTACACCGGCACCACGTGCTCGTGGTGGCCCCGCGCCGCCCGCACCTCCCGCCGCAGCCGCTCCTGTGACCGCGCCTCGGACAGGAACGGGTGAATGACCTTGACCGCCACCCGCTGGCGCAACTGGAGGTCCTCGGCCTCGAACACCACCCCGCTGCCCCCCGCGCCCAGCACACGGACGAGGCGAAAACGCCCCGCGACGACCTCGCCCGGCTGCGGCACCCGCTGCCACACCTCTCCCGGCCGCGGCCCCTCACCCGGCTGCCAGCTCGCTGTCCGTTCGGTGTCCTCCGCCATGGACCCGCACACTCCCCTGACTGCGGGAACCATCTTACACGATTCTGTGACGTCACGCCGACACCGTGCGGCACGGGCGCCGGCGAGCGGCGGCCCGGATCAGCAGACCCAGCGCCACGGCAAGCAGCAGCAGCGCCAGCAGCGGCAGCGCCAGGGCCAGCAGTGACACAGCCAACGATCCTCCCGCCTCGGTGGTGGAAACGATCGGGTTGGCGAGCCCGCCGGTGGTGGTGCTGGCCAGCGCGCGCAGCACCGCCGAGGCGCCGTGGACGGCTCCGGCCGTGCCGCCGCCGGCGATGACGGCGAGCACCCAACGCCACAGCGGATCGGCATCCGCGAGGGTCGACGCGACCAACAGGACGCCGGCCGTCACCGCCAAGGGCGCCGCCAGCCAGTCCAAGGCGTTGTCCACCCACGGCAGGGAGTAGGCAGCGATCTCGACCACCGTGGCGACGGCGAAGACAATGAGCGCCGGCGTCGTACCGATCCACGCCAGACTTCCCGTCAGCTCCACCACCCCGCCGGCGGCGGCTACGGACAGGACGAGCAACGGCATAAATATGCGCAACCCGGCGGCGGCGGCCAGAGCGATGCCCAGCGCCGCGTGCAGCAGCAGCTCAGGGGTGAACGCGTCAGTCGCCATGAGCCTGTCCCTCGGCCGCATGCTAGCGGGTGTCAGTGACCGCGAGCAAGCGTACAATCGACCCGTGCGGTCGGTGATCTACGCCAACGTCACGCCCCACGAGACGCGCGTGGCGGTGCGCGAGGACGGCCAGTTGGTCGAGGTTCTCATCGAGCGGGCACGCGATCGCTCGATCGTCGGCTCCCTCTTCAAGGGGCGCATCTCGCGGGTGCTGCCGGGCATGCAGGCGGCCTTCGTCGACATCGGTCTCGAGCGGGACGCGTTCCTGTACGTGGATGATGTCGCCGAGGCGCTGGAGGACGAGGGCGTCGAGGCGGCCGAGGTGGCGCCCGCCTTGCCCATCCAGGACCTGCTGCGCGAGGGGCAGGAGCTGGTGGTGCAGATCACCCGCGAGACGGGCACCTCCAAGGGTCCGCGCGCCAGCTCCCACATCACCATCCCCGGCCGCTACCTGGTGCTGCTGCCGGGTTCCACCCACGTGGGGGTGTCGCGCCGCATCACCGACCTGGGTGAGCGCGACCGACTGCGCGCCTTGCTGGGTGAAATCCCCCGCTCCGGCGGGGTGATCGTGCGCACCGCCGGAGAAGGGCGACAACGCGAGGACTTCGTCGCCGATCTCGCCATGCTGGAGTCGCTCACCCGCCACATCCTGGCCCGGGCCGAAGAGGTCTCGGCACCCTGCCTGCTGTACCGCGATCTCGACTTGGTGCTGCGCGCCGCCCGTGATCTCGCCGGCCCCCAGACTTCTGAGTTCTGGGTGGATGACGCCGACGCCTACCAGCGGGTGCTGGAGTTTTTGGATCGCGTGCAGCCGGAGCTCACCCCCCGCATCAAGCTGTATCGCCGCCGCCTCGATCTCTTCGAGGCGTTCTCCATCGCGTCGGAGCTGGAGCAGGTGCTGCAGCCCAAGGTGTGGCTACGCTCGGGCGGATCGCTGGTGATCAACCAGACCGAGGCCCTGGTGGCCATCGACGTCAACACCGGCCGCTACGTGAGCGGCGCCGATCTGGAGGACACCGTCTTCAAGATCAACCTGGAGGCGGCGGAGGAAGTGGCGAGACAGCTGCGGCTGCGCAATCTGGGCGGCATCATCGTGGTGGATTTCATCGACATGGAGGTGGAGGCGCACCGCGAGGCCCTGCTGGAGAAGCTGCGCGCCGAGCTGGCCCGCGACCGCGCCCGCACGTTGGTGGGGCCGGTGGGACCGTTCGGGCTGGTGCAGCTCACCCGTAAGCGCACCGAGCGCTCGCTGGAGCGCACCCTCACCCAACCATGTCCCATGTGCTCCGGGCTAGGGCGTATCAAGTCGCCGGAAACCATGTGCCTGGAGGTCCGCCGTGCGGTTTTGCGGGCGGGAGCCGAGCAGGGCGCGGAGGCGGTGTCGGTGCGTGTCCACCCGGAGGTGGCGCGCCTGCTCAACGGCGAGATGCGCGGCGTGCTGGACGAGCTGCGCGGGCGGCACGGCATCCAAGTGCGCGTGTTCGAGGCACCCGAGCTGCCCCTGACCCTGTACGACGTCAGCGCATGAGGGACGTCGCCGGAGGTAGGCAGTGATGCGAAGAGTCAGTCTACTTTTCCTCGTTACCGTGATGCTCCCGTTGCCGGTGGCCGCTGCCGAGGAGGCGGGCAAGCGGGCCTTCACCATCGCCGATCACACCCGCGTGGTGGGGGTGTCGGACCCGCAGGTGTCCCCCGACGGCACCCGCATCGCCTACGTGGTGACCCGCACCCACCTGGCCACCGCCAAGCGCACCAATCATATCCATCTCATCAACGCCGACGGCGGCGGCGACCGCCGCCTCACCGGCGGAGACCAGGATTCCTCCCCCCGCTGGTCGCCCGACGGGACGGGCCTGGCATTCCTCCGCCCCGACGACAACGGCACTCCCCAGCTCTTCCTCCTGCCGATGGCGGGGGGGGAGGCGCGGCAAGTGACCAGCTTTCCCATGGGGGTGGCCGACCCGGTGTGGTCCCCCGACGGGCGCTGGGTAGCCGTCACCAGCCAGGTCTACCCCGAGTGCGGCGCCGACAGCGCCTGCAACGAGAGGATCGACCGCCGCCGGCGGGAAGGGCCGTTGAAGGCCCGCCTTGCAGACAGTCTCTTTTTCCGCCACTGGGACAGCTGGCGGGAGGGAAAGTTCAATCACGTGCTGCTGGTGCGGGTGGCGGACGGGTCCCTCACCGACCTCACCCCCGGCGCCGTGGACACTCCGCCCCTCGCCGTGGGGGGTGGACCCAACTACGCCTTCGCCCCCGATGGGCGGGAAATCGTGGTGGTCTCCAAGCGGGTGCCCCAGCCCGCCACCTCCACCAACTGCGACCTGTGGGCCATCCCCCTGGGGCGCGACGGCACCCCCGGCGAGGCGGTCAACCTCACCGCCGCCAACCCCGCCTGGGACGGCTCGCCGGCATATTCCCCGGACGGCCGCTACCTGGCCTACCGGACGCAGCGCATCCCCGGCTACGAGTCGGACCTCTTCCGCCTGGCGGTCTACGACCGCCGCAGCCGCACCCACCGGGTGCTCACCGAGACCCTGCGGGACTGGGTAGAGGACTTCGCCTGGGCTGCAGACTCCCGCACCCTGCTGCTGCGCGCCGCCATCGAGGGGCGCACCCCGCTGCTCAAGGTGGTTGTGGCGGGCGGGGACCCCGTGCGTATCTTCACCGACGCCACCATCGACGAATGGGCGCTCAGTCCCGCCGGAGGATGGGCGGCGTACACCCGGCGCTCAGTGGGCGAGCCACCGGAGCTGTATCGGGTCAATTTGGACGGCGGCGGTCGCCGGCGCCTAACCGCCCACAACGACCCCCTGCTCGCCGAGGTGGACGTGCGCCCGGCCGAGGAGATGTGGGTGAACGCCCCGGGGGGGCGACGCATCCACGTCTTTCTCGTCAAGCCCCACGGCTTCGACCCGGCCAAGCGCTACCCGTTGATCCTCAACGTCCACGGCGGACCGCAGATGCAGTGGCAGGACGCCTACCGCGGCGACTGGCAGGTGTACCCTGGGGCCGGCTACCTGGTGGCGTTCCCCAACCCCACCGGCTCCACCGGGTACGGGCAGTCTTTCACCGAGGGGATTTCCCGCGATTGGGGCGGCAAGGTCATGGAGGACATCCTGGCGGTGGCCGACGCCCTCGCCGCCTTGCCTTTCGTGGACGAAAAACGCCTGGGCCTCATGGGGTGGTCGTGGGGGGGCTACGCGGTCATGGGGCTGCAGGGGCGCACCTCGCGCTTCGCCGCCATGGCGGCCATGATGGGCGTGTACGACCTGCGCATGATGCACTCCACCACCGAGGAGCTGTGGTTCCCCCAGTACGACCTGGGCGGGACGCCGTGGGACAACCCGGAAGGCTACCGGCGCTTCTCTCCTTCCGAAGGGGTCAAGGGGTTTGCCACTCCCTGCCTGGTGATCACCGGGGAGAAGGACTTCCGCGTCCCCTACACCCAGTCGCTGGCCTTCTTCACCGACCTGCAGCTGCGCGGCGTGCCCTCCCGCCTGGTGGTCTTCCCCGAGGCCGGGCACTGGCCCTCCTGGTACGAGATGGTCTTCTACTACCTCGTCCACCTGGACTGGTTCCACCGCTACCTGGGCGGCGAGGCGCCCCCCTGGGAGGTCGAGAAGCTGCTACGCAACGACGTGGAGTTCTGACCATCCGCCGGCGGCCGGGCGACGGGAAGGAGCGCCGCGCCCGGCGCGTTGCGACTGGTGTGGAGCGCGGACACTGGCAGCGGGCCGCCGCCGCGATCGTCCGTGAAGCGGCGCAGGTGGTGGGCCGCGAGCGTCTGCGTGAGCTTCAGCGCAACAGCGGCCCCCGCCACCTCACCATGGCTGGTGGGTGGCTGGCCGTCGGCGCCGTCGGCGCAGGCGCTGCGGCGCAAGCGGCCGCGCCCTGGCTGTGGCCGGTCGGCATCGCGCTGGTCGGTCTGTTCGCCTTCAACGGCACGGTGTTGCTGCACGAGGTGCTGCACGGTCTCGTCTTCCGCACCCGCCGACCGGTTTGGGAGGGGGCGCTGGCGTTCCTCTACGCCCTGCCCTGCGGCATTTCCCCCACGCAGTTCACCCGCTGGCACCTGGACCACCACGCCGAGCTGGGCGACGAGGAGGCCGACCCCAAACGTCGCCACCTCTCCCCCAGGCGGGTGTCCCGCCTCGTCAAGCTGTTGTACTGGACCCCGGCCTTGTTCCCCATCTACTTCCGCGCCGCGGCGCGCGCCGCCGCCGCCTACCCAGCGGCGCTGCGCAGCCGCATCCGACGCGAGCGCGGCGTTGCCCTGCTCGTCCACCTCGCCCTCGCCCTCGCCCTGGCCCTCGGGACGTCGCCGGCGCTGTGGGCGCGCGTCCACCTGCTCCCACTGCTGATCGCTTTCCCGGTTTGGTTCGCCTTGAACCGCCTGGGTCAGCACTACGCCATCGACCCCGCCGACCCGGCCCACTGGGGGACCCTCATGCGCCCTTCCCCACGCTGGTGGGATCTGCTCTTCCTCTGGTCCAACTACCACCTCGAGCACCACTACTTCCCCGGCGTCCCGGCCTTTCGGCTGCCGGCGTTGCGGCGCGCCTTGCAGCCGTTCTTCGCGCACCGGGGCATCCCCCAGCACACCTACGGGGAGTTGCTGTGGGACTGGTTTGTCCGCAACCGTGCGCCCCACACAGACTGGCGGGCTCAGGCTCTGGTCGGCTGACGGGCCGCGGCTTCGGCCTCCCGCTGCAGGCCGCGCAGCATGCCGCGGAACACCAGGGCGTGAGCCGGCAGCACCGCGGTCCAGTAGGCCAGACCGGCGAGGCCCCTGGGCTTGAAGCGCGCCACCTGGGTCACGCGTGTGGCCCCGTCGCCTACCGGCTGGAGGTGAAAATCCAGCTCCGCGTCACCGGGTAAACGCATTTCGGCGCGCAGTCGCAGGTCGCGGTGGTGGTCTATGCCCACCACCCGCCAAAAATCCAGCGCATCTCCATACCCCACGTGCTCGGGATCACGCCGTCCCCGCCGCAGGCCCGGCCCCCCCAGCAGGCGATCGATCGCGCCGCGCAGCCACCACAGCACTTTGGCCCCATACCAACCGTGCCCGCCGCCGATCCGACACAGGGTCGTCCAGACAACGGCCGGCGGCGCGGCCACCACCACCGCCCGAGAGTCCTCGAACACCGTCCCGCCCGCCCAGTCGGGGTCGCCAGGGATTGGCCCCGCATCGCTCCACGAGGTCTCCACCTCGCCGCGGGCGTGGCCGCGTACCGCCGCCTCGATGGCCTCGGCGATGGTCAGCAGGCGCTGGGGCATCAGGCGCTGTGCCTCGTCGCTGCGGCAGACCACCGGGTTGCGCAGCCCTTCCGCCAGCGGCCGCGCGATCTCCTTGGACAGGGGCGTCACCAGATGAATCCACAGCGACGACAGGCGCGGCGTCAACACCGGCACCGGAATGATGACCCGGCGCCGCAGCCCCAGCGCGGCGGCCATGATCTGCATCACCTCCCGATAGGTCTTCACGTCGGCACCGCCGATGTCGAGATCCCGCCCCGCGGTGGCTCCTTGCTCGAGGCAGGCGATGAGGTAGTGCAGCACGTTGCCCACGGCGATCGGCTGGCACGGCGTCGACACCCAGCGCGGGGTGATCATGACGGGCAGGCGCTCGACCAGGTAGCGGAGGATCTCGAAAGACGCCGAGCCGGCGCCGATGATCATCGCCGCCCGCAACACGGTCACCGGCACGCCGCCGGCCCGCAGGGCGGTTTCCACCTCGCGGCGGGAGGCCAGGTGTTGGGAGAGGTCGGGTCCGGTTTCCCCCAATCCACCCAGGTAAATGATTCGCTCCACCCCCGCCGCGGCCGCCGAGCGTCCGAAAACCTCGGCAAGGTGTCGGTCTCGCTCGGCGTAGGCAGAACCGGCCGCCAGCATGGAGTGCACCAGGTAGTACGCCGCCCGACAACCGACGGCGGCCCGCTCCACCGCCGCCTCGTCCCCCACATCGCCCTCGAGGATCGTCACCCGACCATCATCCGCCCACGGCCGTCCGGCCAGCTTGCGAGCCGAACGCGCCAGGCAGCGCACCTCGTACCCCGCCTGCAGCAGGCGGGGAACCAACCGCCCACCGATGTAGCCGGTGGCCCCGGTGACCAACACGCTGCCTTTTTCTCCCACCGTCTCGCCTATCTCGCTGCCCTCGTCACGCCATCCTACCAGTGCGGGCGCCCTCCGCCATCCTTTCACCGTAACCAAGGCGCACCGAGACGCCGTCCGCCCACCCCCGTGGCCGCCGCCTCAAACCCATAGAACGCCTTCCGAATTCTCCCCAGTGGGGACGGTCGCGAATCGTGCACGGGAATCGAGAAACGTCTAAAACGTTAAGTCGGCCGGAGGTGCTCGTCATGCAGCTTCTCACCACCCGCACACTGGCCGCCGCCATCGGCGTGAGTGAATCGTCCATCAAGCGATGGGCGGACGAAGGCCTCATCCAGGCCGCCCGCACCGCCGGCGGACATCGCCGCATCCCCCTCACCGAGGCGGTGCGTTTCGTGCGTGAAAGCGGCGCCGCCGTCGTTCACCCCGAATTGCTCGGGCTGGAGCAACCGGCCGCGGCGGTCACCCCGGCCGACCCCGGGGAAGAGCTTTTCACCCATCTGCGCAACGGCGAGGAGATCGCCGCCGGCAAGCTCGTGCGCGCCCTCCTCGGCAGCGGCATGAGCATCGCCGATGTGTTGGACGGCCCGCTGCGCACCGCCATGCACCGCATCGGCGAGTTGTGGCGCCACGAAAGTGACGGCTTGCTCGTCGAACACCGCGCCACCGACATCGTCATCCGCATCCTCAACTCCCTGCGTTCCTCGCTGCCGCAGCACACCGCGGGCCCCGTGGCGGTCGGCTGCGCCCCCTCGGGCGATCCCTACGTCATACCATCTCTCGCCGTCGCCACCGTCCTCGCCGCCGACGGCTGGCGCCCGGTCAACTTCGGCCCCGACACGCCGCTTGAAAGCCTGGCGCGGGCGGCGGATTGGCTGGCGCCTCGGCTCATCTGGATCAGTTGCACGGTTGGCCCCCTCTCGCGCTCCCGCCTCGAGCAGGTGGTCGACCTCGCCCGAGCCGTGGCCGCCTCCAGGGTCGAGGTGGTGGTGGGGGGACAGGCCGTGGGGCCGAGCACCTTCCCGAAGCTGGCCAATCTGCGGGTGTTGTCCTCGGTGGGCGACATGGCGGCCTGGGCGCGCACCCTCGCCCCCCGCGAGGCTGCGCTTGCCCCCCGCCGTCGACAGCCAGCGAAGCGTCTGGCCTCACCGGCACCCTGACTTCCCCTCGTAGCCACCCTCCCGAGCCCTCGGTGGGAATGACAAAAGACAGAAGAGCGTTAACCTTCAAAACAACGAAAAGGCACAAAAAGGCTATACCGGGTACCCGATCCGCGTCTCGCCACCCTCCCTCCCCCCGCGAAATCGAACCCCTCCCCCACCCACTCCCCTCCCACACCCCTCCCCCCGGGGGTTCTCACCCCCCCCT
>CALEVZ010000028.1 GCA_937924755.1 uncultured bacterium
CGCCGGCCCCCCACCCTCGCCTCCGCCGCGAAACCCCCCGAACCCCCCTCGGCGCGGCGGCAAAGCCGCTCGCGCCTCGCCTCTCACCTCCAACCCCCCCACTCGCCCACCGTCCCAGCCCCCGCGCAACGAAATGTCCACGAGCTGCGAAAAACACGGTTTCGCCGGCCCCCCACCCTCGCCTCCGCCGCGAAACCCCCCGAACCCCCCTCGGCGCGGCGGCAAAGCCGCACGCCCCTCGCCTCCGAAAAGAGGGGGCCTAGTACCGAGTGTTCTGACGTTCCTGCGCAAGCTCGCTCCGGCCCTTCCGTAAACGGTCGCCGGTTGGCCGCCCTAGCGCAGGGTGAAATCGGCGCCGAAGATCACGCGTCGGCCCAGGGCGGGGTAGCCGTTGACCTCCTCGTACGCCCGATCGGCCAGGTTGTCCAGCCTCGCCCGCAGGCGCACCGCCCCGGTCAGGGGCACCGCCAAGGACAAGGAGGCGGTGACAAAACCGGGCTGCTGCACCCTGACAAAGGTGACCGAAGCCACGTCGGGTCGTTCACCCACCCAGACGAGAGCCACCTCCCCCTCCGCCCCACGGGGAAACCGCCCCCCTACGGCCAGGTGCCCGGACCACTCGGGACGGCGCAAAAGAGGCAGCCCGTCGCCATCCTCGGCCTCCAGCCAGGTGAGGCCAGCCCGCAGGCGCGCCCCGCCCAGACGCTGCAGGAAGGAAACCTCCACCCCATTCATCTCCGCGCGGCCCACGTTGGCGAAGGCGTAGCTGGCGAAGTCGAACTGAATGAGGTCGGTCACGCGATTGGAAAAGGCCACCACCTGCGCCAGGGCGGCGCCACGGCCGAAAGCCCAGGAGACTCCCACCTCCCCACCGCGGCTGCGCTCGGCTTTGAGGTTGGGGTTGCCGGAAAAGGGGAAATAGAGCTCCCCCAGCGCCGGAGCCCGGAAGGCCTCCCCCCACGAGGCCCAGATCCGGGCTGACCCGGCCAGGTGACTCACCGTGGCCCGAGGGGACAGCTCGCTCCCCCAGGGGTCGGCGTCATCCCAGCGCGCGCCTGCCAGCACCTCCCAGCGCTGCGAGGGCTTGATGCGGTCCTGCGCGAACAACGAGGTAGTCGTGAGCCGCGCATCGGTGAGGTTGGCGCCGAACGACGAGGAGTCGGTCACCTCGTCCCGCCGCCACTCGCCCCCCAGGGACAGCCGATGCACCCCGAGCGACCGGTGCCAGACGGCACGGCCCGCGGCGGTATCTGCGGCGGTGTCGGAGGCGGTGAACCCCCACGGGTCGTCGGGATCGCGGAAAGCCAGATCCCGCTGCACCCGCGACAGGGACCCTTCGAGCACCCCGCCGGCCACGCGCGTCAGTTGCAGCGGCACGGCGATGAGCGTCTCTTGCGCCTCGGTGCGGCGGTTGGGTGTGAAGTCGGCGCCGTCTCGGGGAATCCCCGTTTCCGTATCGGTGCGACGCGCCAGCAGGCCCAGCCGCCCCGTTTGGCCAAGGCGCGTCGACAAATAGACAGAGCCGAGCCGGGCCGAAAAATCGTCGTTGGGCAGAGGACCCTCGCCCTCGCGGTACGCGAGGTCGGCGACCACGGACAGGTGGCCCGTGGTCGTGGCGAGCCCCAGCTCGCCCCGCCGCCAACCACTGCCCCCCGCCTCTGCCAGCACGCGCAATTCGTCCTCGCCGCCCCGCGCGGGGACCAGCTGGACGACTCCACCGAGGGCGTCGGCGCCGTGCAAAGCCGAGTACGGCCCGCGCACCACCTCCACCCGCTGCAGGCCGGCGGTCAGCGGCAGGCTCCAATCGTAACCGCCGAAATAGCCGGAATTAAGCCGCACCCCATCAAGTAAGACAAGTGTCTGATTGGAGTTGGCGCCGCGCACAAAAAACGACGTCACGCCGCCGTCGAGGCCCGAACGTAGCAGCGTGGCGCCCGGGACGCGGCGCAAAAGTTCGTGCACGGTGGGAGCCCCATACGCTTCCAGGTCTTCACGATCGAACACGGTCGTGGCGGAACTGACTGCGGCGACAGGCGTTTCCTCACCGGTGGCGGTGACCACAACGGTGTCTTCGAAGACGGCCTGCTGCGCAGGGGATGGGGTGGCGGCCAGTGCCGCCGTGAGCACCAAGGGAACCAGCACTCGCATCGGAACCTCCCGTTCCTTCTCCGGAGTGGCAGGTCTCCTGGCTCCCGGATCTTCCGAATCCCCTCGCCTTCCCAGCCGCCGCGGGCGACCAGTGGCACCCGTGAGAGGTTCGTCCCCGGTTACAGTGGCGGGGGCCGCGCCGGCTTCTTACCGGCTTCCCTCACCTGCCCTTTGGGCAGGCTGCACCACCCCGGCTCTCTTGTCTGCTACACCGTACCGCCGTTCACGCCGAAAGGCAAGACGGCACCCGCGGTCACGCCGCTCCCGCGATCCGCGCGGAGGGCGCGAAAAACGGAGAAACCCCGGGACTCGCTTCCCCTCGCTGTGCAACAATCGACCTCGGCCTGGGGGCCGCTCCTGCGCTTGTTCGCGACCCCCCGTCCATCATTTTGGGGGTTGACAGTTGACAGTGGTTGCATCGCTCGCGGCGGCGCTTGCGCTCGCCCTGGCCCTGGCGGCCGGCGGGGCGCGACTGCGTCGGCTGCTGCGCGTCCCCCTGCCCCCGTCACTGCGCCTGCCTACCGACTTCGCTCTGGGAGCGACGACGCTTGCCGTGGGCGTGCTGGCGCTCGGGATCTCCGGTGCGCTGTCCCGCTGGCCGTTGGCCGCTTTGGTCGCCGCCGTCGCGGCGGGTGGTCGCTGGCGTCGGCGCCTCTTTATTGCCGGTCTCGCCGCACCGGCGCTCGCCGGCCTTCTCGCGCTGGCGGTCGCGGTGTCCCCGCCGTTTTTCTACGATGCTCTCGTCTACCACCTGGCCCTCCCGTGGCAGGCGTTGCTGGACGGCCGCCTGCTGGCGCACCCCGAGAACCTTTTCGTCGTCTTTCCGCCCCTTGCGCAGCTCGTCTACACGCCGCCGCTGGCATTCGGTCTTGACCGCGCCCCGGCACTGCTGCACTGGACAGCGTTTGTCGCCGCGGGGGCGGTGCTCGCCGCCCTGGCGCGCGGGTTGGGCGCACCGCGTCGACTCGCCGCGCTTGCCGCCGCGGTGCTGCCGGTGCTGCCCTCGCACGTGCTGGTGGCGGGGTTCCCCGCCGCCGAGGGGTGGATGCTCGCCCCGCTCTTGACCGCTTATGCGCTGCTGCTACGCCGCCGTGTCCACCCAACGTGGCCGCCGCTTGCCGGCTTGCTCGCCGGGATTGCCTGCGCCGCACGCCTGCAGGCACTGCCGTGGGCGGCGGGTCTGGTGGTACTTGCCGCCGCGCGCGCCCGCGCGCCGCACCGTCTGGTCCTCACCGCAGCCGGAATGGTGCTCGGCGCACTGCCCTGGTGGGGGAAGAATCTCATCGTGCTCGGCGCGCCGCTGGCGCCTCTCGGGTGGCAGCGCGAAGGGATGGAAACGCTGTGGCGCGACGGCGGCACCCTGCTGTTCGCGTACCAGGGTGCGGCGGCGCTGCTTGGTCAGGTTTCCGGCGCATTCCTGCCGGTGGCCCCCTGGCTGGCGGCGCTCGCCCTGGCCGCCGCCCTGGCAGTGGTCCAGCGCCGCGACGCGCCGCGGTGCTGGGCCTTCACCGCCGCCGCCGCCGGCATCCTGGCGTGGCTGGCGCTCGCCTCGCTGCCGCGCTTTCTGGCGCTACCGGCGGCGTTGCTAGCGGCTCTTGCCGCGGCCCTGAGGCGGGGCCCCGGCCGCGCCGCGGCGGCCGCCGCCCTGCTGTTTGCCGGGGCACTTGGTCTCTGGCGCAGCGCCGGGCTCGCGGTTCAGCTGCGGCACACCGCGACGGTGACGGGCAGCCTGGTGGTCAACGATCCGGCGCCGGCCTTCGCCGCCGCCGCCACGCTGCCGCCCGACGCCCGCGTCCTCTTTGTCGGAGAAACCCGTGGATACGGCTTTCCACGCCGCTTCGTCGCGGCGTCGCAACACGATGTGTCACCGCTGCGCGAGCTTGTGGAGCGCGACGGAGAGGCCGACGCTATCCTCACCGAGCTGCGTGGGCAAAGGTTCACGCATCTGTTGGTGCATCGAGACGAGCTGGGGCGGCTGGCGCCCGCCTACCCGGTGGCGCCATGGCGCACGCCCGCGGGCCGTGCGGCCTTCGCGGCGTTGCTGCGCGGGCTCGGCGCGCCGGTGGTCAGCGCCGGCGGAGTCGAGGTGTATCAGCTGCCGTAGGCGCGCCGTCCTTCACTCCCGCCCGCGGCCCCTCGCGGCGCGCTCCCCCGCAGCCCATGCCGATCGCTCGCCTCACCGCTCGTCGACCTCTGGATGGGGTGAGCGAGGCGGGCGTGTCCCCTTGGCATGAAAACGCGACCCGGCGCCGGCCGGGGCGCGGGGGATGCTTTGCTGGACTGGGGTCACTGCACCACGGCGAGGACCGGGACCTCGATGCTCGGGCGGGTCGGGTCGTTGGTGGCGATGCGCAGAATGGTGCGGTGCGTCCCCTTGGCCGTGCCGGCGCCCAGGGTCACCGCCACCTGGTAGCGCTGCCCGGCGGTCAGGGGGATCACCTCGGCAGTGAAAGCCTTGTTGTCCACCTCGACGGAGGTGAGCTCCAGCTTGGCGTTCTGCCGGTTGGAGATGAGCACCACGTTGCGCCCCACGGGAGCTGTCGCCTGGACCGTGCCGAAGTTGATCTCGCCCGGCACCACCTGAATGATTGGGCGGACGATGCCGCTCACCGACACCGCCACCTCGGGCGCCTTGGGGTTGGAGGTCTTCAAGGTGATTTTCTGGTTGAGCATCCCCTGGGGAGCGTCGGCGGGAACCGTGACGGTCACCTCCCACTGCGGCCCTTTCAGGTTGGGGATGCGCTCCTTCTCCGGCAGCTCCCGGTAGGTGATCTTGAACGGGCCACCACCGGCGTCGGCGCCGGTGATGCGCAGCGGCGAGCCGTCGGCGGTGGCCAGCACCACCTTGTCGGAGGCTGGCTCACCCTGCAGCACGTTGAGGGAGATCAGCGGCTTGGGGAAAACCTCCACGAACGACCGCGAGTCGAACTTGACGACCAGGTTGACCTGGGGGTTGTCGGGGTCATTGGTGAACACCAAAATGGCCTTGGAGTTGGGTCCGGAGAAGGAAGCCGTGTCCACCTCCGCGTGGATCTTGCCGACGGCACCCGGGGCAATCACACGGTCGTGCTTGGCGACGGTGCAGCCGCAGGTGGGACGCACCTGGGTGATCTCCAAGGGCGCCGAGCCGGTGTTGCGAATTTCGAAGTCGGCCTTGATCACCTCGCCCTTGGTGACGACGCCGAAGTCGAGGATCTTGGCGGCCACATCCATGGTGGGCTTGCCCGCCCCCTGGGCCAACGACAGCGCGGGCACCAGCGCCAGCGCCAGAAACGCCACGGTGCTCTTTCTCATTCGATGCCACCTCCCACTTCGCTCCCTCGGACGCGGAGCGGGTGCTAGAGTACACCCCGCGCCGACCAGCGCGCTAGTACTATGCATGAACCTTGCCACCTTTATTTCCTCCCCATCGGCGGCACCGCCACCGCCGCCCTCGCCGGCCTGGCCCACGACGCCGGCTTCCGCGTCTCCGGAGTCGACACTGCCCTGTATCCGCCCACCTCTGAAATTCTTGCCACCCTCAAGGCGGCGGTGCGGGTGGGGTTCGACCCGGCGACCATCCCGGTCGATATCGACCGGGTGGTGATCGGCAACGCCCTGCCCCGCAGCAACGCGGAGGTGGAGGAGGTGTTGCGCCGCGGCACGCCCTACACCTCTCAGGCCGCCGCCCTGGGCGAGTACTTCTGCCGCGACGCCCGCACCGTGGTGCTCGCCGGTACACACGGCAAGACCACGACGACGGCGCTGACTGCGCATCTCTTCGCACAGTGCGGACTGGACCCCACGGTGATGGTCGGCGGCGTGCCGTGCGGCGGACGGCCCTGGCGGCTGGGCCGCGGCGGCTGGACGGTGGTGGAAGGGGACGAGTACAACACCGCGTTTTTCGACCGGGGGCCCAAGTTTCTCCACTACTACCCTCACTTCTTCGTGGTCAATAACGTGGAGTTCGACCACGGCGACATCTATCCCGACCTGGATGCCATCGTGGCAGCCTTCCGTGCCGGGGTGGCACATACCCTAAAGTTAGGGGGTACGGTCATCGCCAATGCCGGCGATGCCGGGGCGCGTCGGGCGGTGGACGGAGTCGCCTCGGTGGTCTGGTACGGTGAAGACCCGGACGCCGATGTCCGTGTCCTCCACCACGGGCAGCAAGAGGAGCGGCTGGTGGCCCACCTGAGCTGGCGCCAGCGCTCCTTTGACGTCGCCGTGCCGCTGGTGGGACGCCACAACCTGGACAACCTGCTGGCGGCTTCCACATGTGCCCTGCTGGCCGGCCTCGAACCTCGAGCCATCGCCGCGGCGGCCGCCTCGTTCCCTGGGGTGCGGCGGCGGCTGGAGCTGCTGGGCACGGCAGGCGGAGTAAATGTGGTAGACGATTTCGCCCATCACCCCACCGCCGTGCGCCTGACGCTGGCGGGGGCTAGGCAGCGCTTCCGGGGTCGCCGCCTGGTGGCGGTGCTGGAGCCCCGCTCCCTCACCGCCGGGCGCGCGCTGTTCGCCCGCGAGTGGGAAGAGGCGCTGGCGCAGGCCGAGGCGGCGGTGGTGGCCGAGGTGTTTCATCGCCACCGCCTGCCCCCGGGGGAGGTGCTGGACCGCCAGGCGCTGGTCACCGCCCTCGAGCGGCGGGGCGTCGAGGCGGTGGCCGTGCCGGAGGGCGAGGATCCCCTGGCCAGCGTGCTGGCCGTGGTTCGTCCCGGCGACGTGGTGGTGTGCATGTCCTCGGGGTCGTTCGGTGGGCTACCGGTCCGCCTGGTGACGGCTCTAGGGGAGGGTGCGAGATGAAGCTGGCCCGCGCCTTGGCCACTGTGGGTGGCCTGGGGGACCTCCTGCCGGCCCCCGGCACCACGGTGGGTTCGGTGGCCGGGGTGGTGCTTTTTGCCGCCGCCTGGCACCTATCCGGGGGGCTCGTCCCCTGGATGCCCCTGGCGGGAGCGTGTCTCCTGGCCGCCGTGGCGGTGCCCTCGTGTGGGCGGGAGGCGGCGCGGCGGGGCCAGGGCGACCCCGGCGCGGTGGTGCTGGACGAGACCGCCGGCCAGTGGGTGGCGCTGGCGATGTGGGCGCTGGCGCGCCCTGCCCCTCTCACCCTCGGAGTCCTCGCCGCCTCGTTCTTGCTCTTTCGCCTCTTCGACGTGGCCAAGCCCTGGCCCATCTGCCGGCTGGAGCGACTGCCCGGCGGCTGGGGGATCGTCGCCGATGACCTAGCGGCGGGCGCGGCTGCCGGCGGGGCTCACCTCCTGCTGGCGGCGCTGTGGCCATGAGCGAGGGCCCGGCGCTTCGCCCGGCCCTGTGGACCTCCTCGTTTTCCCTGCTGGTGGTGGCCACGGCAATGCTGTTCGTGGGGTTTTATGCAGCCTTGCCGGCGCTGCCGGCGTTGGGGCGGCACCTGGGCGCCGAAACCTCCCAGCTGGGGTGGGTGATCACCGTCTTTGCCCTTGCCGCCATGGTCACCCGTCTACTGGCCGCCGGCTGTCTCGACGGGCCCCGGCGCCAACCGCTGCTGCTGGCTGGCCTGGCGCTGTACAGCGTTGCCGCTGCCGTCCACCTGATCTGCAGGGGGTGGGGGGAGCTGCTGACGGTTCGGCTGTTGCACGGGGTGGGGTGGGGGCTGGCAACCACCGCCATCGGAGCCCTGGTGGCCGACTTGACCCCTTCGGCCCGGCGCGGCGAGGGCATGGGAAGCTGGGGGCTGGCCCCCACCGCCGCCATGGCGGTTGGGCCACTTCTGGGAGAGAGTTTGCTGGGATGGGGCGGTTTCGCCGCCGTGTTCACCTGTACCGCCGCTGGCGGCGGGCTGGCCGCCCTCACCCTTGGCCTGCTCCGCCCGCCGATGGTCAGCTCGCCGCCCAGGGCTGCCACTCCGACGCCGACCATGGCCTTGACGCTTCCCCGCGGGGCAGGGCTGCCGGCGCTGGCGCTGTTCCTCTCCAGCCTGGCCTACGGTGCCCTGGTGGCGTTCTTGCCCCTGGAGATGGCCGCCGCACCGGGTCGCGCCGGCTCGTTCTTCACCTTCTATGCCTTCGCTGTCCTGGCGACGCGACCGGTGGCCGGGCGACTGTCGGACCACTGGGGGCGCCGGCAGTTGATCGTCCCCGGTCTGCTCCTGGGTGCCGTCGGCACGGCGCTGTTGGGCGTGGCACCAGCGGGAGCCGGCCTGATCACGGCGGCGATCCTCATCGGGGCGGGGATCGGCGGCGCTTCCTACCCTGGCCTGATGGCGCTGGCGGTGGATCGCACCTCCCCCCAGCGGCGAGGGGCGACCATGGGCGCGTACTTCACCGCCTACGACCTGGCCATCGCCATTGGTGCCGCCCTTTCGGGGCCGGTGTACGCGCTGGGCGGCTTTGCCACCCTGAACATGGTGGCAGCCGCGGGGATCGTGGCGGCGGTGCCGGTGGCGCTTTCCTGCCGACCGCGTCCCTGCTAGTGCCACCGTAACGGCGAAGGTGGAATACCGCCGCTGCCACCTCGGTCTATACTGCTGCGGTCGCCAGTGCGACGACCCTGTAGGGAAAAAGGAGAATCAATCATGATCAGCACCACGCTGCAGAAAGCTCTCAACGATCACCTGAACGAGGAGATGTTCTCGTTCTACCTTTATCTCTCCATGTCCGCGTACCTGGAAACCCAAAACATGAAGGGGATGGCCCAGTGGATGCGAACCCAGGCTGAGGAGGAGTACGGGCACGCCAAAAAGTTCTACGAGTTCATCCACGACCGCGGCGGGCGCGTGATTCTGGGCGCCTTGCCGCAGCCGGAGGCGGAGTGGGCCAGCCCCCTCGCCGCCTTCGAGGCCGCCCTCGCCCATGAGCGTCATATCACCCAGCGAATCGGCGCTCTCGTCGACGCCGCCCGGGCCGAGAACGACCATGCCACCTTTGCCTTCCTGCAGTGGTTCGTCAACGAGCAGGTGGAGGAGGAGGCGACCCTGGAGCCGATTATTAGGCAGATGCAGGACACCCAGACCAGCAAGGGGGCGCTGTACTACCTGGATCGGCAGCTGGGCAAACGGGGCAAAGAGTAGTAAGCAAAGGACGTCTCCCACGCGAAGCAGGGGCGGGCGAGGGATCATCTCGCCCGTCTTCCTCTTGGCGCTGCCAGCGAAGTTTCCCTTTACTCGGCGCGGCCGTACACCCAGGCCAGGCGGTGCAGGCGGTGCGCCAGCGCCGGCGCCAGTGCCCCGGGGCCGAGACGAAAACCCCAGTTGCCGGCCGCCACCCCGGGAATGTTCATGCGCGCCTGCGACCCCAGGCCCGCCACGTCCTGGTGGGGAACGATGGCCAAATCGGCCACCGAGGCGAAGGCCAGGCGGATCATGTCCCAGTGCACCTCGCGGCCGTCGGAGTTGACGTACTCCAGAAAGAAGCGCCGCACCTGCGGGGAGGCCTCATCTCGCCACCAGCCGAGGGTGGTGTTGTTGTCGTGCGTACCGGTGTATACGACCAGGTTGGGCCGGTGGAGGTAGGGAAGGAAGGCGGAGCGCTCGCCCGGTTCGAAGGCGAACTGCAGGATGGCCATGCCCGCTAGCCCCAGCTCATCGCGCAGGGCTCGCACGTCGTCGGTGATAAAGCCCAGATCCTCGGCCACCAAAGGCAAGGGCCCCAGGGCCGCCGCCAACGCTTCGAACAGCGCCCGCCCGGGTCCAGGTGTCCAGCGCCCCTGGCGGGCCGTCGGCGCCCCCGCCGGGATTTCCCAGCACGCCACGAAGCCGCGGAAGTGATCCAACCGCAGGGCGTCCACCTGTCGCAGGTTGGCCGCCAGTCGATTTATCCACCAGTGGTACCCCTGCTCGGCCAGGCGCTGCCAGTCGTACAGGGGATTGCCCCAGAGCTGGCCGTCGGCGGAGAAGTAGTCGGGGGGGACGCCCGCCACCACCTCGGGTCGTCCCTCGTGGTCCAGACGGAAGAGGTGGCGGTTGGCCCACACGTCAGCGCTGTCCAGCGCCACGAAGATCGGCGCGTCACCCAAAAACCGGATGCCCCGGCGGGCCGCCTCGGCCCGCAGCCGTCGCCACTGGCGGAAGAACAGCCACTGCCGGAAAACGACTCGGCGTACCTGACGCTCGTGCTGGGATCGCCACGCCGCCACGGCTTGGCGATCGCAACGCGCCAGGGGCGCCGGCCACTGCCACCACGGACGTTCGGCGTAAGCCCGTCGCAGGGCGGCGTAGGTGGCGTAGTCCTCCAGCCAGAACGCCTCCGCCTCGGCGAAGGCCTCCATCTCGGCAGGTGTCTGGTCGGCGGCGGCGGCCCAGGCACGCTCCAAGAGCTCCTCTTTCCATACCGCAACGCTCTCCCAGTCGACCCGTTCACCGTCTGCCGGCATGCTCCGGGAGATATCCTCCCGACTCAGCAGCCCCTGCTCCACCAAAAGCTCGGGGGAGACCAGCAGGGGGTTGCCCGCAAAAGCGGAGGTGGAGGAGTAGGGGGAAGCCCCCGGCCCGGCGGGATTCAAGGGAAGGACCTGCCACCACCGGGCGCCGGCCTCGTGCAGCCAATCGAGGTAGCCGACGGCGGCCGGGCCCACATCGCCGATGCCGAAGGGACCGGGCAGCGAGCTGGGGTGGAGGAGGATGCCGAAGGAGCGCGCGAATCGCATCGGTGCATGGTACTGCGTCACCCCTGGGAGTCTCCCCGGCATGGGTGAACGGAAAAAGCGGCGAGCGCAGGCCCGATTGGCTACTCCGAGCCGGCCGGGCGCAGCCGCCCCAGTGCCACCGTGGCGGCCACGATCACCCCCGCCCCGATCACCGTGTCCACCGTGGGCACCTCGGCAAAGACCACGTACCCCCACCCGCCGGCAAAGACGATCTGCAAATAACTGTAGGACATGGCCCGTCCGGCGAGCTCCCGCTGTAAGCCGAGGGTGAGAAACACCTGACCCAGAAAGGTTGCCACCCCCACCCCCAGCAACAGCACCCACTCCCACCCCTGGGGCCGCACCGCCACCGGAATCATGGCCGGACCGGCCAGCACCACCGACACCGCGGCGAAGTAGAACACCACCACCATGGGATCGTTGTGGCGCAGACGTCGTACCAGGGTGTAGGCGGCGGCCGAGAGCAAAGCCCCGGCCAGCGCCGCCGCCAGCGCCGGCAGCGGGTACCCTTGCCCCGGCAGGCCCAACGCCGACACCGGCCGGGCCACGATGATCACCCCCACCAGCGACGCCAGGGTGAAGGCCACCTCCCTCAGCCGCAGCGCCTCGCCCAGGAAGACCCCGGCGATCAGAGCGGTGAACAGGGGGTTGGTGAAGTGCAGCACAGTGGCCACCGCCAGCGGCAGCTTGACCACCGAGTAGTAGAAGCACGACAGGGCCGCCAGGCCAAAAAGCCCGCGCAACACCAGCAGGCGGATATCGGAGCTCGCCAGCGAAACCCGGCGAACCCTGATCGCCACCAGGGCCAGCGCCGAGACCACCAGCGCGCGGGCGAACACCAGCTCCATGGTGGGGAAGCGCTGGCCGGCCAGCTTCACCAGCAAGCTCATCAAGGAGAAGAAGAACGCGCTCACCGCCATGTACTTGAGGCCCAGAGACAGGCGCGCTGTCGCCGCCTCGCGCGGGGGGGAGAGTGGGGGCGGCGGCTGCTCTCGGCTGCTGGCGGACATCGAACCGCGGGCATGCTAGCGCATTCGCCCCACCCTCACCGCGGCTGGGGGAGCCCCTCGCCGACGGAAATGCGATGGCGTCTCTGGAATAGGTTCCCGCTCGGGCAGGTTGTGAAAAGCGGGCACAAGCGATGGCGCGTTAGCTCCGTCGCGGGGGGTGTGAAATGACCGGGCGACATCGGGTGGTCATTGTCGGGGGCGGATTCGGGGGGCTGCACGCCGCCCGGGCACTGCGGCGTGCACCGGTGGAGGTGACCCTCGTCGATCGGCGCAACTTCCACCTTTTTCAGCCTCTCCTCTACCAAGTGGCGACGGGCGGCCTGTCCCCCGCCAACATCGCCGCGCCCCTGCGCGCCATCTTAAAGCGCCAGCGCAACGCCCGCGTCCTGTTGGGCGAGGCGGTGGGTCTCGACCCCCAGCGGCAAGCCCTGCTGCTTGCCGACGGTGAACTTACCTACGACACCCTCATCGTTGCCGCCGGCGCCTCCCACCACTACTTCGGGCGGGAGGAGTGGGCGACGCTGGCCCCAGGCCTGAAGACCGTGGAGGACGCCACCGAAATCCGCGGCCGCGTGCTGGCCGCCTTCGAGCAGGCGGAGCGCGCCGCCTCCCCTTCCGAGGTGCGTGCCCTGCTGACGTTCGTCATCGTCGGCGCTGGCCCCACCGGGGTGGAGCTGGCGGGAGCTCTCGCCGAGATCGCCCGGGTTACCCTGGCGAAGGAATTCCGCGCCATCGACCCGACGGCGGCCCGCATCGTCCTGTTGGAGGGCGCCGATCGCGTCCTTCCCGGCTACCACCCCGACCTCTCCGCCCGGGCCGAGGCGGCGTTGCGGAGGCTGGGGGTGGAGGTACGCACCTCCACCCTGGTCACCGACATCGAGCCGGAGGTGGTGCGGGTGCAACGGGGGGACATCGCCGAGTTCGTCCCCGCTCACACGGTGCTGTGGGCGGCGGGGGTCAAGGCATCCCCCCTGGGCGAGGTGATCGCCGCTGCCACCGGCGCCAGCCTCGACCGCCAGGGGCGCGTCCGGGTCAACCCCGATCTCACCGTGCCGGGGTATCCGGAAATCCTCGTCATCGGCGACCTCGCCCACTGCCTGGGGCGGGACAGTCATCCCTTGCCCGGCGTCGCCCAGGTGGCCATGCAGCAAGGAGCTTACGCCGCCCGCCTGATCACTTCCCGGCTGGCCGGGCGAACGGTTCCCCCTTTCCGCTACCGCGACTGGGGGTCGATGGCCACCATCGGGCGACATGCCGCCGTGGCAGACCTGCTCGGAGTGCGCTTCTCGGGGTTTCCGGCGTGGCTGGCCTGGCTGTTCGTCCACCTGATGAAAATGGTGGAGTTCTCCAACCGCGTCCTGGTCCTCGCCCAGTGGGCGTGGAATTACTTTACCTTCAACCGTTCCGCCCGGCTCATCACCAACACGGCCGCGGCCCGCCCGGCAAACCCCGCTCCCCTGCGCCACGCGAGTCGCCGCGCCGTCTGAAAGTGGGTCCGTGGGGAAGAAAACGCCCGCCACCGGGCACGCACCACCCCCGCACCCGCGCAGCCAACCCAGACCGCCCGGGCGAGGCACCCCCCGTGCCGCTGGGTGCGCGGGCCTCTGGCCCGCCCCCACGGCCGGCGGGCCTTCCCCGGTCGGAACCGTGTCCGTGTCGGTGTCTGTGTCCGTTTCCGTGCCCGTGCCAAGGTCGGCGCCGGAGCCCCCGTGCGGACCGGCGGTTCGGGCGCAAACTTCGGGCCGCCCCGGGTCGGCGCGGCCCTGTGAGGCGTCACCCCCGTTGCCGCGGTGCTCTTACTCTGCCGGTTCGGCTGGCGTGGGGGCCGGCTTCTTGGGCTTGGCTGCGGGTGCCGCCGCCTTCTTCATCTTTTCGATGGCCTTGGAGAGCTCCTCGACGCGCTTTGTCAGCGCGGCGATCTCCTTGCGGGTGGGCACACCCAGCTTGGCCAGCGCGGCGCTTACCTGCTCATCCACGTTGTCCTGCAAGCGGCTTAGCATCACGCCCACGCCGGCCTTGGCGTCCTGCAGCTTGCCCTTGACTTTGTCCACTTGCCCCTTGCTGCGGCTCTCGATCTCCTCGCCCTTGGCTACGAGGGTCTGAAACAGGGTCTTGCCCTCTTCCCCCGCCACCGCCAGAGCGCCCATCCCGGCAAGCCAGATCTTGTGTGCGGATTCTCTCAGGTCTTCCTGCATATCCTTGGTTTTCTTCATCTGTCACCTCCGTACTCAACGTTCGATGAGCGGTTCAGTGCTGCCGGCCCGCCGAACCCACGCTGGCCCGGGCGCGCCGGGGTTTTCCAACGCCTGCCCCTGCTATGACTCCGCCCCCGCGGGCTTGACCGACTTCCTCGCGGTCTTGGCCGCCGTCGGTCGCCGCCGGGGGGTGTCCGAGAGATCGCGCGCGCTTTCGATCTCCTGCAGAGAGCTTTCCAGTTCAGCCAGCCGCCGCCGCAGCTGGTCCATCTCCTCGCGAGCCTGCCGGATGGGCGCCAGGCGATCTACCGAAGCGCGCACCACCCGATCCACTCCTGTTTGCAGCCGTCCCACCCCCTCGCTCACGGCGTGCTGGCCGAAGCGGATGATCTCGTGCAGCACGCTCTCCGGAAGCGCCGAGCGCCCCCGCCGGCCCTCCTCGGAGATGATCTGGGTGAGCGTCTGGGCGGTGACATCTTCGCCCGAGGTGTTGTCCACCACCTTGAGTTCCTGACCCTGGCGGATCCACACCGCCAGCTCCTCCAGGTGGACGTAACGGCTCTCCTCGGTGTCGTACAACTTGCGGCTGCCGTACCGTTTGATCAGTCGGATCATGATGTCCGCCTCCCTGCAACGCCTGCCGCGTTGCGGCAATCGACGAACGTCAATATACCGCGTTGCGGCAAACTTGTCAACCCCCCCGTTGCCGCGTTGCGTCAACGCGCTCTGTTGCCGAGCTCTGAGCTTTCGATGCCGAGTGCCAGTGGGCCGGAACCAAGCCTGCGAGCCTGATCCCCCCGCTACGCGCTGCGCCTGGTCGCACCGGCGCGCTGGCGGCATGTGCGGCCGTGGCGACCTCGAAGGGGTGACCGGCGAACCCCTCTGCCGCGTCCTCGGGGAAGAGGTTGGGGAGGCGACTGACCCACCGCTGCAGCCTCTGCCCCCCCTCAAACTCCCCGTGCGGCCACGCTGCCGCCGTGCTTATGACGTGGGTCGAGCTGCGCCCCGCCATGCTGCGCATGGGGGTGAGCACCACCTGGCTGCCGCAGGGGCGCCAGAAGTTCTTGCCGCCCGAGAGGGGGACGGTTCCGGACGTGGAGCTGGGAGACCACCGCAGCTTCACCGAGATCCTGGAAGGGTTGCGTCACCAGTTGCAGCTAGAGGGCCCCGGCGGCGCCCGGCTCGTCGCCGCCGGGGAGCGCCTGGAGTTGCAGCTCACCACCACTTGGGGTGCCCGCCGCGCGGTGAGTTTGCCGGCGCGGGTGCTGCCCGACCCCCTGGCGGCGGTGCACCCTCACCGGCACCCCCATCGAGAACAACCTGGCGGAGCTCTGTTCGGTGATGGACCTGGCCCTCCCCGGTTACCTGGGCAGCCAGCGCGCCTTGGCCGCCACTTACAGCGCGCCCTCCACCGGCCAGCTGGAGCGGCACAACCCCGAGAGAGGCGAGCGCCGGCGCCCAGGTCGCCGGTTTCCCCCCACCCAGCAATTCCACCCCTGGCACGCACATCGGGATGCGGAGACTGCCTAAAGCGAGAGGGTTCTCACTGCGGGCACCGACGCCATTGACGGTGGCTCCCGGGGGCAGGCGAAGCTCGATCTGACGGGCAGGCAGCATCGCTTTGCTCGCCATGGTCTGCTCGAAGCCAACCACCTTTACGAGGTCGCACCCGATGGCGATCGTCCGGTCGATGGAGTAGCCGCCGGCGGCGATCGCCAGGGTCGCCTCGTAGGGGGATGGTGCCAGGGTGCGGGGCGCCGGGAACGCCGAGGCCCTAACCCGCCCTTCCACCGCCATCGAACTCGCCGAAGCCGAGCCGGGCCCCGGGGACGACGAGCCATGGCACCGCGAACAAAGTCGTTTCCTGCACCGCCGTCTTGTCCCGCCACTCCCACTCCACCTCCCAACGGCAACGAGTGGCTGGTCATGAACATTGCCGGTGATGCCGACGAAGGGAATGCGCGAAAGCGACATGAAGCTCTTTCGGCGCGCCATCGTGAACCCTCCGAAGTGTTGACACCAGACAAGTGACCTTCTATATTGGAATCGTTATGAAGACGGAGTCGCTAGGGATAAACTCCAATTCGACCGCGGCAACCCTCCACCAGGCGGGCCTGCGCGTCACCGGGCCGCGGCTGGCGATTCTTGAGTTGCTTCGCCACGACTCCTCCCATCCGACAGCGGAGCAGGTGTACCAGCGCCTTCGCCCCACCCATCCGGGGCTTTCTCTCTCGACGGTCTACAACGCCCTCGAAGCCTTCAGTCGCCGCGGGTTGTGCCGGCGCATGCCCCCCGTGGGCGGCAGCCAGCGTTACGACGGCACCGTCGAACCCCACCACCACGCCCTGTGTATCCGCTGCGGGCTCATTTATGATCTTCCCCCGGAGGTGTACCAGCCGTCTCCGCCGCCCCCGCAGCTCCAGCCCGGCTTGAGGGTTCGCGGCGTGCAGGTCACCTTCGAGGTCATCTGCGCCAACTGCCAGTCGCTCGCCGAGGGCGAGGCAAGGGTGGCGAGCGACAGCGGTTCCCTGCTGGATTCCCACACACGAGAAGGAGGTGTGAAATGCCCGAGCTGAAAGGCAGCAAGACCCAGGAAAACCTGAAGTACGCGTTTGCCGGTGAGTCCCAGGCCAACCGGCGCTACCTGTACTTCGCCAAGGCTGCAGATATCGAGGGGTATCCCGAGGTGGCAGGACTGTTCCGTGACACGGCCGAGGGCGAGACGGGCCATGCCCACGGCCATCTCGACTACTTGAAGAAGGTGGGTGATCCCGCCACCGACCTGCCCATCGGCGACGTCCAGGAGATGCTGGCCGCCGCAGTGGCTGGGGAAACTCACGAGTACACCGACATGTACCCCTCCATGGCCAAGACCGCCCGGGAGGAGGGTTTCCCGGAAATCGCCGACTGGTTCGAGACCCTCGCCAAGGCGGAGCGCTCCCACGCCGGCAAGTTCCAGAAAGCTCTGGAAAACCTCTAACGAAACCGGCCGGGGCGGCCACCCGCCGCCCCGGCTCTCACTTCCTCCGGTGACCCCGAAGGAGAGCTCGGATGACCCACCTCACACGGCACGACGCCCCCCTGGCGGTGCAGCCCACCGACGGGTTGACCTACAACCCCAACCAGCCCCTGTACTGGGACGAGGCGGCGCTGCAGAAGGAGCTCGACCGCAGCTTCGAGCTGTGTCACTCCTGCCGCATGTGCTTCAAGTATTGCCAATCCTTCCCCACCCTGTTTGCGGCGGTGGACCGCTACGGGGACGTGCGCGCCCTGCCGGCCGCGGTGACCCGCCAGGTGGTGGATGAGTGCTGCCAGTGCAAATTGTGCTACACCCAGTGCCCCTACACCGACAAGGAAGGGCACGAGTTCCGCCTGGACTTCCCGCGCTTGCTGCAACGCGCCAAGGCGGTGTGGCGG
Organism: uncultured bacterium; assembly: GCA_937924755.1. Lineage (GTDB taxonomy): Bacteria > Acidobacteriota > Thermoanaerobaculia > Thermoanaerobaculales > Thermoanaerobaculaceae > CALEVZ01. Next base: position 17,366 of record CALEVZ010000028.1, read on the forward strand.
CGGCGGGAGGGGATCCCCTGGCGCGACCGACTGCTGGCCGACCCTGACCGCCTCGGTCGGATGGGTTGCCGAACCGCCGCTCTGACCAACTGGGCCAACCGGTTGCGGCCGGCTCGGGTGGTGATGGAAGCGGTGGGCGGCATCCACCGGGACAAGCTGCTGCCCACCTTTGCCGCCACGACCTTTGCCGAGCACTTTCGCAGCCTCACCGGGGGGGCCGAGGAAACCCCCGACGGCGACCACAAGGTGGTTCTCTTCGCCACCTGCTTCGTCACCTACAACAACCCCGGTATCGGCCGGGCAGCGTTGGAGGTGTTGCGTCACAACCGCTGTCGAGTGGCCTGTCCGCAGGTGAGCTGCTGCGGCATGCCGGCGCTGGACGCTGGGGACGTGGCCCTGGCCCAGGCCAAGGCCCGCTGCAACGTGCGGTCGCTGTTGCCCTGGGTGCGGCAGGGGTACCGCATCGCCGTGGTCAATCCCACCTGCTCCTTGATGATGCGGGAGGAATACCCTCTCCTGCTGGACGACCCTGCCGACCCCGAGCTTGCCGCCGCCGCGAGCGAGGTGGCGCAGGCGGTGCGCGACCTCTCGGAGTATCTGTGGGAGCTCAAACAGGCCGGGTTGTTCGCCGAGGACTTCAAGAGCTCCCCCGGCGGGACCTTGGCCTACCACGCCCCCTGCCACCTGCGCATGCAGAACATCGGCTTTCGCGGTCGCGACCTGCTGCGCCGCATCCCCGCCGTCAAGCCCCGGGCGGTCACCGAGTGCTGCGGCCACGACGGCACCTGGGCCATGAAGAAGGAATACTTCCCCCTCGCCCTCCGGCAGGGGGAAAAGGCTTTCGCGGGAATGCGCGAGGCGCAAGCGGAGGTATGGGTCAGCGACTGTCCCCTGGCGGCCATCCAGTTCCGCCAGGCCTGCGGGGTGGAGGTGTTGCACCCGGTGGAGGTGCTGGCCCGCGCCTATCGAAGCGACGGCTTTTCCACCCCCGTTCAACCCCCCGAGAAGACCAGCTGAGCCGCCACTATACAGGGAGCTGATATGGAGCCGATCCGCCGCGAGGAGATCCTGCCCGGTCCGGAGTACGAGAGGCAGCGTCCGGAACTGCGCCGCCGTATCATGGCCCTGAAGGCCCGGCGCCGCCTCCCGCTGGGGGAGCACGCCACTCTGCACTTCGAAAACCGCGAGACCATGTGGTATCAGGTGCACGAGATGCTGCGGGCGGAGGGGAGCTGGACTCGCCCGGGGGCGATCGAGGCGGAGCTCGCCGCCTACAACCCCCTCGTCCCGGCGCGCCGGGAGCTTTCCGCCACCCTGATGATCGAGTACGAGGATCCTGCCCAGCGCGCGGCCAAGCTGGCCGAGCTGGTGGGGATCGAGGCGTGCCTGCGGATGCACATCGGTGACACCCAGCCGGTGGTGGCCGTCTTCGACGCGGCGCAGGCCTCCCCCACCCGCATCTCGTCGGTGCAGTACGTGAAGTTTCCCCTAAGTAAGGAGCAGGTGGAGTTGCTGCGCCGGGAAGGCACGGTGGTGAAACTGGTGCTCGATCACCCCGCCCTGCAGGCGCAAGCGGTGATGGGAGAGGAGACGCGGCGAGAGTTGGCGAGCGACCTCCAGTGATCGGGGGGGCGGATCGCCCCGCCCCCCGCCAACGCCGTCACCGGAACAACCGTCGCCGCGCTGGCCCCCTACCCCCGTCGCCCTAGCAGCATCCCCCCGCCAGGGCGCCCATCCCAGCCCTGATGAAACCGAAGCACACCGAGGTCGGGTTGACGGTCATGCCCGCCATCATCCGGCCCGAGGGCGCCCCCAGGCCAGCGATGATGCCATCCGCTGCCGACCCGTGATCCCCTTTGGAGCCGTCTTTCAGGAACAGGCGAACCTGAGCGTAGCTAACCTTTGGCCAGATCTCCGCCCCCGGCAGCGACCGGTGGTAGTGCAGCAACTCGTACCGGTTGGGGGCAGCATTGTCCGGCGGGGGACCGCAGTTCCAGTGCGACTTGCGCTGAGCCGAAGGCAAAATAACGTCCAGGTTCGCCCAGCCCGCCACACTCACGCCCGTCGCCTGGAACTGCAAAAACCCGAAGGGAAAGCCCACGGCGGGCGGCCCAGTGGCGGGCGAGGGGTTACCCACTGCAGCCACGCCGGCCAGCTGCGCCGGGGTGTAGGAGTACCGTATTGCCCCGAGCGTCGGTTCGCTCGGTCAGGCGATCCAGCTTGCCGTACGTGAGCGTCGACGCGCCGACCGGCTCGGTGACCGTGACCACGAGGCCCGCGACGCTGTAGGCGTAGGGGACGGAGACCGGGCTTCCTCCCGGCAGCGTAAGACGGCTGAGACGGCCTCCCGCAAGGATGGTGTGTTTCGCTCGCCGTCAATCACCCGGAGGAGGCGGCCGTTGGCGCCGTAGACCTGGGTGATGGCGTTGCCCGAGGGGGGCGCCACCACCACCTGCCGCCGACCGCCGTTCAGCGCGGCGGAGCCGAAGGTGCTGACCTGCCCGGCCGCATCGGTCTGGGGGGCCACCCGTCGCGGTCCGTCGTACGCGGTCGAAAGCACCACTGTGCCCCGCCGGGCGCGCTCGGAAAGCAGCCGGTGCTGGGCGTCGTCGGTGAACGCCCAGGCATGGCCGCGGGCGTCGCTGATACCGGTGAGGTTGCCGGCACCGTCGCAGGCGAACTGCACGGTGGGGTTAACGAGGCGGGTGTGATGCTGGCGATGCGCCCACCGCTCCAGGTGAGGTCGATCTCCCCCCCCCGGCGTTGGTGATGCGGTCGGGCCGGGTTGAGTGCGTCGATGCTGTAGTTGCGAGGGTTGGTGATCCTTTCCAGGCGTCCTCGGGCGTCGAACAGCCGCTGCGTCTGCTCGGGGGACGCATAGGTCCACCCGGAGGGCGAGCGGTCGGCGAGGGTCCCGGTCGAATCGCAACGGAGACCAGCGCGCACTCCAGCGCGGCCTTGAAACTCGCCCGTGAACTCAACTCCCACTGCCTTGCGAGCATCATCCTAGGCAACTTCACCTACCTGGCCGCGGGCGCGCAGCGGCAGGCGTCCCCCCGCGAGATTTTCCTGGACGCCCCCGAGCTGGGCGACGCACCGCCCGCGCCTGCGCCGGAGGTCTCGCCAAGGTCAGCCGTCGCCTTTGCCGGCCGCGTCGCGCCAGGCGCGCGGCACCACCGCGTCGCACTCGGCGAGCAGCTCCTCCACGTCCCGGGAACGGTCCAGGACCACCTTCTCGGTGCCGCGGAACTCCTCCGGCGGCTCGAAGACCGCCAGCTGCGCTTCATAAATCTCGGGGCGGCCGTCGGACACCGAAGAGGTCCTTGCTGCCCGCCGACGCAGACGCTCCCGGATCACTTCGTCACTGGTGCGACACTCTAGCAGCAGGAAGGGCACCCCGGCGCGATGGGCCGCCTCCACGGCCCAGCGGCGGTGCTGGCGGGTGATGAAGCTGGCATCGAGAATAGCCGAGTGCCCCTGGGCCAGCAACCGTTCCGCCCGCTCCATCATCGCCCAGTAGGTCCGCTCCGTCACACTCGGGGCATACTCCCCCTCCCCGAAGGGCACGTGGCACCGCTGCTGCGGGTCCAATCCCAAGAGCTCCTTGCGCACCACATCGGAGCGCACCACCTCGACGGCATATCGCTCCCCCAGGCGGCGGGCCAGGGTGCTCTTGCCGGAGCCGGCCAGACCACAGGTGACGATGAGTCGCCGCGGGTTGAAGGCGTGGGCGTACTCCAGGGCCAGCTCGTAGTAGCGGCGCGCCACCTCCGCCAGTCGCCCGCGCCGGGCCTCCTCCTCCGCCTGATCCTCCCACTGGAAAGAGTGCACCTTGGCCCGCACGAAGGCGCGGTAGGCCTTGAAAAACTCCAGAAGCTGCAGTAACTCGCCATCGCCCGAAGCTTCCACGTAGGCGTCCACGAAGGCCCTGGCAAAGGGGGCATGGCCGTGGAATTCCAGGTCCATGGCTAGAAACGCCACCTCCTCGGCCACGTCCAGGATGCGGAAGCGCTCGTTGAACTCAATGCAGTCGAACAGGCACGGCGGCTCGGTGGCGCAGATGGAGTCCAGGTGCAAATCGCCGTGACCGTCAACGATCCGCCCCTCCCTCACCCGGCGAGCGAAGAGCTCGCGGTGGCGCTTGAGGAAGAGCTCGGTGGAGGTGCGCAGGAAGGCGTGAACCGCAGGCGTGACCAGTTGCCCCACGTACCGCTCGGTCTGGGTGAAGTTCTCTTCGCAGTTGTGCCTCACCCCGGCCAGGCCTTTCAGAGCTCCGGCGTGCTCGTCCAGACGAGCCCGGGCATGAAAGTCGGCGAGGGTGCGCGCCAGCTTCGCAAACAGCTCGGCCCTCCCCTCCCCCCGCGCCAGGACCTGGCGGAGCATGCGCTCGGCGGGTAGACGGCGCATCTTCACCAGCACCTCCACGACCTCCCCCTGCCCTCCCAGGTAGAGCTCCTCCCCCCGCTGGCGGACCTCCTCCACCCCCAGGTACACCCCCGGGCAGAGGCGAGAGTTAAGCTGCACCTCTTGCTCGCACATCAGCCGGCGAAGCTTGAGCGTGGTGTAGTCGAGAAATCCGAAGTCCACTGGCTTCTTAAGTTTGTAGACGAACTCATCGGTGAGAAAGAGCCAGGAGATGTGGGTCTGCAGCACCTGAACGCTGCCGGTGGGGTGGGGGTAGAAGGTCGGATCGGACAGCCGCTCCACGAGCTTGGCGGTAAGGGTCATGCGTCGGCTCCCGCGAAATTATAGGGAAGAACCCCCCCCGGCCCGCGCCTCCCCGTAGGCCGTCAGGATCGGCCCCTCGACCTCCCGGCGGGGGTTCCCTTCCTGCCGGCGCTGCCGAGGGCCAGTTCGAGCAGCTCGGGCAAGCGCGGAAAGAAGGCCGAACGGGGCAGGGCCACCGCCCCCACGGCCCGCGCCGCCGCCAGCGCGGGTCCCTCCACATGAGGGCCGAAGGCCAGCACCACCACCCCCGCCCGGCACAGCGGCGCCAGGCGAGTGGCGGCGGCCTCTCCCAGCTCGCCGAGATCCACCACCAGCACCCCACATCCCGCGTGCTCTACCTCCTCCGGCTGGCGCACCGCCACCGGCACGGCGCCGGCACCCTTGACAGCCGCTTCCACCGGCACGAAGAGAAAGAGGTTGGGCACGCAAATGGCGACGTGACGGGGGTGGTGGCGCGAGCGAGCCGTTCCACCCGGCACTGCCGCCGAGGGCTCGTCCCGCCGTCTTCTAGCCACGCAACGCCTCCACGGCACGGTCGGGGTGGTTGGTGGTAATGGAGGCCACCCCCATCCCGGCCAGCTCCACCATCCGCGCCCTTCGGTTCACCGTCCAGGGGTGCAGCGGCACCCCGTGCCCCAGCAGCCGCTCCACCAGGATGTGGTGGGGGGACAACTCCACCCCGGGCAAGGAATCCGCCGGCAGCTCGTCCACCACCCAGGAGCGGGACAACCGCGGGGCGAGGCCCTGGAATAAACCCAGGATGATGCGGGAGGACGAGAGAATGCGGGTGGTTGCCGAGCGCGGCTCCAGAAGGCGCAGCAAAGGTTCCGCCAGCCAAGTGAGGGAGGCGAAGGGCAAGGGCTTAACCTCGACGTACAACCAGGCCGCCCGGGGTATTAGATCGACCACTGCGGCCAGAGTAGGGACTTTCGCGCTCCGGAGATCCGCCAGAGACCAGCTGGAGACCGGTCGCCCGCCGCGGCTGCGGTCGTGGTGGCACACCCACACCCCCTCTGCCGACGGGCGCACGTCCACCTCCACTCCGTCGGCGCCGGTATCCAGGGCGGCTTGGATCCCTGCCAGAGAGTTGTCGGGGAAGCGGGCGGGAAAGCCCCGGTGCCCGATGATCAAGGGCCGGGGCTGGGGGTGCGCCGAGGTGCCGGCCTGGAACTCGACCATGGACTCAGGCGCGGATGGCGTACCCGCCATCCACCAGGATGGTTTGCCCGTGAATCATGGAGGCGAACTCGGTGCATAGGAACACCACGGCGTTGGCCACGTCCTGGGGCGTGATAAGCCGCCCGGCCGGGGTGCGGCGGCGGGATTCCTCCAAGAGGTCGTCCCGGTTGGGAAAGTGCTTCAGCGCATCGGTATCCACCGTCCCGGCGGAGACGGCGTTGACCCGCACCCCGCGGGGGGCCAGCTCGGCCGCCAGGTGCCGCACCATCGACTCCAGTGCCGCCTTGGAGGCCCCCACGAGGGTGTAGTTGGGGATGGCTCGCACCGCCCCGAGGGAGGACACCGCCACGATGATCTTTTCACCCGAGGACGGCAACTTGACGAAGTGCTGCGCCAGGGGCAACAGCGCCGCGGCGTTAATCTCCATGGTCCACTGAAAGTGGTGTAAGGTCAGCTCCTCGACGGGTTTGAGCACACCCGAGGCGGCGTTGGACACGAGGATGTCGAGACCTCCCCAGGCCTGCTCGATTTCGCGAAACATTTCCGCCACGTGGGCGGGGTTGGCAACATTCCCCTTGACCACCAGACAGCGCGCGCCTCGTTTCTCAATCTCGCCGCGGACCTCTTCGGCGGCGGCGCGATGGCGAAAGAAGTTGATCGCCACGTCCACCTTGAAGTCCGCCAGGGAAAGGGCAATGGCTCGACCGATGCCGCGCGAGGCACCGGTCACCAGGGCGCGCTTGCCGCGCAATCGCAAGTCCATACCCGAAAATGCCTCCTTCCGCCCCACCATACCTTAGATCCCGTCTCATCGGCAATCCCTTGGCGGCTGGTGATATACTTCTTCATCCCCGCGCCGAGGCCGGGGAGGAGGTCGTCGTCATGCAAGTGGTTGCCACCGATCTCAGGGCCGGCTACGTTATCGTCCACAACGGCCAGTTACACCGCGTTTTGAGTGTGGTGCATGTCACCCCCGGAAACTGGCGTGGCATGGTCCAGACTAAGCTGCGCAACCTGAAGACCGGCAGTCAGCTGGAGCATCGTTTTCGGTCCGAGGATCGAGTCGAGAAGGCGACCTTCGACACCCAGGAAATGCAGTACCTCTACTCCGATTCTGCCGGTCACCACTTCATGAACACCGAGACGTACGAGCAGATCACCCTTTCCGACGAAGTCCTCGGTAGCGCCCTGGAGTGGATGCTGCCCGATACGGTGATCACCGTGGACTTCTACGAGGGGCAGCCGGTGGCGCTGGAGCTGCCCAACAGCGTGGTGCTGCAGGTGGTGGAGACCGATCCGCCGCTCAAAGGTGCCACCGCCGCCGGGGGGTCCAAGCCGGCCAAGCTGGAAACCGGCGTGGTGGTGCAGGTGCCGCAGTTCATCGAGGCCGGGACCAGGATCGTGGTGGACACCCGCACCGGCGAGTATCTCTCCCGCGCTTGAAACGCGCCTCGGCTGCCGGTCACCAGCCCTCTAAAACAGTGTCTGCCCGGTGATGAGGAACAGCGGTTTGCCGCCATCGTCGGGCTTGGCCAGCTCGATGCGCACCACCTTCACCCGGGCGGAGCGGGTGATTTCGGCGAGCAGTCCCACCCCCACGTCCCCCCGGAGGCGACCGGTGCTCCGCCCGATCCTCGCCCCCCAGCTGTACCCGGCGTCGGCGAACACGGTCACACCCAGGATCGCCACCTGCAGCAACTCATCGGTGAGGCGCGCCCGCCACTCCAAATTGGCCACCACCCGCGAGGTGCCGTCGAAGGTGTCCGGGTCCCATCCCCGCAGGCCGGTATCGGCCCCGAGGGTGAGCTGACGGTCACGCTCCAGACGCACCCCCACATCGGCGGCCACCCGCCCCCGCCACCCCCGCTCGCCAATGGTGGCCACCACCCCCTCGACACCGAGCACGCCGTCGTCCAGACGGCCCTTCTCCACTCGCCCCGCGAACCTTCCCTCCAGCGAGGTGTAGAGCTGGCCGCGAAGAAACCCGACGCTGCCGTTTCCCCGCAGGAGCACGCGCGGCCGGTCACCACCCAGCCCCGGCAGAGAAACCCCCACGCCGGCCGACCAGTTGGGGCCCAGGCCCAGGTCCTCCTGGCGTTGCCAGGAGCGGAACCCCTGCGCCACCACGAACCGGTCGGCCTGTCGTTCCCACCCCAGCTCGAGGCCGGAGAGATCCCGACTGGGAGGTGGCTCGAAGGGGGGGCCGGTCACCCATGACCAGTTGTCATACGACACCCGCTCTTGGAAGTAGGCGACAATCAGGCGATCGTGGGTGCCCTCCCAGCTGGGCAGGCGCACGCCCCCCCAGACCCGCGCCGCCGTCCGCGAGGTTCGCCCGGACACCTGCTTCTTGCCCCCGGCGTACAGCCATGAGGTGCGGGTCTCGTGCTTGAAACGCCCACCCCCAGCGTAGGGAGTGGAAAGGGCAAAGAAGGGGTAGTCCAGCCGGAACTCGTCGCCTTCGCCGTCCGACGCCTCCACGTGCTTGAACGCCAACCGCCAACGCGTACCCAGGAACACCGAATCCTCGTACCCTAAGGTCACCGAGTGGCGCTCCTGATCCCGGCGCCAGTCCACCAGCAGGTTCTTGCCCAGCCCCAGAAAGTTGGAATCCTCCAGCACCAGGCCGGAGCGCCGGCGCGAGCCGTGGACACCGAAGCTGACGTCCACCGCCAGCGTCCACTGGTCGAAGGTCTCCACCACCACCTCGACACCCCCTGGGGCGGAGTGCGCGGTGACGCTCACCGGGTTCAAAAACCCGGTGGCCCGCAGCAGGCGCTCGCTTTCGGCCAGTCGGGCCGGATCCAGCGGGTCGCCCTCCTTGAACAGCAGCAGGGAGCGGATGAAGCGCTCGCGAGAGACGATGTGCAGGGCGTTGGCGGCGCGATAGGGCCAAGCCGAGGTCTCGGGTTTGTCCACGTCGAAGACGTTGTGGCGCACCAAGCGGATGGCCACTATCCTCGCCCCCTCCACCATGGGGATGGGAGTAGGCTGGGTCACCTGCGCCAGGGCAGAGGTGGCCACCAGGAGGGTGAGGAGCATCGTCAATTTTACGATGCTCACCCGCCGTCCGTCAGTCACACCACGGCGAGTTCTCCCCGGCTGCCCTCAGCGCTGTCGTACATCACCTGGCCGCCCACCCCCAGCACCCCCACCCGCACCGGAACTCCCGCGCCCGCCCGGGCGAGGGCCCGCTCGGCCAGGCGCACCAGCCCCGAACAGCACGGGACTTCCATGATGAGCACCGTCAGGGAGGCGAGGGAGGAGCAACGCAGCATCGCCACCAGCTTTTCCTCGTACGCCTCCTGACCCCCATCCAGCTTGGGGCAGGCAATGGCCAGGGTGCGGCCGGCCAGCCAGTCGGCGTGGAAACCGCCGCAGGCGAAGGCGGCACAGTCCGCCGCCAGCAGCAGGTGGCTGCCGGTGAGAAACGGCGCGGCGGGGGAGAGGAGGTGCAGCTGGATCGGCCACTGCCGCAGCGCCGATGCGCTCCTTTCAAGCCCGCCGACGGGCACCGGCGCCAGGGTGCGGTGGGCGGCGCCCGGGCAGCCCGTCGGGGAGGCGGTGGTGGGTTGGGTCTGGGGCTCTGGGCACGGCCTGGCCGCGGCTACCTCCTCGAAGACGATGGCGCCCCGGGGACACTCGCCGATACACGCCCCCGCCCCGTCGCAGGCCGCCGCGTCCACCAGTCTGGCCTTGCCATCGACGATGCGCAGGGCTCCCTCGTGGCAGGCGGGGATGCACTCCCCGCAGCCGTCACACAGCTCTTCGATGATGCGAATCAGTGGCATTGCCCCTCCCCATTTCCGTCTGGAGAATCTCCCCCCTCCGACCGGTGTCACCGCGCCCTCGCGCCAGTGACGTGACTCTGATCCTCGACAGGATTGACCGCTTTCGCCTTGACCCAGGTCAACCGCCCCCCCACCTGGGGTTGCCTACAATGCGCCATGGCTTTATGGTCCTCGATCGGTCACCTTGTCCAGGCCAGCGTCGCCGCCACCCTGCTTTTCGCCGCCGGGGTCACCGCCGCCACGGCGCCACTGCCGCGCACCCCGGGCGAGCTGCGCCGCAGCGTCAGCCACGCCGAAATGCTGATCTTTCTCCAGTCGCTTCCGCGATCGCCTGGCGATCTCGAGATCTCAATTACAGAACTCACCCGCTCGCCGGAGGGGCGCAGCATCCCGATCGTCCACCTGCGCCGACGCGGGGCTCGCAACCCCCTGCGCGCCCTCGTCTTCGCCCAGCAGCACGGCGAGGAGGTTTCCGGCAAGGACGCGCTGCTCTTCCTGCTACGGGACTTCGCCGCCGCGCCCGACAGCTTCCCCCCCGACCTGGAGCTGTGGCTCGTGCCCATGCTCAACCCCGACGGGGCGGAGGGCGGCCGCCGGAACAACGGCGCCGGGGTCGATCTCAACCGTGATCACCTGCTGCTCTCCCAGCCGGAAACCCGCGCCCTGCACGCCCTGGCGCGGCGCCTGCACCCCCACCTGAGCGTCGACTGCCACGAGTTCACCCGGGACAGCCGCGACTACCTGCAGCGGGGGTGGAGCGAGTGGCCGCTGATCACAATGGACGCGGCCAACCACCCACTGCTGCCGGCACAGGTGTACGAGACCGGCCTCCACTGGGTAGAAGAGGCAGCCGCCGCCATGGCTGGCCTGGGGATTGCCTACCAGCGCTACCTGGTGGGCGACGCACCGCCCCAGGGGGAGCTACGGCCCTCCACCCTGGACGCCGACGACGCGCGAAACTCGCTGGCGCTGCACGGCGGGCTGTCGTTCATCATCGAAGCGGGAGTCAGGCGGCGCGCTGCCAACCCCGATGCCGACCTGGGGGAAAGGGTGAGCGCCTACCTCCACCTGCTGCGCTGGTTGCTGGCCCCGGACCCGCAGCGCCGCGCCCAGCTGGTGGCCCTGGACCCGGCGCGCGGAACCCCCCTTCCGAGCTGGCTGCCGACCAACGTCTTCTGGGCGAATACCCGGGTGCGGGAAACGCTGGTGCCGGTCATCGAGCTGGCCAGCGGCCGCACCGTGAAAATCTCCACCGCCACCGTCATGTACGACCGCATCGTCAAGACCGCCCAGCCCACCCCCTGGGGGTACGCCGTCGCGAGCGATGCTGCTGGAATCTTTCGCGTCCTGTTGGGGGCCCACGGCATCAGCTTCGAAAGCGTCACCGCTGGTCGCACCGTGGCGACATCGCGCTGTCGCCTGCTGCGCCTGGAGGAGGAGTACGACGAGGTCTACCACCGCTACGAGGGGCGCCAGATCGTCACCTGCGCCGAGGCGCAGCCGCAAACGCTGCCGGCGGGCACCCTGCTGGTCGCCCTCGACCAGCCAGCCGCCCGCACCGCCGCCGCGGTGCTGGATCCCAGGATGCTGTACGGCCTCTACCAGTACCCCCCCTTTCGCGCCCTCGTCGGGGAGTACGGCACCCTTCCCGTCGACCTCGTCGCTGCCCCGGGGGTGACGCCGTGAAGGCGGTCATGGTCATGCGTCCCGGGGACGAGGAGGTGCTCCAACTGGTGGAACTGCCCTCTCCAGTGCCCGGTCCAGGGGAAGTGCTCATCCGGGTGATGGCCACCGCCCTGAACCGCGCCGACCTGCTGCAGCGGCAGGGGCGCTACCCACCGCCGCCGGGGGCAAGCCAGGTGCTGGGGTTGGAGTGTGCCGGGGTAATCGTCCGGGTGGGGGAGGGGGTCTCGCCCGCCCGAGTGGGGGAGCGGGTTATGGCGCTGCTGGCCGGGGGCGGCTACGCGGAGGAGGCGGTGGCGCCCGCCGGCTGCGCCGTTCCCATTCCCCCCTGCCTCACCTGGGAGCAGGCGGCAGCGCTGCCCGAGGCGGCCCTGACGGTGTTCCTCACCGTCTTCCAACTGGCCCGGCTGCGGCCGGGGGAGGCGCTGCTGGTGCACGGGGGCGGCAGCGGCATCGGCACCACCGCCATCGCCATGGGGCAGGAGGTGGGGGTCGAAGTCTTTGTCACCGCGGGAACCCGGGAAAAGTGCAACCGCTGCCGGGAGCTCGGCGCCCGGGAGGCGATCTGCTATCGGGAGGAGGACTTCGCCGCGCGGTTGCTGGACCTCACCGGTGGTCGCGGTGTCGACGTGGTCCTCGACTCCGTGGGCGCCCCCTACCTGGCCCGCAACCTCGCGGTGCTCGCCCAGGGTGGGCGGCTGGTGCTCATCGCCACCATGGGGGGAGGTGAGGCCCCCATCGATCTGCGCACCGTTTTGCGCAAGCACCTGGCCATCATCGGTTCCACCTTGCGTTCCCGGCCAGCGGCCGAGAAAGAGGCGTTGGTTGCCGCCTTCCTGGCCTCCTTTGGAGAGGCACTACAGGCCGGCCGGCTGCGGCCGGTGATCGACAGCGTTTACCCCCTGGCCGAGGTTGCCGACGCCCACCGGCACATGGCCGCCTCCGCCCACGTGGGCAAGATCGTGCTGCGGGTGAGCTAGCGCCCGGGCCGTTGCCGTAGCGACGAGTCATACTCGCCGGCCCGCAGCCTGGCCAGCGCCGCGTTGCGGTCGCGGAAGTAGTCGCGGGAAAAGCGCGCCACGTAACCTGTGAGCAACAGCAACGCCGCCAGGTTGGGCAGGGCCATGAAGGCGTTGAAGGTGTCCCCCACGTACCAGACGATGTTGAGGTACCGTCCCTGCAGCAGCGCTCCCACGAACAGCAAGAAGAGAAACGCCCAGCGGTAGGCCATGGTCAGCCGCACCCCGAAGAGGTACTTGAAGCACTGCTCGCCGTAGTAGCACCAGGCGAGCAGGGTCGAGTAGCCGAAGAGGAAGGACGCCACCGCCACGATGAAGCCGCCGTAGGGGATCACCGAGGAGAACGCTGAGGCCGTCAGAGCAGTGGAGGTAAGGTTGCCCGCCGCGGGCCCTCGCCAGGCGTCGGTGAGCTGGTACATGCCGGTGACGACAATGGTCAAGGTGGTGAGGGTGTTCACCACCAGAGTGTCGATGAAGGTCCCGGTCATCGCCAGCAGGCCGTTCTTGGTCGGGTCATCACTCCTGGCGGCGGCCTGGGCAATGGCGGCGGAGCCCAGGCCCGACTCGTTGGACAGCACGCCGCGCCGCACCCCCAGGCTCACCGCCCGCTGCACCGTGGTTCCCACCAGCGCCCCGGCCACCGCCTGGATCCCGAAGGCGGACTGGACAATGATGCGAAAGGCCTCGGGAACGTGGGTGATGCGGGTCCCGATTACCACCAGAGCGCCGCCGAAGTACAGCAGGATCATGAACGGTACCAGGCGTTCCGAGACCTCGGCGATGCGCTTGATGCCGCCGATGATGACGATTCCCACCAGGGCGGTCATGACCACCGCCGAAATAAGGAACGGCACGCCGAACTGGTCGTGGAAAGCCAGCGCCATGGAGTTGGACTGCGCCATGTTGCCGGTACCGAACAGCGCCGTCACCATGCCCGCCAGGGCGAAGATGCCACCCAGAAAGAGACCCACCTTCCTGTTGCCGACGGCGTCCCGGGCGTAATACATGGGCCCGCCCAGCATGGTGCCGTCCGGCGCCACCCGGCGGAAGCGCACCCCCAGAAAACCCTCGGCATACTTGGTGGCCATGCCGAAAAAGCCCGACACCCACATCCACAAGGGCGCCCCAGGGCCCCCCACCGCAATGGCCGTGGCGACGCCGGCGATGTTGCCGTTGCCCACAGTGGCCGCCAGCGCGGTCATCAGGGCGGCAAACGGGCTGACGTCCCCTTCCCCCTCGCCGGCGCGGCTGCCCCGCCCTAGGAGCAGGCGGAGGGACTCGCCCAGCCGGCGCACCTGCAGGCCGCGGGTGGCCACCGTCAGGATGATCCCGGTGCCCACCAGGGCGGCAATCATCCAGTTACCCCACATGAAGTTGGCTACCGCCGTGGTGAGTTCCAGGAGGCTGTCGAGGGCTTCGGTCATGCTCCCTCCAACGCTCGTCACACGCCCCGCGGCTGAACGTGTTCACTCATGGCAGCCGGGGCCGCGAAGGCGCCGCGTCCGTGAACCCGAGGTTTTCCCTCTACCGGCGAGCCGCAGCGCTGGCGCGGGCGATTTCATCATCAATGACTTCCTTGAACGCCTCGAACGGCTGCGCCCCCATGACCATGCGCCCGTTGACCACGAACGCCGGGGTACCGGTGATCCCGAGCTCCCGCGCCGTCATCATGTCAGCGTTCACCTCGTCCGCCTTCTCGCCCTCGGTAAGGCAGCGGGTGAACCGGTCCACATCGAGCCCCAGGGCGGTGGCCTGAGCGATCAGCTGAGGCTTGGCGAGCTGGTTGATGTTGGCAAACATCCAATCGTGCAACTCCCAGAACTTCCCCTGGTCGGCGGCGCACAGCGACGCCTCGGCGGCCTGGCGGGCATCCTTGTGCATGTCCAGGGGGAGGTGCTTGAACACCAGCCGAACCTTGTCCCCGTAGGTCCCCTGGATTTGCTGCAGGACCGCCTGGCTGCGGGCGCAGAAGGGGCACTGAAAGTCGGAGAACTCCACCACCGTCACCGGGGCCTCGGCCGGGCCCCGCGCCGGCTCGTGCCCAGCCAGGCGCACGCTGGCGCGGGGCGGCTCCAGCAGGATGCGCAGCTCCACCCCGGCCAGCAGCTCCTCGCGGTAGGCTGCCTCGCGCTGCTGCAGCCGCTGCTGGGTCAGGCCCTGGAGAACGACGGTCTTTGCCTGTTCCTCGTCGGCCGGCAGCCGCGAGCGGTACTGTTGCACGACCTGAGCCACCTCTTCCTCCGAGGGAGGGCTCACCTTCGCCGTCACCTCCCGCTGCATCAACTGCTCCACCGAGACGCCGGCGGCCGCAGCGGCGCGCTCCAGCTGCCGACGAAAGGCGATTTCTCGGATCGCTTCGCTCTGGACCTGGTAGATCTGCTGGCGCAAGGTCACCAGTCGCGAGCCCACCTCCTTCTCGAGCTCGTCGACCGTAATGGGCTGCCCGGCGATGGTGGCCACGACGACCGCGCCGGTCTCCGCCGGCGCCGGCGTTTTCGCCTGCTGTGCACAGGCCAGTGTGGAGGAAAGCGAAAGCGCAAGGACGACGAAAACGATGGGGATCATGGTGTCTCCCTTACCGGGCTCGCGGGGCAAGCCGGCGGCGAGTATAGCCGATGAGCAGAGCAAAGGAGGAGCTTGTCATCACGGAGTATAATAAAAGCAGCCATGGACCCACGGCGGCTAGGTTTGCCTGGGCGGCCCGCAAAGGGGCGCCGTCGCGGATGCGCCCTCGTCGTAGCGGCGTTGCTGGCGGGGTGCGCCCGTTCTCCGGCGCCGCTGCGCGTGGCCTTCGAGGACGGCCTCCGCACCCTCGATCCCCACCACCACAACGACGTGGTCGCCTGGTCGCTGCTCTCCAATTTCTTCGATGCGGTGGTGCGCTTCGACCCCGAGATGCGCCTCGAGCCCGCCTTGGCTACACGCTGGCAGTTCGTGAGTTCCGACCATTTGCGCCTTGAGCTGCGGCCGCACGTCCGCTTCCACGACGGCTCCCTCCTCACCGCCGCCGACGTCGCCGCCTCGCTGCGGCGGGCCCGGGACGACCCCGCCTCGCGCATCCGCCACCTGCTGGAAGGCGTGCGCTCGGTAAGCGTCCACGACCAGCTGACGCTCGACGTGCACACCGCCGCCGGCTCACCGACACTGCTGAACCGACTGGCCCTGGTCTTCGTCATCCCCCGCCACCATGCCCAAAACCCCGAGATCGAGGTCCCGGTGGGCACCGGTTCGTACCATTTCGTACACCGGCGCGACGACGGGGTGGTCGAAGCCCAGGCATTCGAGGGATGGCGGGGGCGTCCGCCGATTGCGGCGGTGGAGTTCGCCTTCGTCCCCGACGACGGCGACCGCGCCCGGCTCATCCTCACCGGCCACGCGGACCTCGCGGTGCGACTCTCCCCCGACGCCGCAGACGCCGTCCAGCGCCGTCCCGGCTGCCGCCTGATCGCCCAGCCGCGCACCGCCGTGCAGGTCCTCGAGCTCAACCCCACGCACGCTTCCGGCGCAACCCGGACAGCGCTCGCCGATGTCCGGGTGCGGCGCGCCCTGCTCGCCGCCACCAATCGGCAGCGCTACGTCAACGTCGCCTACCGCGGCGGCGGGGCGGTCGCTTCCCAGTACGTGCATCCGGTGGTCTTCGGCTTCGACCCGGCCATCGCCGAAACGCCCTACAACCCACGGCAGGCGGCTGCGCTGCTCGAACAGGCCGGGATAGCGGCAGGCGACGTCGAGTTGGGGCTCGGCTTCGGCGCCGCCTCCGCGAACCTCGCCGCTTTGGTGGCGGAAGACTGGCGGCGGCTGGGGGTGCGCGTCACCCTTCATCAGCTTCCCTTCAAGGAGCTCATGGATCGGGCCGCCACACCGCAGGTGACCGTGCGCCTATACGGCCGACGGTGCACCACCGGAGACGCCGCCGAGCTGCTCAACGCCGCTTTCCATTCGCCGCTGCCCGACGGCAGCTACGGCAACGAGAACTTCTCGGGCCACGCCGACCCCGACACCGACGCGTTGCTCGAAGCCGCCGGCCGGGAGATGGACCCCGAGCGCCGCCTCCTCCTCCTTCAGCGGGCGCAAAGGCGCATCCTCGAGGCACTGCCTGTTTTACCCCTGGTCCTCACCTGGAGTCAGACCGGGGTACGCAACGGACTGGAGTTCACGCCCCGGCACGATCAGTGGCTGGATGTCGCGTCGTTCCGCTGGCGCTGACCCCCCCTGTCCCCGCTCGTCTGTGCTAGGGTGCCGGCCCATGAGCCCGGCCCTTCGTTTTCAGCGGGTCAAGATCATGGCCTCCCTGGGCCCCGCCTCGGCCGCGGTGGACACCGTCGCTGCCATGGCCGAGGCGGGCGCGGACGGCTTTCGCATCAACGCCTCCCACGCCCCACCCGGGCAGTTCGCCCAGCTGGTGGACCTGGTGCGCGAGGCCGAGCGCGCCACCGGTCGACCCCTGGCGGTGCTGTGCGACCTGCCCGGCCCCAAATTGCGGGTCCACCCCGAGGCCGCGGAGCGATCCGTGAGCACCGGGGAAGAGCTCCAGATCGGCCCCCCTGGCAGCGGCGCCGCCGTCCCCGTGGAGGGGTTCGACCCGGTGGGTGAGCTGGCGGTGGGCCACCGCGTTTTGCTGGGGGACGGCCTGCTCTCCCTCACAGTGGTGGCGCACCGCCCCCCCTTGGCGGTGGTCACGGCCAGCGGTGCTGGTCGCATCGCCCCGCGCATGGGGGTCAATCTACCCGACGGCGAGACCTCCCTCCCCTCCCTCGGCCCCCGCGATCT
Source organism: uncultured bacterium (assembly GCA_937924755.1). Lineage (GTDB taxonomy): Bacteria > Acidobacteriota > Thermoanaerobaculia > Thermoanaerobaculales > Thermoanaerobaculaceae > CALEVZ01. The sequence goes on from CALEVZ010000028.1 coordinate 34,536, forward strand.
GGCGGCGCTGGAGGCCGCGGTGGCGGCCGGCGTGGACGTCTTTGCCCTCTCCTTCGTGCGCCGCGCCGCCGACGTGGCGGAGCTGCGCCAGCGGCTGGCCTCCCTGGGCAGTGGAGCTCCCATCGTGGCCAAACTGGAGAAGGCGCAGGCGGTGCAGCCGCCCGAGCTCGAAGCCATCGTGGCCGCCAGCGACATGGTGATGGTGGCGCGCGGGGATCTGGGCGCCGAGACCTCCCCCGAGCGGGTGCCGGTGCTGCAGAAATCCATCCTGCGCCTGGCCCGGCACCGGGGGGTGCCGGCGATGATCGCCACCGAGATGCTGGAGAGCCTCACCCGCTCGACTCGCCCCACCCGTGCCGAGGCCTCCGACGTGGCCAACGCCGTGTACGACGGCGCCGACACCCTGCTGCTTACCGCCGAAACCGCCATCGGTCCCCACCCGGTGCTAGCGGTGGAAACCTGCGCCCGCCTGGTGGCCGGGGCCGAGGCCCACCCCAGCTTCGCCGTCCGCTGGGGACCTCCCGCCACCCCGGCCGGCACGGGAGGCGAGCTGGTGGCCGACGCCGTGGCCCGCGCCGCCGTGGTGGCCGCCGCCGAGGTGGGGGCGGCGGCCATCGTCTGCTTCACCACCTCCGGGCGGACCGCCCGGTTGGTAGCCCGCTACCGCCCCGGGGTCCCCATCCTGGGCCTCACCCCCCACCCCGCGGTGGCCCGGGCCCTGGCGCTGGTGTGGGGGGTGGAGCCGCGCTTGACCACCGGCGCCCCGCCGGAGCACGAGGGCGTGGTGGCTCTGGCCGAGACCGAGGCGGCCGCCCACGGGCTGTTGTCGCCCGGGGGGATCATCGTCATCACCCACGGCGCCCCGCTGGGCGAGCGCCCCGTAACCAACCTGCTCCGCATCAATTCTTACCGTGTCTGACGGGACAACCTCGCAGGAGGTGGGGGAGGGCTTGACAGGCCGAGTTGGCCTATTCTAGAGTTCTGGATCGGGAACTCCAGAATGTTGTCCACCACCGCCGCTCACGCCGTTCGTGCCCTCTTGTGCCTCACCCGTCAGGCCGTCGACGCCCCGGTACTGGCCAAAGACCTGTCGGCCTGCGCCCAGGTGCCCATGAGCTACCTCTCCAAGATCCTCGCCATCCTTACGCGCGCCGGCCTCCTGCAGGCGGCGCGGGGCCTCAACGGAGGCTACCGGCTGGCGCGGCCCGCCGATCAGATCACCCTCTTCGAGGTGGTGGAGCTCTTCGACGGCCCGCAGAGTCAGGCGACGTGCCTGCTCGGGCCGCTGCACCACTGTTCCGACGACGACCCCTGCCCGGCTCATGGGCGCTGGCGGGGCGTGCGTGACACCTACCTGGAGTTTCTCCGCACCGTCACCCTCGACCAACTGCGCGGCCCCTTGCCGTGGGCGGCGACAGCGGCCACCGGGGAGTCGTCGTGAGCGCCCGCTCTCACCCGCCGCTGCGCGTTGCCGTGCCCGGGGAGGGGTACCACCGGGACCTGATTTCCTGCCAGCAGGGCTGTCCGGTGCACACCGACGCCCGCGGCTACGTGCGCGCCATTGCCGCCGGCCGCTTCGAGGAGGCGTACCTGATCGCCCGCGGCCCCAACCCCTTCGCCTCCATCTGCGGGCGGGTATGCGGCGCGCCGTGCGAGGCCGCCTGTCGCCGCGGTCGCATCCCCCGGGTCGACGAGAGCGGCGCCTGGCTTGGCGACGATCGTCCCATCGCCATCCGCGCCTTGAAGCGCTTTGCCTGCGAACGACACGGGGTTGACGCTCACCCCCCGGAGGCGGTGTGGGAGGCGGTGCGCTCGTTCATCCCGGAGGTGGCGGCGGACGCCGAGGAGCTGGCCGCCCTGCTGCACACCCGGGCCAGCCAGTTGCCGCGCGCCGGCGGCGAGCGGGTCGCCATCATCGGCGCCGGGCCGGCGGGGCTGTCGGCCGCCCATGATCTGGCCCTTCTGGGGTTTTCCCCCGTCGTCTTCGAAAGCGAGCCGGTGCCCGCCGGCATGCTCTACCTGGGGGTGCCGGCGTACCGCCTGCCGAGGGAAGTGATCCGCCGGGAAGTGGCGGTGATCGAGGCGCTGGGGGTGGAGATCCGCTGCTCTACCACGGTCGGCAAGGATGTTTCGTTTGCTCAGCTGCGCCGGGAGTTCGCCGCGGTGATCGTGGCGGTGGGGGCCAAGCGTTCGCGGTCGCTGGGGCTGCCCGGGGAGCACGGGCCGGGGGTGTTCGGGGGCGTCGATCTGCTGCGGGCGGCGGCTCTCGACCAGCCGTTCGAGCTGGGCTCGGAGGTGGTGGTGATCGGTGGCGGCAACGTCGCCTACGACGTGGCCCGCACCGTACTGCGGCAGGCCGCCTATGACACCGCCCGCACCGCGGCCCGCCTGCCCGGGGTGCGGCGGGTACGCCTGGTGGCCCTGGAAACCCTCGAGGAGATGCCCGCCGACACGGTGGAAATCCTGGAAGGAGATGAGGAAGGGGTGGAGCGCCTGAACGGCTGGGGCCCGGTGGAGATCCTGCGGGACGACGGCCAGGTGAAGGGGGTGCTGTTTTGTCGCTGCCTCAAGGTGTACGACGAGCAGCGTCGCTTTTCGCCGGTGTTCGACCACTCCGACCGCCTCACCGTGCCCGCCGACACCGTGTTGCTGGCGGTCGGACAGACCACCGAGCTGGGCTTCCTCGCCGACGGCGGGGCAGACGTGGAGCAGGCGCGCCCCGGGTGGCCCAAGGTGGATCCGGAGACACTGGCGACGAGCGCCCCCGGCGTCTTCGTCGCCGGCGACCTGGCCCACGGCACACGGCTGCTCATCGACGCGGTGGCCTCCGGCAAGCGTGCCGCCCGCTCGGTGTACCAGTACGTTACCAGGCGCACCCTGCGGGCAGACTGGCATCAGGTGTTCGTCAAGCTGCCGGGATACGCCCGTGAGCTGGGGTACGAGGCCATCCCTCGGCACGATGTTCCCACCCTGCCCCCCGGCGACCGCCTCGCTGATCACACGGCTCTGGTGGAAATCGGCTTCAACCAGGAGGCGGCGCAGCGGGAGGCTTCCCGCTGCCTGGACTGCGGAGTCACGCCGGTCTTCGACGGTACCCGCTGCGTGCTGTGTGGTGGCTGCGTCGACGTCTGCCCCACCGCCTGCCTGAAACTGGTGGCCCTCGCCGACCTCGAGCCGTCCCCAGCCCTGGCGGAGGTCGTCCGCTGGGCGCTCGGCGACGGCGTGGAGCCCGGCGAGCACTCCGCCATCCTCAAGGACGAGGATCGCTGCATCCGCTGCGCCCTGTGCGTCATGCGTTGTCCCACCGAGGCCATCGCCATGGAGCGCGTCACCTTCACCTGCCACTGGAGGGTTGCATGAGCACCGCCCACCCCTCGCTTCCCCGCCGCTCTCGCCTGGACCCCGAGCCGGTGGCGCGTCGGGATTTCTTGGGCCTGGCCGCCCTGTGGTCCGCCGCCGCCGCGCTGGGCTTCGCCGCCCTGGGCGCCCTGCGCCTGCCCAAGGCGGCGGTGTTGCCTTCGCCGTCGAAGAAGTTCCGCGTCCATCTGCCGGAGTCCCTGGCGCCGGGGGAGGCCTACGTTCCTCCGGGGCGGTCGGTGGCGCTGTTCAAGGGCGCCGACGGCGTGTTCGCCATTTCCACCGTGTGCACGCACCTGGGCTGCATCGTCAAGCCGACTCCGCACGGCTTCGACTGCCCCTGTCACGGCTCCCGGTTCGCCCCCGACGGCTCGGTGGTGCGTGGCCCGGCACCGGCGCCGTTGCCCTGGCTGGCGGTCACCTCGGCAGGGGGGGGCAGCGTCATCGTCGACGAGGGAGCCAGCGTACCCCCGGGTACCAAGGTGGCGGTATGAGCGCCAGGTCTTCCGACGACGGTCTCGCCCGACTCTGGGCCAACCTGCGCGCCGCCCCCCGCCGGCTGCGGGAAACCATGTTCCGCTCCGGCCCACCGGTGAGCGACCGCGCCCGCTCTTCCTTCATCTTCGGCAACGTCTTCCTGCACCTGCACCCGGCGAGAGTGCACCGCTGGAGCCTGCGTTGGGCCACCACCTGGGGACTGGGGATGATCGCCCTGTCGGCGTTCCTCGTCACCCTCGTCACCGGCGTCCTGCTCATGTTCTACTACAAGCCCTACCCCGACGTGGCCTACGAGTCGATCAAAAACATCCACTTCGTCGTGCCCACCGGGCGGTTCATGCGCAACATCCACCGCTGGGCGGCGCACGTCATGGTCATCGCCGTGCTGGCGCACATGGCGCGGGTGTTCTTCACCGCCGCCTACCGCCGGCCGCGCGAGTTCAACTGGCTGATCGGCATGGGGTTGCTGGTGACCACCCTGGGGCTTTCCTTCTCCGGCTACCTGTTGCCCTGGGACCAGCTGGCCTACTGGGCCATCACCATCGGCGCCAACATCGCCCAGTCGCCGCGCGAAATCACCGATGCACTCGGGATCACGGCCTCGTTCGACCCGGGGGGGCTGCAGAAACTGCTGCTGCTGGGCTCCGACGAGGTCGGCGAGGAAGCGCTGATCCGCTTCTACCTCTTCCACGTCATGCTGTTGCCGCTCATCCTGGTAGCCCTCCTGGCGGTGCATTTCTGGCGCATCCGCAAGGACGGCGGACTGGCTCGTCCCGCCGACGCCGAGGCCCGTCTGGGGCCGCCGCACCCGGCCACCTATCCCGTTTTCACCGAGGCTCCCCAGAAGACCTACCACCTGGCTGCCGTCGTGCGGGGGCGCACCCCGGCGGTGGGCAACGGCCCGGAGGGTACCGTCCCGGCCATGCCCCACCTCCTCTACGGCGAGCTGGCGTTGTTCATGCTGACCGTGGGCATCTGTCTCGTCCTGTCCGTCCTCTTCGACGCCCCCTTGAAGGAACTGGCCAACCCGGCGGTGCCGGAGAATCCCGCCAAGGCCCCCTGGTACTTCTTGGGCCTGCAGGAGTTGGTGTCCTTCTCCGCCTTCATGGGGGGCATCGGCATTCCCACCATGGTGCTCATCGGTCTGGGCCTGATCCCCTACCTGGACCGCGAGGAAGCGGGCACCGGGGAGTGGTTCGGCGGGCCCGGGGGCGGCGCCCTGGTGGGCCGGGCGGCGGTGTTCGGACTCACCACGGCGGTGGCCCTGGAGGCCTTGGCCATCCATTTTGGGTGGTTGCGGCAGTGGTGGCCGGAGGTGCCGCAACTGCTCATCACCGCCTTCAATCCAGGAACGGTGCTGACGGCCATCTACGCCGCCTACTCCCTGTGGCTGGTGCGTCGCCACAACTCCACCCGGGCCGGCGCCCTGGGGCTTTTCACCTGTTTTCTCGCCGGCTTCGTGGTGCTCACCGTGATCGGCACCTACTTCCGCGGCCCCAACTGGGAGTTCTACTGGTCCCCGACCCACTGGCCCGGACATTAGAGGACGATCATGCCTGCTCCCCACCCCTCGCCTTCTGCCACCCCACCCCGGTCAGCGCGTGGCGTGACCTCGCACGCCAACAAAATCCTGCTGCTAGTGTCCTCCCTTGCCACCTTGGTGGTGCTGGGGTGGGCGGCCTTGGAAGAAAACCTCCTGCGCGACTGGCGGGTGATTCAGCGCAACTACGCTGCCGCCCTGCCCCCCGACGCCAAGGCCAGCTTCAACCCCCAGTTGCGGCAAATCATCGTCCCCGCGCTTCGGACCACCGACCGCTGCGTCACCTGCCACCTGGGTATGGCCCCCGGCGAGCAGGTGGTTCCGGGGCAGCGGCTGTTCGCGGCTCACCCACCCATTCCCCACGACCCGGGCGAGTTCGGCTGCGTGGTCTGCCACGGCGGCCAGGGCCTCGCCAGCGAGACCGCCGACGCCCACGGCACGGTGCCCCACTGGCCGGAGCCCCTGGTGCCGCGGCGCTACGCCCAGGCGGGGTGCGGGAGTTGCCACACCCACCTGAGAGTGCCCAATCTGGAACAGCTCCGCCTGGGTCAGGCGCTGCTCGAGCGGTACGACTGCCTCGCCTGCCACGCGGTCGACGGCCGCGGCGGCACCCTCCGCCCCGGGGGTGCGGCGGGGTTGCCGGCGCCGGACCTCACTCTGGTCGGCGCGCGCGGCTACGACCCCGGTTGGTATGCGGGCCACCTCCGGTCGCACGCCGCCGCCGCGGCGGGACCGTGGCGCACCTCCTTCCGGCCGATCCCCGACGATGAGCGCGGCGCGCTGGCGGCTTTTTTGGACTCGCGCGTCGGCGCGCCCCAGCTCATCGAGGCCAAGGCGCTGTTCCACTCCCTGGGGTGCCGCGGTTGCCACAAGGTGGGGGGGGTTGGCGGCGACGACGGTCCGGACCTGACAATCGCCGGCCAGCGCGACCCGGGCCAGACCTCCTTTGCCGGCGTGCCGGGGGAGCGGAGCCTGGCCCACTGGTTTGCCGAGCACTTCCGCAATCCCTCGGCGGTGGTGGCGGGCTCGCAGATGCCCGCCATGGGCTTGAGCGAAGAGGAGATCGACGCCCTTGTGCTGTTCACCTTTTCGTTGCGCCGCAGCCCGTTCCCGGAGGCGTACTGGCCCCGCGACCGTATCCGCTCCGAGCGCTTCGGCGAGCGGGAGTTCGCCACCGACGGCGCGACTCTCTACGGGACCTTCTGCGCCGCCTGTCACGGGCGTTCGGGGGAAGGGATGCGCTACCCCGGCATGACACCCTTTCCGGCCATTGCCAACCCCGACTTTTTGGCCCTCGCCTCCGACGAGTTCTTGACCGCCGCCATAACCCGCGGCCGCCCCGGCCGGCGCATGCCCGCCTGGGGGGTAGGGGAGGGCGGCCTGCGCCCCGCCGAGATTGCCACCCTGGTCAACTGGCTGCGAAAGTCTTCGGGTGTTCAGCCCGAAAGAGATCCTCGCCCCCCGCGCTGGGTGAGGGGCGAAAGGAGCGAGGGCGAGCGGCTCTACCGAGCCGCCTGCAGCGGCTGCCACGGCCCCGCCGGAGAGGGGGCGGAGGGACCCGCCCTGGCCAATCCGGTGTTCCTGTCCACCGCCTCGGATACTTACCTCGTGGAAACCATCGCCCGGGGACGACGCGGCACCACCATGGAGGGATTCACCCGCCCCTCCCCCACCCGCCGCGCCCTGGCCAGCTATGAGATTCACACCATCGTCGCCTTCATCCGTACCTGGGAGGCCAAGCCATGACCCCACCTCGACCGTCCCGCCGTCAATTCCTGAGCTCCGCCGCCGCGGCCGGTTTCGCCGGCTTCATCGCCTCCGCCACCCGGGCGTGGGGCCTGGGGGCCCTGGACAACCCTCTCGCCCACTACCCGGACCGCGACTGGGAAAAGGTGTACCGCGACCTCTACAAATACGACGAAGTGTTCACCTTCCTTTGCGCTCCCAACGACACGCACAACTGCTTGCTCAATGCCTACGTGCGCGCGGGGGTAATCACCCGCATCGGTCCTACCATGAAGTACGGGCTGGCAACCGACTTGGACGGCAACCGCGCCTCCCACCGCTGGGACCCGCGGGTGTGCCAGAAGGGGCTGGCCTTGACGCGGCGCTTCTATGGCGACCGGCGGGTGCGCCACCCCATGGTGCGCAAGGGGTTCAAGGCCTGGGTGGAGGCGGGCTTCCCCCGCGGCGCCGATGGCAAGCCCCCCAAGGAGTACTTCAACCGCGGCCGGGACGAGTGGGTTCGAGCCAGCCACGCCGAGGCGGCAGGCCTGGTGGCCGCCGCCCTGCATGACATCGCCGCCACTTACTCCGGTGAAGAGGGAGCGGCGAGGCTGCGCCGCCAGGGGTACGACGAGGAGATGATCGCCGTCATGAAGGGGGCAGGCACGCAGACCTTGAAGCTGCGAGGCGGCATGCCTCTTTTGGGGATCACGCGGGTGTTCGGCCTCTACCGCATGGCCAACACCCTGGCGCTGCTGGACGCCCATATCCGGGGCATCGGTCCTGATGCGGCGCTGGGTGGACGCGGGTTCGACAACTACTCCTGGCACACCGACCTGCCGCCCGGCCACCCCATGGTAACCGGCCAGCAGACCGTGGAGTTTGACCTCAACGCCATCGAGCACAGCAAGATCGCCGTCATCTGGGGGATGAACTGGATCACCACCAAGATGCCCGACGCCCACTGGCTCACCGAGGCGCGCCTGCAGGGCACCAGGATCGTGGTGATCGCCTGCGAGCTCTCGGCCACCTGCTGCAAGGCCGACGAGGCCATCGTCGTGCGCCCCGGCACCACCCCGGCGCTCGCCCTCGGGCTGGCGCACGTAGTGATGCGGGAGCGCCTCTATGACGCCAGCTACGTGCGCCGCTTCACCGACCTGCCCTTGCTGGTGCGCTCCGACACCCTAGCCTACCTGCGCGCCGCCGACGTCTTCGCCACCCCCCCCAGCCCCCTCGCCAACCAGACCAAGGTCCTGGCGAAGGGGGAAAAGGCGCCCCCCCCCGGCGTGCACAACGACATGCTCCTGCCCGCCGGCATGCGCGCAGAGTGGGGGGACCTGGTGTGGTGGGACCGCCGCGCCAACGCTCCCCGGGCCATCACCCGCGACCAGGTGGGCAAGCTGTCTCCGGTGGACGATCCGCTCCTGGAGGGGGCGGTGGACGTGCCCCTGGCGGCCGGGGGCACGGTGCGCTGCCGGCCTGTGTTCGACTTGCTCAAAGAATACACTGCCCACTTCGACCCCAAGACCGTGGAAGAGCTCACTTGGGCACCGGCGACGGCGGTGGAGCGGTTGGCGCGAGAAATTGCCGCCGTGCCGGGGCACACCCTGTTCGCCACCGGCATGGGGCCCAACCAGTTCTTCAACAACGACAACAAGGACCGCGCCATCCTCCTGCTGGCTGCCTTGACCGGCAACATCGGCCGGCTGGGGGGCAACGTCGGGTCCTACGCCGGCAACTACCGCGTCGCCCTGTTCAATGGCGCCCCCCAGTACATCAACGAAAACCCCTTCGAGCCCGAGCTGGATGCCTCCAAGCCCGCCAAGGTGAAACAGTTCTGGCGCGCCGAATCGGCCCACTACTACAACCACGAGGACCACCCCCTGCGGGTGGGCCACCGCCTGCTCACCGGCAGCACTCACATGCCCGCCCCCACCAAGGCCATGTGGTTCGCCAACGCCAACTCCATTCTGGGCAACGTCAAGTGGCACTACAACACGGTGATCAACGTGCTGCCCAAGATCGAAATGATCGCCGTCAACGAGTGGTGGTGGTCGGCCTCCTGCGAGTGGGCGGACGTGGTGTTCGCGGTGGACTCCTGGGCCGAGCTCAAGCATGCGGACATGACCGCTTCGGTCACCAACCCCTTCCTCAACGTCTTCCCCCGAACCCCGCTGAAGCGCATTTTCGAAACCATAGGGGACATCGAGGTTTTAGCGCTGGTGGGGGAAAAGCTCGCCGAGCGCACCGGCGATCGGCGCTTTGCCGACGCCTGGAAGTTTGTCCGGGAGGGGCGCACCGAGGTGTACCTCCAGCGGGTGCTGGACGCCTCCTCCAACACCCGCGGCTGGCGCATCGCCGAGCTGGAGGCCAAGGCCAAGCAAGGCATCCCGGCCATCATGCAAAATCGCACCTACCCCAAGGCGGTGGGGTTCGAGCAGGTGGAGGACTCCCGCCCCTGGTTCACCAAGTCGGGGCGGCTGGAGTTCTACCGCGAGGAGCCGGAGTTCATCGAGGCTGGCGAAAACCTGCCCGTGCACCGGGAACCCATCGACTCCACCTTCTACGAACCCAACGTCATCGTCGCCCCGCCCATGGAGGTCATCCGCCCCGCCGGGCCGCGCGACTACGGCGTCGAGGACGACGATCTCTCCTGCGAGGTGCGCCAGGGACGCAACGTGGTCAAGCCGTGGGCGGCGGTGAAGCAAACCGCCCACCCTCTGGCCAAGGAAGGCTACCGCTTCATCTTTCACACCCCCAAGTACCGCCACGGTGCCCATACCACTCCCATCGACACCGACCAGATCGCCGTCCTGTTCGGCCCCTTCGGCGACATCTACCGGCGCGATGCCCGCTCCCCCTGGGTGGGGGAGGGGTACGTGGACATCAACCCCGACGACGCCCGCGAGCTGGGGATCGACGACGGCGACTACGTGTGGATCGACTCCGACCCCTCCGATCGCCCCTTCCGCGGCTGGCAGAAGGACCGGCGCAACGCGGGATTTTCCCGGCTGCTGTGTCGCGCCCGCTTCTACCCCGGCACCCCCCGCGGGGTGACCCGCATGTGGTTCAACATGTACGCGGCCACCCCCGGCTCCCACGAGGGGCATACCACCCGCCCCGACGGTTTGGCCCGCAACCCCCGCACCGGCTACCAGGCCATGTTCCGCTCCGGTTCCCACCAGTCTGCCACCCGCGGCTGGCTCAAACCCACCTGGATGACCGATTCCTTGGTGCGCAAGGGACTGTTTGGACAGGAGATCGGCACGGGGTTCCTGCCCGACGTACACTGCCCCACCGGCGCGCCGCGCGAGGCCATCGTCAAAATCACCCGCGCCGAGCCCGGCGGCCTGCAGGGCAAGGGGCGCTGGCGGCCGGTGGAACTGGGCTTGCGCCCCCGCTACGAGAACGAGGCGATGCGCCGCTACCTGGCCGGCGCCTTCGTCACCACCACCTCGGGAAAGGAAGGGTAACGCCATGGCGCTGGTGCGCAACTGGCAGCTCGGCCGCGAGATGTCCTACTGGTATCCGGAAGCCCGCCCGCAGCGGCAGTTCGCCGCGGTGTTCGACATCAACAAGTGCATCGCCTGCCAGACCTGCACCCTGGCCTGCAAGACCACCTGGACCTCGGGCAAGGGGCAGGAGTACATGCTTTGGAACAACGTGGAGTCCAAGCCCTACGGTTTTTACCCCCTGGCCTGGGACGTCAAACTCCTGGACATGCTGGGAGCGCAGCGGTGGCAGGGGAGCCGCTACGCCGGCCGGACGCTCTTTGAGGCCGCCCCCGCCGGAGAGCGGGTGCTGGGGTGGCGTCCGGAGGATCTGGACTATGCCCACCCCAACATCGGCGAGGACGACTGCGCTGGCCGCATCGACGCCGGCGCCGCCCTGGCCGTGCCCCACTTCGCGTGGTTCTTCTACCTGGCCCGCATCTGCAACCACTGCACCTACCCGGCCTGCTTGGCCTCCTGCCCGCGCGGCTCCATCTACAAGCGGCCGGAGGACGGCATCGTGCTGGTGGATCAGGGGCGCTGCCGGGGGTATCGGGAATGCGTTAAGGCGTGCCCGTACAAAAAAGTCTTTTACAACCCCTCCACCGGCACCTCGGAGAAGTGCATCGCCTGCTACCCCAAGATCGAGCAGGGGGAGCAGCCGCAGTGCTTCGTCAACTGCATCGGCAAGATCCGCCTGGCGGGGTTCGTCTCCACCCCGGAGCAGGCCCGGCCCGACAACCCCATAGACTACCTGGTGCACGTCCGCAAGGTGGCGCTGCCGCTGTATCCCCAGCTCGGGCTAGAGCCCAACGTCTACTACATCCCGCCGGTGCACGTGCCGCTGCCTTACCTGGAGCAGATGTTCGGGCCGGGGGTCTCGGCGGCCCTGGACACCTACCGCGCCGCCGCCGACGACCCCGATCTAGCGGGGCTCCTCACCCTGTTCGGCTGCAGCCACGAGGTGATGCCGCGCTGGAAGCGCTCCGGGGACACGGTGCTGGGCCTGGCCGAAAACGGCCGGGAACTGATGCGCGTGCCGCTGCGGGAGCCGGTGTACGTGCGGACCGCCTTCGACAGCGCCCGCGGCGTGGTGCGCACCAATGTCCCCTGATCGGCAAGGAGAGCAAACCATGCGCACCCTAGTCACCGTTGTTCTGGTCTTCCTCGTCATCGGCTGCGGAAGCAAGCCCCAGGCTCCCCTGCCCGAAGTCACCGCTTTCGCCCGCCCGGCGCTCCCCCAGGGATGCGAAGACCCAGCCTGGCGGAGTGTGCCCGCCCACGTGGCGCCGTTGCTGCTGCAGGACCTGGTAGAGCCCCGGCAACTGGTCGCCACCACCGCGGCGGTCACCGTGCAGGCGGTGCATGACGGCTCCCGGGTCGCCTTCCGCCTCAGCTGGGCCGATCCCACCCACGACGATTCGCCCGGCGCCGCCCGGTTTTCCGACGCCTGTGCCGTGCAGCTACCCGCCGTCGCCGGCGCCGACCTGCCGGCTCCGCAAATGGGAGAGACCGGCCGCCCGGTGGAAATCACCGCCTGGCGGGCCTCTTGGCAGGCCAGCGTGGACGGTCGGGGGGACGACATGACCGCCCTCTACCCCCGGGCTCAGGTGGACCACTACCCCTTCACCGCGCCCTCCCTCGCGCCCGGCTCGCCGGAGCAGGAGGAGATGGCCCGCCGTTACGCCCCTGCCCGCGCCCTGGGCAACCCCATGGAGGGGCCCCGCAGCAGCCCGGTGGAGGACCTCGTCGCCGACGGGCCCGGAACCCTGCGACCCGCCCCCCGGGCGATGTCCACCGGCTCCGGCCGGCGCACCCGCGACGGCTGGACGGTGCAGCTCGTCCGGCCGCTGCCGGCGGGCGTCAGACCGGGGCAACGGGGGGCGGTGGCCTTCGCCGTCTGGGATGGGTCCCACGAAGAGGCCGGAGCGCGCAAGATGCGCACCGGCTGGGTGCCGCTGGCCATTGGCGAGGGCTCGTGAGCGCATCGCTCCTCGCCGAAGCGGCGGCCTGGCGCCTGCTCTCCTGCCTGCTGGAGCGACCGCGTCAAGGCTGGCGGGAAGACATCCGGGCGCTCGCCGCCGAAGTTCCAGATGCGCCGCTCGCCTCCGCCGCCCGCCGGGTCGCCGAAGAGGGCAGTGAGGGCGCCTACCTCGCCGTCTTAGGACCGGGAGGACCCGTGTCGCCGCGCGAGGTGGCTTACCACCCCGATCGCGACCCGGCGACCATCCTGGCGCGGCTGCACACTCTCTACCACGCCTTTGGCTTTCGGCCGGCGAGCGAAGACCCCCCCGATCACATCGCCGTGGAGCTGGGGTTCGGAGGCTTTCTGGCCCTCAAGCGGGCGTGGGTCATCAGCCAGGGGGATGAGACGGCCCTGGCCACCGTGGAGTCGGCAGCCGAGCTTTTTCGGCGCGAGCACCTGGACCCCTTTGCCGCCGCCCTCGGTCAGCGGTTGGCCGCCGCCGACGGCTATCTTGCTTCCGTGGGGAGGGCTCTGCAGACGGTCAGCCGGATCGGTTGAGCCGGACCACCGGGGACGGTAGTCTTTCGCCCATGGTTTCCTTCGACGACGCCCGGGCCCTGTTGGCCAGCCGCGTCCAACCGCTGGCGGCGGCGCTCCGACCCCTGGCGGCGGCGCTGGGGTGCCGCCTGGCGGCGTCACCCCACGCCGCCGTGGACTACCCTGCCGCCGACGTCTCGGCCATGGACGGCTACGCCGTGCGGGGGGCCCAGCTGCCCGGGGAGTTCGGGGTGGCCTTCACCGCTTCGGCGGGGCATCCACCGAGTGCATTGCCGGCCGGGGCGGCCGCCCGCATCTTCACCGGTGCTCCCCTCCCGGTGGGGGCGGACACGGTGGTGGTCCAGGAGGTCGCCGAGACGCTGGAGGGAGGTCGGGTGCGCCTGCCCGCCACCGCCCCGGGCGCCAACGTCCGCCGCCAGGGGGAGGTGTTCGCCGGCGGGACGGCGATCGCCGCGGCGGCGGAGGTCCTCACCCCCGCCCGCCTGGCCCTGCTGGCGGCAGCCGGGGTGGCGGACGTTGTGGTCACCCCCCGCCCCCGCCTGGGCCTGCTGGTGACGGGAGACGAGCTCACCCCTTTGGGGCAGCCGCTGGCGTTCGGCCACCTGTACGACTCCAACGGCCCCATGCTGGCGGCCCTGGCGGCGGAGGCGCACCTGGAGGTGACGGCGGTGCACCGGGTGGGGGACGAGCCGGTAGCGCTGCGGCAGGCCTTGGCGGGGCTGGCCGGCCACTGCGACCTGCTGCTCACCTCCGGGGGGGTTTCGCAAGGAGAGCGGGACCTCCTGCCCCACCTCCTCCCCGAGTTGGGGGCAGAGCTGGCCTTCCACAAGGTGGCCATGCAGCCGACCAAACCCATCCTGGTGGCTCGCCTCCAGAACACCTGGGTGGTTGGGCTGCCCGGCAACCCGGTTTCCGCTCTGGTGGGGTGGCGCCTGTTCGCCCGCCCCCTGGCCGAGGCCCTGGCCGGCGACCGCCGGGCGTTCGCCGAGCGCCCACTCGCCGCCACCCTCGCCGCCCCCCTGGCCAGCCCCGCCAAGCGCCTGCTCCTCCGACCCGCCCGGGTGGCTTGGACGGGCACCCGCTGGGAGGTGGAGGTGATCCCCTGGCAGGGCTCGCACGACCTGGCCGCCGCCGCCCCCGCCACCGCCCTGGCCCGTCTGGAGCGGGGGCAAGGGGCCGCCGCGGGGGAGGTTGTGGCGGCTTACCCCCTTCCCTGGCCTGAATGGAACATCGGTACCCGAGGCGTCGATGGGTAATGCGCACGGCGACAACCTTTTCCCGCTCATGAGCGCGGCGGTGCTCACCGTCTCCGACCGCTGCAGCGCCGGCACCGCCGTGGACACCGCCGGGCCGGCCGCCGCCGCCCTCCTGCGCCAGTCGGGAGCCCAGGTGGTGTGGACGGGACTGGTGCCCGATGAAGCGGCCGTCATCGCCGAGCGGCTGGTGGACCTTTGCCGGGACGGGATCGACCTGGTGCTGACTGTGGGGGGCACCGGCTTCGGTCCCCGGGACGTCACCCCCGAGGCCACCCGGGGGGTGCTGGAGCGGGAGGCGCCGGGCCTGGCCGAGGCCATGCGCCTGGGCTCCTCCGCCTCCACCCGCCGCGCCTTTCTCTCCCGGGCCGTTGTCGGGGTGCGGGGGTGCACCCTGATCGTCAACCTGCCCGGCAGCGAGGGGGCGGCCCGGGAAAATCTCCAGGCCATCCTGGACCTGCTCCCCCACGCGGTGGCCATGCTGCGGGGGGCGGCGCATTCCCACCTCGATTCACCCCGACCAGCGCCCACCGGCTCAGGGGAACAGCGGGGGTAGAATCCCTCCCCCCGAGGAGGCGACCGTGACCTTTCCCCCCTTCGAGCCCTACCGCAGCCGGGTAGTGGAGCCCATCCACCTGACTACCCCCGAAGAGCGCGCTGGCCACCTGGCCGAGGCCGGCTATAACCCCTTTCTGCTCAAGGCGGAGCAAGTGATGATCGACCTCGTGACCGACTCCGGAACCTCGGCGTTGTCCGTGGCCCAGTGGGCGGCCATGCACGGCTCCGATGAGTCGTTCACCGGCTCTGCGAGCTTCGAGCGCTTTGCGGCGGCGGCCCGGGAACTCTTCGGGCACCCCCACATCATCCCCTGCCACCAGGGGCGGGCTGGCGAGCACCTGCTGGCCCGGGCGGTTCTGCACCCCGGGGATGTGGTGCTGGCCAACACCCTTTTCGCCACCACCCGGCAAAACTTCGAGGAGGCCGGGGCTCACTGCCAGGACCTGCCGATCGCGGAGGCTCTCGACGTGGGCAGCCGCCACCCCTTCAAGGGCAACATTCACCTGGAGCGTCTGGCCGACTACCTCTCCCGGCGCGAGGAGGCGGTCAAGCTGGTGGTCCTCACCGTCACCGACAACGCCCGCGGCGGCCAGCCGGTCTCCCTGGCCAACCTGCGCGCGGCCGCCGAGTTGTGTGCTCGCCACGGCGCCCCTCTGTGGCTGGACGCCGCGCGGGTGGCGGAGAACTGCTATCTCATCCGGGAGCGGGAAGAGGGGCAGGGTGACCGCGCTCCGGTGGAGGTCGCCCGGGAGGTGTTCTCCCTGGTGGATGGCCTCTTCATGAGCATGAAGAAGGACGGCCTCGGCAACGTGGGCGGGGTGATCTCCTGCCGCGATGCCGCCTGGGCCGAGGCCATTCGCTCCCGCCTGCTGGTCTCCGAGGGGATCCCCACCGCCGGGGGCCTGGCCGGCCGCGACCTGGAGTGCATGCGGGTGGCCCTCCACGAAATGTTCGACACAGCCCACCTGGCGTGGCGGGTGGGGGCCACCCAGCGCTTCGCCCAGCTCCTGCTCGCCGGCGGCGTACCGGTGCTGGAGCCGGTGGGGGCCCACGCCGTCTACGTGGACGGCCGCGCCTTTTGCCCCCACCTCCCCGACGAGCAGTTCCCCGCCTGGTCCCTCTCCGCCGCCTACTACCTGGCCAGTGGGGTGCGCAGCTGGGAGTCGGGCAACGTCACCTACGGCCGCCTGGACCCCGTCACCGGCCGCTGGCGCTGGCCGGAGCTCGATCTGCTGCGCCTGGCCATCCCTCGCCGGGTGTACTCCGACGCCCACCTGGCCTTCGCCGCCCGGGCCCTGGTGGAGCTCCACGCCCACCGCCAACGGGTACGGGGGCTGCGTTGCACCTACCGACCCCCGGCTCTGCCCCAGTTCATCGCCCGCTTCACCCCCGTGGAGAGCGGCGATGGGGTAGCATAGGGACGGGGGACACCATGCTTCTCCACGACCAGCCGAGGCCACGAGCTCTGCCCACCTATCGCACCTTGACCTGCCCTTACAACGGCCGGCAGGTGAGTTTTTGCCGCGGGCTGTGCGCCCCCGTCGCGGGGGTAGGGGCCTGTGGCCGCCTGGCCCCCCACGCCATGCTGGGCCGTACCCAGCTGGCCATTGCCCGCCAGCTGGCGACGGGCGCGGGGGCGTAGGTCGGCGTTATCCGCCGCGCTCGGGGGGAGGGCCTAATGCGCCCCACCGTCTTGCAGATCAAGATCGTCCACACGGTGATCTTCTGGGTGCTCTCCGGCTGCCTGCTCTACGCCCTCTACAGCGGCCTGGTCGATCGCATCACCCCCTGGACATGGATGGCGGTGGTCGCGCTGGCGGTGGAGAGCCTCGTGCTGGCGGCCTCCGGTTGGGTCTGCCCGCTCACCCTGCTGGCCGAGCGCCGGGGTGCCGTGCGTGGGTCGGTGGCCGACATCTTTCTCCCCAAGGTCCTGGCCGATCGGATCTTTCCCGTTTGCGGGACGCTCTACGGCGTTGCCCTGGCGCTGCTCATCTGGCGAGTGATGCACTAGTCGATTCGACACGCCCCGGATGCCCCACGCGCCCGCCGTGGCGAAGCCGGCGTCTGCGGTCATCCGGCCAGCGGCACCACGTAAAACAGCACGGCGAAGAAGTGCAGGGTGCTGCCGGCGAGGACGAAACCGTGCCAGACGGCGTGGTGGTAGGGCAGACGGGCCCAGGCATAGAAGGCGACGCCGGTGGTGTACGCCACCCCGCCGGCGATGAGCAGCACCAGCCCACCCAACTCCACCGATTGGCTCAAGGGGCGGGCGGCGATGAGCACCAGCCACCCCATGAGCACGTAGAAGGCCACCGAGAGAACCCGCAGGCGGCCGATCAGCGTCGCCTTGAAGATGATCCCCAGTACCGCCATCCCCCACACCACGCCGAACAGCGTCCACCCCCAGGGTCCACGCAGGTTGACCAGCGTGAAAGGCGTGTACGTTCCGGCGATGAGCAGGTAAATGGCGGCGTGGTCGAGCACCCGCAGGACCCGCTTGGCGCGCTGAAAAGCGCCGGGAATGGCGTGGTAGAGCGTGCTGGCGGTGTAGGCGAGCACCAAGGTGGTGCCGAAAACGCTGCAGCCCACGATGTGCCAGGCGTCGCCGTGGAGCGCCGCGAACGCCACCAGCACCGCCAGACCGGCGATGGACAGCACGATGCCGACGCCATGGGTGACGCTGTGGGCGATCTCTTCCCCCGGGGTGTAGACGGGGACGACCGGGCGGGTTTTCACGGGCGCGATGGTAGCACGGTGGGTACCTGGTATAGCCTTCTTTCTTTCCTTGTTTATCTTCATTGAGCTCCCGGCCTCGGCCGACGGACTGGAGGGGCCCTCACGTGCCCCCCAAATCCGGTGCACCGATCGGCGTCCGGCCAGCCGAGCTCAAAAGGCCTCCGAAAAGAGCGAAGAAATCAGCTCCAGCAGGCGGTCCCACGCGCCCCGGGTTTTCCATTCGTGGTAGGTGAACAAATCCGAGACGGCAATGTCCTTGAGGATCGCCGCCTCCACCGCAGCGGCGAAGGGACGATCGTAGATGACGACGTTGGCCTCGGCGTTCTTTTTCATCGAACGGTTGGAGAAGTTGACCGAGCCGATGGTCGTCCACACTCCGTCCACCACCATCGCCTTGGTGTGCATCATGGTGGGCTGATACTCGTAGATCTGCACACCGCCGGCGAGCAGCTCGCCGTAGTAGAAGCGCGAGGCCCGCCGCACCGGCGGGATGTCCGCATGGGGACCGGGGACCACCACGCGCACGTCCACCCCTCGTCGGGCCGCCTCCACCAGCGCGCGACGAATCTGCCGGTCGGGAACGAAGTAGGCACTGGCGATAAAGATGCGCTCCCGCGCCGCCTGGATGCCCATGTACAGCATGAGCTTGGCCATGGAGCTCTGATCGGTGCGCGAGGACGAGATGGCCTGGGCAAGCACCTCTCCTGCAGGGGGAACCACCGGGAAGTGGCGCGCCCCATGCAGCACCTCGCCGGTGGTGTGGACCCAGTCCTCCATGAAGATGCGCTGCATCTGGCGCACCACCGGACCGTCGAGGCGCACCGCCAGCTCTCGCCACTCGGAGGAGGAACCGGCGTCGCCCCGCCAGCGGTCATCGATGCCCCAGCCGCCGCAGTAACCGATGCGCCCGTCGATGACCAACAGGCGCCGATGGGTGCGATCGCCCAGCCGGAAGATGGAAAACAGACGAATGGGCTTGTACACCCGTACATTTACCCCGGCGGCGCGCATCTTGTCCGTCAGGGTGGCGCCGAGCCTGGCTCCCACGCCATCCACTAGTACCCGGACCTCGACACCGGCGCGCGCCCGTTCGGCCAGGGCGCGGGCGAAGGCGGAGGGGATTTCCCCATCCGCAAAAAGGTAGGTTTCCAGGTTGATGGAGTGTTGCGCCGCGGCAACGGCCGCCAACATGTCGGGAAAGAAGCCGTCCCCGTTTTCCAGCAGCACCGCCCGGTTCCCGGGCACCATACCGGCGCGCAGGGCCTCCAGGGAGTTGAGAAACTCCTTGCTGCTCACACCGTAGTCCGGGTCGTACCGGTAAAAGGTGCGCTTGCCGGCCGAGAGGCAGCCGGCGGCGGGCAGGGCCAGAGCCAGAAACAGCAAGGCCTGCAGCTGCCTCCGCCATCTCCAGCATCCGCTCCTCCCCGCGGGTCCTCCCGGCCAAGGGATCGCCGCCACGCTCGCCCCGCTATTCCGGTTCGCGCAGCGCGCCGCGGGCCCGCAGCAGGTCCAGCACCTGCGCTACCGGCAGGGCTTCGACCGTCCGCCCCCGTCCGGTGACGGTGGTGGCGGCGAACAGCGAGTTCACCACCGCCTCCTCGGTGGCCTCGATGACGGCCAGGAAAAGAGGGGAAAGCGCGTCATCTCCCAGTCGGGGAGCCGGCCGAGCCTGCCGTTCACCGTGGCGCCGTCGCACCTCGGGGTGAGCGGAGAAGGCAATGGCATAGTCGCCGCTGCCGCCGGAACCAGAGGACCCGGCCCGTGCCAGCCCCAGAGGCGCCCGCGCCGCCAGCCGCTCCAGCTGGCGGGCGTCCAGGGGGGCGTCGGTGGCGATGACGATCATGCAGGAGCCGCCCGCATCCGCGTCCGGTGCCTGTTTGAAGCTGTATCGGCCGAGCAGCTGCCCCACCGGCACGCCGGCGATGGTCAAGGCCCCGCCGAAGTTGGTCTGCACCAGCACCCCAACGGTGAAACCACCCAGGGAGGGGGGAAGCCGCCGGGAGGAGGTGCCGATCCCTCCCTTCCACCCCAGACACACCGTCCCGGTGCCGGCTCCCACCGACCCTTCCGCCACCGGCCCGCTGGCCGCGGCGGCCAGAGCCTGACGCAGTTCGCTGCGCCCCGCTGGCCGCCGCCGGATATCGGAGAGGTGGGCGTCGTTGCACTCCCCCACCACCGGATTGACCGAGATCACCTCCTGGTTGTCAGGCTGCTCCAGGGTCCACTCGGCCAGGGCATCGGCCAATCGCCACACCGACAGGGTGGAGGTGAGGGCGATGGGCGTCTCCAGCGCCCCCAGCTCGCGCACCTGGGACAGTCCGATGAGCTTGCCAAAGCCGTTGAACACCGCCACCGCGGCGGGAACCTTGTCCTGGAAGATATTGCCCGGATGGGGAAGCACCACCGTGACGCCGGTGCGCACCTCCTCCCCCTCCACCAGGGTGGCATGCCCCACCCGCACCCCGGGCACGTCGGTGATGGCGTTATCCGGCCCGGGCGGGAGAATTCCGATCACCACCCCGGCCTGGCGGGGTCGCGGGCCGGCGGCCGCGGCCACACCGCCGACCAGCAGCAAGGGGAGGAGCAGGCGCAGCATGGACACCTCCAACGCTGGGGCATTGTAGCCGCCGCGCCCGCACGCTGCCCGACGAGCCGCTGGATGCTACTCCAGCGTAGCTACTGGCAGGACCGTGCGCGGGTCGTGGGTGGTGCGGTCCACCACCGACACGTAGGCTGTCACCGGCTGATCGCTGGTGAAAAACAGATCGACCAGCTCGGGGGCTATACACACGATCAGTGGGGGTTCGGGCGCGCTGACCCGCAGCTGCCGCCACGACTCCGGCTCCAGTGTCAGTTCATAGGGTGTCCTCACCTCCAACCCGTTGATGGTGAGGCGCCCCGGGCTGCCGGCGCGGTCTCGCCCGAGGCGCACGGTCGCTTTGACCGCCCCCGGGTTGACCAAGTGGAGGTGGAGATCAAAAAGCGGCGGCCCGCAGGGTCCGGGGTGCCAGATCAGTCCGGCAGCATCCACACAACCCCGGTCCCGCCAGCTCGGACCATGGGATGCCGGGAATGACCTGCCCGAAGCCGCGCAGCAGATCCTCCCGCGACACGTCCCTGGCGCCCGGCCCGTTGACCATGGGGGCGGTGATCTCCAGCCGGCGGTCAGCTGCGAAGACCACAGCCCCCAGCAGGCGATCCACATATCCCAGGTCCCGGGCGATGTGGCTGGCCGGCCAGGCGATCGTGGTGTAGGCGGGAACGCGAAGTTCCACCACGCTGAGCGGCAGGCAGGGCCGCTCGGCGCGCTGATCCGAGACGATGGCCCGCACCAGGAGCACCGCCACCTCGACCGGGTGCGGGTTGGCGATGTAGAGCTCGGTGGTCCAGCGGTTGCCCCCCATGCCGCCGGTCTGGTAGGCGAAAATCGGCAGCACCGTGTCCTCCGCCCCCGCCAGCCCGGCCGACAACATGCCTGCCAGCAGGAGTACGGCTGCCTTGAACTTCGACATGAGCCACTACTTGCGGTCACGGCGCGGGAGTGCATCCCCTGCTCCCGGCCACTGTTTTCTCCCCCCAGTACCACCAACTTGGTGCACCAGCTTCCCCATGTCACGCCGGCCGGCCAGCGGCGGCCGTGGTGCAGAACCCCCTGGTGGGGGTACCATGCGCCAGTGGGCCTGATGTTCTCCCCTTGGCGCGCCCCGGGCAGCGGCGCCAGCTTGGTCCAGCGCGGGGTGCGGCTGGTGCGCCGGCAGGTGCGGAGGGCAGCTTTTGCGCTGCGTCCTCCGCGGGTCCGGTTCGTTTACGACCCGGCCTACGATCGCCACCTATGGGGCGTGCCCCTGGATCCCCTGCGCGCCGATCGCATCCTCGCCTTTCTCACCGAGGAAGGGCTCATCACCCACGAAGAGATCTCCACCCCGCGTCCGGCGGCGATGAAGAACCTCCTGCTTGCCCACACCCCGGAGTACGTAGAGACACTGCAGCGCGCCTCCACCCTCACCTCCATCCTTGGCACGCCGGTGGCCGAAGAGGAACGGGAGGCCATCCTGGACTTGCAGCGCCTGATGGTGGGAGGAACCATCCAGGCGACCCGCATCGCCCTCGCCTCGGGTAACGTGGGGATCAACCTGGGTGGCGGATTCCATCACGCCGCGGCCGACCGTGGCATGGGGTTTTGCGTCTTCAACGACGTGGTGGTGGCCATCCGCCGCTTGCGGCAACGGGGGTGGCAGGGGCGGGTGCTGGTGGTGGACCTGGACCTGCACGATGGCAACGGCACCCGCGCCGCCTTCTCCGGGGACGCCACCGTGCACACCTATTCCATCCACAACGACCACTGGGGGGAGACGGCGGCGGTGGAGTCCACCAGCATCGCCCTGGGTGCAGGAGTGGCGGACGAGGCGTACCTGGGCACCCTGCTTAAGACTTTGCCGCCGGTGGTTGAACGATTCTCCCCCAACCTCATCATCTACATTGCCGGCTGCGACGTAGCCGCCGGGGATGCCTTGGGGAACTGGCGCATCACCGCCGACGGCATCCTCGCCCGCGATCGGCTGGTGGCCGAGATGGCCCTCGGCCGGCGAATCCCTCTCGTGGTGCTCCTGGGAGGCGGCTACGGCGACGAGGCGTGGCGCCACTCGGCCCGCTTCTTCGCCTGGCTGCTGGCCGGTCGCGCCATCGAGCCGCCCGACAACGAGGAGTTGACGCTACTGCGTTTTCGACAGATCAAAGCGCGGCTGGATCCCCTCGCCCTCACCTCGACCACGGCGGACAGCGACTGGGGGCTCACCGAGGAAGACCTAGTGGGCATCCTGCCCGGGGTACCGCGCCAGACCCGCTTTCTCAACTATTACTCCAGGGTCGGCGTGGAGTTGATGCTGGAACGCTTCGGCATCTTCAACCTGCTGCGCGCGAGAGGGTTTTCCAGCCCCAGCTTGCAGCTGGAGCTGGACCACCCGCTGGGCCAGACGCTGCGGGTGTGGAACGGCGGCGTGGGCGCCGAGCTGCTTCTCGAGGTGCGCCTCAACCGCTCCGTCCGCGCCGTGCCCGAAATGGAGGTTCTCGTCGTCGAGTGGTTGCTGCTGCAAAACCCTCGTGCCTCCTTTCCCGCCCATCGCCCGCCCCTGCCCGGGCAGCAGCACCCGGGGCTCGGCATCCTCACCGAAATCTTCGGCTGGCTGGTGGTCATGTGCGAAAGCCTCTCCCTCGACGGCATCTTCGTCCACCCCAGCCACTACCACATTGCTGTCTTGAGCCGCAAGCACCTGCGCTTTCTCCACCCGGCGCACGAGGCGCTGTTTCGCGCCCTCACCGTGGCCCTCGCCGGGATGCCTCTGGCCATCGCCTCACGCGCCGTCGATACCCTCGCGGTGTGGGACAGGGATACTGACCAACCGGTGCGCTGGGGGGTACATCCCATGGTTCTGCCGGTCTCGGAGCGTTTGCGGCAGCTGGTGGAGGGGGAAGACTACCTGGCGGCGGTGGAGGCGGCGGTTCGCCATCTGGAGTACCGGCCCGGCAAAGCCACCGGCGGGGTACACTGATCCCATGACCACGCGCGTTGCCCTGGTGCACTACGAGGTGAACCACGATTCGCGCTTCAATCTGGAGCGCGGCCTGGCGGCGGTGCGGCAGGCCGCCGCCCACGGCGCCCGTCTGGTGGTCTTTCCAGAGCTGGCGCTGACCCCGTTCTTTCCCCAGCGACCGGTCTGCGGCCCGCCACCCCTCGAGCTCGCCGAGTCGGTGCCGGGGCCCACCACCGATGCCTTCGCCGCCCTGGCGCGGGAGCTCGAGGTGGTGATTGTCCTTAACCTGGACGAGCGCGAGAACTTTCCCAGCTTGGACAATTGACGCCGACGGCCGCCTGCGGGGCGTGAAGCGGATGCTGCACATCGCCGAGATGCCGGCCTTCCACAAGCAGGGGTACTACACCCCCGGGGAACGCGGCATGCCGGTGTACGCCACTGCGGTGGGACGCCTGGGAGTGGTCATCTGCTACGACCGCCACTACCCGTAGGTGATGCGCGCCCTGACCTTGAGAGGTGCCGAGATCATCGCCATCCCGCTGGCCGGAGCGGTGGGGGAGTGGCCGGAGGGGCTGTTCGAGGCGGAGATGCGCGCGGCAGCTTTCCAGAACGCTTACTTCACCGCCCTCGCCAATCGCGTCGGCCGCGAGGAGGTACTGAAATTTGCCGGCGGCTTTTCTGTCTGCAACCCACTGGGGCAGAGGTCATTGCCCGGGCTCCTCTGGGGGAGGGATGCATTCTCCACGCCGACTGCGACCTTTCTCTCGTCGCGTCCTCGCCGGCGCGCCGCCTCTTCCTGCGCGACCGCCGCGCCGAGCCGATGCCGCATCTCTTGAAGTCAGGGGACTGGCTGCCGCGGTCGCTGCTCGGCACCCCTCCCCGTTGCCAATGCGGACCGCAGCCGAGAGCGAAGGCTCGGTGTTAAAGGCCTTGACAACTTTTGCGAGGCGATCTAGTCTGCACAACGAAGGAGGAATCCATGCAAAAGCTTCTTGCTGTCGCATCCCTCGTCTGCCCGCTTGTTCTCGTGGCTGGGGCGGTGGCCAGCGACCACGGACAGGCTCCGCCGCCCCCGGCTCCGCCTCTCGCGACCGCCCTTGCAACCAGCGGGGCCACCTACCTGACCGACACCGACAACGAGAACAACGCCGGCACCGGCGTCGCCGACGGCGACATGGGGGCGGCGAGCACCGGCTGCCTGTTCAAGAGCAGTTCCATCCACCCCATCGAGTTCAACATCTTCGTGACCGGGCCGCTGCCCACCACCTCGGCGGTGCTGTTGGTCGAGACCTGGGACGTCGACTTCAGCGATGGCGAGCTGGACGAGGTGTTTTTCAACAACGTGTCGCTGGGCTACGCCACCGGCGCCAACAACCAGTGGTCCAATACCACGTTCACTCTCCCGCTGGGGCTTGTCGTGGCCGGCAAGAATACGGTGCGGATGATGGTTGACCAGGGCACCTCCGGCAGTTGGTGCACGTGGATCGCCCGCGGCCAGTTGATCATCGACGGCGGCGCCGCGGCCACCGCGTCCTGCCGCACCATCACCACCGACAAGGCCAACTACCAGTGGGGCGAGCAGGTCACGGTGACGGTCGAGGCGGACACCACCCTGCCCACCCAGAGCGTGCGCATCGAGGCCAACATCAAGAACTCCTCCAACGTGATCGTGGCCGGCTCGTCGCGTACCGTCACCATCACCGGAACCAACAACGATCCCGAGTCGTTCGTCTTGAGCTTGCCAGCCAGCGGCGGCATCGAGACGTATACTGCCGAGGCGATCATTTTCGATGCCCAAACCGGAGCTTTCCAGACCACCTGCAGCGTCAACTTCCAGGTGGGGCGCGAGGCGATCCCGGCTCTCGGCTACGCCGGTCTCGCGGCGCTGGCGCTGTTGCTGGCCGCCGCCGCCGCTTTCGTGCTGCGTCGGTAGCGCGTTCGTACTTTTTTTACTCCTCAACCCGGGGCACCGCTCCCCGGGTTTTTTCTTTCGCTGCCGCCGTTGGTGGCTTCGGGTTGCTCTCGGCGTGGGCATTTGAGGCCGAGCCAGTCCTCCGCCCCCGCGGAGAGACCGCGGGGGCGTTTTTCTTTCCGCGTCACACTCCTGCTAGACGTGATTGCGCAGCATGAGTTCCTTGGGGTGAGGCTCGAGGTACGTCTGGCCCGCCAGGTAGGCCACCTGGTGCACCCGCACCCAGTGGCGCAACAGAGTCACCGGCACCACCAGAGGAAGCAGACCGGCGCGGTAGTCTTCGATGAGACCGAGCAGCTCCGCCCGGTCCTCGGCGCTCAGCAGCTTCTTGAAGTGACCGAGGACGTGGAGCAGGACGTTGGCGTTGCGGCGGGGGGTGGCAATGACCTGGAGAGCGGCCATGAATTTCATAGTGTAGGTCGCCTGGATCTCGAGAGGGGGAACCCCCTTGGCGGTGGCGACCAGCCGCCCGAGGGCCTGGTAGGTCTGTGGGCTGTGGGCCATGAGCTGCAGCTTGTGGGCGGTGTGAAAAGCCACCAGATCGCCGAGCCGCCAGCGTCCGGCAAAAAACGTCCGCAGGCGGTGATGGGCGAACACTCGTTCGACGAAGTTGTCCCGCAACCGGGGATCGTTGAGGCGCCCCTCCTCCTCCACCGGCAAGGAGGGAAGGCGCGCCATTAAGGCGGCGGCAAACAGGCCCACCCCGTTCTTGGTGGGCATACCACCGTGGTGGTAGACCTTGACCCGCTCCATCCCGCAGGAGGGGGAATCCTTTTTGAGCACGAAGCCGTCCAGCTGCATCTCCGCCAGCGCCGCAGCACGGCGGGCCGACAACTCCCGCATGCGCTCGGTCCAATCGGCTCCCGAGCGGGGGGCGATCATGCGAATCTCTCCCTGCTGCTCCACCAGCCGCACCGACTCCCGGGGCACCCCCATTCCCACCTCCAGTTCGGGGCACACCGGCACCCACTCCACCCAGCGGCCGAAGGTGTGGACCAGGAAAGAGTCCTGCTTGTGGCCGCCGTCGAAGCGTACTTTCTTGCCCAGCAGGCAGGAGGAAATCCCTAGCCGGATGGGATCTTCACCGTCGGGCCTGGGGGGCTTTTCGCTCATGGTCGCTCCTTGGAAAAGGTGACCACCATCGCTGCTGCCCGCCGGCGGGTTTCTTCCGCCTGCCGCCGGGCGGCGGCCGGATCCCACTGGTCTCCAGAAACTGTCCAGCCGTGCAGGTGGGCAAGGCAGAGATCGGCGAGCGCAGCGATGTGGTCGGCACGGTCGTTCAAGGCCGGCAGGTAGCGGAAGCTCCCACCCCCGGCGCGGTGGAAGACCTCCCGGTTCGTCTCGGCGATCTCTTCCAGGGTCTCCAGGCAGTCGGCTGCAAACCCGGGACAGACGACGTCCACCGAGGCCAACCGCTCGCTCCCCCAGCGACGCAGGGTGGCATCGGTGGAGGGTTCCAGCCACCGCTGCCGCCCGAATCGGGACTGAAACGCCACCGCCCAGCGCCCTTTGGCGAGCCCCAGCGCCTCGGTTAGCAATCGGGCCGTCTTGTGGCAATGGCAGAAGTAGGGGTCACCGGCGAGAAAGGCGCGCCTGGGGATCCCGTGGAAGGAGATCAGGAGGCGCTCCGGCTCCCCTCCCACGGCCCAGACCTCGCGCACGGAGGCGACAAGGGCGGCCATGTACCCGGGGTGGTCGTGATACGAGGCCACCGTGCGCAGCTCCGGGATCCAGCGCCACCTGGCAACCTCGGCGAACACCGCTGCCAGCGTCGACCCGGTGGTGGCCGAGCAGTACTGGGGATAAAGGGGCAACACCAGGATGCGCTGGCAACCCCTGTCCCGCAGCTCACCCAGAGCGGCGCTCAGGGAGGGGGTGCCGTAGCGCATCCCCAGCGCCACGTGCAGTGGCGATCCGATGCGCGCGCGCAGCGCCTGCTCGAGCGCCGTCGCCTGCCGGCGAGAAATCACCAAGAGGGGTGAGCCCGCTGCAGTCCAGATGCGGCGATAAAGCCGCGCCGAGCGCCGTGGTCGAGTGGTCAGGACGAAGAGGTGCAAGATCGCCCACCACAGAGGGCGCGGCAGCTCCACCACCCGGGGGTCGGAGAGAAACTCCCTCAAATAACGGCGCAGCGCCCGCGGTGTGGGAGCGGCGGGGCTGCCCAGATTCGCCAGCAACACCCCCGCCGCCGTAATGGCGCCGTGGTTCCACTCGGGCAGGGCGCTCAGACCACCCACGGCCGCTTTCCCAGCCTCTCCACCTCCCGACCAACGGCGCCAGCTTGCCAGGAGGAACACCATCTGCAGCCCATGGCCATGTCCCGGCGATCGCCCCGACTCCCGCCGCTCAGCATAGCAGCTCGCTCCCCCCTCGGGACAAAACTCGTGTAGAATAACTGGCCCGACCGTGCGGGCCACCCGCTCGGGCCATGCGGGAAGGATCGCCGATGCTGGAAGAGAACTCCTCCACCCCCGACGCCCAGAGCTTTGCTGAAGCGCTGGCCGAATCGTTTACCCACGACACCATCGAGGTCGGTCAACTGGTGAGCGGTGAAATCATGGCCGTCGCCGGCGACGTGGCGCTCATCTCGGTGGGCGGCAAGACTGAGGCCGTCATGGACCGCTCGGAGCTGGGTGAATTGCGACCCGGCGATGGCCTCGATGCGGTGGTGGTGGCGCTGCAGCCTGAGCTGCGCGTTTCCCATCGTTTGGCCATCGAGCGCCGGCAGCGCGAAGCCCTGCGCGGTGCCTACGCCAATTTGGTGCCGGTGGAGGGCAAGATCACCGGGCGT
This sequence comes from uncultured bacterium, assembly GCA_937924755.1. Taxonomy (GTDB): domain Bacteria; phylum Acidobacteriota; class Thermoanaerobaculia; order Thermoanaerobaculales; family Thermoanaerobaculaceae; genus CALEVZ01. The sequence continues at coordinate 62,512 of CALEVZ010000028.1, forward strand.
AACAAGGGTGGCTACGACGTTTCTATCGCCGGGATTCGCGCGTTCTGCCCTATGTCGCAGATCGATCTCGCCTTCCCCCGCAACGTCGACGCCTACCTGGGCAAGTCCTATCGCTTCCGGATCACCGAGTTGTCCGACGACCTCTCCACCATGGTGGTCTCCCGGGCGGCGGTGCTGAAGGAGGAGCGGGAGCAGAGCGAGGCGCAGGCGTGGGAACGGATCACCACCGGCGCGGTGCTGGAGGGCGAGGTCAAGTCGATCCGTGATTTCGGGGTGTTCGTCGATCTCGGTGGCGTCGATGGCATGGTGCATGTCAGCGAGCTTTCGCACCGCGCCAGTGTGCGCCCCTCCCAGGTGGTCAAACAAGGGCAGCGGGTTCGCGTCAAGGTCCTCGAAGCAGACCGGGAAAAGCACCGTATCTCTCTCTCCATTAAGGCCCTGGAGGCTGACCCGTGGGCCGAGGCGAAGGACAGATTTTCCCCGGGCTCATCCTTTACCGGTACCGTTGCGCGCAAGACCGAGTTCGGGATCTTCGTGGAACTTCTGCCCGGCGTCGATGGGCTGATCCACGTTTCCCAGCTTCCCCCGGGGCAGGGCATGGACGACGAAACCTTTGCTCGCGGCAACTCAGTTTCCGGGTGGGTCAAGGAGTTCGACCAGAATCGCCGGCGCATCTCATTGACCTTGAGGGAAATGGCCACCACCGACCCGTGGGCTGACGCCGCCGCTCGCTACCCCACCGGGACTCTGGTGGAGGGGGTCGTGGAACGTACAGCTTCGTTCGGTGTCTTCGTTGCCCTCGAAGCTGGTCTCACTGGTCTCATTCCCGCCTCGGAGGCGGACGTGCCCAAAGGCACCGACCTGGCCAGCCGTTTTGTTCCCGGCAGCAAGGTGTCCGCCGCGGTGCTGTCGGTGGACCCGGAGCGCAAGCGGCTTTCCCTGTCCGTCAAGAAGGCCAAGGAAAGCAAGGCCGCCAAGGAGTTCCGCAAGTGGTCCGAAGAGCGCCAGAGCGAGCGCCGCCAGGAGGTGACAGCGTTCGGCGCTGCCCTGGCCAAGGCCCTGGAGAGTAAACGTTAGTTCCCTTTTTCGGGCTCTTGCCCCGAAGGCTCACCCCCGTGGCGGGGAAGCTGGACGACGACAGTGGTGCCGACTCCCTCCTGCGAGGTGAGGTGCACGGTCCCACCGAGTACCTTCATGAGGTGCTTAACGATGGCGAGGCCGAGCCCTGAGCCGGTGCTCTGTTCATCCCGCCTGACGCGGTAAAAGCGCTGGAAAACAAAGGGGATTTCCTGCGCCGGGATGCCCACTCCCGTGTCGCTGACGGAGATCACTGCGCCGCCACCCTCGGCCGCGACCGACACTCTCACCTCGCCCCCGCGCCGATTGAAGCGAATGCCGTTGGAGACCAGGTTGGTGAGGACTTGCCCGAGGCGAACGGGATCACTCTCCAGCCAAACCGGCTCGCCCTCCACCACCAGGGTTACCTCCCCGGCGCCGGCCTCGCTGGAGAGATCCGCCACGACTTGACGGGCCACTGCGGTCACGTCGATAGGCTCGCGATGCAGTCGCACCTGGCCAGATTCAATGGCGGCCAGCTCCTCCAGGTCCTCGGCAAAGGTGGTCAACCGCTTGACCTGCCGGTTAAGGGCAGCGGCCAGTTCGGCCAGCTCTGGCTGCTCCGACACCTCTTCCGCCAGCCCCGCCAGCACCGTCAGTGGTGTGCGCAGCTCGTGCGCCAGATCGGCGACTAGGGCGCGGCGCGCTCGCTCCAGTTGGCGTTCACCGCGCACATCCCGCAGCACGATGGCCGCCGCCAGTAGCGGGTGCGCCAGCGGGCAGACACGCACCGCCAGTTCCGCGCCCTCGGCGCCGGCGCAGGTGGTGAAGGAGGCGGCCCCCCCCTCCAGTGTCCCCTGCACGGCCCCCATCAGCTCCGGGGCCCGCACCGCCTCCACCAATGCCCGGCCGATCACCAGCGTCGACCCCAGCAGCCTTTCCGCCGCCGGGTTGGCAAAGCGCAAGCGCGCTTGAGAGTCAATGAGAACCACGCCCTCGCTGACCTCCGCCAGGGCGGCCCGCATCGCCTGCTGCGCCCGTTCCCCCTCCTCCCGCACGGCGCGAAAATGGCGGTCGGCGTCTTCGGCCAGGCTCTCCAAATCGGCGCCGGGGGGAAGATCCGACCACGGCGACAGGTGGCGAGCCGCCCGCCGGTAAGCGGCGTGCTCCCAAGCCTGCGCCACGCCACCGGCGGCGGCGGCACACAAGACGACCACCAGCGCTGCAAACCAGGGAAATGGGAGATCTCCCGTCTCCGCCGCGGCGCGCGCGAACCCCAGCGTGCCCTCGGGTCCCACCACCGCCGCGGCGACATAAAGGCTCGGCCTGTCGGTGGTGAGGGATCGGCGACGCGCCGTCCCGACCCCTGCCGTCCTCGCCGCCTCAAGCTCGGGTTGGGCACTCTGGTTTTCCAGCCTGCCGAGAAGAGCCGCGGTGGCCCACGAATCCGCCCGCACCCAGCCGTCTTGATCGATGAGCGCCACATGAGAAGAGGAGGCCGTTGCCCATCGTCGGACCGTTGCGTCGGCGGCCGCCGCGGTCTCCGGCATTCCGGCCAGCAGCGGCACCGCCTCGGAAGCCAGTGCCGTTGCCACCGCCAGCAAGCGGGCGGTGGTCGCCTCCATCGCCGCGGCGTGGCGCTCCCTGGCCACACCGATCAGGCCGGCGAAACCTACCAGCGCGGTGACGATGAAGACTGTACCACCCGGCCTGCGCCGCAGCTTCAACGCTGCCCCCCGAAACGATAGCCGCTGCCGATCACCGTCTCGATGACCTCGCCAGCCAGTTTACGACGCAGCGTGCGGATATGTGCGTCCACCGTGCGCGCATCCACCGCCGAGGCCAGTCCCCATACGGCGTCGAGGATTTGCTCCCGCGACGCGACGCGGCCCCCCAGGGAGATGAGATACCAGAGGATGTCCAGCTCCCGTTGGGTCAGGTGAACCGGTTTCCCCTCCCAACTGACGTGCCGGCGGTCCACGTCGACGATCAGCCGCCCGTCGTTGTACACCCCCTCCGGCACGCCCCGCTCCCAGCGCTGGCGACGCACCAAGGCCCGCACCCGCGCCAGCAGCTCGCGGGGAGAGAAGGGCTTGGTGAGGTAGTCGTCGGCGCCTTGCTCCAGCCCGGCGACGCGATCGGCCTCGCTGGCCCGGGCGGTGAGCATCAGGATGGGCACCGTCCGCGTCGAGTCCCACCCGCGCAGCTCCCGACACAGGGTCATGCCGTCAGTATCGGGCAGGTTCAGGTCCAGAATCACCAGTTCGGGCAGGTGCTGTTCGCAACCGCGCAGAAAATCCTGCCCTTTCAAGAACACTTCCACTTCGAACTCGCCGGTTCGTCGCAGTTGCCTGGCCACCAGCGAGGCGATGTCGACGTCGTCTTCGACCACGAAAACGCGCACGCTCATCCAAACCTCCCGGACACGTAGGCCTCGGTCTGACTGTCCTTGGGGGTGGTGAAGAGCTCGACGGTAGGGCCGTACTCGACCAGCCGACCGAGGAGGAAGAAGGCCGTTCGGTCGGCCACTCTGGTGGCCTGTTGCAGGTTGTGGGTGACAATCACCACGGTGAGCGAGCGGCCCAGCTCCAGCACCAGCTCCTCCACCCGGGCCGTGGACAGGGGATCGAGCGCTGACGCCGGCTCATCGAAGAGCAGAGCCTCGGGGCGAACGGCCAGCGCCCGGGCGATGCAGAGGCGTTGCTGCTGGCCACCCGAGAGCATGGAGGCCTGGAGATTCAGGCGATCCTTCACCTCGTCCCACAGGGCGGCGGCGCGCAGCGCCTCCTCCACCCGCAAGGCGAGCTGCGCCGGGGAAAGCCGCTCGTGCAGCCGTGGCCCGTAGGCCACGTTATCAAAAATCGACGACGGAAAAGGGTTGGAGCGCTGGAAAACCATGCCCACCCGCCTTCGCAGGGCCACCGGATCGGCGCGGCTGGAGTAGATGTCCTGCCCATCGAGCAGCACGCGCCCGGTGAGGGCAAAGCCCGGGACCACGTCGTTCATGCGGTTGAGGCTACGCAGGAGGGTCGATTTCCCGCACCCCGAGGGCCCGATGAAGGCCGTGACTCCGCGGGCGGGGATATCCATCGTCACCTCGTGCAAAGCCCGAGTGCCCCCATAAAAGCACGACACCTGCTGCAGGCGAAAGCGCACCTCCTCGCTCAATCGCGGCCACCCTCCGGTCGCTGGTGGCGAATGTCCTCACCCTCCACCAGGTAGACAACTTGCTCCGAGATGTTCGTCGCCTGGTCGGCCACCCGCTCCAGGGAGCGGGCGATCAGGAGCAACGCCAGGGCGCGGGGGATGGTGCGGGCGTCTTCCATCATGTAGGTGAGCAACTCCCGAAAGATTTCCTCGTGCATGGCGTCCACTTCATCGTCCTGGGCTACCACCCGGCGGGCTGCCGCCGCGTCGCCGGCCACGAAAGCGGAAATGGCATCGCGCACCATGGCCGAGGCCAGGCGCGCCATGCGGGGCATGATCACGAACGGCTTGAGGGGCGGCTGGCGGTTGAGCAGCAGTGCCTGCTCGGCGATGTTGACGGCGTGATCGGCGACCCTCTCCAGATCCGGGGCGATCTTGCCGGCCGTGATCACCAGGCGGAGATCGCGGGCCAGCGGACGTTCCCGTACGATCAGTTCGATGATACGGCGATCCACCTCGATTTCCCGCTGATCGATCCCGACATCCCCGGCAATCACCGCGGAAGCCGCCGCGTCGTCCCGTTCCACCACAGCGCGTACGGCGAGCGCCAGCTGTCGCTCCACCTCGCCTGCCATGGTCAGGAGCAGCCCCTTCAGACCTTCCAGTTCCTGCTCGATCCTTCTCTCCATGCTGCTCCTCCTAGCCAAAGCGGCCGGTCAGGTACTCCTCGGTCAGGCGTTCTCGCGGTGCGGCGAACATGGCCGCCGTTTCCCCCTCCTCGATGAGTTTCCCCAGGTACAGAAACGCCGTGCGATGGGCAACCCGGGCCGCCTGCTGCAGGTTGTGGGTGACCAGCACGATGGTCACCTCCCGGGAGAGCTCCAGGATGGTCTCCTCCAGCTTGGCGGTGGCGATGGGGTCGAGAGCCGACGCCGGCTCATCGAGCAATAGGATTTGCGGGCCCGAGGCGAGGGCGCGGGCGATACACAAACGCTGTTGCTGTCCCCCCGACAGCTCGAAGGCGGAGGCGTGCAGACGGTCCTTCACCTCGTCCCACAGCTGGGCACGCCGCAAGGAGGCTTCCACCAGTTCTGCCAGTACGGCAGGATCGCGGACCCCCGCCATGCGCGGGCCGAAGGACACGTTGCGGGCGATGGACTGGGGGAAGGGGTTGGGTTTTTGGAAAACCATCCCCACTTGCGAGCGCAGTTCTTCCAGGGGAAAAGAGGGATCGTAGGCGTCCCTCCCGTGCACCAGGACCTCACCGTTGCGAAAGAAGCCGGCGAGGTGATCGTTCATGCGATTGAAGCACCGCAACAGCGTCGACTTGCCGCACCCCGAAGGGCCGATGAAGGCGGTGATCTGTCGCTCGGGGATGGTCAGGTCGATGGCCTGCAGCACCGCCGTACTGCCGAAGCCCGCCAACAGCGAGCGGGTGCGCAACGCGGCCGGAGCGGTGGTCATACGGCGGACCTCGACAGCCGCCGGCGCAGGCGAGCGCGCAACGCGACGGCCACCACGTTGAGCACCACCACCAGCGCCAGCAGTACCAGCGTGGTGGCGTACACCATGGGCTTGGCCGCCTCCACGTTGGGGGACTGAAATCCCACGTCGTAGATGTGGAACCCCAGGTGCATGAACTTGCGCTCCAAGTGCAAGTAGGGCGGCGTGCCGTCCAGGGGGAGCGCCGGGGCCAGCTTGACCACGCCGGTGAGCATCAGGGGCGCCACCTCACCGGCGGCGCGGGCCACCGCCAGGATCGTCCCGGTGAGAACCCCCGGCGCCGCATACGGCAGCACCACGTGGCGCAGAGTCTGCCAGCGGGTGGCCCCCAGGGCGCGCGCCCCGTCGCGAGTGGCGTCGGGGACCGACTGCAACCCCTCTTCGGTGGCCACCACCACCACCGGCACGGTGAGCAGCGCCAGGGTGAGCGACGCCCACAGGATCCCCCCCGTCCCGAAGGTGGGGGTGGGCAGCGAATCGGCGAACAACAGCCGGTCGATGGTACCGCCCACCCCGTAGACGAAGAAGGCGAGGCCGAAGGCGCCGAACACGATGGACGGCACCCCCGCCAGGTTGGCCAGGGCCAGCCGCACCGCCCGGGTAAACACTCCACCGCTGGCGTACTCGTTGAGATAGACGGCGGTGATGACTCCCAGCGGCACCACCGCGAAGGTCATGAGAAAGACCAAAAGGGCGGTCCCGAACAGTGCCGGGAAGATTCCACCCTCGGTGTTGGCCTCGCGCGGCTCGGCGGAAAGGAACTCCCACCACCGGGAGAGATACAACTCCACGCGCGCCCCCAAGCCGAGCGCGTTGATCGGCACCGCGCGGACCACCCCCGCCGCCGGGACGGTCATCACCTGGCCACCAGCCGCGTTCATCACCAGGGTGACCTCCTCGGCCTGGTGGCGCACCTCGGCGAGACGAGCTAAAAGGGGCGCTGCGTTCTCCTCCTCGTGCTGCCGAGCACGTTCCAGGGCGGCGAGGGCTCGCTGGCGACGCCGTTCGTTCTTCGCCCCCTTCGCCCGCGCCTCGTACTTCACCACCGGGGCGTGCAAGGCCGCCAGGCGATCCAGCACATGACGTTCTTCCTCGACCAGCTCCCGGCCCCGTCGAATCGCACGCGCAACAGCGTCGCTGAAGCGCTCATCGGTGCCGCGAACGATCCCCTCGGGGGATCGCAACTCGCCGGCGAACCCGTAGAAGTTGCCGTACTCCCGCCGTTCCACCAGCCACGCCGCGGAGGGGACCTCCCGAGCCACCACGGCGGCCTTGGGCACCCAGACGAAATCCTGCCCCTCCAGGTCGCGGTTGCCGGTCTTCAGCCTCCAGCGCTCGTGCCCGGGGTGGTTGGGGTCCGCCTCCCGCGTCCATACCTCCCCCAACAGCACTCGCCCATCGGCCAGGTGCAGTTGCACCAGCGGCCTGGGCCAGAACGCCTTGCCCGCCACCGCAGAGACCACCGCCACGAGTCCCACCACCATCGCCAGGCTGATCAGGAGCGCGGCGGCGGCCAGCCAGCGGGCGGCGACCCCCTCTTTGAGCCAGGGGGTGTGCATCATGCCGCCAGCCTCCCGAAGCGCTTGCGCAGACGCTCGGCCACCGCCGCGGCCACCATGTTGATGGCGAAGGTGAAGCAGAAGAGCAACAACGCAGTCAAGATCAGCACTCGATAGAGGGTGCCGCCGTAGGGAGCCTCGGGCAATTCCACGGCGATGGTCGCCGCCATGGTGCGCATGCCGTTGAAGGGAGACAGCGACATCAACGGGGTGTTCCCCGTCGCCATGAGCACGATCATGGTCTCCCCCACCGCCCGGCCCAGCCCCAGCATCACCGCCGCGAACAACCCTGGGCTGGCGGCAGGGATGACCACCGTGCGCGCCGCCTCCCACGGGGTCGCGCCCAGTGCCAGGGACGCCGCCACCAGGCTGGGCGGCACGTTGGAGAGGGCATCCTCGGCGATCGTGAAGATGATGGGAATCACTGCAAAGCCGAGGGCAAACCCCACTACCATGGCGTTGCGTTGGTCATAGGTGACCCCCAGCCGCTGGTACAGCCAGTGGACCACGTCGCCGCCGAACCATGCCTGGTGCAGGTGCGGTTCGAGAACAATCAAAACCGTGCCGGCGACCACCAGCATGCCCAAGACCACCACGAGCTCTCGTGCCCCGGACAGACGCCGCTGCCAGCGGGCCGGGGCCAGCGACCACACCACCGCCACCGCAGCCACGCTGGGCGCCGCCAGCAGCACGCCCGCGGAGATCAGCAGGTGCTCGCGCACCAGCGGTGCCAAAAACAGCGCCGCCAAGAACCCCACGACCACGGATGGCACCGCTGCCATCAGCTCGATCACCGGCTTGACCACCTCGCGCAGGCCCCGGGGGGCGAACTGATTGACGTACAGCGCCCCTGCAAGCGCCAGGGGGGCGGAAAAGAGAAGCGCGTACAGAGCCCCCTTGAGGGTGCCCACGATGAGCGGCAACAGGGAGAGCTTGGGCTCGAACCCCGCCGAACCGCCGCTCGACTGCCATACCACATGGGCGCGTTCATACCCCTCGTAGCGCACCGGCAAAAATAGCGTTGCGAGACTCGCCTCGGGGTGGTGGAGCTGTAGACTCCAACGGTGTACCGCACCCTTTGCGGTCACAGCGAAGGCGCCATCCAGGCGCGGGGACAGGCGCGCCACCACGGCGTCGGCCGGATACCCGGGAAGAGCCAACAGGGTGCGCCGACTGGTCAGGTGCAGGATCTCCGCCGCGGTGATGCGCTGCACGAGAAAGCTCTTCTCCCGCTGCGACGGCGTCACCGCGATGACCCGACCGCTCCCATGGAACTGCGCCGCCTGGTCCAATCGCCATCCGGCCCCGGCCGCAGGCAGCGCCTGCCACGCCTCCACCTCGCCGCTCTCCCCGCCCAGCACCAGAGTCACATCGCCTAGAAGCACCGCCGCGGTGGTGGGGCGAAAACTCAGCGGAACACTGGCCGTTGGTTCCAGCAAGGACACCTCGGGGTCCAGGCGCTGAAACCACTGCAGTCCGTTCGCCGTGGCGACCCAGGCCTGCTCCCCCGACGCCGTCAGCGCTCCCGCCACCGCCGGACCCGCCACCGCGAGGTTGGTCGCCGACGTGCTCTTCTCGGAGAGGTGCACGACGCTCGCACCGTCCTCGGTGCCCACCAGCACCTTCGCACTGCTTCCCTCTCCCACCACGGCGAGCAGGTGTTTCCCGTCCCCCGCGGCAGTTGCGGCAATGGCCCGCAAACGCGGTTGCAAGACGCGCCTCTCGCCCTCCCAGATCACCCGCTGGCGCCAACTGAAAGCATGCAAACGGCCAACCCCGTCGACGGCAACCAGGAAGCGGCCATCCGCGGAGAAGAGGGCCTGGTGGACAGGCGGCTGGACCCCCTCCAGGGGTATGACCTCCACCTCGCCGTCGCGACCCACCAGGTGCAGAGAACCCTCCGCCCCCACCACGGTCACCCGTTCCCGGTACTCATCCTCGGCCGCGGCCAGGGGCACCCCCTGGGGAACGACGCCTTCGCTGCTGGCCCGGGGCGAGCGCAACACCGGAACGCTCTCGATCACCAGGAAGAGGACGAGGAGAAACGTGGCAATGAGCACTGCCGCCCCGCCACCGGTGATCAACCCCGCCATCCAGCGGTCGATGGCGCGGGCGCGGGCCCGGAATCGCGCCGTGTCTGCCCTCACCTGCACCGTCCTCCCCAGCCCGGATCAGCTTCCAGCGCGGGATGCCCGACCATGATCCGCGACACTGCCAGCCCCCTCACTGCAACTTGGCCAACTCTTGCGCCACCACCTTGGACGGCAGTGGCAGGTAGCCGTCCTTGACAGCGATCTCTTGCCCCTCGCGGGAGAGCACGTAACGGAGGAACTCGCGGGTGAGGGGATCCACCGGCCGGCGGGGATCTCGAACGATGTAGATGTAGAGATAGCGGGCCAGTGGGTAGCGTCCGTCCACGGCGTGTTCATAGGTGGGATCGTAGGGAGTGCCGCCCAGTTTCTCCGAAACCGGCACCGCTCGCACCCCCGAGGTCTGGTAGCCAATCCCCGAGTAGCCGATCCCGTAGAGATCTTCACTCACCCCCTGTACCACCGAAGCCGACCCGGGCTGCTCCTTCACCGTGTCCTTGAAGTCCCCCTTGAACAGGGCATGGTCCTTGAAAAAGCCGTAGGTTCCCGAGGCCGAGTTGCGGCCGTACAGAGAAATGGGGCGACCCACCCAGGTGCCCTTGAGACCCAGCTGACCCCAGGTGGTGAGATCGTGGGGGTAGCCCCCCTTTCTCGACTTGGAGTACATGGCATCGATTTCCGGCAATGACAACGCGGCAATGGGATTGTCCTTGTTGACGTAGAGCGCTAGGGTGTCGAGGGCGGCGCGGATCTGGGTAGGGCCAAAGGAGTACTTCTCTTCGATGGCGTCCTCTTCCAAGGGATTCATTTCCCGGGACATGGGGCCCAGCTGTGCGGTGCCAGCGATCAACGCCGCCGGGGCGGTGGATGACCCCTTGCCCTCCACCTGCACCCTGACGGTGGGGTGGTGGCGTCGGAACCCCTCCGCCCAGAGCGTCATCAGGTTATTCATGGTGTCTGAACCCACGGAGTTGAGGTTGCCGGACACGGTGGCCTGTTTCTGGTAGCGAGGCAGCGACGGGTCTACCGTCACCACCTGGGCCGCGACCGGCACCGAGACGCCGAGCAGGATCGCTGCCAGCAGCTTGGTTGTGGTCATGGTCTCCTCCTAGGCAGGCGGCAGATTACTTTGCCGCCGCGGAAGTTTCATCACGAGACGTGAAGACGGTGTGAAGAACCCCGGCCGAGCAGCCACCGCCAACCAGCTACACTTGCCACCATGACCACGCGTGCCTTTCTTGGCGCAGGCCTGCTCGCTGCCCTCTCCTGCCACCTGCCGGCTCCCCACCTGGAGAGCTCCTCCTCCGGCGCCCGCCGGGTGGTGCTGCTCTCCCACGACGGCATGGAGGCCGACCGCCACGCCGATCTCCTGACCCGGGGTTTCTATACCGACCCCGACGGCTTGGCGGCCTTCCCCGGCAGGGGGTTTTTCGTCCGCCAGGCGACACCGGTAAACCCCACTCTGACGGCGGTGAACCACGCCTCCATCGCCACCGGCGCCGTACCGGCTCGGACCGGCATCGTCGCCAACGTCTTTCACCTGCCCGGCAGGCCACTGACCGAAACGGTCTCGGGGTTCGACCACCCCTGGCAGGCTGAACCGCTGTGGCACGCCTTCCGGCGACAAGGGCGGCGGGCCGGCGTACTGCTGTTCCCCGGCGCCGACGGCGCCACCGCCGAGCGCACCGCCGACTTCGCCATGGTCTACGTCAACCAGCCGCTGTCGGCGCCGGCAGAGGTGGTTCGGTTTTCCGGGGCCTCCTTCGCCCCGGCGGGCACTCCGACGACGCCAGGGGACGCACCTCCTCGTCGGTTGCGGCTGCGAGTTCCCCTGACCGGCGCCAACCTCCCAAAGGAAGTCGCGTTCGTCCTCACTGCCGTCGATACCATCACCGACGGGGTGGCCGCCTGGGACACCCTCGTCGTCGACGACGACGACGATGAGAGAAATGGCGTCATCGCCCGACTGGGCGCGGGCCAGTGGTTTCCCCTCCGTCTCTCCGTCCCCCATCCCGACGGGGGAACCCGCACGGTCGGGGGCTGGTGCCTGCTGCAGCGCCTGGAGAGCGACCTGAGCCAGGTGGTCATCTACCGAGGAGCCTGGTATGCCACCGAAGCCTACCCGCGCTCCTACCGCGAGCTGCTGGATCGCGAGGTGGGCTTCTGGCCCGGGCCAGGCGACAGTCGAGCTCTGGCCAGCAGACTGAACGGTGGGGAAGGTCTCACCCCCGATGACTACCTCGCGCAGGTGGAGCGCTTTTCGTCCTACCTCAACGCCTGCGCCCGAACGACCATTCGCCATGAGGCGTTCGACCTGCTCCTCGCCTACCAGCCGATTATCGACGAGGTGCAACACGCGCTCCTCATCGTCGAGCCGCGCCAACTGATCTTCACCCCCGGCCTGGCCGCCACCGCCGACGAGGCCATCCTGGCCACCTACCGCGTCGCCGACCGCGCCGTGGGAGAACTGGCTCGCGCCCTGGATCTGGAGCGCGACGCGCTGGTGGTGGTGTCCGACCACGGTATCGCCCCCCTGTGGGAGGTGGTGCATCTCAACGAGGTGCTGCGCCGCGCCGGCCTGGCAGAGGCGGAGGGTACGGGGGATCGCCAGCGGGTGAGCGGGCGTTCCCCCATGGCGGCGGTGGGCGGCGGAGGCTGCGCCCACCTCTACGTCAACCTGGCCGGCCGCGAGACCGACGGCGTTGTCTCCCAGGCCGAGCGCGAGCAACTGGTACGACGGGCGGCCCAGGCGCTGGCGTTGCTGGAGGTTGACGGTCAGCCGGTGGTGGCGGAGGTGTACCGCCGCGAAAAGCTGGGGCCCCTGGGCCTCGACTCGCCCCACTCCGGCGACCTGGTGGTGTTCATGCGCACCGGGTTCGCCGCCACCTCCCGCATCGGCGGGCCGCTGCACGAGCCCGCCTCCTACCACGGCCAGCACGGCCACCGCAACACCGCCGCCGGCATGGCGGCGGTGTGGATGGCGCGGGGTGCCGGTGTACCCGTCCGCACGCTCCGGGAAGCCTCCCTCACCGAGGTGGCGGCCTTCGTCGCCCATTTAGCCGGCGTCCAACCCCCCGCCCAGGCCGAGCCCTGGCGCAGCGGTCGGTAAGCGGCGCGCTCCGCTGGGGCGGGTTACCTTCCGCTACAGTTCGGTGGTGCCCGAGTACTCGCCGAACACCGAGACCAAGGTCGAGGCGATCTCGCCGATGGAGGCGTACGCCTCCACCGCCTTCAGAATGGGAGGCACGACGTTGGCCGTACCCTGCGCCGCCGCCGCCAGCTCGGCCAGGGCTCGGGACACGGCGGCGGCGTCCCGCCGCGCTCGCACCGCCTGCAGGCGCGCCACCTGCTCCTGTTGCACCGCCTCGTCGATCACCAGGATGGGGATGGGCTCCTCTCTTTCCACCTGGAAGCGGTTCACCCCCACCACCACCTGCTCCCCCGCCTCGATGGCGCGTTGCACGCGGTAGGCGGCTTCCTGGATCTCCCGCTGCTGAAAGCCCCTTTCGATGGCCGCCAGAGCGCCTCCCAGCGACTCGATCTTGTCCAGATAGACGCCCGCCTCCGCCTCGATGCGATCGGTCCACTCCTCCACCAGCCAGGCGCCTCCAAGGGGATCGGCGACATCGGCAAGCCCTGATTCGTAAGCGATCACCTGCTGGGTGCGCAGGGCAATGCGCACCGATTCCTCGGTGGGCAGCGCCAGCGCCTCGTCGCGGGCGTTGGTGTGCAGCGACTGGGTGCCCCCGCAAACCGCCGCCATGGCCTGGATCGCCACCCGCACCACGTTGTTCTCCGGTTGCTGCGCCGTCAAGGTGGAGCCGGCGGTTTGGGTGTGGAAACGCAGCAGCCAGGAGCGGGGATCCCTGGCGCCGAACTCCTCGCGCATCATCCGCGCCCACATCCGGCGGGCGGCACGGAACTTCGCCACTTCTTCGAGAAAATTGTTGTGAGAATTAAAGAAGAACGACAGCCTGGGGGCAAACTCATCGATCTCGAGCCCGGCGGCCAACGCCGCACGCACATACTCGCGGGCATTGGCAAGGGTGAAGGCCACCTCCTGCACCGCCGTGGCGCCGGCCTCGCGAATGTGGTATCCCGAGATGGAAATGGTGTTCCACTTGGGCACTTCCTGGCGGCAGAAGGCGAAGATGTCGGTGATGATGCGCAGCGAAGGGCGGGGGGGGAAGCGGTAAGTACCGCGGGCGATGTACTCCTTCAAGAGGTCGTTCTGAATCGTCCCGTTGAGTTTCGTCCACGCCACCCCCTGCCGGCGGGCCACCGCCAGCACCATGGACAGCAATACCGCCGCTGTGGTGTTAATGGTCATGGAAATGGACACCTGGTCCAGGGGAATGCCGGCCAGGAGGATTTCCATGTCCTCCAGCGTGTCGATGGCGACGCCAACCTTGCCCACCTCACCCAGCGCCAGCGGGTCGTCGGAGTCATAGCCAATCTGGGTGGGCAGGTCGAAGGCCACCGATAGTCCTGTCTGCCCCTGCGCCAGGAGGTAGCGGTAGCGTTCATTGGAAGCCGCGGCGGTGGAAAATCCGGCGTATTGGCGCATGGTCCACAGCCGCCCCCGGTACATGGAGGGGTAGACCCCACGAGTGAAGGGATACTCGCCTGGCAATCCCAGTCTCTCGTCCAAACCCGGCGCGACGCTCCAGGGCCCGTAGACTGGCTGCACCTCGAAACCCGAGGAGTTGGTGAATCGGGCTCGCTCGGTGCGTGTGGCGGGCCTGTAGGATTCCTCTAACCATTTGTCGTAGAACGCCCTATCCATTCCCTGGCACCTCCCTCCAGCGCCGCTGGACGAGTATACCAACGACAAGACGCCCGGCATTTGGCATACTGAGACCCGCTATGCAGCGGATCTCCGGCACCCTCGATCGCCTGAACCTGGGAGATTTGCTGGAGTGGCTCCACCTCACCCGCGCGACGGGGCGCCTGCTGCTGGCGGCGGGCGCCACCACCCGATCCTTCGACATCGTCCGCGGCAAGGTGTCCTTCGCCTCGTCCTCGCGCGCCTCCGAGCGCCTGGCGTCGTGGCTCCTGCGACGGGACCTGGCGCCCCGCCGCGTGCTGCTGGTTGCCCTGGCTATCTCCCAGACGCGGGGGGAGATCTTCACCGAGGTGGTGGAGCGCCAGTTCGGCGTGTCACACGAAACCCTCATCGAGGCGGGCCGTTCCCTGGCCACCGCGCTGGCCAGCCGGCTGCTGCGCGAGGAGGTGATCTCGTTCCACTTCGACCCGGCCTGGCCGGTCACCGACCGCTTTCACGTCACCCTCGACCTGGAGTGCTCCAAGCTCATCATGCAGGCGGCCTACCGTGCCGACACGGTGCCACCGGCTGACCACCAGCCAGCTCCGCCGCTGTCCACCCTCGACCCAGAGGCCATCGAGAACCTCTTCTGGCACATCATCGATGACATGGAAGACGAGCCCGTGGAGGCCAGCGCGGTGGTCCGTGCCCATCGGACGCTGCGGCAGGTGGGAGATGTGATGCACCGCTGGGTCTCCCAGGGTCCGCCCCTGCTGCCGGTCCCCGAAACCGAGGTGGCGCGCGCCCGCGTCCGTCTGGCCGCCGGCTCGCCGCCGCTGCTGGAAGATTCGCCCACCCTGGCCTGGGATATCCTGGCTTTGGTCAACGGT
This sequence comes from uncultured bacterium, assembly GCA_937924755.1. GTDB lineage: Bacteria > Acidobacteriota > Thermoanaerobaculia > Thermoanaerobaculales > Thermoanaerobaculaceae > CALEVZ01. The sequence continues at coordinate 77,522 of CALEVZ010000028.1, forward strand.
CTGGACGCCCCCGGCATGAGCCGAGCCAGCGGCGCCGCCGAGGCCTGGCAGCTGGCCGGGGAGGACGGCTCTCTGCTCGCCTCCCTGCTGCTGGACAACCCCCGCTGGCACCGCCCGGTCCGCAGCCTGGACGCCACCTTGCGGCGGGCGGCGCTGGCCCGCGCCGCCGCGGCGCGTCACCTCGCTCCGGTGCTCGGCCTCAGCGCCGACAGCGGGGCCACCGCCGTGGCCCTGGGGATCGTGCTGCTCGACTTGGTTCTGGTCACCCTCGCCAGCGCCCCTCTGGCCAGCGTGTCCATGCAGGGGGCTGCCCTTCGCCGGCTTCTCCCCCTCCTGGGCCAGGCCGCTGCCGCCGCCGCCGGCTTCCCTCTCGCCATTGCAGCGGCCCTCACCGGAGAGCCATTTTCTCACCCTGGTGCGCGCCTGGCCCGCCTCACGGCGGCCATCACCGGAGATTTGGGGGGAGCTTTTCCCGCTGAGTCTCTGCCTCAGGAGACCGATGAGCCTGCCCTGGCTGCCGCCCTTGCCGCCGCTCACCACGCCGCGTCCATGGCCGGGGATGAAGGGTAGAATCGCGTCATGCACGTGCTCGTGATCGGCGGCAGCCGGTTTATCGGACAGGCGGTGGTGCAGCGGCTGCTCATGGACGGGCACCGCATCACCCTGGTCAACCGCGGGCGAACCAGTGACCCCTTCGGAACGCGGGTCAATCGCGTGCTGGGCGACCGCTCGGATCCCGCCACCTTGCAGCGCGCCCTCGCCAAGCGTGACTTCGACGCAGTGATCGACGTCATCGCCTTCCGCGAGGAAGACACCCGCAACGCCGTGGCGCGGCTGAAAGGGCGCATTGGGCACTTCATTCACATTTCCACCGCCTCGGTCTATCTCATCCGGGATCGCCTTTTTCCGCCCTACCGGGAGGAGGACTTTACCGGGCGCCTGGCACCCAGGAGCGAAACCGCCAGCTCCTCCTGGCTGTACGCCTACCACAAGCGGCAGTGCGAGGAGGTGCTCCAGCAGGCGTGGGAGAGCGACCAGTTTCCCGCCACATCCCTCCGTCTGCCCATGGTGGTGGGACCCGGTGATTATACCGAGCGCTCCCAGGCGTACCTGGAGCGGCTGGCGGACGGCGGACCCCTGGTGCTCCCCGACGGCGGGCTCAACTCCTGGGGGTTCGTCTGGGTGCACGACGTGGCGGAGGTGATCGCCGCCAACTTAGGGAATGCCAACTCCCTCGGTCGCGCCTACAACATCGCCCAAAGGGAAATCGTCTCGCTGCGCCAGTTCGTGGATACCGCCGCCGCTGCCATGGGCAAGCGCCCGGTGGTCGTCTCGGTGCCCTCCGAGTGGTTGCAACGCCTGCATCTGGGCATCGGCTTCTCGCCGTACTCCCACGAACACGACATCGTGCTGGACATCTCCGCCGCCCGCCGCGACCTGCTCTTCGAGCCGACGCCGTTCCCCCGCTGGTGCGAGCAGCTGGTGAACAGCTTCATGACGAGCTGGTCGGGATCCCCCTCGAAGCTTTACAGTTCTCGCCCGCTCGAGCTGCGCCTGGTGCAGGAACTGGCGCAGTTGCGCATTCCGGCGCTGGTGGCGCGCAGCGTCTCCGGCTAGCTGCGGCCGGGGGCGGCGCCCGCCTTCGGCGGGTCGCCCTCCGCCGCCAGCAGCGCCAGCGCCGCCCGCGCCGCCTCCTGCTGGGCGGCCCGTTTGGAGGTGCCTCTACCCCGACCCGCCACCCGTCCCGCGAACTCCACCTCGAAGGTGTACAGGCGCCGATGCTCGGGACCCTCCACGCTCACCTGCCGGTAGGTGGGCAGCGCCAGGCCCTGGCGCTGGGCCAGCTCCTGCAGCATCGACTTGGGCTCCTCCAGCGATAGCTCTCCGGAGTCGAGGGTTGCCAGCAGAGGGAGAAACAGCCGCCGCACGGTGGTGGAGAATCGGCGCCACCCGCCGTCCACCAGCAGCGCCCCCAGCACCGCCTCGCAGGCATCGGCGAGCACCGCATCACCGAGACGAAAATGCAGCGATACCTCCAGCGCCTCACCGATTCCCAGCCGCTGCGCCACCTCGGCGAGGGTGCGCTCGCGCACCAGGGCCGCCCGACCGCGCGTCAGTTGCCCTTCGCTGGCGGCCGGCCAGGAGGTGAACAGCAACATCGCCACCGCATGGGAGAGGGCTGCATCACCGAGAAACTCCAGCCGTTCGTTGGACGGCGCCCCCTGCTCGTGGGCCGCCGAGGCGTGGCGCAGCGCCTGGGCGAGCAGCTCGGGGCGACGGAAGCGATATCCCAGCGCCCGCTGCACGCGCTCCAGGCGGTCCTGGCACTTTCCGGCCCCTCGCGGTTCGCGCCCCGCCTCACTCACCCGTCAACCTCCCGCGGCCACAGCCGGCGTCTGCCAGCGAACACGGCAGCCACGCGGTGGAACGGCACGAACGTTCCGTCCTGCAGCGTCACTCCCCGCGCCCCCACCTCCGCGACGCTGGCGAAACTCAGCTCCTCCACCCGTTGGCCTCCCTCTCTCCGCACGCGCACCGACACCACCACCGAGGAAATGTCCTGCCTGCCGTCCCAGCGCAAGCGGTTGAGAAGATCTCGCAGGGGATTGCCCACCATCGGCGGCATTGTAGCGACGGTGCCCGACGCCCTTGCCTTGACGGCGCCGCCACGCCGGCTAGACTCGCCGCCGTGGAAAAGTTCCGCGTCCGCGGGGGTGCCCGCTTGCTCGGCACGGTCCAAGTGTCCGGCGCCAAGAACGCCGCGCTCCCCTGTTTGGCGGCGACCCTCCTGACGGCGGAGCCGGTGCGCCTGTACGGCCTGCCCCGGGTGCGGGACATCGTCACCATGGAAAAGGTGCTGGCGACCTTGGGGGAATCCTGCCAGCACGAGAACGGCACCACCACCGTGACGGTGGGGGCCATCGAGGCCGCCCACGCGCCCTACGAGCTGGTGCGCACCATGCGCGCCTCGGTGCTGGTCCTGGGTCCGCTGCTGGCGCGTCGCCGCCACGCCAGGGTGGCGCTGCCCGGTGGCTGCGCCATCGGCGCCCGCCCCATCGACCTTCATCTCAACGGGTTGGTGCAGCTGGGAGCGACCGTCACGGTGCAGCGGGGCGACGTGGTGGCGCAGGCACCGGGGGGGTTGCGGGCCGCCAGGATCGAGTTTCCCCGCATCACCGTCACAGGCACGGAGAATCTGCTCATGGCGGCCACCCTCGCCCGTGGCACGACGGTGCTCCGCAACTGCGCCCGCGAGCCGGAGGTGGTGGACCTGGCCCAACTGCTCACCGCCATGGGGGCACGCATCGACGGGGCCGGGACCGACACCATCGTCGTGGAGGGGGTGGGAGAGCTAGGCGGCGCCAGCCACCGCGTCATCCCCGATCGCATCGAGGCGGGTACCTACGTGGCGGCGGCGATCCTGGCCGGAAACGGGGTACGCGTCCAGGGGTGCATCCCCGAGCACCTCACCGCTTTCCTAGACACCCTGCGAGCAGCAGGGGCCAGACTCGAGGTGGAGAGCGACAGCATCTTCGTTCCCGGCCAGGGGGAACGGCTGCGCGCCGTCTCGGTGACCACCGCCGAGTACCCGGCCTTTGCCACCGACCTGCAGGCCCAGTTTCTCACCCTCATGACCCAGGCTGAGGGAGAAAGCGCCATCACCGAGGCCATCTTCGAGAACCGCTTTCAGCACGTCCTGGAGCTCAAGCGCATGGGGGCCCACATCGAGGTGGCCGGACGCTGTGCCCGGGTGACTGGCCCCAGTCGGCTGGAGGGAACGGCGGTGATGGCCTCCGACCTGCGCGCCTCGGCGGCGCTGGTGCTGGCGGCCCTGGTGGCGGAGGGCGAAACCATCGTCGACCGCATCTACCACCTTGACCGCGGCTATGAACGGATGGACGACAAGCTCCGGGCGCTGGGCGCCCGGGTGGAGCGCTACAACCCCGGTCCCTACCAGTGAGGGGAGGAGCGACCATGAGCGAGTGCATCTTCTGCCGTATCGCGGCGGGTCGCGCCGCTGCCCGCATCGTCCTCGAGGATGAGGCCGCCGTGGTTTTCCACGATCTCCACCCGCAGGCGCCGGTGCACCTGCTGGTCATCCCGCGTCGACACGTGGTTTCCGTTGCCGAGGGAACCACAGAGGACCGCGAACTTTTCGGTCACCTTCTGCTTCTCGCCGCCCGCGCCGCCCGGCTAACGGGGGTCGCCGACTCGGGCTTCAGGATCGTCACCAACTGCGGTGCCAACGCCGGCCAGAGTGTCTTTCACCTCCACCTGCACGTCCTTGGCGGGCGGGCGATGCGCTGGCCTCCCGGCTGAGCCCATGGCCCAGCGGCTCTGCCCACCGACGTCCCGGCCCCTCTCTCTGCTGGTCCCGGCCCTGGTGACGGCCGTGGCGCTCGCCGCCGACGCGCCGCGGGCGAGTGAAACCGGCGAGCTGGCCACGCACGTGCGCGCCGCTCGCTGGGCCGAGGTCGTCGACGCGGCGGTTTCCCACCCGACGCCATGGCCCGCCGAGTTGGCGCTGGCGGTCGCGCGGGCCGAACGCCACCTGGGCAACCCCTCCCGCTCCCGTGAGATCCTCCGCGCCGCCCTGCCCCAGTCGGGAGCTCTGGCCCCCGCTCTGCGCCTGGAAGACGCCGAGGCAGCCCTCGCCCTCGGCGAGGACCCCTGGTCGGTCGTGCGGCCCCTCCTGGCGGACGGCGTGGACGCGGGCGTTCGACGGGCCGCTGCCGCCCTCCTTCGCCGGGCCTGGGAAGAGTTGCCGGCAGAGACCCTCAAGCCGCAAAGAAACCGCCGACTCACCCCTACTCTCCGGCGCTTCCGGGACGCCATCATCGCCACGCGGCTGGGCGACCGCGCTCTGGCGTTGCAGGTGATTGCAGAACGGGTCGACGACGGTCCGGCGGCGAGAGTGGCCCGATTCCTGGCGAGCGTTGGGGGGCTGTCGCCGGACGACCGGCTGCTGGTGGGCCAAGCTCTCCTGACGACCGGATTCTGGCGGGAGGCTGAGGAGTGGCTTGCTCGACAGCCCCCGCCCCAGAAGCCGGGCCAGCGTTATCAGCTCGCCTTCCTCTACGGGCGGGCGCTGTACCGGCTTGGTCGCCTGGAGGAGGCTGCAGCCTCATTCCAGCTCGCCCTCGCCACCGCCGGAAACTCCGCCGAGGGGCACGCCGCCGCCGTACAGCTGGCCCGCTGCGGAGAACTCTTGGGGGACTGGGAGGCGGCGGGGGTGGCCTGGGAGCTGGCGCGGCAGGCCGATCCCTCGGTTTCGGTGGGCTGGGAAGGGGTGGCGCGCGCTGCCATCATGCGCGGCGTCGCCACCGGAGTGTGCGCGCCGCTGGCGGCCGCACCCGCCACCGCTCGTGGTCCGGTCGCCGAGCGCCTCGCCGCCGTGTGGCTGGCCCGCTCCCAAGTAGAACATGCGCGCGCCTGCCTGGCCTGTGCCGATCCAACCTCGCCCCGCGCGCGCTTGCTCGCGGCCGTGGCCGATGCTGTGGCCGGGCGTCTTGAGGAGGCTCAGCGGCGGATCGCCTCCCTGCTTGCCGACCCGGCGGCGGGGAGCTGGCGGGAGGTCGCCCTGCTGCTGCCGCCCTCTCCTGCCGACCCCTCTGCGGGTAAGCCGGAGGCGGAGAGAGATCTTCGCCGCCTGGCCGAGCTGGCCTCCCGCCGCGGCCTTGGCCCGGCGCGGGCGGCCCTCGCCGCCGCCTTGGCCAGCGATCCCGAGTGGGCAGAGGTTCTCACTCACCCGCCACCTTTGCCGGCCACGCTGCCCTCCGAGGTCCATGCCCTTGTGAAGGTGGGGCTGGAGCGCGAGGCGGCGCGCCTGTTCGCCCGTCGTTTTCCCTCGGCGGCACCCCGGGAGGCGGCGTGGAGTGCCGCCGCCCTGGGGGCGTGGGGCAACGGTCCCGCCGCCCTGGCCGCCGGCGAGCGTGTCTGGCGAGCGCTTGGCGCTTTCCCCGTGGGACTCTTGCCACCGACGGTGACGCGAACCCTGCTGCCAGCAGAGCTGGTGAGGGAGGTGGTCGCCGCGGCCGCCGAGGCGAAGGTGTCACCGGCCCTTCTCGCCGCCGTCATCCGGCAAGAGTCCCGCTTCGACGTCGCCGCCCTCTCCCCCGCCGGTGCCCGTGGCATCGCCCAGGTAATGCCCGAGACGGCGCGGCGCCTGGGTATCGGCGAGGATGACCTCTGGCGGCCGGAGCCCTCGCTGGCCCTGGCGGCCCGCGAGCTGGCACGCCTGCAAGATCGCTTCGGCCCCCGCCCAACGGTGATTGCCGCCGCCTACAATGCCGGCGATGCGGTGGTGGAGAGCTGGCTGGCCGTTCTCGGGGCGGACTGCGACGAGATTACCTTCACGGCGGCCATTCCTTATCAGGAAACCTCGACCTACGTGCGAGCGGTACTGGAAGGCCTGAATTTGGCGTATCACCTGGAGGAGTCGTAGCGCTGGATGCGCGCCCGCTCCGCCAGCTCGGCGGTCCAGCGCTCGACTTCCGCCGCCAGCTTGCGCTGCCGCAGCAGCGCCTCCAGCTGGGAACGCACCTCCTTCAGCGGCGGCGCTTCCCTGCCTTTTTCGGCCAGGGCGGGCTTGAGCTCGGTGAGGTAGGCGGTCTCGATCTCCTGGGGCGCCGGGCGCACGAACGGTCCGAATCGCTCGGCGGCGTACGCCTCCACGGTTGCCATGCGGCGCACCATGTCGCGCAGCAGTGACTCGGGCAGACCGGCGGCGGCGAGTTTGTCCGCCAACGCCTCGTCGCCGCCCGCCCGGGCCACCACCGCGGCCCACGCCGCCTCCAGATTCGGTCTGATGCGCGCCGCCAGGCCCGTGCGATCCAGATCCTGCCAGCGCAGGGACAGGGCGATGAGGGCTTCGGTGACAGCTCGGCGATAGGCGACGTCACCTTCCTCGGGCGAGCGGGGAACGAGGCCGGCCAGTTCCACCAGTTCCACGTCGGAGGCCAGGATGGGCGTGCGATTGACCACCGCCACCACCCTCTCCACCTCCAGCTGCGCCAACAGGGAAACTGCCAGCAGCAACGCAATCACCCCTCCATGCTACACTTCCCTCACCTTGAAGACCATTCCGCCGGCGACCGATGAATTTCCGGTGGCGCTTGCCCAGATCGCCACTCGACCCGGGCAGCCGCGCCACAACCTCCGGCGCCACCTGGAGGCCATCTCCCGGGCGCGGAGCGCCGGGGCGCGGCTGGTAGTCTTTCCGGAGCTTTCGCTGTCGGGATACCTGCTCAACCACGGCGTCGCCGAGGCGGCGATGACGCTGGACGACCCACTGCTGGCGCCCCTGCGGGAGGCCAGCCGCGACCTCGCCATCCTCGTCGGCCTGCCCCTGCGCGAGGCCGGCGGGGGAATCTCCAACGCCGCGGTGCTGCTGGAGGGGGGGCGGGTGTGCGGCATCCACCGCAAGCTTTACCTGCCCACCTACGGCATGTTCGATGAGGGACGCTTCTTCGTCGCCGGCCGCCGGCTGGAGCCGCTCACCTTTAACTTCGGCACCCTCGGCGTTCTCATCTGCGAAGACGCCTGGCACCTCTCCTCCAGCGTCTTTTTGAGCCACCCTCCGGTGGACGCCATCATCGTCGTCGCCGGTGGCCCGTCGGAGATCGAGGATGGTCCCGTTCCCGCCGGCGCTCGGCGCTGGCACTGGCTGGTGGGAGCCATGGCCATCACCTCGGTGACGCCCGTGTATTTCGCTAACCGCTGTGGCTGGGAGGAGGGGGTGCTGTTCGGTGGGGGTTCCTGGGCGGTGGATGGGCGCGGCGCTAGCCTCGTGGAGGCGGCACCCGCCTGTCAGGAGACCGTGCTGGTGGCGCCATTTTCCCGGCCGGCGGTGGCGTGGGCGCGCACCCTGGTTCCGGTTCCACGCATGGAGCGCTTCGAGCTCTGGCGAGCCGCCCTGGAGAACGCCGGTGCGTGAGCTTCCCGCCCTCCACCTGCCCTTGCTGGCCGAGGCGCTGCAGGGCTTCCTGGCCGAGGAACTGGCCGCCTCCGGGCTCACCGGCTACGTAGTCGGCCTGTCGGGCGGCATCGACTCCGCCGTGGCGGCGGCGCTGGCGGTGCGAGCGGTGGGGGCTTCCCGAGTCATCGCCATGGCCCTTCCAGGTCCCTCCTCGGATCCCCGCAGCCTGGCCGACGCCCACCTGGTCGCGGAGAGTCTCGGCATGGCGCTGGAGGTGCGCGACCTGTCGCAGCCCGCCCGGCAGCTGGCCGAGCTGCTGGGGTGTGGCGAGGACCGCCTCCGCTTCGGCAACCTGCTGGCGCGCCTGCGCATGGTGGCGCTGTTCGACCGCGCCCGCACGCTGCCGGCTCTGGTCCTGGGCACCAGTAACAAGTCGGAAATCCTCCTGGGGTACTCGACCCTCTTTGGGGACTCGGCGGCCTCCGTGCAGCCGCTGGGCGACCTCTGGAAAACCCAGGTCTTTGCGCTGGCCAGCTACCTGGAACTTCCCGAGGAGGTGACCACCAAGCCCCCCACCGCCGACCTCTGGCCGGGGCAGACCGACGCCGGGGAGCTGGGCTTTGACTACCGGGATGCCGATCCCATCCTGTGGGCCCACCACGAGGCTGGGCTGGACGCTGCCCGGCTGGTGGCGGCGGGGTTTGATCCCGTTCTGGTGGACCACGTGCTGGCCCTGTACCGGCGCAACCGCTTCAAGTGGCGGCCGACGGTGGTGGCGCGGGTCTCCGCCTCGGCCATCAACATCGATCGCATCCTTCCCCGCAACCCGGAGCGATGACCCGGAAGCGGTCCCCGCAGGCCGCTCAGCCACCAGGTGGCAGGTGCGGCTGTTTGCTCGTCGTTGCCACACCCATCGGCAACCTGGACGACCTTTCGCCGCGCGCCCGTGCGGCCCTCGCCGACAGCGATCTCATCCTCGCCGAGGACACCCGGCGAGTGCGCAAGCTGCTGGCCCATTGCGGTCTCACCAAGCCGGCCCGATCCTTCCACGAACACAACGAACAGCTCGTGCAGGCACGCGTGGTGGCCCTCATCGAAGAAGGCGCACGAGTGGCGCTGGTCAGCGATGCGGGTACGCCCCTGCTCGCCGACCCGGGGTTCCGCCTGGTGCGCCGGTGCCGTGAGCTCGGCATCCCGGTCCAAGCGGTGCCCGGCCCCAGCGCGGTGGTGACCGCTCTCTCGGTGGCTGGGCTCCCCCCGATGCCGTTCACCTTCCTGGGGTTCTTGCCCCCCACGGCGGGGGCCCGCCGCCGCCTCCTCGGCCAGGCAGCGTCCCTTCCCCACACCCTCGTGCTCTTCCTTTCTCCCCACCGGCTGGCGGCCGAGCTTTCCGACTGCGCCACAGCGCTGGGAGAGTCTCGACCGGCGGCGCTATTGGCCGAGCTCACCAAGGTGCACGAACGCTGCCTGCTGGCGCCGCTGGCCGAGCTGGCCGGCTCGGCGGAGGCCAGTGCCCCCCGGGGGGAATACACGCTGGTGGTGGCCCCCCCCACCGCCGCGGTCAGCGGCCAGGTCACCCCCGAAACGGTCCGCCGGCTGCTGGAGGACGGCCTGGCCCGAGGGCTTTCTTTGGCCGAAGCCCGGCGGCAGGTGGCCCGGCGGTTGGGAATTCCTCGCCGCCAGCTCTATCGCCTCCTGCTGGTCGAGAAATGACCAGACCCAGCAGCACCTCGGAGAAGATGGCGAGGGCGGAGTTGCCTTCCCGCTCGCGCTCGGGAATCCAGCGGGACAGCGCTGCCAGTGCCCGGCGCAGCTCATCGTCGGAGTAGGCGGCGGCCAGCCGGAAGGCGCGGTGGCGTTGCCAGAGGGACGCGTCAGCCAGTTCGCACCCCGCCGCCGCCCCGATCTGCCGCTCCAGCAGTGGGTGAAGCCGTTTCTGAAAGGTCGTCGCGTACCAACGCGGGGCGGCGCACCGCCGAGCATCCAGCTCGTCGGCCAGACCGGCCCGGCGGGCGACTTCGCGCATGGCCAGGGCGTTTCGCAGCAGCCGGTGGAGGGTAGCGCCGAGGAGGGGGGCCACACTAGTCGGGGAGATTCGCTCCCCCCGCCAGTTGACCAGCTCACCTCCCGCAAGCAGAGCCGCCAGAAAGCGCGCCAGCCGTTCCCCCTTCCGCTCAAGCAGCGCCTTTTCCAGTTCTTCGATGGACCGCTCCGGAGGCCCCAATTCCGCGCGCAGCTTTTGGGCATCCAGCTGCCCGGCGAGGAGCACTCGCTCCGCCGTCTGCACCAGCTGGCGAGGCTTGAACCCGAAGTGGTCGAGCAGCACCTCCACCACCTCCTCGTGCGCCAGGATGGGCGGTACGGTGCGCTTGAGCAGCCTTTTCAGGGTACGGCGCTGCTCTTCGGAGAGGCGGACGTCCTCCCACGGTTTCGGTGGGGCCGGCAGGGGCATCCAGGTGAGAGTACCGTGGGCCCGCACGTAGTCGGCCAGAACTCCCCTGGGCTCGCTGCTGGAGGCCAGGCACAGCAGCAGCGAGGTAGCCCGGTCCCAGGAGCTTCTCAGGCAGGCGAGGAGAGCCTCCGCCGCCCTCTTGCCCTTGTCCCGTTCCTTCCCCTCCAGTACCGCCGAGGCGTCGCGCACCACCAGCAGGCGCTCCGCCGCAAACAACGACGGCGAGGCCAGCTCGCCGGCCAGTCGGTCCACTTCGGCGGTATCGAGACGCTTCAGCTCACCACCCGGATGAGCGGAAGTCCACTCGGTTTCAAAGGCGACCCGCTCGATCTCCAGCAGGTAGTCGTCGGGGCAGGCGAGGAGGGCGAGCAGACGCGCCGTCAGAGCTCACCCCGGTCCTGCAGCTCCTGACAGGCGATGCAGTGCCGAGCCCAAGGGAGTGCCTGCAAGCGCGGTGCCTCGATGGGCTGGGAGCAGCTCACACACACTCCATAGCGGCCGTTGTCCAGCCGCGCCAGTGCTTCTTCGATCAGGCGCAGCATGCGCGCCTCGTTCTCCGAGACGTAAAAGGAGAAGTCGCGTTGGAATGCGCTGGTGGCACGGTCAGCGATGTCGGGGGCGCCCGCCTCGCTCTCCTCGCTGGTGACCTGGCGGGCGCGGCTGACGCCCTCGAGCAACTCCCGGCGCTTGGCCTCCAGGTGCTCCCTGATCACCTCCAGATCCAGCGTCCGGCTCACCGCTGCCTCCCTGGTGGCGAATTATACCTCACACCCTTCCCGCCGGCCTGGCCGCGGTGGTAAGCGCCGCCGGCGTTGAGATCGAGGACGCGAAAGAGTTGCTCCAGCAGCAGCACTCGGGCGAGGGCATGGGGAAGCGTCAGCGACGAAATGGCGAGCAGATGCTGGGCGCGCACTCGCACCGCAGGGCAAAGACCCAAGTCCGAGCCGATCGCCATCACCACCCTTCCCGAGCCCAGCCACACCGCCAGCGAGGCGGCCAGCCGCTCGGTGGTCAGCTGTTGCCCACCCTCATCCAGCGCCACCAGCCGATCTGACGGCCGCAGCAGCGCCAGCAGACGCTCCCCCTCCCGCGCCCGCGCCCGCTCGGGATCCTGCCCTCGTCCCGCCTCGGGGCGAATCCGCACCACGTCGATGCGCACGAAGCGCCGAATGCGCTCGAGGTAACCGCGCGCGAGATTCTCCCACTCCGGCTCGCCGGCTCGCCCCACCCACGCAAGAAGAATCTCACCCATGGGGCTGTGCGCGCCAGCGAATCAACGTCCGGCGGGACACCCCGAGGACCCGCGACGCCCGCGACACGTTGCCACCCTCCTCCGCCAGCACCCACAGGGCGTAGGCCCGCGTGACCTCGGCCAGGGAACGACGCTGCTGCACCGCCCAGGCGATCACACGCTCCCAGCCGTCCGGGGGAAGCCCGAGGTGATGGGGCAGGATGAGCCCCGCCGCCGCGCTCAGGCAACCGCGCTGCAGAGCCGCTTCCAGCTCGCGAAAATTCCCCGGCCAAGGGTAGTTCAACATCAGTTCGGCACACTCCGGGTGGAGGGTGAACGCCGCCTTCATCAGTCGCCCCTGACGGCGCAGGTAGGATGCAGAGGCGGGAAGGATGTCCTCCCGGCGGGCCCGTAGCGGTGGAATGTGGGCATGGTACCCCGCCAGCCGGTGGTACAGGTCGCGGCGCAGCCGTCCGCTCTCCAGGCTCTCTGCCACCGCCTCCGTGGCCGTGGCCATCACCCGGGCGCGCAGGAAACGCGCCGCCACCCCGCCCACCGGAAAGAAGCGCCGCTCTTCCAGGGTGCGCAGCAGCGCCACCTGGACCTCCGGCGCCAGCGCCTCGATGCGGTCGAACACCACCGTGCCGTCCCCGGCCTGTTCCAGCCACCCTCGCCGGCCCCCTGTTGCATCCGTGAAGGCGCCCGGCGCGTGTCCGAACAGCTCCACCGCGGCCAGGCTGGCGGGCAAGGCGCCGCAATCCACCACCACCAGCGGTCGCCCGGGACGCGAACGCCGGTGAATTTTCTCCGCCAGCAGCGACTTTCCGCAGCCGGTTTCACCCTCAAGAAGCAGGTTGAGATCGGTTGCCGCCAGGCGCGTGAGGACCTTGACCACCGCCTCTGCTGCCGGACTTGCAGTGGCCAGGAGCGCTCGCACGGTCAGCCGGTGCGCAGCAGCGCCGAAACCTCCGGCGCATCTCCCCACAGCCGTTCCAGGGCGTAAAAGGCGCGGCGCTCCTCATCGAAGATGTGCAACAAGAAATCCCCGTAGTCCATCAGAATCCACCCGCCGTGGGTATACCCCTCGACGGCCAGCGGGCGCAGGCCGCCCTCTTTCAACACCCGTCCCACCTCATCCGCCACGGCCTGCGCCTGCCGCAGCGATCCCACGGAACAGATCACGAAGGCATCGGCAATGGAGGTGTGCGACGCGACGTCCAGCACTGTGACGTGAAAGGCCTTTTTGGCCTCCAGCGCCGACAGCGCCAGACGCACCCAGCTCCACACGCCTTGATCAGTCGTCACGTTCGCCTCGATGATACACCCGGTTCTTGAGCGCGTAGCGGCTCACCTGGGGCGGCAGCACATCGTCCGTCTCTTCCCCCGCCTGCAGGCGCCGCCGGATCACCGTGGCCGAAATGGGGTACGGCTCGTGCTCCAGCAGGAAGACCCACCCCTTGGCTTCGCCTGCAGCCAGATCAGCCGTGCGGGATGGTGACACCAACCGCAGTCGGGGGCGCAGGATATCCGGAACGTGCCGCTCCAGCCCGGCCCCCCAAAGTGGCTCGCGGCGCAGCACCACCAGATGGGCCAGCTCCACCAGCTCTGGCCAGCGATACCAGGTGGTGATCTGGGCGAGGGAATCGCTACCCATGATGAAGAAGAGCTGCTCGGCGCCCCAGCCGGCGCGGATTTCTCGCAGGGTGTCCACCGTGAATGACGGCCCGCTGCGCGTGGACTCGAGATCGGACAACACCAAGCCTTGGTGGGGAGTTGTGGCCAGCGCCAGCATGGCAAACCGGTGGGCGAACGAGGTCACGGGCTCGGTCAGTTTGTGGGGAGGTGCGGCGGCCGGCACGAAAACCACGGTGTCGAGGGCGAATACCTTGAGCACCTCGATCGCCGGCAGGAGATGCCCGAAGTGCACAGGGTCGAAGGTGCCACCGAAAATACCCAGCCGTCTCACCCCAGCTCTCCTGCCAATTGGAACACCTCCTCCAGCATCTCATCCAGGCCCTGCCCGCTCACCGCCGAGACAGCACGCCACGGCATCCCCAGCCTGCCGGCGATGGCAGCCAGCTCCTCCAGCACCGCCGGGGACGAGACGGCATCGAGCTTGGTTCCCACCAGCAGCGCGGCGCGCTGCGGCAAGGCGGGATCGTACTGCTTCAGCTCACCTCGCAGCACCAGCACCTGCTCCTCCACCGAAACCCCCGCGGCCAGGTCGACCAGGTGGAGCAGAACTCGGCACCGCTCAATGTGGCGCAAGAACCGGTGCCCCAGCCCGGCGCCGGCGTGCGCCCCGGCGATCAGTCCGGGAATGTCCGCGAACACCAGAGACCGCTCTCCGCCGTTGCGCACCACCACCCCCAGCTGGGGCGTCAGGGTGGTGAAGGGGTAGTCGGCGATCTTGGGGTGAGCCGCCGATACCCGCGCCAAAAGCGTCGACTTGCCGGCGTTGGGAAACCCCACCAGGCCGACATCGGCGATCAGCTTGAGTTCCAGAACGATCCGGCGTTCCTCGCCGGGGGTACCGGGCTCGGCAAAGCGCGGCGCTTGCCGGGAGGGGGTGGCGAAGTGCTGGTTGCCCCGCCCACCTCGCCCCCCGCGGGCGATCACCACGGTGGCCTCCGCGTTTACCAGGTCGGCGAGGAGAACGCCGCTCTCCTCATCCCGTACCACCGTGCCCGGCGGCACGACGATTTCCACCGAGGCGCCGGCTGCACCCCCTCGATTGGACCCACGCCCGTGCTCGCCCCGGCCCGCGCGCACGTGGTGCCGCCCATAAAGGTGGGCCAGCGTGGAGTAGTGTCTGTCCGCGCGCACCACCACATCGCCGCCGTCGCCGCCGTCGCCGCCGTTGGGCCCGCCGCGCGGGACGTACTTTTCGCGGCGGAAGGAGACGCAGCCCCGCCCACCGTCTCCGGCCTTGACAGTGAGACGTACCTCGTCGAGAAACATCTACTGGGACAGGGGTAGGATGGCCCTACGCCGCCGGGTCGATGACAATGAAACGCCCCATGCGGCCGCGGTCGCGGAAGCGGACGCGGCCCTCGACCAGAGCAAAAAGCGTGTCGTCGCTGCCGCGGCCCACGTGGGCGCCCGGCTTGAAGCGAGTTCCCCGCTGCCGCACCAAAATGGTTCCCGCCTTCACCAGCTGGCCGTCGCCGCGCTTGACCCCCAGCCGCTGGGCGTGGGAATCGCGACCGTTGCGAGAGGAACCTTGCCCTTTCTTGTGCGCCATCTTGCCTCCCTACGCCTCGATGGCGTCGATACGAACCTCGAAGTAGTTCTGCCGATGCCCGGTGGTACGGCGATACCCCTTGCGTCGCTTCTTCTTGAAGACGATCACCTTGTCGCCGCGAAGGGGGCGTATCAGTGTGGCCCGCACCCGCGCCCCATCGACGATCGGCTTGCCGAGCTTGACCTGATCGTCGCTGCGAACCATGAGCACCCGCTCGAACACCACCTCGCTTCCGGGGGCTGCATCACTCCAAATCCGCTCCACGGCGAGGCGCTGGCCGACCTCCACCCGGTGCTGCTTGCCCCCTGCTTCCACGATTGCGTACATACGCACACTCCCCTTCGACCCGAAACCGCCGGGGAAAGCGGTTTTTAGCACAGAAGGAGGGAGCTGTCAACGTACATCGGGTCGACGAGGGGACTTGCGGCTAGCTCGACGACAATAGCGCGAGGAAATGGAGGGATCGCCCGAACAGCCAGTCGAGGGGTTTCGGATAAATTCGAAGATCTTCGCTCCAAGAGTTCACCCGCAGCCCAACGAGTTGAAAGAGCTCCATCCACTCGCCGCGATCCAAATAGTGTCCGGGAGAGGCCACCCCGAACCTGGCGTTGCCCACGCGATCCATGAACGCCAGGGTCAATTGCGCTCCCAAACCCTCCCTGAGATGGTCCTTGATGAGGATCACCCGAGGACTCACCCGCACCACCTCGCCCAGCAGGGCGCGGGCGTTGTCCGCATGGTGGAGCACATCCACCAGCATGGCGGCGTCGAAGGACCCATCGGGAAATGGCAACCGCCAGCCGTCGAACAGGGCGGTCGGCATCAGCGGGCGGCGCGCAAGCCAAACATCAACTCCGACGATGCGGAGTTCGCGGCGGGAAAGCTGTACTAACCGAGCGAGTTTCCCCGACCCCGTGCCGACATCGAGAACCCGTCCACCACTGGGAAGAAGCGTGGCCAGCTGCGCGGCCAGGACCCGGGCGCGGTGGTCGATCCCCCATCGTTCGTGGACCGCTTCGAAAAGCCCCATGATCTCCTACGCTGGCCGCACCGGCGGCGATCCCCGACCCCAGGTCCCGGCCGTCGATCGGTGCCGCCGATTGCCCCTCGTCTCCATCATCGGGCGAGACTATAGATTTCCACTCCCGACTCCGCCACCACTGGTGGCCCCAGCCTTGCCTTGAACTCCAGGAAGGCCCTCCTGCCCACCTCACCGCGCCAGAAAGCGAGGGGTACCCAGGCGCCAGGCGCTGAAATTCCGGCCAGTTGATCAGGAGATGCGTGAACCTTCGACCGTGCAGCCACTGGCGCACATCGGCCGGGGTGCTGGCCAACTCGACCACCTCCGCCAAGGGCGAGCTGTCGTAATAGGACGGGGCGACGAACCGCCGGGGAAGCCATACCCGCGCGGCTCCCCGACAAACAGCACCGGCGCCGTCGCCGGCAACCCGCTGGCCGTTGCAAACGCCGGGAAGGGAAGAGAGATTTGGGGCTAGACCGCAGGCCGCTCCGAGCCGGGCGTGAAAGGGCGGGAGAACCTGGCACAATGGCAAGGTGGACAAGGGGTTGCTCGAGGCGTCCCTGCGCCGTATGCCGCTGTTTGCCACCGTGCCGCCGCCGGTGCTGGTGGAGCTGGTGGAGTTGGCGGCGGTGCGCAATGTGCGGACCGGACAGGTGGTCTTTCACGAGGGAGATGAGGCGAAAACCCTGCCGCTCTTGCTGTCGGGCCAGATCAAGTTGGCGCGCACCACGGCCGATGGCCGGGAGCAGGTGTTGCACTTGGTGCGCGCC
The DNA here is from genome assembly GCA_937924755.1 of uncultured bacterium. Taxonomy (GTDB): domain Bacteria; phylum Acidobacteriota; class Thermoanaerobaculia; order Thermoanaerobaculales; family Thermoanaerobaculaceae; genus CALEVZ01. The sequence continues at coordinate 94,158 of CALEVZ010000028.1, forward strand.
CCCGCCTCCTTCGCCGAGGCGGCGGTCTTCGGCCCGGGTGTCTACCCGGCCACGGCGGAGGTGACCAGGGGAGGGGTGCTGGCCGAAATCCCCCGCGCCGACCTGCTCGCCCTCCTGCGCCGGCGTCCCGAGGTGGCGCTCGCCATGCTCGCCTCCGTGTCGGTGTGGCTGCGGCGACTGGTGGACCTGGTGGAGGGGCTGTCGCTGCGCACCGTCGAGGAGCGGGTGGCGGGGTATTTGGTGTCGGCGGTGGCGCGCAGCGGCTGCGCCCTCGAGTCGGGGATCCGGGTGCGCTTGGAGGACCCCAAACGGCTGATAGCAGCCTCCTGCGGCACCGCCCCGGAGGTGCTCTCGCGTACCTTTCGCAAGCTGGAGGCCCGCCAGCTGCTGTGCGTGGAGGGCGCCGAAGTCACCATCCTGGATGCCCCTGGTCTACTCCGACTGGCCCGCGGTGAAAGCCGGTAGCGCCAACGAGACGTGTATCCTGCGGCGATGCGAGTTCTGTTCGTGGGGGATGTGGTCGGCAAGGTCGGCCGGCAAATTTTGCGGGAGCAGCTGCGCCGCGTGCAGACCGAGGTAAGGGCCGACTTCACCGTTGTCAACGTCGAAAACGCCGCCGGCGGCTTCGGTCTGACCGGCGCGGTTTGGGACGAGTTGCGCCGCCTTCCGGTGGACGTGTTCACCTCGGGAAACCACATCTGGGACAAGAAGGAAACCGCGGCGCTGCTGGACGCCGAGCCTCGCCTGCTGCGTCCGGCCAACTACCCGGCCGGCAATCCGGGCCGGGGGTGGTGCGTGGTGCCCTCGGCGCGAGGGGTGCCGGTGGCGGTGATCAACCTCCAGGGCCTGGTGTTCATGAACGCCATCGACAGCCCGTTCCGGGTTGCCGATCAGGTGCTGGCCGAGATCGCCGGGCAGACGCGGGTGGTGGTGGTGGACATGCACGCCGAGGCCAGCTCGGAAAAGCAGGCCATCGCCTGGTACCTGGATGGGCGCGTCAGTCTGGTGGTGGGCACCCACACCCACGTCCCCACCGCCGACGAGCGCATTCTCCCCCAGGGCAGCGCCACCATCACCGACTGCGGGATGACCGGACCCTACGGCGGAGTGATCGGCTTCAAGCCGGGGCCGGTGTTGGAGCGCTTTCTCTACGGCACCCCCCGCTCGCTGGAACCGGCGCGCAGCGGCGGTGCCCTCTGCGGTGTAGTTGTCGAGGTGGACGAGAACAGCGGACGGGCGAGCAGCATTCAGCGGGTCCGCAGCGAGGGGCCGGCCGGGCCGTAGGCGCGAAGCCGATGGCTCGCGCGCCGGAGGTTGATGAAACCATGGCTGCCCTACCCCAGTAGAATCAAGGGATGAAAGGAGTGCCCATGCCCGGACAGACGACGCGTTCACTCACCGTCGCGGTGGCACTCACCGCGGTCTCGGCGATCCTGGCCGTCGGACTGGTGGCGCCGGCGACCGGCGAGGCCCAGACCAAGCTACTGCGCTTCCCCGACATTCACGGCGACACCGTAGTCTTTTCCTACGGCGGCGATCTCTGGACGGCGCCCGTCACGGGGGGGACGGCCAAGCGATTGACCGCCCACCCGGGGCAGGAGCTGTTCGCCAAGTTCTCCCCCGACGGTCGCTGGATCGCCTTCACGGGACAGTACGATGGCGACGAGCAGGTGTACGTGATGCCGGCCACCGGCGGAGAGCCCCGACAGCTCACCTACTACCCTGCCCGCGGCCCCCTGCCCCCCCGCCGAGGGTACGACAACCAGGTGTACGGCTGGACGCCGGACGGCAGCAAGGTGCTCTTCCGCTCCCTGCGCGACGCCGATGGCGGCCGGGTCGAAACGGCGCTTTACACCGTGCCGATGACGGGAGGTCTGCCAGTGAAGCTGCCCATGCCCACCTCGGGGGCCGGTGACTTCTCTCCGGATGGGCGCAAGATGATCTACTCCCCACTGTTTCGCGACTTCCGCACCTGGAAGCGGTACGAGGGGGGGTGGGCACAAAACCTCTACATCTACGATCTTGCCACCCACCAGGTCAAACCCGTGGCTCACTCCAAGCGCACCGAGCGGGACCCCATGTGGATCGGCGATGCCATCTATTTCGTATCCGACCGCGATGGCACGCTGAACCTCTACCGCTACGACCTGGCCAGCGAGGCGGTCACCCAGCTCACCCGCTCCACCACCTGGGACGTGCGCTGGGCGTCCTCGGACAATCGGGGCAAGATCGTCTACGAGCTCGGCGGTGAGCTGACGGTGTTCGACGTGGCCGCGGGCGTGGAACGCCAGCTGGCCATCCACGTCCCCGATGACGGCCTCAACCGCCGGCCGGGACGCTACCCGGCGTCCAAGTTCATAGAGGGGTTCGACCTCTCGCCCAAGGGGGAACGCGCCGTCTTCTCCGCCCGCGGCGACGTCTTTTCCGTGCCCATCGAGAAGGGGCCGACCCGCAACCTCACCAACTCCTCCAACGCCTACGACCGGGATGCCGTGTGGTCGCCCGACGGCAAACAAATCGCCTTCATTTCCGACCGCAGCGGCGAGGATCAGGTGTACCTCGTCCCCCAGGACGGCTCCGGCCCGCCGGTACCGGTCACCACCGACAACGTCGGCCAGCTCGATAACCTGCGCTGGTCCCCCGACGGCAAGCGGCTGGCGGTGGGGGACCACGACGGTAAGGTGCTGGTGGTTTCCGTGGCGGACAGGCGCCTCATCGAGGTGGCGGACGACCCCTTCGGGCGGACCTTCGATTACGACTGGTCACCGGATGGGCAGTGGCTGGCGTTTTCCTTAAGTGGACACAACGGTCAGCGCTCCCTCTACCTCTGGCGGGCTGCCGATGCCTCCCTGCACCAAGTGACCGACGGCACCTTCAATTCGTTCTCGCCCGTCTTCGACCCCGCCGGCGATTTCCTCTTTTTCCTGTCCGACCGCCAGTTCGCCCCGCAGATCTCGACGGTGGAGTGGAACTTCGCCGGCAATCGCTCCACCGGCATCTTCGCCCTGGCCCTGCGGCGAGAGGTGAAGAACCCGTTCGCCCCGGAGTCCGACGAGGTCACCTTCGAGGACAAGAAGGAGGAGGGCAAGGGAGACGAGAAGGGGAAGGGCGACAAGGGTGACAAGGGGAAAGCCGGTGCTGTCAAGGAAGAAGCCAAACCCGAAACGAAACCCGTTCGCATCGAGCTGGAGGGGCTGGCAGGCCGGGCGGTGGCGGTGCCAGTGGAGGCGGCCAACATCCGGGGGCTGGCGGCCATCAAGGGTCACCTGCTGTTCTCCACCAGCGGTGCGCCCTTCTACGGCCGGGACTCGTACGAGAAGACCAAGCTGCACATCTTCGACTTCAAAGAGCGCAAAGCCTCCGAGCTGGTGGATGACATCCAGGGGTGGGCGGTGTCGGCGGACGGCAGCAAGGTGCTCGTGCAGCAGGGACGCTCCTACAAGCTCTACGACGCCAAACCCAAGGCCAAGGACCCCAAGTCGCTGTCCACCGCCGACATGTACGTGGATCGCGTGCCGGCCCAGGAGTGGGAGACGATCTTCAACCAGGTCTGGCGCAAGTACCGCGACTTCTTCTACGTCAAGAATATGCACGGCTATGACTGGAAGGCCATCGGCGAGCAGTACCGCCAGCTACTCCCGCACGTGGCGCACCGCGCCGATCTCAACTATGTCCTGGGGGAAATGGTCGCCGAGCTCAACGTGGGCCACGCCTACATACAGGGAGGCGATTTCGAACTGCCGGAGCGGCCCACGGTGGGATTGCCCGGGGCGCGCTTCGAACTGGACGACAAGGCCGGTCGCTATCGCATTGCCAGGATCTTCCCCGGCCACAACGAGGAGTCCCAGTACCGCTCACCCCTCACCGAGGTGGGGGTGGACGCGCGGGTGGGGGACTACGTGCTGGCCATCGACGGGGTGGAGCTGATGGGCAACGACAACCCCTACCGCCTGCTGCAGCACAAGAAGAACCCGGTCACCCTGACCCTCAATGACAAGCCGACGTTGGCCGGGGCACGCCAGGTCACCTACACCCCCATTGCCGACGAGTCGGCGCTGCTGTACCTCGACTGGACCCAGAGCAATCGAGAGAAGGTGGCCAGGGCCACCGGCGGGCGGGTGGGCTACATCCATATCCCCGACATGGGCGCCTCCGGGGCCTACGAGTTCATCAAGTGGTACTACCCGCAGATCCGCAAAGAGGGGCTGATCGTCGACGTGCGCTCCAACGGTGGCGGCAACATCTCCCAGTGGATCATCGAACGGCTGGACTCCAAATTGCTGGGAACGCGATTCGGCCATTTCAACGACCTCCCCAACACCTACCCCAACCAGGTCTTCCACGGCCACATGGTCTGCCTCATCAACGCCACCTCGGCGTCCGATGGCGACATCTTCCCGGCCCGTTTCCGCAAGGCCGGCCTGGGGCCGCTCATTGGCAAGCGCACCTGGGGCGGGGTGGTGGGCATCACCGGCTTGGGCGGGTTGTTGGACGGCGGGGTTGCCTTCGTCCCCATCCAGGGCACCAACGACACCGATGGGAGCTGGATCATCGAGGGGTACGGGGTGGAGCCGGACATCGAGGTGGACAACGATCCCGCCACCGTCATCGCCGGGCGGGATCCGCAGCTGGAGCGAGCCATCGCCGAGGTGCTGGCGGCCATGGAACGGGAGCCCAGAAAGCTGCCCTCGCGCCCCCCGGATCCGGTGAAGACCAAGTAGCCAGGGGGTTGGGGGACCTCCGGTCCCCCGCCCTCCCCCGCTTTCGGAAAGCACTGCTCGGTCCCGTTGCGCGACAACCACAGGTTGAGGAGAGAAACGACGTGGATCAGTTTCCCGACTGGTTGCAGGGGTTGTCGGCGGCGGTGACGATGATCGACGAGAGGGGGCGGATCGTTGCCATGAACGGGCGCACCCAAAGACGTTTGCCTCCAGCGGCGGGCTCGCTCTGGTGGGGTCCAACGTCCTGGACTGCCACCCTAAACCCTCCCGTTCCAAGCCTGCACTCACACTGGCCGAAGCCACCGCCAATCACTACACCGCAGAAAAAGCCGGACAGCGCCGCATGATTTACCAGCTCCCCCGGTTTCGCGACGGGGAGTTCGCCGGACTGGCGGAGATCGCGGTGGCGCTGTCCCGCTTCGAGCGCTCCTGACCCTCCAGGGGGCGGAGGGTTGCGCCCCGGCGTACACTGATGGGAGGATCATGGGGGGGAGCCTCTTCCTCACCTTGGGCAGCTCGCTGGCCCTGGCTGCGGAGGCCACGGTGCTGGCCGCAGTGTTGGTGGCCTTCCACCGCACCTACCGGAGGGAGTACCTGCGCCTGTGGTCGTGGAGCTGGCGGGCCATGGCGGTGGGGGCGCTGGCCGCCGCGGCGTCGCTGCTCCTGCTCGGCCGGCTCCCCGCCTCCGGGCCGGCGCGCCTGTTGCTCACCGCAGTGAGCCTGACGGCCGCCTACTGGCACGCCCTGTGGTTACTGCTGGGCACCTGGGAGGTTTCCGGCAGAACCCCGCCGCGGGCGACGTTGCAACGTCAGGCGCTGCTGGCGCTGGCGGGCGTGGCGGTGGTCTCGACGCTGCTGTTCGCCTTCGATCCCGCCGCCGGAAAGGCGCGCTACCTCCTGCGGGTGGGGTTGAAATCCCTGGGCGTGGGGGTGGCGTTTCTCGCCGCTGGGGTGTGGGTGATCCGCACCGTGCGAGAAGGGTCGGCCCTGGGGCGGCGCATGGTGGGGTGGGGTTTTCTGGCCTTTGGCGTGCAGCAATTGCAGTACGTCGCCATCGGACTGCTCATCGTTGATGCGGAGGTGGCGCGTCGCCTGGCCGGTGCCTTCGCTCTTGCGGACCTGGTCATCCCGTTGGTCTTCGGCATCGGCATGGTGGCCTGGCTGCTGGAGGAGGAGCACGATCACGTGGTCAAGGCCACGCGGGCGCTGGAGCACCTGGCGCTGCACGATTCCCTCACCGATCTGCCCAACCGCACGCTGCTGCAGGATCGCCTGACCCAGGCGCTCGGGGCGGGGGCGCGCGCAGAGAACGCCACTGTCGTGGCCATCATCGACCTGGATGGGTTCCGGGAGGTCAACGATACCTACGGCTCCCGCTACGGCGACGAACTGCTGCGCAAGGTGGCGATCCGCCTGGCGGCGAGAACCCGACCGGGAGACACCCTGGCGCGACTGGGCGGCGACGAGTTCTGCGCCGTGCTCACCGGCGTGGATGCGGACGACGCGGTGGTCGCCGTGGAGCGCCTGCTCGCCGGGCTCGCTCGCCCCCTGCCGGTCTTCGAGCTGGAGCTGGAAACCCGCGCCTCGGTGGGGGTGGCCCTCCACCCGGCACACGGCAGCACCGCCGCCGAGCTGCTCTCCAACGCCTCCCGCGCCCTCGCCGCCGCCAAGGCCGATCGCCAGGCGCGCATCGTCGTGTTCGATCCGCTGGGTGACGCGGCGCGTTCGGAGCGGGTACGGATCGAGTTGGCGCTGCCCCGGGCGCTGGCGGCGGGCGAGCTGATTCTGCGCTACCAGCCCATCGTACGCGTGGTCTCGGGGGAGGTGGCCGCCTTCGAAGCGCTGGTGCGCTGGGCCCACCCCACCGCCGGCGAGCTGCTGCCGGGGGCTTTCTTGCCGGCGGTGGAGACCTCGGGGCTGGATCTGGAGGTCACCGAGTGGGTGCTGCGCACCGCGGTCACTGAGTTCGCCTGGTTGCACCGCGACGGCTTCGACCAGATCGAGCTGGCGGTCAATCTCTCGGCGCGGGTGTTTCAGCACCCCGCCTTTGCCATCCTGGCCGCCTCGGTGCTGGCGGAGAATGGCTTCGACCCGGCGATGTTGCACCTGGAAATCACCGAAACCGCCGCCATGCACGACGCCGACGCGGCACTGGGGGCGTTCCGCGAACTCAAGCGTCTGGGCGTGCGCATCGCCCTGGACGATTTCGGCACCGGCTACTCCTCCCTCTCCTACCTGCGCTTCTTCCCCGTCGACATCCTCAAGATCGACCAGTCGTTCGTCAAGCGCCTGCGCTACGGCTCGGGGGACTCGGCGGTGGTGGAGTCGATCATATCCCTGGCGCGAACGCTGCGGCTGGGCGTCACCGCGGAAGGGGTGGAGCGCGAGGAGCAGGCCCGCTGGCTCGCCGAGCACGGCTGTGACTTCATGCAGGGGCACCTGATCAGCCCCGCCCTGACCCTGGACCAGTGCCGCGTTTTCCTGCGCCGCCCGGGAGCGACTCCCCGCTGGCGAGCGCGCTCCCCCGCCATGGGTTTCCCGGACACGCCCGTTCACTGATGGTCCCTTCCTGAGGACGGGCTTCCTCCATCCTCGACCACAACGTCGACCTTGCCGCGGGCACGGTTCTTGCTAACTGACTGTTCAAGACCAGCGATCGCGCCCGGCGAGGACGCGGGACAGGGAGGCTGAAATGCGACGCCAACCCCCCATTGCGGCAAACGACGCCCCGCGCCGGCTGGCCGAGCTGGCCGAGGAGGAGACCCGGCATCGCCGCCTGCTTCGTCTGGGTCTGGTGGTGGCAGTCTCTCTCCACCTGGGGCTGCTGTTTCTACCGCTGCCCCAACCCAACGTGGCGGTGGCCGAGCGAGAGGTCACCCCGGTGCTGCACCTGGTGCCCATTCCCTCCTTTTCGCCCCCGCCTCCGCCCGACACGGTGCGAGTGCAGCGGCCGACCCGCGCCATCCCGGTACCCGAGGTGCTCTTCCCCGAACCGGTGGGGGAAAGCCATGAGGTCGACCTTCCACTCGTGGAGGAGGCCGGTTTCATCGACGATGTCGTGGCACCTCCGCCACCCGCGTCCGAGCCGGAGCGACCGCTTTATGTGGGCGGCCCGATCGCCCAGCCGGCCCGCCTTGCCCACGTGGAGCCCGTCTACCCTCTAGCTGCCCTGAAGGCCCGCCTGCCGGCAGTGGTTGTCCTGCAGGTTCTGCTAGGCAGGGACGGCGGCGTGCGCGAGGTCACCGTGCTGCGGCCGGCGACCATGGGGATGACCGAGTCGGCAGTGGAGGCGGTGCGGCAGTGGCGCTGGGAGCCGGCACTGCTCCACGGCCGGCCGGTGGAGGTGTGGATGACCGTCACCGTGACCTTCACCGTCCGGTAGGCCTGCCGTGAGCCTGCCGTTGCGGGCGAGGTAGAGTACGCGGCGTGCACGGCGACGCCCGCAGGCCTGACCGGGGGGACAACGCCAGTCCTCGGGAAGAAAAGATCAGCGGTGAGCGGGTGTACGCCGGGAGGGTGCTGAGCCTGGAGGTGGACCGGGTGCGACTCGCCGGCGGGGGTGAGGCGGTGCGCGAAGTGGTGCGCCACCCGGGGGCCGCCGTAGTCGTGCCCGTCCTCGACGATGGCCGGGTGGTGCTGGTGCGGCAGTTCCGCTACGCCGTCGGGGAGACGCTTTTGGAGTTGCCGGCCGGCAAGCGCGACGGAGGCGAGGACCCGGCCGCCTGCGCGGCGCGGGAGTTAGCCGAGGAAACGGGCCTGCAGGCGGCGAGTCTCGAGTACCTGACCGGTTTCTACACCGCTCCCGGCTTTACCGACGAATTCATCCATTGCTTCGTGGCCCGCGGCCTGACCCCCGCCGCCGGGACGGTTCGCGACGCCGACGAGGAGCTGGAGCTGCTGGCCGTGACCATCGACGAAGCCCGCCGCCTCATCGCCAGCGGCGAGATTCGCGACGCCAAGACCATCATCGGCCTGCTGCTGCTTGGGGCCGCGGAAATCCAATACCCCCGGCAACTCCTGGACGGTGAGGCACTCCCCGCAGGTCACCCTCCGGGCGTGGTTTGACGGCTGGCTGGCCAGCGGGGAGTGGCAACTCTCCCGGTGCCCGCCCGGCGGGCCTCCCCGGCGATCCGGGTGGTCGCTGTTGCGGCTGGGGAACACGATGCTCCCGCCGTAGCCCCTACCCGCGAACCGAAAGCAGGGCGCGACCCTTGCGCTCTTCCACCACCAGCTTACCCTCCCGAGCGAGCCAGCCCAACCCCAGATGCACCAGAAGCTTGGGTGCCTCCACATCGCGTTCGATGACCGTCACGCTCGCCGGGCCGTGCTCATTCAGGAGCCTCCAGATCAGCCCCGCAGTCGTTCCGATGTCCTCAATGGTCCACATGATCACGTCCTCCTTCGCGAGAGACGCCATTGTACAGGCATCGGCGAATGGCGTCGGCGACCCTTGGGGAGGTGGTGCGGAAAAAGCTGCCGTCGCTGGCAACTCGTCGGCGCAATCGATTTCGCAGCAATTCACTTTTCCGCCATGATGAGCTGTGCTCCCGATCACCCGTTGCCAGTCCTGCGAGAGGCGCTGGGGAGAATTGCATTGCTACACTCTCCCCAGCACGTGCGAGCCAGGGAGGCCGGCTCTGAAGCCCATGGTTGACATGCCAGCACTTTCCCCGCGGCTGAAACGCCGGGAGGGGGCAGGGCGTCGTGCGCTGCTGGGGGCGCTCGCCGCGCTGGTGGGTGGTCTGCTCTACTTCCACGCGCTGCAGCTGAAAACCAGCTCCGACCGCATCGTTGGCATCGCCCTGGAACGCAGCAACGCTGGCCTGGTGGTGACCAGGGTGACGGAGGGCATGCCGGCGGCACAGGCAGGCCTGCGCGCCGGAGATGTGATCGTGGGATTGGGCGGCGTGCCGGTCGGCCGCGAATCGGAGTACGACCGGGTGGCCGCGTCGTTCCGCCGTGGGGAACCGGTGGAGTTCCACCTTCTGCGGGATAAAAGAGACCTCATCCTCGTCGTGACCCCGGGGGTACCGTTGCCTTGGGGTGCCTTCCTGTTGCAAGTGGTGGTCTCTCTGGCTTATTTGAGCCTCGCCCTGGTGGCCATTTCCCAGCGGGAGGGAGACCTGCGGGCGCGGCTGCTGTTCGCCTTCGCTTACCTGGTGGCCGTGGAGGTGGCCCTGCCCTCCGTGGTGGTGGGTGATGCCGTGCTGTTGGCAGTCAAAGTGTGCGTGTTCTACCTGCTGAGTGGGGTGGAGATGGGCCTGGAGCTGCACCTCGCTTCGGTGATTCCTGATCGGCAAGCCTGGATGGAGAGTCGGCGCTGGGTGGTCCCCGGATTCTACGCGGCCGGAGGCCTGTTGGCGGTTTTCGCCATCTGGAGCTTTCTTGCCGGTCGCCTGCCCATTCTAGCGCCACCCCTGCTGGGGGCTGGAAAGGACGGCGCTCTCCTGCAGGCCATGCTACCTATCTGGGCCATCGGTGTGGCGCTGCTGGTAGGCTCCCAGGCATTGCACCACCCCAGCCCCACCGGGCGACATCAGGCGGGCCTGGTCCTGCTGGGGGTCGTCCCCTGGATGGCGTACGTCGTCGTCGGCGCGGCCCTGGACCTGAGCGGCAGGGCCACCCCCTACTGGGTAGGGAACCTGGAGCCGTTCGCCCTCCTGGCCTACCCGGTGGCGGTGTTCGTGGCGATCTTCCGCTACCAGCTCTTCGACCTGGAGCTGGTGGTTCGTCGTTCCATGGTGTACGCCACCTTGACGGGGCTTCTAGTGCTGCTGTTTTACGCCGGCGTGGGAGCCGGGGGCGCTCTGGTAGCCCAGTTTTTTGAAGGAGAAGCCTCGGTCTGGGTGATTGCCGGCGCCACGCTGGTGCTGGGGTTGTTGTTCGCCCCCTTGCACCGCGGCGTTCAAAACTTCATCGAGCGCCAGTTCTTCCCCGAGCGCCTCCTGCTCCGGCAGCGACTCACCGCGCTCATCGCCGACCTCGTCACCCTGGGGAAGCTGCCGCTCATGGGCCAGCATTTGGTGAACCAGCTGCGCGATATCTTTGCCGTGCGCGGAGCCACTCTCCTGTTGGCGGAGCCCAGCTCCCGCCTGCTGCTCACCCTGGCGTCCAGCCGAATCGATACGACCCGGGCGTTCGAGGCCTCGTTCCTGCTCTCCCCCGACGACCCCGGCGTACAGCTGCTGGCGCGCGGCAACCGCCCCTTGCCCAGCGCCGTCTTGGCCACCAGGAGCGCGGCTTTGGCGCAGCGTTTGGAGTTTTTCGATGCGGCGCTCGCGGTACCGGTGCTCGCCTCCCGCCGGCTGGTGGGTCTCTTGCTGCTGGGGGAGAAGCTCGCCGGAGAGAAGTTTCGCGCCGAGGAACTGGAACTGCTGGAGCTGGTTTCCTTGAACGTCGGAGCGGTGTTCGAGAACGCTCGCCTGTATGAATCCGCCACCTTCGACGGGCTGACCGGGCTGCTGCGCCGGGAGAGGATTCTGGAGCAGCTGGAAAGGGAGCTCGCCCGGGCGCTGCGGTACAACCGACCGCTGTCGGTGGGCATGGCGGACATCGACCACTTCAAGGCGGTTAACGACGCCTACGGACATCTGGTCGGGGACAGTCTCCTTTCCCTGGTGGCGCGCACCTTGAGCTCCGGCCTGCGCAGCACCGATGCGGTGGGTCGCTACGGCGGCGAGGAGTTTCTCCTGCTGCTACCGGAAACCGATGCGGCCGGCGCCCTGGTGGTGGCGGAAAAGCTCCGCCACCTGGTGGAGGGGCTGGAGTTGCGCACCGCGGAGGGGGAAAGTCTGCGGACCACCATTTCCATTGGCCTGGCGAGCCTCGAGGAGATGGCCCGTGGAGAACCAGTGACCGCCGCCACCTTCATCGGCCTGGCGGATGCCCGCTTACTGGCCGCCAAGCGAGGCGGGCGCAACACCGTGGTCGCCTCCTCGTCGCACGCCGCAGTCCGATCATGAAGGGTCAACCCGCGCCCAGCCAGGTTCCCAGCCCGGCCGCCAGCCGTTGCGCCCCCAGCGAGAACTCGTCGATTGTCGGCAGCAGTGAGACCACCAGGTAGCCGTCCCGCGGGAACTCGAAAAAGTAACCAGGCTGCACGGCGACGCCGAACTGCTCGAGCAACGAGAGGATCAGATCTTCTTCGCTCCCCAGCGAGGGAACTCGTACCACGGCGCTCCAACCTCCCTCAACCGCAGGTACGCTGACCGCCGGTAAGAGGGCGAGGAGACGGCGGAGTTCAGCCAGGTTGTGCCGGCAGCGGTGGCGGATCTGGTCGCGCACCCTGGCGCCATGTTGCAGAAGAGAGGGCAACGCGTGCTGCACCGGGGTGGCCACGGAGAGAAAGGTGTCGGCGATGAACTCCAGCTTCTCCAGTGCCGCCCGGCGAGCCGGAGGTGGGCCGGAGGTGATGATCCACGCCAACTTCAGTTGGGGAAGAGCGGCCAGCTTGGAGAGGCCTCCCAAAGTGAACGTGAGCGTGCTTTCGCACCTGGCGAAGGAGCGGGGGATCGACGCCGTCTCCAAGGGAAAGGAGTAGAACACCTCGTCGGCGATCAGCGCCCAACCCCGGGTGGCGCACAGACTCTCCAACGCCGCGGCGTCCTCCTCGCGCACCAGCGAGCCGGTGGGGTTGTTGGGGTGGACGATGACCACCGCCTTGACCTCCGGGGGGGCGGTTGAAAACTCATCCAAGTCGAGACTCCAGCCCCCCTCCTCGCACAGCGCGTAGGGCAGCGCCCGGACTCCCTCGAGCCGCGCCAGGTGCTCGAACAGTGGGTAGGAGGGGGTAGGGACCAGCACCGCGTCACCGGGGTCGCAGAGCAACTTGAAGAGGAATGTGTAGGCCTCGGAGGTGGAGGCGGTGAGCACGATGTGCGCCGGGTCAACCGGGGCGCCGAGCTCGCCGCTGAGGGCGCTGACAGCCTCGCGTGCCCAAACGAGACCCAGGGGATCCGGCCGATACGACAGCCCTGCCGGCTCGGCGAGGGGCGGCAGCAAGTCGGGGGGGTAGTCGAACCTACATTCGGTGGGGTTGCTGACCGTGAGGTCGATGAAGTTGCCGGCACAACGCTGTCGTGCGATGGTGATCCGGTTCGGGGCGAGCTGGTCGGGCACCCGACGGGAGAAGATGAGTTGGGTCACGCCGGAATTCTCGCACGCATACCCTGCTAGAATCTCGCCCTCGATCGGGAGGACGCGATGAAAGAACTGCTGCCCAAGAAAACCCAGGAGTTTCAGGCACGGGCAAGGGAGGTCGCCGAAAAGTACGTTCGCCCAGTGGCCGCCGAGCTCGACCGCACCGGCGAGTACCCCTGGTCGGTGATCCGCGCCTTGCAGGAGTATCAGCTGATGGGCATCTGGGTACCCGAGGAGTACGGTGGTCAGGGCGCCGGAGTGCTGGACATGTGCGTGGTGGTGGAGGAGCTATCCCGTGCCTGCGGCGGTGTGGGCGTGGCGTACGCCGTCAATGCCCTGGGCAGTTTCCCAATCATTCTCGGCGGTACCGAGGAGCAGAAGCGCCGCTACCTGCCCGACATCACCACCGGCGCCCGCCTGATCGCCTTCGGGTTGTCGGAGAAATGGTCGGGCTCCGATGCCGGTTCGCTCATCGCTCGCGCCGTCTCCGATGGCGATGATTACGTCATCAACGGCGAAAAGAAGTGGAACACGAACGGCAACGCGGCGTCCATCTACACCGTGTACGCCTCCACCAACCCCGAGCGCGGCACTCGCGGGGTCTCGGCTTTCATCGTGGAGAAGGGCACGCCGGGGTTCGAGATCGGCAAGCGCGAGGACACCATGGGCATCCGCTGCGTGCCCGTGCATGAGCTTTATTTCCGCAATTGCCGGGTGCCAGCCACGCAGCTGCTGGGCGGCAAGGAGGGGATGGGCTTCGCCAACGCCATGATGACTCTGGACCGCGCCCGGCCCGGCGTGGCGGCCCAGGCTGTGGGGCTGGCCCAGGGGGCGTTCGAGTGGGCAGTCCGCTACGCCTCCGAGAGGCAACAGTTCGGCCAGTCGGTCATGTCGTTCCAGGCCAACCAGTTCCTTCTCGCCGACATGGCCACCCAGATCGAGGCGGCGCGCCAGCTGGTGTACACCGCCGCCCGCGCCATCGACGCGCAGCTTCCCAACCCTTCCAAGCTGGCCGCCATGTGCAAGGTGTTTGCCACCGATACCGCCATGCGGGTCACCACCGACGCCGTGCAGCTCTTCGGCGGTTACGGCTACTGTCGCGATTACCCCATCGAGAAGTACATGCGGGACGCCAAGATCACCCAGATCTACGAGGGCACCAACCAGATCCAGCGGGTGGTCATCGGCCGCGCCCTCACCAAGGAGGCGGGGGCCATCGCCGGACACCTGGAGGTCAAGGTGGAGCATTTCCCGAAGTAGCTGGGTCGCTCTCCCGGGCTCCGGCACCCACCGCTCGGGTCGGTGGGAGAGCGTGAGTTCCACCCATCACTCCGGTATCCAAGCGCGCAGGCGCGCGCCGGTGTCGCCGTCCACCAGGCCGGTGGCAGCCTCCAGGATGGTGCGGGCGATGCCGACGACGTCCTTCTCCCCGTGCCAGTGCTGAGCCAGCAGTGCGCCGTCCAGCCGCGAGGCCAGGCGATCCACCACCAGCGCCGCCAGCACCAGGTCATCGCAGTACCCGGCGGGGCCGAGGACGCCCTCGGGGATGAGGTCAAAGGGGGCGACGATGTACTTGAGGGCGGAAAAGATCGCCACTCGTTCCCGCTCCTGCACGCGGGCATCGAGGCCCAAGTTGGTGAGCAACAGGAACAGCTCGGGGAGGTGCGGGTACAGGCCGGCGCAGGGGTGACGCCGGCCTTCCTCCGAGGCCAGCCAGGTTGCAACTCTCTTCTGCAACTGGTGGTAGTAGGTCTGCATGCCAGTGGCGTCGGCTGAAGTCGACATGCTCCCTCCCTGTGCCAGTGTACGAGGAGCCGTCCGTCGGGTTCACGAGGGCGGTGGGGGGACGGTGGGGTTGGAGACCGAGCTGCGCGGTTTGCCGAGCTGCGCGGCGGTGCGGTTGCGCCCGCCGTGTTTGGCGACGTAGAGGGACTCGTCGGCCAGGCGGACCAGCTCTGCCGGTTCCATGTCGGCGGTGGGCCGAACGGTGGCAACCCCACAGCTGATGGTGACCACGCCAGCGACGGCGGAGGCGGGGTGCGCGATACCCAGGGCCTCGATCCGGCGGCGCAGCGCCTCGGCCAGCTTGAAGGCGCCCGATCGGTCGGTGAGCGGCAGGATCACGGCAAACTCCTCGCCCCCATAGCGCGCCACCGAGTCACCGGCGCGGGGTAGGCCGTCGGCCAGGGCGTGGGCAACGGCGTGCAAGCATTCGTCCCCCCGCTGGTGCCCGAAGGTATCGTTGAACTCCTTGAAAAAGTCGATATCCACCATGATCAGCGACAGGACACTCCCGCCGCGAATGGCGCGTCGCCACTCGTGATCGAGCCGCTCATCGAACCGGCGGCGGTTGGCAATCTCGGTCACCGGATCGAGGTAGGACATCTCCCGGAGCAGCTCGTTGGCCTCGCTCAACTCGCGGGTGCGGGCGGCAACCAGGGCCTGGAGCTCCGCCTCCCGCCGGTGGTAAGCGCGGGAACGGTTGGCCAGTACCGCCATCACCACTCCCCCGGCCAGCAGCGCATACAGAGCCACCGCCCACCACCTGCGCCACGGGGGCGGTATGACCTCGAAGGTGAACTCCGCGGGCCCGGTCACGTTGCCAGCCCAGTCGCGCCCCCAGGCCCGGAAGGTGTAGCTCCCCCCTGCCAGAGGCCCCACCTCGCGCCGGTACTCGCTGCTCCACGTCGACGGCTCCGCCTCCAGGGGTTGCAACTGTGTGCGGTAGCGGGTATCGCCAACGCGGAAGAGGGACAGAAGGGAAGTCTCGAAAATGAGCTGGGCGCGGTCCCAGGGCACGCGGGCGCGGTCGGCGATGCGCTGTCCCTCGCCGCCGGCGTACCACACCTCAAGGAGCAACGGTTTGGCGGTCCTGTCATCCTCGGCGGCGGCGGGGTCGTAGATCGAGGCTCCGCCGGCGGTGCCGACCCAGATGCGACCACGCCAGTCCACCACGCCCGCCCCGCGGTTGCCCTGGTTCGAAACCAAACCGTCATCGACAGTAAACGTGATCACCTCGAACTCGTCCCGAGCCTCAGGTCGCCACCGCAGGCGCGCGACGCCGCGGTTGGTGAGCAGATACACCGCTCCGTCGCGGTCCTGGAGGATCTGGTAGATGACGTTGTTGGGCAAGGCCGGGGAGCTCTCGTCGGTGAGAGTGGGCAGCTGGCGTGGGAGCGGCGAGAGGTCCAGGCGGGAAACACCCCCCCCGTCGGTGCCGATCCACAGCTCTTGGCTGCCGCTGGGCACCGTGATCACCTGGAGCGACTGGACCGAACGGTTGCGCAAGGCAACCTCCACCCGGGAGGTGGTGCCGGCGCTGTAGCGCACCAGGCCGCCGCCGGTGCCTATCCACATCACCCGCGCTCCCGACGGGTCATGGGTTTCCAGCATCGCCTGCACTGAGGGGTGAGGAAGCTCCAGGCCGGAGGGGGGGCCATGCCAGCGATCCTGGCGGTAGACGGCAAGGCCTTCTCTGGTCCCCACCCACACTTCGGGTAAGCCATCCCTTCCGCGGGTTTCTGCCAGTGCCTGCACCATGTCGCTGGGCAACGCCCGAAAACGCCGGTTGAAAACCTGCCGCCGGCCTCCCGCCAGGCGCGCCAGCCCGCCGTGTCGGGTCCCCACCCACAGCACGGCCCGGTTCTGCTCGTCCCGGGTTGCCAGCAGGCACTGCACGGCGTTGCTGGGCAGTTCCCCCTCTTGCTCGAGAAACCTGCTCCAGCCTCGCTGGTCAAGGCGCACCAGACCTCCTCCGTCCAATCCAAACCAGGCGACAGGTGAGGACTCTCCCTCTCCAATCACGAGCAGCGTGGTGACCGGCATCGACGAACCGTCGGCGGGTGGGAGGAGGGACCCCCAGCGTCCGTGCATCATCCGCACCAACCCTCCGGAGCGGGTGCCGACCCAGATCGCCTTGCCGCCCCTCTCCCACCCCACTGCCGCCAACGCGTAAATGGCGTTGGAGGGCAGCCCCGAGCCGGTATCGACCACCGTAATGCCATCATCCGTCACCGCCGCCAGGCCGCCGCCGTCGGTCCCCACCCATACGGGGGCGGGTTCGCCGTGACTGGCCAGGCTAGTAACGAACGGGCTGGGCAGCCCATCAGCCTCGGTGAACGACCTCCAGCGGCCGGCCCGCCGGCGAAACACCCCGGCCCCGTAGGTTCCTACCCAAAGCTCTTCTCCCTGAGTGGTTTGCCGTTGAAAAAAGGAGTTGGCCGAAACACCGGCCAGCGCGGGCTCGACCGCGAAGCGGTCTGTCCCCGGGGCAAGCACCGCCACGCCCTTCTCTGTGCCCACCCAGAGGGAAGCCGGCTCTGAGCCGGCGGTCTGACTGACGTGCACACCCCACACCTGCTCGGAGGGGAGTCCATGTGCCACCCCGTAGAACTCCCAGGCGCCGCCCGACCATCGGGCAAGGCCACAACCGTGGGTTGCCACCCACAGCGCCGGTGGGTCGAGGGTTTCAGCCAGCGCCGTGACGCGGGCGCCGGCGGGGTGGGGGCAGGGCGGCGAGCGATCCTCCCAACGTTTTTGGACGAACCTGTACAGGCCCCCTGCCTGGGTGCCGAACCACAGGGAGCCATCGCTGGCCGACAGGATCGCGCGAACGAAGTTGGACTCCATGCGGTCCGGCATGTCGACCACGTGCCACCCGCGGCCGACGGTCCAGGCCGCGCCGTCCTGGGTGCCGATCCAAAATCGCCCCTGGGCGTCGATGGTGATGGCGTGGACGGTGTTTTGCGGCAGGCCGTCGCGGTCCCGAAACACCTGCAAAGCCGGCCGCGCTGCCGCTGCCGGATCGAACTCGCTGGCCGCCCCCACCAGCGGGTGGGCTGCCAGCGTGGCGATCGCGGCGAGAACCCCGGCAAAGGCGCGTGCGAGAGTGGTGTTCACCAGTGCTGGAGTCCCTCGGCTATTCTACCTGCCCCGCCTTGGCGTATCCTGCCCGGCCATGGGTGTCCCCATCGTCCTCGAGATCGAGGGCGCACGCCGGCAGGCGGTGGCGGCCGCCGGCCGGTGAAAAACGTCAACGCCCGCCTGCTGGGAGATTGCCTGAAGGTCTCTGCACCCCTCCATCTGGACGAGGAGAACTTGCAGGCGATGATCCCCAAGCTGGCCCGCCGGCTGGTGCGCCGATGCCGCGCCCTGGAGGTCAACGGGAGGAATCGGCCAGCGCCGTGGTTCACCGGGTGGCGTCCGCCTTCCCGTCGCCGCCGGCGGTGGCCCACGTGTGTTTGGTCACATCGCAGACTCAGCGGTGGTGGAGCTACAGCAGGCGCGCCGGTACTGTTCGCCTGAACACGGCGTTGCGCCTCATGCCCGCCGGGTGCTGGAGGTGGTGGTCGCCCACGAGCTGGCTCAGGCCTTTCACCCCGACCACGGGGCGGATTTCCGGGCGCTCCTGCGCCGGGTCTGCCCCACCGTCGAGGGCGCCGATGCTTTCCTGGCGGGGGCCCTGTGGGTGGCGCGGCGCTGGTCGTCGCCGCCGCCGGTGGAACGGCGGTTCTCCCACTTGGAGTGCTTCCAGCGGGGCACGCAGGGGCGCACCCGGGTCCTGCTGGAGGGGGAGGGATGGCGTGGCCGGGTGGTGATAGATGATCACGTCTTCACCATCGGCTCCGGCAACAGCAGGAGCCAGCATAGGCACGCCGTGCGCCTGGTCTCCAGCCCACGCCTGGTGTTGTCCGATTTCCTCCTGCGGCGGGAAAACCTCCTCTTCGATCGAGTTGGCGAGCTGTCCGGCGGTCAGGATATCGACTGCGAGGAAGATTTCGACTTCGCCCGCGCCTATCTCCTGCGGGGCAGCGACGAGGCCAAGGTGCGGGGGGTTTTCTCCGTCGCGGTCCGCCATTTCCTGCTGCATGACGTCGGCCGCACAATCGCGGTGGAAGGACGGAACGACACTCCCTTGGCACACATGGGGAAGCTGCTGCGGCCGGAGAAGGCCAGGACATTGCTCCACACCACCCAGGAACTGGCGCACCTGCTGGGGGCTCGAGCGTTCCCGCGCACGAGTGTGGCGTTGAGCACGGCCGCGAAGTTCACCCAGGCCAGGAATACCCAGTTGGGAGACCTTCACCAACGCCTGCTCGCCAACGTGCCCCAGCCCCCCACCCCGGAGGCCGTCGCCACTCCCTTGCTGCCGCGGCGGTTGCGGCGAAAAAGAGCGTTACGGTATAAGGTATCAGCCCACCCCCGGTGACCATGAGGGCGCCGGCGGGCGAGGAGGGCGCGCGCTGGCCCCTGGCGAGCCGCGAGGAGTCACGGCAATGAACGAACCCCAAATAGCGCCTGCACCGCTGGTCGGTGTCATCATGGGCAGCACCAGTGACTGGGCAACCATGCAGCACGCCACTCACCTTCTGGAGGAGCTGAAGATCCCCTGGGAGGCCCGGGTGGTTTCCGCCCACCGCACGCCCGACTGGTTGTTCGAGTACGCCGAGGGGGCGGAGGGCCGCGGGTTGCGCGTCATCATCGCCGGCGCCGGCGGTGCCGCTCACCTGCCCGGCATGACCGCCGCCAAGACGACTCTGCCCGTGCTGGGCGTCCCGGTGCAAAGCAAGGCCTTAAACGGCCTCGACTCGCTCCTTTCCATCGTGCAAATGCCCAAGGGCGTGCCCGTCGGCACCCTGGCCATCGGAGAGGCCGGGGCGGCCAACGCGGCGCTGCTGGCGGCCGCCATCCTCGCCCTGTCGGATTCGGCTCTGCGGGAGCGGCTGAGCGCCTTTCGCCAGCGGCAAACCCAGCAGGTCATGGAGAGCTCGCTGTGAAGCCCCTCCTGCCCGGAGGGACGATAGGGGTGATCGGGGGCGGACAGCTGGCCCGCATGCTGGCCCTGGAGGCCCGCCGGATGGGCTACCGGGTGGCGGTGCAGGACCCTGATCCCCAGGGGCCCGCCGGACAGGTGGCGGACGTCGCCATCGGCGCCCGCTTCGACGACGAGGAAGCGGCCCTGGCCCTGGCGCGGGCCAGCGACGTGGTCACCATCGACATCGAGCAGGTGCCGGCGCCGCTGCTTAAGGCGGTGGAGCGCCTCCGTCCGGCTCACCCCTCGGCAGCGGTCATGGAGGTGATCCAGGACCGGGCCGAGCAGCGCCGCTTCCTGCAACGGCACGGCTTTCCCCAGGTGCCCCACGGTGTCGCCGGCAGCCCGGGGGAGCTGGAGGGGGCGGCGGCCGTCACCGGCTACCCCGCCGTCCTCAAGGTGACCCGGCAGGGGTACGACGGGCGGGGCCAGGCGCAGGTCGAGGGCCCAGGGGAGCTGGGCCCCGCCTGGGAGCAGCTGGGCCGCCGGCCGGTGGTGGTGGAGCGGTACCTGGAGCTGGAGAGGGAGGTCTCCGTGGTGCTGGCCCGCTCCCCTGCCGGGGAGATGGCGGTGTTCCCCCTGGCGGAAAACCTCCACCGGCGTCACATCCTGCACACCACCTGGGTGCCGGCTCGCGTCCCCGCCCCCCTCGCCCGGCGGGCGGTGGAGCTGGGCCGAGACATCGCCGTCGCCCTGGACCACGTGGGTGTGATGGCGGTGGAGATGTTCCTCACCCGGGATGGCCAGCTGCTGGTCAACGAGATCGCCCCTCGCACCCATAACAGCGGCCACTTCACCTTCGGCGCCTGTCTTACCTCCCAGTTCGAACAGCACGTGAGGGCCATCTGCAACCTCCCGCTGGGAGCTACAAACCTGGTGCACCCGGCCGTGATGGTGAATCTGCTGGGGGACCTGTGGGCCCACGGGGAGCCACCCTGGGAGCGGGTGTTCGCCCACCCCGGGGTCAAGCTACATCTGTACGGCAAGGCTCGCCCCTTTCCCGGACGCAAGATGGGGCACTTGCTGATTCTCGATGAGGACCTCGAACGCGCGTCCCGGCTCGCGGAGGAGCTCCTCGACGCACTGGCGGCAGGGTATGCCGATACTCCTTGAGGGTTGGTCCGCCGGCGCCGCCGACCCGCCGGCCGCTGGCAACCACCGGCCCGCCCGGCGGAGGGGGCAGGAGTGGCAATGGTAGCCGATGCGAGGGCGGAGGAACTCGCGCGGGCGGCGGAAACCCTGCGCTGCGGCGGGCTCGTCGCCTTCCCTACCGAAACTGTGTACGGCCTGGGCGCCGATGCCGGCAACCCGGCGGCGCTGGGCCGCATCTTCGAAGTCAAGGGCCGGCCCCGCACCCATCCCCTCATCGTTCACCTCCCCACCGCCGAGCACCTCCCACGGTGGGCCACGGGTGACCTGGCGGTGGCCAGCCGGCTGGCGGAGCTATTCTGGCCCGGGCCGCTGACCCTGGTGGTGCGGCGCCAGAGGTGGGTCCTGCCGCTGGTCACGGGGGGGGCCGACACGGTGGCCCTGCGGGTGCCCGCCCATCCCCTCGCCCTGGCGCTGCTGGCGCGCTTCGGCGGCGGCCTGGCCGCCCCTTCAGCCAACCGTTTCGGCTGCATTTCTCCCACCACCGCCGAGCACGTACGAGCGGGGCTGGGGGGTGCGGTGGATTTGGTACTGGACGGCGGCCCCTGCGCCGTGGGGGTGGAGTCCACCATCCTCGACCTTTCGGGGACGATTCCCGCCATCCTCCGACCCGGCGGTGTGCCGAGGGAACAACTGGAAGAGGTCCTGAGACGCCCCATCGCGGTCCCATCCCGCCCCACCGTCCCCAGTCCCGGCCAGCACGACCGTCACTACTCTCCGCGTGCCCAGGTGGTGCTGGTGAGCGCCGCGCACCTGGCCGAGGAGGCGCGGCAATGGGTCGCCGCCGGTCGCCGGGTGGGGGTGCTGCTGCCCGCCGAGGTCCCGTTCGCCGTGACAGGCCTTTGGGGAATCGTGGACGTGCCGCAAGACACCGCCGAGTACGGGCGGCGGCTATATGCCATGTTGTTCGAGCTGGACCAGCGAGGGTGCGACCTCATCCTCGCATCCTTGCCGCCGGCGGTGGGCCTGGGGGCCGCCATCGCCGACCGCCTGCGCCGCGCCGCTGGCCAGGGTCAACCCGCTCTGGTCTGACCCGGCGGCTTTCTCCTGGCGCCGCGGGTTTTTCAGAACAGGAGGGCGCGGTTGAAGCCACGCTACACTGTCGGCGAGGGTCCGGCACCGTCCGTGCCGGATCCGCCGAGAAGGGAAAGCGAGGGTCACCAGCCTTGCCTGAGGAGCTCTTCCCGGGGGCGCAGCCACAACATCTCTACCATGAGATGGTGCGACGCCTCCTTGCCCCACTCGGGTTTACCGCGGCCAATACCATCGCCTGCGTAGGGGTGTGCCGGGACGAGTTGACCTCCTCCTTCGTGGACGGTGTGCAGCGCCTCTGGGGGGAGGCGTTCAACCTGGGCAGCCTGGCGGGCATGGCGTTTTTGGGCAGGACCGGGCTGGCCGCCGCCATCAGCCACGCCCCCACCGGCTTCGATCGACAACGCTTTCTTTTCTTTGCCCTGTCCCACCTGGGCGTGGGCGAGGATGGGGAGGTGGGGATGTGCGTGCGCCCGGGCCAGAATACCCCCACGCCCGCCTGTGGCGCCCTCATTGCCTTCCGCAAGGAGCTGTTGTCGGGCCAGGTGAGCCTGGAGCTGGACCCGGAAGATCTGGAGTTGAGCCTGCTGCGCCGGCGCCTGTACCCACGCCTGGTGGATCGGCCGGTACCCCCCCTGGCGGAGCTGACGGAACTGGCCCTCGAGGTCACCCTGGAGGATCTGGAGCGGGCCATCGCTCTCACCGTGGATCCCCGCGAGGCCGACTACGCCGTTTTCACAGGGATTCAGATCCACGCTCCCGGCGGCCACCTGGTGTGGCCGGGGAGCTCCTACGCGGTGATTGCCGGCCAGCGCCATCCCCTTGCCCTGGCAAAGGCGTAGGACAACCGACTGGCCAATCCTCCTCCGTCGCGGCCTGGCGCCGGTCGCCTGCCTCAGGCCCGTTTTGCGCCCTTCTGAGGCGGCCCCCTGGCCGTGGGGGGCAAGACTTTTGCGCTCACGTCCCTTGAACGTGTGCCAGCTGAGGCCGGCTTTAGGCTGTGCGGGTACCCTATAGGTACCGCGTTCGAGGGGCTGGAGTCCCGCCGCACTGTAAGTGGTGTTGTGGCAATAATTTCTGTGGCGCGCCGGGAGGGATTCGAACCCCCAACCGCCTGATCCGAAGTCAGGTGCTCTATCCGTTGAGCTACCGGCGCCCGGCGACGTTGTACCACAGTCCCGGCTGGTCGGGTGAGGTTCCCCCGGTGGCGGAGGTCGAGAGGTGCTCGATTTCCGTCCTTGGCCGGATACGGCGGGCGGATTCCTGACGAGGCCGGGGGGGCCTCGTCGGTCCAGCAGGGGGGGCGACAGTTGCATCTCCGCCCGGGGATGCCCAAACTGGTGGGGGGTTGAACCCATGCGGGAGCAACGATTCGGCATTGACTACGACGTCGAGGGGCAGTTCCCCAACCGTTACGAGCTGCCTCGCTTCGAGGGCACCGACGTGTGGCTGTCCGAGGACGGAGGGCGCTGGGTGGTAATTATCGACGAGCGTCACCACGCCCGCGGCCTCAAGGGGGTCGACGAGTACGAGCGCGACATCCTCACCAAGGTGGTGCGCGTGCTGGAGTTCGCCAGCGAGGAGGAGCGCGGGGAATGGCTCAAACGGCAGCTGGGGGGGTGAGGCTATGAAAATTGCGGTGTTGGGTGGGGGACGGGTGGGCGGGGCCATTGCCGTCGATCTGGCCCGCCACGGCGAGTTTGAAGTGACCGTGGCGGATGTCTCGGGGGGGGCGCTGGAGAAGGTGAAGGCGTCGGCGCCGGTGGCCGTGGTGCAGGCGGACCTGGCCGACGCGGCGGCGGTGCGAGCGCTGGCGGAGGCCCACCACCTGGTGGTGGGGGCGGTGCCCGGCCACCTGGGGTTTGCCACCGTGCAGGCGGTGCTGGAGGTCGGCCGCCCCATCGTGGACATCTCGTTCTTCCCCGAGGATCCCTTTCTCCTGGACGGGCTCGCCCGCCAGCGGGGCGTGCCGGCGGTGGTGGACGCCGGGGTGGCGCCGGGGTGTAGCAACCTCATCCTCGGCCGGGTGATGAGCCTGCTAGAGCAGACGGAGCGCTTCGTCTGCTACGTGGGCGGCTTGCCGGTGGAGCGGCGCTGGCCCTGGGAGTACAAAGCGCCCTTCTCCCCCATCGATGTGATCGAGGAGTACACCCGGCCGGCGCGGGTGATGGCGGGGGGGCAGCTGGTCACCCTGCCGGCCCTGTCGGAGGGAGAGCTGCTGGACTTTCCCGGGGTCGGCACCCTGGAGGCGTGCCTTACCGACGGGCTGCGAACCTTGTTGGTGACCTGCTCCGGGGTGCGTGAAATGCGGGAGAAGACGCTGCGCTACCCGGGGCATTTCGAGAAGATGCGCATGTTGAGACAGCTGGGACTCTTCTCCAACGAGCCGGTGCAGGCGGGAGGGGTGACGATCCGCCCCATTGACCTCACCACCCGGCTGCTGTTTCCCATGTGGGAGCTGCGGGAGGGAGAAGAGGACCTGACGGTGATGCGGGTGATCGTGGAGGGGCGGCGCAACGGCGGGAGGGAGCGCCACACCTTCGAGCTCCTGGACCGCTACGACGCCGCCACCGGGACGACGTCCATGGCTCGCACCACGGGGTTTACCTGTACCGCCCTGGTGCGGCTGCTCTCGCGCGGGCACTTCGCCGCCATGGGAGTGGCCCCGCTGGAACTGGTGGGGGCAGAACCTGGCTGCTACGAGTTTGTCATGCGGGAGCTGGCCGCCCGCGGGGTGCTCCTGCAGGAGGCGGTAGAAGCTATTCCTTAGACGAGGTGTGGCTTTTCTGTCCCGGCAACCGCCGCCCCACGGCCCTGGCCACCATGCGCAGGCGCTCCCGCCAGGGCAGCCGCCACAGGTTAGTCACCACCACCCCCTTGGTGAAGTAGGTCTTGCGAGAGTAGTCGACGGCCACCTCCAGCAGCACCGGCTGACCCTCCCGGCCCCGCCGCAACGCCTCGCCCAGCACCTCTTCCACCTCCTCGTCCCGCTCCGCCCGCAGGTAGGCGGCGCCGGTGGCCTGGGCGATGGCGTCGGCGCGGTAGGGGGAGAGCACCGAGCAGGCCGCGCGGTTGAAGGTGGTGCGCTGGAACTGGGCGATCTGGGCCAGCTCCCCGTCCCGCAGTAGACACGCCACCACCCCGGCGCCGTAGGCGGCCGCTGTGGCCAGCTCCAGGCCGGTCATGAGGAACGCCCCGTCGCCGGCGAAGGCGACCACGTCCCGCTCAGGCCGCGCCAGCTTGGCCCCCAGGGCGGCGGGTACCGCGTACCCCATGCAGGAGTAGTCCACCGGGGCGAGGTAGCGGCCGGGGGCGTCCAACCGCAGATGTTCCATGGCGAGGAAGGTGCCGTTGCCGCTGTCGGTGGTGACGATGGCCCGGGGGGCGAGACGCTCCAGCGTGGTGAAGAGGCGGTGGGGGGTGACCCTGCCCTTGCTGGGGTGGCGCTCCCACTGCTCGCGGACGCCGGCGTGGCCGGCCGCAATGGTTCGCGCCTGCGCCTCGTCCGGGCGGCGCGGGGTGAGCGAGGACCCCAGAGCGGTGAGGAACGCCGCAGCGTCGGCGGTCACGGTGAGGCGGGCCGCAACGTTGCGATTGAACACCTCGGGGTTGATGTCCACGTGAATGACTGTCGCCGGAGGGGTCAAGCCGTAACTGCCGGTGCCCACCTCGGAGAAGCGGCAGCCTACCGCCAGGAGAGCGTCGCAGCGGGAGGTGAGCTTGCGCACGAAGGGGGGGGCAGCGGCCCCTAAGCCGTTCCACAGGAACAGCGGGTGGTTTTCGGGAAACACCCCCTTGCCCTGGATGGTGGTAGCCACCGGGGCCTGCAGCACCTCGGCCACCCGCACCAGGGCGTCGCCGGCGGCGCGGGCACCGTACCCGGCGTAGATGACCGGCCGTCGGGCGCCGTCGAGGAGAGCGGCGGCCTGGCGCACCGCCGCCTCGTCCAGGGGAGGGGTCGGCAGCGGCTCGGGGATGCGCAGTTCTCCGATCTCCTGCTGAATGAGGTAGAAGTTGGCCGGGATCTCCACCGCCACGGGGCCGGGGGTGCCCGCCCGGGCGAGGGCAAAGGCATGCCGCAGGAGCGGGTAGATCTCTTCGGGCTGCTGGGCGCGGCGGGCCGACTTGGTGACCGGCGCCAGCAGCGCCAGCTGGTCGATGTCGTGCAGCTGGTAAGCGGCGCCGGTGTCGATGCGGATGCCGCAGGTGAGCACCACCATGGGGATGCCGTCCATGTACGCCTCGGCAATCCCCGACAGGGCGTGGGTCACCCCGGCCCCGGGCACCAGGTTGGCCACCCCCACCCCGCCGCCGGCCCGCGCCAGGCCATCGGCGGCAAAGGACGCCGCCTGCTCGTCGGTAACCAGCACCGGGGTGATCTCCCGGCGGCGGTCCAGGGCGTCGTACAGCTCGATGTTGTGGGTGCCGGGGATGCCAAAGGTGTGGGTGACCCCCTCTTCCACCAGGGCCTGGACGACCACCTCCGCGGCAGATTGACGCATCGGCTACACCTCCCGCCAGCGCGCCCGCACCGCCTCGGCGACGCGGTCGGCGAAGGCCATGATGGTCACGTACGGATTGATCTCGGCGCAGTTGGGGAACAGCGACGAGTCGGCCACATAAAGCCACGGTACGCCGTGCACCTGCCCCCAGGAGTCGGTCACCGAATCGGCGGGACTGGCCCCCATGCGGCAGCCGCCCATCAGGTGGGCGCTGGCGATGGAGATGCGCCCCGGCTGCAGGCGCCGCCGGGTAATGAGCTCGTCCAGGTGGTCCTGCTCGTGCCGCTCGATGAGAAACTTCTCCCCCGCCGGGGCGTGCACGCGCTGGGCGCCAGCGGCAAAGAAGATGCGCGCCGAGACCTTCATGGACTCCAGCAGGGCCTCCAGGACCGGCTCGCTGAAGCGGTACTCCACCACCGGTTCACCGGCCCGGTCCAGGGTGACGCGGTTGTCGGGCAGCGCTTCATCCAGCGCCAGCACCAGGATCATCTGCAGCCGGTCCATGCGGTGCATCAGCTGCGCATGTTCTTCCCCGAAGCCGATGAGGTTCTTGGCGGTGACGAAGGGAAAGTACATGCAGGTTTCCAGCAGGAAACCGCGCTCGGCAAAGTGATCGCAGTAAAAACTTTTGGGGTGACCGTAGTAGTTGGTGATGGAGCGGGGATGCTCCCCCACCAGGATGAGCGCCGGGTGGGCGGTGAAGTAGCGGCCCAGCGCTGGCAGTTGCCGGCCGAGGCCGGAGCGTAGCAGCAGCGCCGGGGAGTGCACCGCGCCCCCTGCCACGATCACCACCCGGGCCCGCACCAGATGCTCGCCGGGCTCCCAGGGGGAGGGCAAGCCGAAGGATCGCTCCTCCACCACCGCGCGCAGCACGCCGCGGCCCTCGATTCTCTGCACCTTGCAGTTGGTAATGACCTGTACCCCCTGCGCCTCGGCGGCGGGGAGCTGCACCCGGTGGGTGCCCTGCTTGGCGGCGTTGGGACAGCCCAGGTTACACAGCCCCGCCCCCTTACACCCCTTGACATTGATGGGAAACTGCTCCACCCGGAACCCCAGGCGTTCGCAGGCCGCCTGGAACAGCCGGTTGTTGTCGTTGAGCCGCTCCTCCTCCAGCAGGTGGACGTTGTTTTCGCGAATGTACTTCAGTGAACGCCTGCGGAGATCTTCCCAGGTGAGGCCCGGCACCCCCCAGCGCTTTACCGGCCGCTCCGGGATCATCAGGGAGGTGCCGGTGTACACCACCGTAGAGCCGCCGTAGGCGCGGCCGAAGGCCAGGGTCATGGTGCGGTCCCGGGTGAACACGCCGCCGGACTCGAAGTACAGCCTGCCGGCCATTTCAGTCTCGCGGCCGGTGTACTCGTGTTCGGCGAGCCTGGGCCCCCACTCCAGCACGGCAATGCGGGCTCCCTCCCGGCAGAGGGGGGCCAGTTCCTTGGCGGCGGCGCCGCCGCCGGCGCCGGAGCCGATGATGACGATATCGAAGGTGTGTTCACGCAAGGAGGTACTCGTTTCCGGTCGGAGACGGGGTGTAGGCGAAGGAGGCCCCCAGCTCCGCCTGGCCGTAATACCCCATGAACAGAAGGGTCTTGAGCCCCCAGAACCCCTGCCGCAAGCGAGCAGGCGCCTCGTCCTGCAGCCAGCGCAGGAAGCGATCCTGCCGCTCCCCCGGCAACTGCGAAAAGGTCCTTCCCCAGCGCAGCAGCGGCGCCAACCGCAGGAGGGTGAGAAAGGCGCGGATCTGGGCCCGTACGCCGGGGGGACGCTCGGCCAGGGCATTGGCGATGATAGTGCGAAAGCGCGCCCGACCGGCGTCGTCGAGATTCGCGAGGGGGGGGACGACGCGCCGACCGACAAGGTGGAGAAAGGACCACTGGCTCTCGTTCAACGGTGCCACGACACTATTAGACCCCGGCGACGGCGCCAGCGCAAGCGGCTGCGGGGATGTCGATGCCGGCTTACCGGGTGCCGTTGACCGGGACCGCTGGCAGATCCCACACCAGGGAGGCGTACTCGCGGATGGAGCGGTCGGAGGAGAAGCGACCCATGCCGGCGATGTTGCGGATGACGGCGGCGGCCCAGGCGCGACGGTGGCGGTAGAGCGCCGCGGCCCGCCGCTGGGCCTCCAGGTAAGGTCGAAAGTCGGCCAGCACCAGGTAGCGATCGCCGTGGTGCATGAGGGAGGCCCACAGGTCGTGCAGCACGCCCGGGTCGCCACCCACCAGAGCGCCGCGGTGCAGCACCTCCAGCGCCCCTCGGAGGTCGGGATCGGCCTCGTAATACTCCCACGGGTTGTAGCGCCCCGAGGCTCGCAGCTCCGCCACCTCCTCGGCGGTAAGGCCGAAGATGAACATGTTCTCCGCACCGATCGCCTCCAGCATCTCCACGTTGGCGCCGTCCAGGGTGCCGATGGTGAGGGCGCCGTTCAACGCCAGTTTCATGTTGCCGGTGCCCGAGGCCTCCAAGCCGGCGGTGGAAATCTGCTCCGAGAGATCGGCGGCGGGGATGATTTTCTCGGCCAGGGTGACCCGATAGTCGGGAAGGAACACAACCTTAAGGCGCCCGGCAACCACGGGGTCGCGGTTGACGGTGTCGGCGATGGCGTTGATGAGACGAATCACTCGCTTGGCCATGTGGTAGGCGGGGGCGGCCTTAGCGGCAAAGATGAAGGTGCGCGGGGTTAGCTCGGCGTTGGGATCGATCTGCAGGCGGTTGTACAGCGCGATAATGTGCAAGGCGTTGAGGAGCTGCCGCTTGTACTCGTGCAAGCGCTTGACCTGGACATCGAACAGAGAAGCAGGGTCGACATCGACTCCGGTGAGCTCGCGGATGGTGCCGGCCAGCGCCACCTTGTTGGCGTGCTTGATGGCCAGCACCTCGTCCTGGAAGTCTGAATCCTCGGCGAAGGCGCGCAGCTGTTCGAGACGGTCCAGATCCCGCGGCCAGGAGTCGCCGATGCGCCGGGTAATGGCCTCGGCCAGCGCCGGGTTGCAGGCCAACAGCCAGCGCCGCGGGGTGATGCCGTTGGTGATGGAGACGAACTTCTCCGGCCACAGCTCGGCGAAGTCCCGCGCCAGATGGCGGCGCAGCAGGTCGGTGTGCAGGCGGGCCACGCCGTTGACCCGGCGGCTGCCGGCCATGGCCAAGTTGGCCATGCGGAAGCGGTAGTCGCCGTTGTCCTGGAAAATGGACATGCGGCCGATGCGATCCGCCTCCCCCGGAACACGCAGCCGGACCTCGTCCAAAAAGCGGCGGTTGATCTCGTGAATCACCTGGACGTGGCGCGGCAGCAGACGCTGCATCTGCTCCGCCGGCCAGGTCTCCAGCGCCTCGGGCAGCAGCGTGTGGTTGGTGTAGTTGCACACCCCCGTGGTGATCTCCCAGGCCTTGGCCCAGGGCAGTCCCGCCTCGTCGACGAAAAACCGCATCAGTTCGGCAACCGTCAAGGCCGGGTGAGTGTCGTTGAGCTGGAAGGCAACCTTGGCGGGGAAGGAACTCCAGTCGCCATCCCGGTGGCGCTCGAAACGGTTGATGACATCCCGCACCGCGCATGCCACCAAAAAGTACTCCTGCGTCAGGCGCAGCTCGCGCCCGGCCTCGGTGTCGTCGGGGGGGTAGAGCACGCGAGTGATGGCGGCGGCGCGCTCGCGCTGCTCCACGGCGCGCAGGTAGTCGCCGCGGGAAAAGATCTCGAAGTCGAACTCCTCCGGCGCCTCTGCCCGCCACAGCCGCAGCACGATCACCGTTTTGGTGCCGAACCCCGGGATCAGAACGTCGTAGGGCACGCCGAAGAGGTGCCGCGCCGGCAACCAGCGGGGTTGGTGCTCGCCATTGGCGGCAACCCCCCAGTCCACGTGCCCACCCATGAACACCTGCACGGTCAGATCTGGTCGGTGAATCTCCCACGGGTAGCCGTTCTTGAGCCAGGTGTCGGGCACCTCCTCCTGCCAGCCGTCGCGGATCTTCTGGCGGAAGATGCCGTAGTCGTAGCGCAGCCCATAGCCGTAGACGGGCAGGTCCAGGGTGGCCATGGAGTCGAGGAAACACGCCGCCAGCCGGCCCAGACCGCCGTTGCCCAGTCCCGCATCGTCTTCGGCATCCAGCAGCTCGTCCAGGGACAACCCCAGGCTGCCCAGCGCCTCCTGGACCGGCTCGAAAAGCTCGGTGGCGATCAGGTTGTTGCGCAGCAGCCGCCCGATCATGTACTCCATGGAGAGGTAGTTGACGATCTTGGGTTGGGCCCGCCGCCAGGCGCGCTGGGTGTCCAGGCGACGGTTGACCAGGGTTTCTCGCACCGCCAGGCACAACGAGGTGAGATGATCCAGGCGCGAGGAGCGCTCGAACTCAACCCCGCGCTGGAAGCGAAGGTAGTGCAGAAAACTGGCACGGACACTGTCGGGCGTGACGAGAAAGCTCGACGAAACAGCCACTATTCGCGATCCCGGAACGTCAAAAGCGGAAGGCCGAGCACGGCGACCGACTCCACAACAGGGGATTATACGCGAGACGAGGGGCGGCGAGTCCGCCTGTCCACCTGATTACCTGACCGACGCGAACAGCTCCACAAACCGCGGGGAAAAGGCCACTCGGTCGGGGTCGAAGGTGGGGTCCACGGCGCGGCAGGCGCGCACCTCGGCCCTGGCCCGCTCCAGCAGCGAGGAGTCTTGCTCGCCGCTATCCACCCACAGGGAAAACAACGCCGCGCCCCGGAGCAGGTGCGCCACCTTGGCGCTTTGGGAGTCGGTGATGGGGGCGTTGTCCAGCAGCGCCGCAGTGGCGGCGTAGTCGCCGGCGAAGAACGCCTGCACCGCCTCCTTCAGCGCCGCCGGTGGCGCCGGCGCCTTGGCGACCGCGACTGGCGCCACGCCGCCACCGCCCATCACGGCCGGCGGCGGCCCCAGGGCCAGCTCGTCGCGCAGCGCCTGCTCGGCGACGACGAGGCGGTCGCGGACCTCCCGCAAACGCTCGAGGGGGACCGAAGCGTCCTGCTCGCGGGCCGCCCGCGCCGCCCGCACCAGCTCGGCACGCCGCTGCAACACCGCCGCCGAGGAGGGGTGCGGCCGCTCCAGCAGCTCGCTCACGTCACGGGCAATGGCGCGCAGCTCGGCGCGCAGCGCCGCCCGCGCCGCCTCGTCGTCGGCCTGCCGCTGGTGCCGACGGGCGAGGCCCATGAGCTCCTTGGCCACCTCCCGGTAGGCGCTCTCGGCGGCAATGGCAAACTCCCGCGCCTCGCCGACCCGGTAGGGGGAGCGACCCTCGTTGAGGGCATCCCGCGCCAACGCCAGACGGGCATCCGCCTGGTGCAACTTGCGAGTGAGCTGGGGGTTGGCGCGCAGCGCCGCGTCCACGTCGGCATCGGCGCGCAGCACCTCCACCTCCCGTGCCGCCGCCTCGGCGCGGCCGATGGCCTCGCCGGCGGAGTATGGCGCCCCTTGAGCGTCGACGGAGCGGGCCGTTGCCATCGCCAGGGCGAGGGCGAACACGATGGGCAGAGCCGTGGTTCTCATCTCACCACCCCACTTTCTCAAAGAATGCAGAGCTGTCCAGCTGCTCGATGTTGACCAGGCAGCGCCGGGTCTGGCCCGGCGCCACCTGCACCTGGGCGCTGCCGGTCTTGCCCAGCAGCGGGTTGCGCAGCGACACCGTGTACAACCCGGGCGGCAGCAGGACCGCCAGGGGGGTGATGCCGGGCTCGGGCACCGCCACGGAGGCGCCGGAGGCACTGCGGATCTCGGTCACCTCCGCCCACGGCAGGGCGTGGATGACCAGCGTGCCCGGGGCGGCGGGGGCGCCGCCCGGGGCGCCGGCGGCGCGCTCGGGCAGGGTCGGCGGGCGCGCGGCAAACAGGCGATCTTTCAAGAGGACGAACCCGACAATGCCGCCGCCCAACAGCAACAGGACGCCGGCGATCGCACTGACCAGCAGCCAGGTGCGGCGGGCTGCGGCAGCCGGCGCCGGGGCAGCAGGGAGGGCAACGCTGGCCGCGGGCACCGGCGCGGGTGGCGGGGCAAGAATGGCCGCGCTCCCACCGGTGACCGGTGCGGCCATCAGCTCCGTCGGGGCCTCCAGTTCCCCCTCACCCGGAGGCGGGGGGGCTGCGACGGCGCCAGCGGTGGCGGGGCCCATGGGTTGCAGGGTGATGGGGGTGGGGGTGGCGCCGGCGAACTGCTGGTCCAGCCGGCGCTGGGCGCTGTCCACTGCCGTCCCCCCGGCCCCGCTGGCGGGGGGGGAGACGCTCGCCATGATGGTGGCCAGCTCCTCGGGGCTCCAGGGAGAGGTGGGCTCAAGACTGGTGAGGAACTCGGCGAGCTCCTCCGCGCTGCCGATGCGCCGGTCCGCTTCCTTTTCCAGTAGCTGCATCACCACCCGGCGGAGGGAATCCGGGACGCGGCCCTCCGGGTCGGTGGTGTCGAAGCTGGTGGGGGCCTGGTAGAGGTGGCCGGCGATGAGGGAGGAGCTGGTGGCGCCGGCGATTGGGAACTTGCCGGTGAGCAGCTCGTAGAGCACGATGCCGAAGGAGTACAGGTCAGCACGCTGGTCGATGGTGCGCCCCTCGGCGGCCAGCAGCTGCTCGGGGGCGGCGTAGCGCAGCTTGCCCAGGAAAACGCCGGTGGAGGTCAGCCCGTGGTCGCCCTCCAGCACCTTGACGATGCCCAGGTCGATGAGCTTGACCAGCGGACGGCCATCGGCGTCCCGCGCCAGCATCAGGTTGTCCGGCGAGATGTCGCGGTGCACCATCTTCCGGCGGTGCAAGAACCCCAGCGCCGCCAGCCCCTGCCGGGCGATCTCCATGGTCAGCCCGAGGGAGGGCGGTCCGAAGCGGCGCACCAGCTCGCGCAGATCGATCCCTTCGATGTACTCCATGACGATGTAGGCGTTGCCCTCGTCGTCGGTGGAGAAGTCGTACAGCTGGGCGATGTTGGGGTGACGCAGGCGGATGGCGGTCTGCGCCTCGCGCACGAAGCGGGCGGCAAACTCCTGGTCTCCGGCGAGTTGCGGCCGCATCACCTTGACCACCCGGACCTCGCCCAGCAGGCGGTGGCGCACGGTGTAGATGGCGCCCATGCCGCCCTCGCGGATCTTGCTCAGAATCTCGTACTTGCCTTCCAGGTGGTGAAGCTCCGTACCCACCGAGTCATCCTCCTCCAGGACGGTTCCCCACGGGCTTTCAGCTCTTCCCCATTATCCCCCTACTTCCCCGGTACCTGGTATAGCCTTCTTTCCTTTTCTTCTTCCCCACTTCCTGTCTATCCCTTGTGCCGTCGCCGCAACCCTCACCCGAGGGGACGGTGAACCAGGTGGGCTCAACGCCCGGAACCCCAGGTGACGACCCCTCGTCACCAGCGCCGGCTCTCGGTTTCTAGGGCGCAGCTCGGTGGTGCGTCGCCGCCGAGGCGCCCAGCACGGCGAACTCGTCCTGAAAGTGGCTGACGATTCGCCCCGGGTCGCTGACCAGCCCGGCGTCGGTGGCGATGCCCAGGCGCACCTGGCCGGCGTAGGAGAGGATGCTCACCCCCAGCCCCAGGCGGCCCGACTGCGGCACCCAGAACATGATCTCCTTGATGGGCTTGCGCGCCAGATAGAGGGTCTTCTGCGGGCCGGGGACGTTGGTCATGACCGCCGTGGCCTTCTGGGCGAAGAGCTTCACTCCCAGCTTTTCCACCTCGGGACTGGCCATCCCCAGGGCGTTGAGCACCGTGAAGGCCACCAGCGCCTGGGGCGAGGCCTTGAGCTCGTCCATGTTGCGCTTGAGGGCAGCCAGACGAGCCAGAGGGTCGGCCAGGCCCACCGGCAGCTCGAGGAACACCAGGCCGAAGCGGTTGCCGAGCTGGAACGCCTCGTCTGGGGGCCGCAGGTTCACCGGCACCACTGCCCGGATGGACAGCCCATCGGGGGAGTCGCCGTGCCCCAGCATGTAGCGGCGCAGGGCACCGGTGACGGCAGTGAGGAGGAGGTCGTTAAGGGTCACCCCCAGGGTGCGGGAGAGCTGCTTCACCTCGGGCAAGGGAATCGGGCGCGACCAGGCGGCCCGCTTGGTCACCCCCAGCGGGCCCTTGAAGATGGTGTGGGGGTCGGCGGACATGATCACCAGCTTGCCCAGCTCGGAGGCCGCCGACGCCCCGGTGAGGGCCAGCTCCAGTGCTCTCGCAGGGCTGAGCAGCGCCTCCAGTCCCTGCGCCAGCGAAAGCCCGCCGGCCCGTTGGCTGGCGCGGGCAGCGCCGTTGGGGTCGCGCCGGCCCGGGGCGGTGTCGGGGGCCTCGTCCACCAGGGAAAACAGCAAGCGCACCAGAGCGATCCCGTCGCCGATGCAGTGGTGCACCCGAGCGATGAGCGCACACCCGGTCCCGTACCCCTCCACCAGGTGGAACTGCCACAGTGGCTTGGAATAATCCAAGGGAGTGCTCATCAACTCGCTGACCAGCTGCTGCAGGGTGCCCTGATCACCCGGGTGGGGCAGGGCGGAGCGGCGCAGGTGCGCCTGCAGCGCAAAGTGTTCGTCCTCCACCCAGTACGGCTTGCCCACCAGCGGCAGCCATGAGTACTTCACCCGCTGGCGAAAGCGATCGTGGATCAGCAGCCGGTCCTCGATGTCCTCCTTCAGCGCCGCGTAGTCCAGCGGCTCGTCAAAGGTCATCAAGGCGGTGATGGTCATCAGATTGGTGGGGTCTTCCATGCGCAGCCAGGCACTGTCCACGTTAGACAGCGGCTCGCTCAAACTCGTGCGGGTCACCGACGCCTCCTCGAACGTCCACGCCTTCGCCACGGCCTCAAGCCTTGCGGGTACAACCTGCCTGCCGTCGCGCGACCTCGGCGAAGTGCCTCAAGAGTACACGACTCCGCCGCCTCTCGCATCCACCTGGGCGACAGGTGAACCGGACCAGGAGCTGGCAACCCCGTCACCGGATCAACGGGCGGGATCGGGTCGAGTTGACATCCCTGCCTGCATATCTTCTCAGATCACCTTTTTTCATGGGCGTTGCCGGGGGTCGAAGTGCCGGGCGGGCGCTGCTGTGCCGCCTGCGCGCCTGCGACCTCACCGCCGCGGGCCGGATCAACTGGCCCTGGCGTCGGGCGGGGCGAGGATATGGGCCAGGTACTGCCCGGTGAAGCTTCCCCGCACCCCTGCCACCTGCTCGGGGGTGCCGCAGGCCACCAGGCGGCCCCCCTCGTCACCCCCCTCGGGGCCCAGGTCGATCACCCAGTCGGCGGTCTTGATGACGTCCAGGTGGTGCTCAATGACCACCACGGTGTTGCCCCGCTCCACCAGCGTGTGCAAGACGTGGAGGAGCTTTTTCACGTCGTCGAAGTGCAGCCCCGTGGTGGGCTCGTCGAGGATGTAGAGGGTCTGACCCGTGGCGCGGCGGGCCAGCTCGCGGGAGAGCTTGATGCGCTGGGCCTCGCCCCCCGACAGGGTGGTGGCGGGCTGGCCCAGGCGGATGTAGCCCAGCCCCACCGCCACCAGGGTGTCCAGGATGCGGGCGATCTTGGGGTGGGCGGCGAAGAGCTCCAGGGCCTGCTCGGCGGTGAGGTCGAGCACCTCGGCGATGCTCAAGCCCTTGTAGCGCACCTCGAGGGTCTCGCGGCCGTAGCGGGCCCCCTTGCAGACGTCGCAGGTGACGTAGACGTCGGGCAGGAAGTGCATTTCGATCTTGATTTGGCCGTCCCCGGCGCAAGCCTCGCAGCGCCCCCCCTTGACGTTGAAGGAGAAGCGCCCGGGCTGGTAGCCCCGGGCCCGCGCCTCGGGGGTCAAGGCGAACAGCTCCCGGATGGGGTCGAAGACCTTGGTGTAGGTGGCGGGGTTGGAGCGGGGGGTACGGCCGATGGGGGACTGGTCGATGTCGATGACCTTGTCGAGGTAGGCCACCCCCTCGATGGCGTCGTGGGCGCCGGGGCGCTCCAGGGCGCGGTAGAGGGCGCGGGCCACCCCCTTGTAGAGGACCTCGTTGACCAGGGTGGACTTGCCGGAGCCCGAAACGCCGGTGACGCAGGTGAAGGTGCCCAGGGGAAAGGCCACGGTGAGGTCTTTGAGGTTGTGCTCCCGCGCCCCCCGCACCACCAGGGCCTTGCCGTTGCCGCGGCGGCGGCTCCCCGGCACCGGGATGGCTAGCTCCCCGGCCAGATAGCGGCCGGTGAGGGAGCGGGGGAAGGTGGGGATCTGCCCCGGCGGGCCCTGGGCCACCACCTCGCCGCCGTGGACGCCGGCGCCCGGCCCCAGGTCGATGATCCAGTCGGCCTCCCGCATG
Organism: uncultured bacterium; assembly: GCA_937924755.1. Lineage (GTDB taxonomy): Bacteria > Acidobacteriota > Thermoanaerobaculia > Thermoanaerobaculales > Thermoanaerobaculaceae > CALEVZ01. The sequence continues at coordinate 130,753 of CALEVZ010000028.1, forward strand.
GTCTCCTCATCGTGCTCCACCACCAGCACGGTGTTGCCCAGGTCGCGCATCCCCTTCAGGGTGTCCAGCAGGCGCCGGTTGTCCCGCTGGTGCAGTCCGATGGAGGGTTCGTCCAGGACGTAGAGCACCCCCATGAGCTTGGAGCCGATCTGGGTGGCCAGGCGGATGCGCTGCGCTTCGCCGCCCGACAGGGTGCCGGAGGTGCGGTCGAGGGTGAGGTAATCGAGCCCCACCGAAGCGAGGAAGCCCAGACGGTCGCGCACCTCTTTCAGGATTTTGGCGGCGATGTGCTCCTCCCGGGGGGTGAGGGCGAGGGCGTCGAACCAGGCCAGGGCCTCTTTCACCGCCAGGGCCACCACCTCGTCGATGGCCCGCCCGTGCACCAGCACGGCCAAGGCCTCGCGGCGCAGCCGCCGGCCGCCGCAGGCGGTGCAAGGGCGGGAGGACATGTAGCGCTCGATCTCCCCCCGCGCCTCGGGGGAGGAGGACTCCCGGTAGCGCCGTTCCAGGTTGGGGATGAGCCCTTCCCAGCGGCCCCGGTACTCCCAGCGGGAGCGCTCCCCCACGAAGGCAAAGTTGAGCTCCCCGTCGGTGCCGAAAAGGACGGCGCGGCGCGCCGCCTCGGGCAGGCTGCGCCAGGGGCGGCGCAGCGAGAACCCCATGGCCTTGGCCAGCACCTCGAGCTGCCGGTAGCGGAAGGACGAACGGCCCTCCTGCACCCCGGCCAGGGCGCCGGCGGCGATGGAACGCTCGGGATCGAGGACCACCTTGTCGGGGTCGATCTCCTGCACTTGGCCCAGGCCGGTGCACTGGGGGCAAGCCCCCTGGGGTGAGTTGAAGGAGAACAGGCGGGGCGAAAGCTCCGGCAGGGTGAAGCCGCAGGAAGGGCAGGCGTGGCGGGAGGAGAGAAGAAACTCCTCCCCCTCCCGGGGGGCGATGCGCACTAGCCCCTCCCCCACCTTGAGGGCGGTCTCCAGGGAGTCCACCAGGCGGTTGCCAAGATCCTCCCGCACCTCCAGGCGGTCCACCACCACCTCGATGGTGTGCTTCTTTTTCTTGTCCAGCTCCGGCGGCGTGGCAGCTTCCACCAGTTCGCCGTTCACCCGGGCACGCACGAATCCCTCCCGCGCCATCTGCTCGAAGAGCTTGCGGTGCTCCCCCTTCTTGCCGACGGTGAGGGGGGCCAGCACCATGAAGCGGGTGCCGGCGGGCAGGGCCAGGATGCGGTCGGCCATCTGCTGCACCGTCTGCCCCTGGATGGGCAGGCGGCAGTCGGGGCAGGTGGGGGTGCCGATGGAGGCGTAGAGAAGGCGCAGGTAGTCGTAGATCTCGGTGACGGTGGCGACGGTGGAGCGGGGGTTTTTGGAGGTGGTTTTCTGCTCGATGGAAATGGCCGGGGAGAGTCCCTCGATGAGATCCACGTCAGGCTTGTCCATCTGCTCGAGAAACTGCCGAGCGTAGGCGGAGAGGGACTCCACGTAACGCCGCTGCCCCTCGGCGAAGAGGGTGTCGAAGGCCAGGGTGGACTTGCCGGAGCCCGACACCCCGGTGATTACCACCAGGCGGTTGCGCGGGATGTCCAGGTTGATATTCTTGAGGTTGTGCTCCCTGGCCCCGCGGATGGAAATGACGTCGCGCATCTCGCTCCCCAGGCGGCCAACGCCACGGAACTGTCCATTATGCCCCGCGCCGGTCTTGACGGGAACGCCGCCCGGGGTCAGACCTCCAGCAGCACGATGGCGGTTTGCAGCGCCAAAAAGGGCGGCACGGCGCGGTCCTTGCCCTGCAAGGAGGCGCGCGCCAGCTGCAGCCAAGGTAGCACCCCGTCGGGCAGGGGCGGGCTTCCCGGCGGGGGGGCCGCGCAGGCGGCCAGGGCCACTTCCAGCACCTCGAGGGCCCGCTCGGTGTGTCCCGCCTGCACCAGCTCCAGGGTGCGCCGCAGCAGCCGCAGGGTGCCCTCGTCAGCCATGCGTCTTCCAAGCATATCAACTGTGGGTACCTGGTAACGTCGTTTTGGCGATTTTCCGAAAACGGACAAAAACGCCGGGGACTCTTCCGCGCGATCCCTCTCCCCGCCGGCTCGGGCGCGGGGGAGCAGGTGCGCGGCCGAGGCCCGGGGGCACGGGAGAGGAGAGCAACTACCATGGGCAGTGGGGAGAAGGACACGCATGCCCAGTGAGCACGTGCGGTTTGTGGGGGCCTTCGGGGAAGAGCTGGCGGCCCGGGTGGACCTGCCGGAGGGGGAACTCCTCGGGTGGGCGCTGTTTGCCCACTGCTTCACCTGCGGCAAGGACCTGCGGGCCATCGGCTGGATCTGCCGCACCCTGGCCGAGCACGGCATCGGTGTGCTGCGCTTCGACTTTACCGGCATCGGAGAAAGCGGGGGGGAGTTCGCCGCCACCACCTTCTCCTCCAACTTGGAGGACCTGCGGGCGGCCATCCGCTTCATGAGCGACGCCGGTCGGCCGCCGGGGCTGCTGGTGGGGCACAGCCTGGGGGGGGCGGCGGCGCTGGCGACCGGGGGGGAGTTCGTCAAGGTTCGGGCGGTGGCCACCCTGGCGGCCCCCGCGGAAACCACCCACTTCAAGGAGAAGCTGCTGACTGCGGTACCCCAGCTGGCCTGGGAGAACGAAGCGGACATCACCCTGGGGGGGCGGCGCTTTCGCATCCGCCGGGAGCTCATCGAGGACCTGGAGCGTCACCCCCTGCCCGAGCGCATCGCCGCCCTTGGCAAGCCGCTCCTGGTGCTGCACTCCCCCGCCGACCGCATGGTGGCCTGGAGTGAGGCGGAGCGCATCTACGCCGCGGCGCAGCAGCCCAAGAGCCTGGTTTCCCTGGACCGGGCCGACCACCTGGTGATGGCCGACGAGCGCAACGCCCGCTGGGTGGGGCACCTGCTGGCCGCCTGGGCGTGGCGGTATCTGACGGCCTGAGGAGGGTTGTTGGCATGGGTTCGTACCTGTTTTCGCCACTCGTGCTGCGCAGCCTCACCCTGCGCAACCGCATCGCCCTCTCCCCCATGTGCCAGTACTCCGCCCGCGAGGGGTGCGCCAGCGACTGGCACCTGGTGCACCTGGGGGCCCGCGCCGCCGGCGGGGCGGGGCTGGTGATGACCGAGGCCTGCGCGGTGTCGCGGGAGGGCCGGATTTCCCCCGCCGACCTGGGGCTGTGGGAAGACCGCCAGGTGGCTCCCCTGGCCCGGGTGGTGGAGTTCATCCACGCCCAGGGGGTGGCGGCGGGTGTGCAGCTGGCCCACGCCGGCCGCAAGGGGTCCACCGGCGTGCCCTGGGAGGGGGGCAAGCCCCTGACGCCCGCCCAGGGGGGGTGGGAGGTGGTGGGGCCCACCGCCGAACCCTTCGACGAGGGCTACCCCGTCCCGCGCGCGCTGGGTGCCGGCGAGTTGGAGGCGGTGGTGGCGGCCTTTGCCGCGGCGGCCCGTCGGGCCCGGGCGGCGGGGTTCGACGTGGTGGAGGTCCACGCCGCCCACGGGTACCTCCTGCACTCCTTCCTATCACCCCTCACCAACCGGCGGGAGGACCCATGGGGAGGAGATTTCGCCGGGCGCACCCGCCTACTGCGGGAGGTGGTGGCGGCGGTGCGGCAGCAGTGGCCGGCGGAGCTGCCCCTCTTCGTCCGTCTCTCGGCCACCGACTGGGTGGAGGGGGGGTGGACCGCCGATGACACGGTGGCCTTGGCCCGCCAGCTGCTCCCCCTGGGAGTGGACCTGCTGGACTGTTCCTCCGGCGGCCTGCTGCCAGGGGTTGCCATCCCCCTCGCCCCGGGGTACCAGGTGCCCCTTGCCGAGCGGGTGCGGCGGGAGGCGGGAGTGGCCGCGGGGGCGGTGGGGCTCATCACCGAGCCGGCCCAGGCGGAGGGGATCGTGGCGCGGGGGCAGGCCGATGTGGTGCTCATCGGCCGGCAGTTCCTGCGGGAGCCCGCCTGGGCCCTGCGGGCGGCTGGCGAGCTGGGGGCGGATGCCCCCTGGCCGGTGCAGTACCTGCGGGCGAAGCCTTGAGAGGAGGGGAAAGATGAAACGCTACGGAGTTCTGACCGCAGTGTTGATGACCTGGACGGCCGCGGCGGCGGCCCAGGGGGGCAGTGGCCTCGACGAGGCCGCCGTCACCCGCCTGGCCAACTTGGCGCTGGCCTGCGTGCACCGGGAATACCCCAACAAGATCGCCCACGTCCTGGACGGCGATGAGGACGTGCTGCCCCCTCGCCAGCTCACCCCGGCCTTTTACGGCTGCTTCGACTGGCACTCGGCGGTGCACGGGCACTGGCTGCTGGCGCGCCTGGCGCGGCTGTACCCCTCCCTGCCGGTGGCTGTCCAGGCCCGGGCGGCCCTGGCCCGCAGCTTGACGGCAGAGAACATCGCCGGGGAGGTGCGGTACCTCGGCCGCAAGGGGCGGGAGACTTTCGAGCGCCCCTACGGCCTGGCGTGGCTGCTGCAGCTGACGGCGGAGCTGCGGGAGTGGCAGGACCCCCAGGCGCAGGGGTGGGCGGCGGCGCTCAAGCCCCTTGAGGAGCTGGTGGTGCAGCGGTTGAAGAGCTGGCTGCCCAACCTCTCCCACCCCATCCGCACCGGCGAGCACTCCCAGACCGCCTTTGCCTTTGGCCTTATCACCGACTACGCCCGGACAGCGGGGGATGGTGAGCTGGAGCGCCTGGTGCGGGAGCGGGGGCACGCCTTTCATTTCGGGGATCGCGACTGCCCGCTGCTCACCTACGAGCCATCGGGGCAGGACTTTCTCTCCCCCTGCCTGGCGGTGGCCGACCTGGCGCGACGTTTTATGCCCCCGGCGCGCTTCGCCGCCTGGCTGGGGGGCTTCCTGCCCCACGTTCCGCTGGAAGGACGGGGGGACTGGCTGCCGGTGGCGGTGGTCACCGACCCCACCGACGGCAAGCTGGCCCACCTGGACGGGCTGAACCTTTCCCGCGCCTGGATGCTGGAGGGGATCGCCGCCGGGCTGCCCCCCGAGGATCCCCGGGTGGGGTCCCTGCGCGCCGCCGCGGCGGTCCACCGCCAATCGGGGCTGGCTGCGGTGACCGGCGAGCACTACGAGGGGGGGCACTGGCTGGGCAGCTTTGCCACCTACCTGGTGACCGGACGGGGCTTGCCGGCGACCGCACTGGCACGTTGACCAGCGGAGGGGGGAAGCCGTACCTTCGGAGGCAGGCTCGGCCGGCGATGAACTTGGTGGACGAACTCGCGGGGTTGTTACGGGAGCTGGAGGCCGGGCAGGTGGCCTATGCCCTGTGCGGTGGTCTGGCCATGGCGGTGTACGGGCACCCCCGCGCCACGGCGGATGTGGACCTTCTGGTGGAGCCCGGCTCCCTCCCGGCCGCCCTGCAAGCCGCTGCCCGCTGCGGCTTCGTCCTCCCCGCGGCCCCCATGAGTTTTCGCCGTGGCCAGGTGGCCATTCATCGGGTGAGCAAGGTGGATACCGCCACAGGGGAGACGTTGCCGGTGGACTTTCTCCTCGCGACCGAGGCGCTGCAGGAGGTGTGGCGGCAGCGGCAACGGATGGTCTGGCGGCACGGGGAGCTGTGGGTGGTTTCACTGGAGGGCCTGATTTTCTTGAAGTCGCTCCGCGGCTCGCCTCTGGACGCCCACGATGTAGCACGTTTGCGGGGGAAAGATGTCGATTGATTTGAGCCCCGAGGCGATCACCCGCCGCCTGGAGCTGGTGGCCGAGCTGCGGCGTCTGTGCCTGGAGCTGGGAAAGGCGCGCCCCAGCGCAGGTCATGAGGGGCAGGTGGCGGCTGTCGGGGTGGGGGCGGCGGCTTTGGCGGCAGGGCCCGGTCGCAGTACAGTGAAGAGGTGAGCCCACCGCGCCCCCGGGCCCGGCGGCCCCTGCCGGTCGACCTGCTGGAAGACGTGGTGGAGTGCCTGCCCGCTGGCCTCATCGTGGTGGACGAGCACGGCCGTATCGTCTACTGCAACCCCCTGGGGGAGGCCATCCGGGACGTGGGCGACCACCTGGGGGAAGGCATTGAGAGCTGTCACCCTCCGCACACCCACGAAGCTCTGGAGCAGGTCTTCGCCACCCTGCGGCAGCAGGACCCCTCCCATCCCCACCCCATCGTGGTGGAGCGCCGCAACCGCTGGGAGATCACCTACTCCCGCATCAGCGATCGGGAGGGGAGGTTTCGCGGCGTGGCCTGGATGGCGCACGACATCTCCCGCCAGAAGGAGCTGCAGCGCAGGGTATTACACCAGGAGCGGCTGTCCGGGCTGGGGCGCATGGCGGCGCGGCTGGCCCACGACGTGAAGAACCCTTTGAACGTCATCGCCGGGGCGGTGCACAACCTGCGCGCCGAGTGCGCCAATGCCGAGCAGGAGGAAATGCTGGCCCTCATCGCCGACCAGACGCAGCGCCTGTCCGACCTGGTGGACCGCCTGCGGGAGCTGACCCGGCCGCTGACACCGCAACTACAGCGGGTGGACCTCACGACTCTGATCCGAAGGACGATGGAAGCGGCGCGCCGTTGCTCACCGGCGCGGGTTCGCCTGCAGCTACAGGCGGAGGTTGGAGGAGACGTCTTGCTGGATCCCCAGCTGGTGGAGCGCCTGCTGGCCAACGCCCTGGACAACGCGGTGCGGGCTGCCGGTCCTCGCGGCACGGTGCGGCTGTCGGCCCAGCGAGATACCCGGCCCGACGGGGAGTGGCTAGTGCTCCGGGTGGACGACGACGGACCGGGGTTCCCAGCGGCGGTTCTGGAACACCTTTTCGAGCCCTTCGTCACCACTCGCCCGGACGGCACTGGACTAGGGCTTACCATCATGCGGGAGATCTGCCTGCTCCACGGAGGGGACCTGGCGGTCGAAAACCTCTCCCCGGGAGGGGCGCGGGTGACCGCGCGGTTGCTGTCACGATGAGGGACGAACGCCCCCGGGTGTTGCTGGTGGAGGATGAGCTGGCGGCGGTGAAGGTGACGGCACGCTCCCTGGAGAGGAGTGGCTTTCTGGTGCGGGCGGTGGGGGACGGCGCCGCGGCGCTGGCCTGTCTGGAGGAGTTCCGACCCGCAGCGGTGGTGGCCGACCACTTGCTGCCCGGGGGACTGTCGGGTCTGGAGCTGCTGCGCTACGTCCAACGGCGCGCCCCGGACCTGCCGGTGATCATGGTGACGGGCCACGGAGACGAGCGCCTGGCGGTGGAGGCAATGCGGCTGGGGGCTTTTACCTACCTTCCCAAGCCTCTAAATTTCGAAGAGTTGGCGCTGGTGCTGCGGCGCGCGGTGGAGCTTCACGATCTTCGTCGGCAGACGCGCCAGGCCCTCCTGCAGAGGGCCAGCGCCGAGCTCATCGGTGAATCCCCGGCCATGGAGCGGGTGCGGGAGCTCATCGCCGAGGTGGCCCCCACCGAGGTGACGGTGCTCATCCAGGGTGAGACCGGCTGCGGCAAGGAGCTGGTGGCACGGGCCATCCACGCCGTCTCTCGGCGGGCGCGGGGGCGCTTCGTGGCGGTCAACTGCGCGGCGATCCCCGAGACCCTGCTGGAGGCGGAGCTGTTCGGCCACCGGCGGGGGGCCTTTACCGGGGCCGAGCATACTCGGGACGGCAAGTTCGTGGCGGCTCACGGCGGCACCCTGTTTCTGGACGAGATCGGCGACCTGCCCCTGGGTTTGCAGCCCAAGTTGCTGCGGGCGCTGGAGGAGCGAGCGGTCACTCCGCTGGGTGAAGACGCCCCGCGGTCGGTGGATGTGCGGGTCATTGCCGCGACTCACCACGACCTGAAAGCGGAGATGGAGGCAGGAAAGTTTCGCGCCGATCTGTACTATCGCTTGCACGTGGTGCCCATTGCCATCCCCCCTTTGCGCCAGCGCCGGGAGGATATTCCCGCCCTGGTGCACCACCTCCTTCCCAGGCTGGCGGCCCGCCACGGGCGAACCATTCGCGACCTCGCCCCGGAGGTGATGGACTGGCTGGCCGCACAACCCTGGCCAGGGAACGTGCGAGAGCTGGAGAATACCCTGGAGCGGATGGTGGTCCTGGCCCGGGACGGCGTGGTCCACGTGCCGGCCGATGGGGTGGCCACCGGTGCCCTGGCACCCTTTTTTACCGAAAAGCGCCGCCTGCTGGAGGCCTTCGAACGGGACTACCTGGTCCGGGCACTGGCGCACGCCGGCGGCCACCTGGGGGTGGTCTCCCGCCTCACCGGCATCTCCCCCCGCCAGCTCTACAACCTCCTTCGCAAGCACGGTCTCGCCGGCGAGCCGGCGCCCTGTCGGTTCGGCGCTGATGTGCCGAGCGCGTAGCAAACGGAAACACAGACATTCGAGACAGTTGCGCCAACGCTTCCATGGCTTTCGGCACCTTATTGCCGAATTCCCGGGTCGACCAACCACCAGAGCGCGTGAGCGAAACGTTGCAGTTGTCGTGACTTGACCATTTTTTCACAGATGGCACAAGGCTTGCCTGCCCGAGGGCCGAGGAGGAGGCATGGAGTTGAGGACACCCACTCGCCGGCGAGACTTCCTGGCCAACTTGGCCGTGGCGCTGACAGTGATCCCCGGGGTGGCGATCGCTGCGCGGTACGTCCTGGCATATCTGGTTCCCCGCCGGGCGGCTGCCGTCCGCGAAGTGATGCTGGCGCGGTTGGACGCTCTGCCGGTGGGAACCAGCCGAGAGTTTCGCGGGGTGCTGGGGAACGATGTCCTCGTGGTGCGCCTGGGGGACGGGGATGTCCGTGCCTTTTCGGTGGTGTGTACCCACTTGGGTTGCCGCGTGGTGTGGGACCAGCAGGAGGGCAATTTTCTCTGCCCCTGTCACATGGGTCGCTTTGATCCGACCGGGAAAGTGATCGCTGGACCCCCGCCGGCTCCGCTTCCTTCCTTTTCGGTGCGCCTTGATCGGGACGCGGTGTATGTCACCGTGCCAGTTGAGGAGGTGTGAGGCCATGGCGGTGGCTCAGCCCGCGATCCCCGGTTGGGTGCGCTTCCTGCGCGAGCGCATTCCCATCAATATCGAGGTCTTCGAGGAGCTCTCCAAGGAGCCCATCCCCCACCACATGAAGTCCTGGTGGTACTGCCTGGGGGGCACCCCCATGCTGCTGTTCGCCATCCAGGTGGTCACCGGCATCCTGCTGACCTTCTACTACCGGCCGTCGCCGGAGGAAGCCCACGCTTCGGTGCGCATGATCAGCGAGGAGGTTCCCTTCGGCTGGTGGATCCGCTCCATGCACCACTGGGCCGCCAATCTCATGGTGGTGGCGGTGGGGTTGCACATGATCCGGGTCTTTTTCACCGGCGCCTACCGCAAGCCGCGGGAACTCAACTGGGTGGTGGGGGTGGGGTTGCTGCTGACCACCCTGGGGTTCGCCTTTACCGGTTACGCCCTGGTCTACGACCAGCTCTCCTACTGGGCCGCCACCGTGGGGACCAACATCGCCGGCCAGACGCCCATCGTCGGTCCCTGGATCGCCAACCTGCTGCGCGGCGGCGCCGAGGTCAACCCCACCACGCTGACGCGGTTTTTCGTCTTCCACGTCGGGGCGATGCCCACCCTGTTCGTGATCCTGCTGGGGCTGCATATCTTCCTGCTGCGCATCCACGGCGTGATGGAGCTGGATGCGCCGGAAGAGGTGCAGGCCACCCCCCTGACCGTGGAGGAGGACCGCGAGGGCAAGCGGCGTTTCGATCCCAACCGCTTTTTCGCCTTCTTTCCGGACCATGTCACCACCGAGTTGATCGTCGGTTTGTTCTTGATCACCGTGGTCACCATGCTGGCGATGGTGTTCCCGGCCCACCTGGGGCCCCCCGCCAACCCCGACGAGACTCCCCTGCACATCAAACCTGAGTGGTACTTCTTCCCCCTCTTCCGCTGGCTCAAGCTGGCGCCCCTGTGGCTGGGGCTGGCAGGGACTTTGGTTGCCGGGCTTGCCTTGGTTTTCTGGCCGTTTCTGGAAGGGGCCTGGCGGACGCGGCGGCCCCGCTCGGAGGCGGCGATGGCGGTGGGGGGGGTGTTCCTGTCGCTGGTGCTGGGGTTTTTGATCTGGGAAGCACTGTCGTGAGGCGACGGATCCGGCCGATCCCCGGAGGAGGCGTGCATGTCTTTGCAATTTAAAAAGTTCATCGTGGCGCTCTTTTCCCTGGCCTTCATCGCCGCGGTCATCATCGTGGGCCTGATTCAGCGGGATCGGGCGAGGCCCGAGAAGGCTGCCCGCGCCTACGCCGACGAGGCCACCAAGGCGTGCATCAATTGCCATGACCAGAAGCACGCGGCGGTGGTGTGGAACCGCCAGTGGGAGCAATCCCGCCACGCCGAGAAGGGGATCGGCTGCATGGCCTGCCATCAGGCGGCCGAAGGGGACCCCGATCTGTGGCGGCACGAGGGGTATCTGGTGGCCACCGTGCCCTCCCCCAAAGACTGCGCTTCCTGCCACGAAAAGGAGTACAAGGAGTTCACCGCCTCCCACCACGCCAAGGCGGCGCAGTTCATCGGCTCGCTGGACAACATCCTGGGCGAGGTGGTTGAGGGCACGCAGGCGGCCAACCTGGGGTGTAAGCAGTGCCACGGCTCGGTGGTCAAGATCGACGCAAAGGGGTTACCCCTCCCCGGGGGCTGGCCCAACACCGGCATCGGCCGGGTGAACCCCGACGGCTCCCTGGGCACCTGCACCGCCTGCCACACCCGCCACATGTTCTCCAAGGCCCAGGCGCGCGAGCCGCGCACCTGCGGGCGCTGCCACATGGGGCCCGACCATCCGCAGGTCGAAATCTACGAGGAGTCCAAGCACGGCATCATGTTTGCCGCTCACCGAGCGGCCATGCGCCTGGACGCCGACCAATGGATCGTCGGCAAGACCTACACCGCCGCCCCCACCTGCGCCACCTGCCACATGGCAGCCACCCCCACCCAGGCCTCCACTCACGATGTGGGGGCGCGCATCTCCTGGACGCTGCGCCCGCTCTTCTCCAAGCGCCTCGAAAACTGGGAGGAGAAGCGCGCCGCCATGACCAAGGTGTGCCTGGAGTGCCACGGCCAGAACTGGGTGACCAACTACATGCAGATGTTCGATGACGCCGTGGAGCACTACAACACCAAGTTCGCCGGCCCGGCCAACGACGTGATGGAAAGGCTCAAGGCCGCCGGCAAGATCACCCCCACCCCCTTTGACGATGCCATCGAGTGGACCTTCTACGAGCTATGGCATCACGAGGGAAGACGGGCACGCCACGGCGCCTCCATGATGGGCCCCGACTTCACCCAGTGGCACGGTTTCTATGAGGTGGCCAAGCACTTCTACACCAAGTTCCTGCCCGAGGCGGAAAAGCTCTTGCCCGGGGTGAGCGGGGTGGCACTGGCGCAGGAGGGGCACCAGTGGAAGAAGGGGATGTCCCCTGAGGACCTCAAGCGGATGATCGCCTTCTACGAAGATCGGTACGGGCAGAGGGTACAGTAGGAACGTGACTGCGGGGTTGCCGTGGGCAGCCCTGCTTTTTTGGCGCGTAACGGGATTGCGCCCACAAGCGCAGAAGGAGGTGGATCACGATGAAGACCCTCGCAGCACTTTCCACAGCGGCACTCCTGCTGACCGCCCTGCCGGCGGCAGCCCAGGAGGTTGCCAAGCCGGCGGAACCGAAACTGGAGCTGCAGCTGTCCGGCTTTTATGAGTTCAACGGCTACACCCAGAACAATTTCTTCCTGGGACGCAACCCCGCGGGGCCGGTGAGCGACAAGGACGACTATATGATCCAGGTCTTCCGCTTCACCCCGGTGCTCTCCTACGGGCCCAATCTCAAGGGGGTGCTGAGCATCGACGTGGCCCAGGGGATCTGGGGGGTGGACAACGAGTACCGGGACAACTTCCGCCCCGGCTTCTCCAACCTCTTCAACAACAAGGACACCAACTTCTTGATTCACGTGGACACCGCCTACGTGGAGTTCTCCGCCCCGCAACTGCGGGGCACTGCGGTGCGGCTGGGACGCATGCGCAACGATCTGGGCAACCGCCTGGTGCTGGATCAGGACGGCGACGGCATCCAGGTACAGAGGAGATTCGGCGACTGGACGGCGGTGTTCGACTGGACCAAGATGTTCGAGGGCACCGACGGGCTGACCGATCGCAACTTCAATGGCAACCCCGATGGTCGCGATGCCAATCTGTTGTATCTGGACCTCAAAGGGAAGTCAGGCGCTTTTGCCCTCAATCCGTTCCTGATTTACTACAAGGATTTAGGCATCGCCGACGGCCGCAGCTATATCCCCAACGAGTTGCAGTACTTCAACGCCCGCTTCCGGCCCAATATTACCCAGGCCACGGTGCTGGGCTTCGCCTGGGACGGCAAGCTGGGCAAGGTGGCCTTCAAGGGCGAAGTGGACCTGCTCACCGGCAAGGACCGCATCGCCAACGTCAACTCCGGTCCGAACCAGCTACTGGACGTCAACAACGGCGACCTCAGGGGGCACAACCTCTACCTAGATTTCAAGCTCCCGGCCGGGAAGTCCACCTTGGGGGTGGTGCTCGGCCTGGGTTCCGGGGATGATGATCCCATGTCCGGCAAGGGCAACATCAATAAGATCCGCACCAACGGATTCTTCTACATCACCGAGATCTGGGAAGACTCCATCATGCCCGACGAGCAAGGGATCACCCCCCAGGGGCTGGGCTCCCCCGCTTCCCGGGGCTACCGCGAGTTCGAGAACACCACCCTGCTCCAGCTCAACGCCGCTTTCCCCTTAAGCCCGGAGTGGAAGCTGTTCGTCTCGGGCACCTTGGTGCGGGCCACCGAGGCGCTGCGCCCGTGGGCCGACCGCAACGGTAACGGCGCCATCGACCCTGGTGAATTCGGTCCCGAGAGCTCCCGGGATCTGGGCCGGGAGATCGACCTGAAGCTGGACTGGACCATCATGAAGAACCTCATCTGGACGCTGCGGGGCGGCATCTTCTTCCCCGGTGATGCGGCCGGCTACCTGATCAACGGCACCAGCGCCTACTCCAAGAACGCCTGGGAAGTCCGCACCACCCTGCGCTTCAATTTCGGCGGCCTCAAGCTAATGTAGGAACGCCGAGGCAGCCCCTGTGGGGAAACGCCGAGAGTAAGGAGGTAAAAAATGACGCGAAACTTTTTCATCGCTAGCCTGACGGTGGTCCTGGGAATGGCCGCCTTGGCGGCGGCAGCGCCCCAGCGCCCGGCCGCCAAGGGGAGAGGGAAGACCGCCGCCCCGGCGGTGGTCAAGCCGGCCCACCCCGAGGTGGACCCGGCCGAGGCCTGCGACGCCTGTCACGCCGAGGTCACCCCCCAGGTGCACCAGGAGTGGTTTGCCGGCCGGCACGGCATGAACAACGTCAAATGTTTCGTCTGCCACGGCTCGGTGGGGGCGGACTTCGTGCGGCGGGCGCCGGTGGAGCGGTGTATCGGCTGCCATGGTGAGCAGGTGGCCTCCATGGCCCACCCTGTCATGGCGGGAAAGGACTGCTTCTCCTGCCACCCGCCCCACTTGCTCTCCCCCCACCGCCTGGCGCGTGGCGTCACGGGAGGTGCGCAATGACCACTTTGTCTCGTCGAAGCTTCTTGGAGGCCTCCGCCGCCGCCTCGGCTCTGGCTGCTCTGGGGGGAGTTCATGGCGTGAAGCAAGCCATGGCCGCCACCGCCGCCGGGGGTGAGAGCTGGGTGAAGAGCGTGTGCCGTTACTGCGGCACCGGCTGCGGGCTGTTCATCGGCGTCAAGGACGGCAAGGTGTTCGCCGTCAAGGGCGACAAGGACAACCACAACGCCGGCTTTTTGTGTCTGAAGGGTTTCCTGCTGCCCCAGATCCTCACCGCTCCCGACCGCTGCCTCCATCCCTTGGTGCGCAAGGAGGGCAAGCTGGTGCGCGCCTCCTGGGAGGAGGCGATGTCACTGGTGGCCAGCAAGTTCAAGGAGAGTATCGAGAAGTACGGCCCCGACAGCGTCGCCTTTTACGGTTCGGGGCAAGGACTCACCGAGGAGACCTACTGCGCCAACAAACTCTTCAAGGCCGGTATCCGCACCAACAACGTGGAGGGCAACCCCCGTCTGTGCATGGCCTCGGCGGTCGCCGGCTACGTCACCACCTACGGTAAGGACGAGCCCATGGGCCTGTACGAGGACATCGACCATGCCGATGTCATCCTCCTCGTCGGCAGCAACACCGCCGAGGCCCACCCCATCATCTTCCAGCGGGTGGTGCGCCGCAAGGAGACGGGCCGCGGGGTAAAAGTGATCGTCATGGACCCCCGCTTCACCCCCACCTCCCGCATCGCCGACCTGCACATCTCCTTCACCCCCGGCAACGACCTGGCCATCCTCAACGCCATGGCCCACGTCCTGGTCAAGGAGGGGATGGTGGACGAGGGCTTCATCGCCAAGCACGTGGCCTTCGGGGAGGGGACGGAGGTCAACAAGAGCTTCGACGATTACAAGGCCTTCCTGGCCGAGTACACACCGGAAAAGGCCGCCGCCATCGCCGGCTGTAGGCCCGAGGACATCGTCACCGCGGCGCGCTGGTTCGGGGAGCGGGGTAAGGCAGCGACGTCCATGTGGACCATGGGCCTCAATCAGCGCACCAAGGGGGTGTGGGCCAACAACCTGGTGCACAACCTGCACCTCCTCACCGGCAAGATCGGCACCCCGGGCAACACTCCCTTCTCTCTCACGGGTCAGCCCAACGCCTGCGGCGGAGTGAGGGACGGCGGGGCCCTCTCCCACCTGCTGCCCTACGGTCGACTGGTGGCCAACGACGCCCATCGGGCGGAAATGGAGAAGCTCTGGGGGGTGCCCGAAGGGACGCTGAAGCCCAAGCCGGGCCTGTCCACGGTGGACATGTTCCGCGCCCTGGAGGCGGGCGAGATCAAGTGCCTGTACATCATGTGCACCAACCCGGGGCAGTCGCTGCCCAACGTGAACCGCTACCGCAAGGCCATGGAGCGGGCCGACGCCTTCGTGGTGGTGGCGGAGGCCTTCCACCCCACCCGCACCTCGGAGCTAGCGGACGTGGTGCTGCCGGCGGCGCTGTGGGCGGAAAAGGAAGGGGTGTACGGCTGCGCCGAGCGGCGCTACCAGCTGCTGGAGCAGGCCATCCCGCCGGCCGGGGAAGCGCGGCCGGACTTTGCCATCCTCTGCGACCTGGCAGCCCGGCTGGGACACGGCAAGCTTCTGCCCTTTAAGACTCCCGCCGATGTCTGGGCGGAAATCCTCACCATCTGCAAGGGGACGGTGTATGACTTCTCCGGCATGACCCGGGAACGGCTCAAGCAGGCCCATGGGTTGCTGTGGCCCCTGCCCACCCCCGGCCACCCCGGGACCAAACGGCGCTACGTCAAGGGGGACGATCCCCTGGTGCCCGCCGACCATCCGGAGCGCATCCTCTTCTACGGACGTCCGGACAAGAAAGCCGTGGTGTGGCTGCGCCCGCAGCGGCCGCCGGAAGAGGTGCCGGACGCCGAATTCCCCTTCTTCCTCACCACCGGCCGCGAGATCGAGCACTGGCATACCGCCACCATGACCCGCAACTGCAAGGAGCTGGCCAACACCAACCTGGAGTCCATGGCCCAGCTGCACCCCAACGACGCCAGGAAACTCGGGGTGCGGGCGGGGCAATCGGTGCGCCTCACCTCTCGGCGAGGTTCCCAGGTCTTCCGCGTCAAGGTGACGGACAACGCCAAGGAAGGGGTTATCTTCATCCACATGCACGACCCCGACCGGATGTGTAACGTGCTGACCATCGATGCGGTGGACCCCGTCTCCCGGCAGCCAGAGTTCAAGGTGTGCGGGGTACGGGTGGAGAAGGCGTAAGCGCGGTGCTGGCCCGCCCTCCCCGGGAGGGCGGGCCAGCTGGAGTTTCTGGGGGGAGATGCTCATCGCAGGGGTAGTGATCGAGACCTTGCCGGGCCGGGCGCCGGAGGTGGCCCTCCGCCTCGCGTCTCGCGGCGGGGTGCAGGTGAAGGGGGGGGATGGGGACCGCCGCCTGGCGGTGGTCGTGAGCGCCGCCAGCGGGGCCGAGCTGGAGCGCTGGGCCGAGGAGCTGGTGCGCGACGACGAGGCTGTCCTGGGGGTCTTCCCCACCTACGTGGGTGAGGATGAAAGGGCATAGTCGTTTCGCCTGGCTGCGGGCGCTACTCGCCCCGGCGCCGCTGCGCCCGCCGGGGGCGCGGCCGGAACGGGAGTTTGCCGCCCTGTGCATCCGCTGCGGTCGCTGCGTGGCGGTGTGCCCCTACCGGAGCCTGGTGCCGGCCGGGTGGGCGTACGGGCCCGAGGCGGGGACCCCCATGGTGGTAGCCCGCTCGGTGCCCTGCTACCTGTGCATGGAGTGCCCGCCGGTGTGCCCCTCCGGCGCCCTCGATCCCATCACCGACAAGCAGGCGGTGCGCATGGGCATCGCCGAGGTCAACCCCCAGACCTGCTACGCCTACCTCGGCATCCTCTGCCGCACCTGTGTGGACGACTGTCCCATCGGGGCGGCGGCGCTGGTGCAGGACGGACAGCTGCGTCCGCTGGTGCGGGAGGGGTGCGTGGGTTGCGGGGTATGCGAGAAGGTATGCCCCACCCTGGAGCCGGCGATCGTGGTGCGGCCGGCAACCGGCGGGGTGCGGCCGTGAGTCACGGGCCCACCCGGCGTTGGACCCGCTGGCGGCGCCCCACTCAGGCCGCGGTGGCCCTCTTTTACCTGGCCCTCCCTTGGCTCAACGCGGGGGGTTTTCGGGAGGTGGCGGGCACCCTCGCCTCCCTCAAGGTGGGCCCCCTCGACCTCACCGAGCCGGCCGCCGCCCTGGCCGCCGCCCTGGCCGGCCTCACCGCGAGCTGGGAGCTGGTACTGGGTGTGCTGCCGGTGGCGGCCCTGGCGCTGCTAGCCGGACCGGTGTTCTGCTCCTGGGTGTGCCCCTGGGGGCTGATCTCGGAAGGGATGGACCGGCTGCGCCAGCAGCTGCGGCCGCGGCCCTGGACGGACTCGCCGTGGGTGCGGGTGCGGCGGCTGCGCTGGGCGGCCCTGACCGGGGTGCTGCTCGCGGGGGCGCTGCTGGGCGCACCCCTAGCGGCGCTGCTGTCGGCCCCCCGCCTGATCACCGCCCTGCCCCTCGAAGTCGTCTGGCTGCGTCTGCTCTCGCCGGTCACCGGGGGGTTGCTCGGAGCGCTGCTGCTGCTGGAGCTCGTGGGCCCGCGCCGGCTGTGGTGCCGCGCCCTCTGCCCGGTGGGGGCGCTGGCCAACTTCCTCC
Organism: uncultured bacterium; assembly: GCA_937924755.1. Taxonomy (GTDB): domain Bacteria; phylum Acidobacteriota; class Thermoanaerobaculia; order Thermoanaerobaculales; family Thermoanaerobaculaceae; genus CALEVZ01. The sequence goes on from CALEVZ010000028.1 coordinate 147,930, forward strand.
GCACCCGCCGCACCCTGCGCGTGGGGTGGGATGCGACCCGGTGCACCTGCGCCCGCCACCCCCACTGTTTCTTGCGCTGCCCCTGGGGGGTGGACCCCCGCCAGGCGGGGCGCTACGATGGCTGCAGCAATTGCCTGGTGTGCGTAAAGGGGTGCCCCTCCGGCGCCCTGCACCTGACGACATCCCCCCGGAAAGGATCGCCGTCGAAGGTCGAGTAGGGAGGCACTACGATCATGAACGGTACCGAACTGGCGTGGATTCTGTGGATGCTGGGGGCACTGATGCCCGCCGCGGACCCGGCTGACCGGCCGACGACCCCAGCCCGGGCGGGCTTTCGCGACACCATCGAAGTGGTCGGCTCCCTGGACCTGGCGGAGTACCCCACCGCCCGGGCAGTTGCCGCCGAAGAGTTCACCGCCGCCGGGGCGTCCACCCTGGCGGAGGCGTTACCCCTGGTACCGGGCCTCGCCCTGGCCCCGGTGGGGGACCGGGGGGAGACGGGGCTTTACCTGCGGGGGCTGGAGCTGCGCCGGGTACCGGTGTACCTGGACGGCATCCCGGTGTACGTCCCCTACGACGGCACCCTGGACCTGGGACGCTTCCTGCTGGCCGGCTCGCACGCCGTGGTGGTCAACCGGGGCCCGAGCTCCCTGACCTACGGCCCCAACGCGTTGGGGGGCACGGTGAACCTGCTGGCCCGCCGCCCGCAGTCTCCTCTCGAAGGACAGGTCACGGGGGGGGTGGGGGACGGCGGCTTGGTGCGGGGAGCCATCAACGTGGGCAGCCGCCGGGGACGCTGGGGCGTCCAGGCCACCGCCGCCCGCCAGGAGGTGGACGATGCCCTGCGGGCCGGCACCCCTTTGCAGCGCCGGAACTCCTTCAGTGAGGACACTCTGCTCACTCTCTCGCTGCTCTTTCTTGGCGAGGACGAAACCGACGCCGCCCTCACCTTCATTCGCCAGCAGGGGGAAAAGGGCCAGCCCCCTTACGCGGGGGACGACCCGGCCGCCCGCATCCGCTACTGGCGCTGGCCCCGCTGGGACAAGGACAGCGTCTATCTGCGGGCGCGCCGGCCGCTGGGGCGGGGGTGGGAGGTCCGCCTGCGCGCCTTCCACGACCGCTTCGCCAACACCCTCGACAGCTACGACGACGACACGTACACCACCCAGCGGCGGCGCGGCTCCTTCCGCAGCGAATACGACGACTTCACCACCGGCGCCGGGGTGGAGCTGCGCCGCATGCGCGGCGCGGGGCGGAGCACGGTGGCCTTCAACGGCAAGCGGGACGTGCACCGCGACCGTACCCTCCCCGCTCCCTGGACTCATTACGATGACGAGACCCTGTCGGTGGCGTGGGAAGAGGAGTTCTTCGCGGGCGCGGCGAGCCGGTTGGTGGCCGGCGTGTCCGCCGACCGTCAGCGCACCGTCCAGGCGGCGGGGCTGCAGCCGGGACGTGCCGAGGCCGTCAACGGGGTGGTGGCCCTGTTCCATCAGCTGGGGAAGGGCCTGCAGGTGCACGCCTCGGCTTCCCGGCGCACCCGCATGCCCACCTTGAAAGACCGCTACTCCTACCGCCTGGGGGTGTTCCTGCCCAACCCGGAGCTGGGCCCCGAGACCGCCGACTCCTTCGATACGGGGGTGCGCCGGCGCTGGGAGGGGGGCCAGTGGGAGCTCACCGCCTTTGCCCTGCAGCTCGAGGACGCCATCGAGTCGGTTCCCCTGGGCGGGGGGTTGAGCCAGCTTCGAAACGTGGGGCGGGTGCGGCACACCGGCCTCGAAGCCGCCCTGGAGGCCAGCCTCACCCACCACCTGCGCCTGGGGGGTCACGTGGCCGCCGTGCACCGCTCCCGGCGGGCGGGGCCGCAGCTACCCCTCACCGGGGTGCCGCCCTACCGGGCTGTTGCCTTCTTGCGCCTCCAGGCCGCGCCGCGGCTGGCTCTGCGGCTGGCCGGCGAGGCGGAGGGGGAGCGCACCAGCCGCACTCCCTCGGGGGCCACCCGGGAGCTGGGCGGCTTTGCCCTCTGGCATTTGGCCGCCTTCGTCACCTTGGCACCCGACTGGGAGGTGGAGCTGCGGGCCGACAACCTCTTCGACCGCCGCCACCAGCGGGAGGAGGGCTACCCCGGCCGCGGCCGCCAGCTTACCGCTGCCCTCACCTGGCGGCTGTGATTCAGGGTGGGTGCGAGTGAGGGCGTTGCCGGGGGCAGATATTGCCGGCTGCCTGGAAGGGCGACGTTACCGATTGATTGCAAATGCGACTCGGGCGTGGTAGCATTATCGAGGAGGAGTCGTGGCGAATCTTACCGAGCTGACCGATGACCTGCTCACCGGGGTGGCAGCCATAGACTAGCAGCACCGAATCCTGGTGGGCCTGCTCAACAAGACCCACGGGCTGCTGCGCGCCCACGATCGAGCGGGGGGCGACCCCCCAAATTCTGGAAAGGCTGGTGGGCTACGTGGACGCGCACTTTGCCGCCGAAGAAGCGTTCTCTCAAGAGGCCGGGTTTCCCGAGCAGGAGGGCCACCGGCAGATTCACGAGGCTTCCGAGAGGCAGGCCCTGCAGGGGGTGGAGGAGGCACGGTCCGGCGATGAGGCGGCGCTGCGGGAGATCATCGCCATGATCTGGGCGTGGCTGGCTGGCCACATCGGAGTCCGGGACGAGGCCCAGGGGGAGTTCTGCCGCGCCCTGGAGACGCCGTCCAACCTGTGGGGGCGGCCCGTGGCAAACTCCATGACCTGCTCCCGGAGGTGGGGAAGGACGGGTGGGCCGCGCAAGGCTGTTCGGTGGGGTGGGTATGTCCTCCCGGTGACGTCGCTATCCCCGACTCTGTGGCCCCACGCCTTCATCGCGGCAGGACGCAGCCTTCACGAGGCGTCAAGGGAAAACGGCCCCGGAAACGTAGCGAACGCTCGGCTTTGTTTGTCCAACGTGTCCCGCACTGGGCAGGTCCAGTGGTCGAGTGCCCCGGCCCAACCGATGATGGGCCGTCCGGCAGCTTGTCGGTCAGGGGGGGGTAGTTGGAGGTAGTATTTTGGAGATCAAGGGTTCGCCACGCGATGATCACATTCCCGACCTGCTGCGGGCGCTGGTGTCGCTGGGCAAAAGCGGCACCTTGGTGCTGGGGGAGGGGTTGGGGTCCATGGCCTCGGTGACCTTCGATAAGGGGCGCATCCGCGCTGCCCATTGCCGGCATCTCCTCGGCGAGGAAGCGTTGCTGGGGTGCCTGTTCTAAAATCTTAAGCGAATTATTACCTTCAAAATGATTTGGGGGCGATGTTTGCTACCGAGGAAGCGGCGCGGCTATCGACCGCCTTCGATGTGTCGAGTTTTCTGATTCGGGCATTGTTTTTCGCCGATGAGCTGGAGCCTCGGCGACGCCAGGTTCCTGCCGAAGGTGTAAGACTGGCTCTCGACGGCGGCCCACCCGCAGAGGACGCCTTTCACTGTGCACTCAAGACGATTGTGGCTGCCATCCAGCACCGTCCCGGGGTGACCCGTGCCGAGTTGGAGAAGTCCTTTGCCCCGGCGCCGGTGAAGATTCGCCTTGCCCTGGCCATGCTGAGCGAGACAGAGGCCATCGCGGGTCGAGCGCTGCTCGGGCACGAGAGCGAGGGTGAAAACGCTGCCTCCAGGTGGTGGAGCACGCGCATTGGTGAAATCGGCGGCACCGTGCGAATTCTCATCACAGGCGAGGAGGGGCAGTTCTCGGCGGCGAGCTTTTCCAGGCTGGCGGAGCGCCTGACCTCTCTGCCACCGCCCATCAGTGTCCAGGGGGAGGATCGGTGAGGGCGGTAAAGTTGTGGTGGTGGGGCCCGGGGAGGCGGGGAAGAGCACCCTCATCGCCCGCCTCTGCCCCGGTGCCATCAACCTGCATGCGGGCGGTCGAACCGTCGCCCTGGACCACGGCACCTTGCGGGCGGGCGGGGACGCGGTGCTCTAGGTCATCACCAGCGCCCTGGCGGGCCTTGGGCTGGTGCTGCTGGAGGCCAACCGGTACGCCCAGGAAGTGGCCCGCCTGGTATAAGCAGCGAGGCGGGGTGGCGCTGGCTGGAGGAGGAGCCCGCCGCGGAGAGACCCGGGGATTTTCACGTGGCGGGTCTGGTGGTTATCGACCATCACGTCCTACCGGTGGCCTCCACCCTGCACGCCCCGGAGCTGGAGGCGCGCCTGGGTGGGCTGGCTGCCGCCCTCCTGGACGCGGCCCAGAGAGCCGCCACCGACGGCCTGATCAGTGAGGCCTGCTTGCTAGGGCTTTCAGGTGTCGAGCGCCAGGCGGTGCTGCCCCCCCACCGCGCGGGCTTGTGGCTGCTGGGCGTTGGGGAGGCCCGCGGCGGGGGTGAAGCGGACCTGCCTTCCCCGCTGCCAGCGCTGGCGCGCCGCATCCTGGCCCGCTGGCCGGCGGAGCATACCAGCAGCTGACCTCACATCCGGGCCAGCTGGTGCTCCACCCAGGCCAGGCGAGTGACGCTGGCGACGGCCAGCTCGGCCAGCAAGCCGGGCTGGAACACCATGCGGGGCAGGAAGGTGCTATAGGTGAGGCAGCGGCTGGGGTCGCGTCGCCAGGCCCCCAGGTGGTGGAAGCCGGTCAACTCGCTCTCTTCCACCAGGTTCAAGCGGTTGGCCTTGGCCATCAGGTGATCGCCGCCGGCGCCGGGCGGGAGCTTGAGTCGCACCAGGCCCCCCTTGCCCAGGGCCAGGTGCTCGGCCTCGCCGGCGAGCAGCAGGGTGGCGCCGCCGGCCGAGCCGGCAGGGGCGCCGGCGAAGGGCAGCGACACGGTCACCTGCAGATCTTCCACCCACTCGACCACGGCAGCGCGCGGCAGGGCGCGCACGGCGTGTGCCAGCTCGGCGCGGGTGTAGGGCGTCGGGCCGGTGCTCCCCAGGCCCAGGCGCCACACCGTGGCTAGGGCGTCGGCCTCCCGCTCCCGCGGCCCGCTGGTGGGGTGTTCACTGGCATCGATGACGGCTTCGAAGATTTCCGCCAGGTCCCGCGCCCGCACGTGGGCGGCCGAGACTTGCAGGGTGGCCGCCCAGCCCAGCAGCGGCTTCACCCAGGCCAGCACCCCGGCGCTGGCCTCCGCCGAGCAGCGCAGGGATACCCGCTTCTGCTCCCGGTCCCACACCACTGATGAGAGCGAGGCGAAGCGGTTGGCGGTGTTGAGCGCCTCCAGGGTGGCGGGTGTATCCGGCACCTCGCGCAGCACGTCCGACGCCACGTGGACGTGACAGCGGGGGGTGCCCTCCCGCCGGGGCGGCTCCGCCCACACCCGCTGCGCCAGACGGTGCCCCCACCAGGTGAAGCCGCGGGGCTGGGTAACGCACCACTCCGGTCCGGGGTGCAAGGTGGCGTACAGGTGAGCGAGAAGTTCGAGGCCGGGGTCGGTGGCGGGGAACGGCTCGGCGCTCATGGATCCTCCGCGTCATCCCCTACCCTACGCCAGCTTGCGCTTCTTGTCACGAGGTGGGCGACGGGACGGGCAGGTCGGTGGCCTTGGCCAGCATTTCGTGGGCGCGGGGATTGACCGCTCGCATCGCTGCCAAAGCGCCCGCCGCCTCACCAAGTCGGCCGAGTTTTTCCAGCGCCCTGGCCTCGGAAGACCAGGCGCACAGCCTCGCGAAACCACGGGAGAACCCCCACAGGCTCCCCGCTGCGGCGGCGGAGCGGAACAGCTCGGCAGCCCGGTCCAGCTCGCCTGCCCCGGCGGCGCGAATCCCTTCGAGATAGGGGGCAATCGCCTCCAGTTCCAGGCGACTGGCAGGCAAGCCGCCGCTGTCCTCCTTGTGGGAGGCAAGGCGCTGCATAACTTGCGCTTCCATCTCGCGTCGGGCGGTGAACAGGGCGGCCCGCAGGACGAGATCAAGGGGCAGATTCGCACCACAGGCGTCCTCCGCTAAATCCGCCACCGCTTTCCAGTCGCCCTCCCGGGCGGCGAGCCACCCCCGCGCCCAGCACTCCAGGCGAGCGAGGGCATCCGCGGGAACGGCACCGCTCTCGCGGGCCCTGAACAGCGCCGCCTCCACCCCGCCCTCATCGCCACGCAAAGTCTCCACGCGCACCAGGTTCTCGTAGGAGAAGCGAAAATCCAACCGGGCGGCAATGGCCTGCTCGAACTCCCGCTCGGCCTCGTCCAGGCGACCGGTGAGAAGGTACAGCTCTCCCAGCGAGTCATGGGGGTTGGCCTGGTCGGGGGCGATGAAGCGGTAGGTGGTGAACATCCGCTCGGCATCGTCCAGCTTGCCCTCGGCCATGGCGATGTAGCCCAAGTGGTTGTAGGCCATGACCCAGTTGGGGTCGATCTCCAGCAAGCGTTCGAACGCCCGCTGGGCGCGACGGAGATCACCGCCCAACACGGCGTCCTGCCCGGCGTAGAAGAGGCCGAAGGGGTCGTCGGGGTAACGGGCGGTGAACGCCTCCGTGAGCGCGCTGGCCTTGCTCAGGTCCCGTCGGGCGGTGGCCACGGCGCGTTCGACGAGGAAACGCTCCCGAGGCGTCAGGGGACCCAAATCGGCGCCGTCTAGCTCAGCGGTGAGGGCTGCCATTCCATCGGCATCGCTGCGGGGATCCAGATGATTAAGCAGGAATGCCTTGGCCACCGTGAAGGAGGGGTCCGCCTCGACCGCCTTAGCGAAGCAGCGGCGGGCATCGTTGCGGTAGTACTTCATGCTGGCCGCAAGCCCGTCGCGGAAGAGGGCGAGGGCCTCGGGGTTGGCGGTGCTCCACTGGACCTGCCGACGCTGCAAAACCATAACCACCGCTGCGGTCACCAAAACCGCCGCCACGACTGCAGGCCAGAACTTGCGCATTCCTCTTCACTCCGCCGGCTGGACATGGTCCGGCCCCGCCCCATTCTACGAATTCAGCGGGGCGAGGTTGCCGCCCGCCCAGCGGGCCGCTGGCGCCGGCTACTCGTAGCGGAGCGCGGCGATGGGGTCGAGGTAGGCCGCCCGGGAAGCCGGGTAATAGCCCGAAGCCAGGCCCACCCCCACCGCCACCGCGGTGGACAGGACAATCGAAACGGCAGTCACGACGGTGGGCCAGCCCGCCGAGAGGGCGATCAGCTTGGCTACCAGCATCCCGACCACCACCCCGGCCACCCCGCCGGAGCCGGAGATGAGAAACGCCTCCAGCAGGAACTGCAGCCGGATATCCCGCGCCCGGGCGCCCACCGCGCGCCGGATGCCGATCTCGCGGGTGCGCTCCAGGACCGTCGCCAGCATGATATTCATGATGCCGATCCCGCCCACCAGCAGCGAGATGCCGGCAATGCACCCCATCACCAGGGTAAACAGGCGCTGGGTGCGCTGGCTGGCCTCGAGGAGCGCTTCGGGCACCACCAGTTCCCAGTCGTTGGCGCCGCCGTGCAGGCGGCCGACGAGCGCGGCGATGGCCGGCGCCGCACGACCCGGGGCGATGCTGGGGTCCAGGTGCACGACGATCTCGTCGAGAATCGAGGCCGTGGGATCGCGGTCGAGCTTGCGCTGCGCCGTGGACAGGGGCATGAGAATGGCCCGCGACGGCGTGCCCAGCGACACGCCCTGGAAGCTCTCGGCGGCGCCTTCGGGCACATCGAGCACTCCCACCACTTCCAGCCACAGATCGTTGACCTTGAGATCGCGGCCGAGGGCCTGCTCCCAGCCGAACAGGTCGCGCCGCACGCCGGGACCGATCACGCAGACCTGGGCGTGCCGGCGCTCGTCGAAAAGGTCGAAAAACCGCCCCTCGCGGACCCTGAGGTCGGTGATCTGGGCGATTTCCGGGGAAACCCCGTGCGCGGTGGCGGTGGTGGTGGTGCCGGCGGCCGAGACCTGGTAGGGGCGCACGTCGATGCGGGCGGCCATCGCCCGCACCCCCGGCACCGCGTCACGGATCGCCTCGGCGTCGCGGGGGGCGACCCCCGGGGATCTCTTGCGCGCCTCGGCCAGCTCGTTGCCGGTGAGGGAGCGAGCGCGCACGAGGACGTTGTGCGCCCCCAGGCGGGCAATGGTTTCCACCGCCTGGCGCTGGGCGCCGGCGCCAATGGACAGCATGGCGATCACCGCCGCCACGCCGAAGATCATCCCGAGCATGGTCAGCGTCGATCGGAGAGGATGGCCCCTGAGGCTGCGCAGAGCGGCGAGAAGGGCTTCCTGGAGGGTGACCTTCATGGTCGACCTCCCTTCTCCGGCAAGGGCGCCCCGCTGGCCTGAATCGGTGTGGCGACTGCCGGCCGGCGCGAGGCTTCCGGGTCGACCAGCGCCACTTTCTCCCCCTCGGCCAGCCCGCTGGTCACCACCGCCAGGGCTGCCGACCGCGGCCCCAGGACGACGGGACGCCGTTGCCACCGCCGGCCTTGCTTGACCCACACGAAGTGTTCAGTCTCCTCACCAAACACCGCCGGCCGGGGAATCACCAGCGCCCCCTCTTCCCGGTCGAGGGTGATGGTGGCGGTGACCCTTTGTCCCGGTCGCCAGGTCGAGGGCGACTCCCCCTCCAGCTCGAGCACCGCTGCAAAGTACTGCACCGGCGAACCCCGCTGACGCGGCTTGGCCACCGCCTCCAGCCGCGCCACGCGGGCCGCCACCTCCTGCTCCGGGTGGCCATCCAGGCGCACCCTGGCCGCTTGCCCCACCGCCAGCCCCCCGGCGTCCGCCTCCAGCACCCACACCTGCACCTGCAGGCGCGCCAGGTCGGGAATCTCCGCGAGCTTCTCCCCCGGCCAGGCGGTCTGCCCCGCCTGCGTCATCTCGCCCCGCCAGTCCCGTTCCAGAACCAGGATGCCGTCGTGGGGGGCCGTCACGGTGACGGCGGCAAGGCCAGCCCGTGCCTGAGTGATCTTGAGCTCTGCCTTGCGCACCTCGATCTCGGCGAGGGCCAGGCTGGAGGCCAGTTGCCGCTCACGGGTGTCGGCCTGGGCAAGCGCGCTTTCGAGCCGGGCCTCGGCGAGGTCGGCGTCAATGGCCGACTCGGCAATGGAAAAACGCGAGAAGAGCGTTTCGTCGCGAGACTGAAAGCGCCGCGCATAGTCGAGGTCGGCATGAGCCAGCTCCACCTCGCTGCGGAGGGCATTGAGGGCAGCGGCGCGCTGCCTTTCGGCCTTGCGGTGCCGAGCCTGGGCGATCCGGTAATCGTCCTGGCTGTCCTCCAGGGCGCGGACGAACTCGCCGGGGTCGAAGCGCACCACGACGTCGCCGGCCTTGACCAACGATCCTTCCGCGGCCACCCAGGCCACCTTGAGCCCCTGCCCGGCTGTCAGGGGCGCCACGATGGGGGTGGTCACCGCCGCCTCGACGACGCCGTCGGCGGTGACCTCTCGCACAAAGACCTGCCGGCGCGCCGCCGCCGCCGGCACTGGCGAGATCGAGAAAGCGGCCAGCACCATCGCCAGCACCACGATCGTGCCGGCGACCGCCACCGCCCAGCGACTCCCGAGCCGCCGCCTCACGGTGCCCCTTCGCCCCCCGGAAACTCCTTGAGAACCTTGTCCCCCGCCGCCAGACCGGTGAGGATCTGCACCCGGGTGCGGCTGTGCGCCCCCAGGGTGACCGGCACGGTGCGGACCCCCGTCCAGCCCGGCCGCAGGACCACCGGCCCCCCTGGCCCGAAGCCGATGGCTTCGAGGGGGACGGTGAGCGCGTCGGGTATTCGCTGCACCTCGATGGTGCCGGTAAAGCGCATACCCGGTCGCATGCGACGAGGATCGAGATGGGGGAACGCGATGTGGAGTCGCATGACTTTCACCGGGTCGCGCCAGGAGCGCCGCTGGATGATTCGCTGGACCTCCTCAACCACGCCGGTCAGCTCCACCTCCGGCAAGGCATCCAGGCGGACCCGCACTCGCTGCCCCGGGGCCACTCGCCCGGCCTGGGCCTCCTGCACTTCCCCCAGGCCGCGCAGGGAGGCGAGATCGGGAATCTCCAGGACCGTGTCGGAAAACCAGCAGGTGTCTCCCACCTTCTTCTTTTCGTCGCGCCAGTCACGGGTATGCACCACGACGCCGGCGGCGGGAGCCCGCACGCTCATGGCGGCGATGGCCTCCTCCAGCTCCCTGACCCGCCGGTCGGCAACCTGCTGGCGCTGGCGCAGAGCCTGCACCGCCAGCCCGCCCGCCCGCTGGCGGGCCACCAGCTCGGCCTCGAGGAAGAGCAGCTCCTTCTCGGCCTGGGCCAGCTCCAGCTCGGCGAGCGCCACCTCGATCCCGGGCACCAGCTCGCCGGGCCGCTGCTGCTTGAGGCGGGCCTTGCGGTGGCGCGCCCGTGCCTCCGCCAGCTTCAGGCGCGCCTCGCCGAGCGCCTGGGCCAGCTCGGCCTGGCGCTGGTGGACCTGCTCCGCCGCCTCGTCCCGCTCGGCCTTCTTGAGCTCCAGCTGGCGCTCCAGCTCGACGGTGTCAAAGGCCAGGACCTCCTGGCCGGCGGCGACCTCGCCCCCTTCCGCAGCCATACGGGCGATCTTGAACTCCCACACGTCGGGCACTGCGGGGGGGCCGAGACGGTGGGTGCGATCTGCCTGCAGGGTGCCGGTGACCTCCACCTCCAGGGGCAGATCACCGGCGGAAACACGAACGGCCTCGCCGCCCCCCTCGCGAGTGGCGAGCAATCCCGCGGCAAGGAGGGCCGCGCAGGCGAGGGCGACGACCGCCGGGCGCCGCAGGCGGTGACTCACCGGCGGCTCCTCTGTCGGGCGACGAGGACCGCGCCCTCGGCCAGTCCTCCGCTGATCTCGCACTCCTGCGTCGAGCAGGCCTCCACCTTCACCTCCACCTCACCCCCGTCCTCGAGGAGCGCGAAGGCCGCGCCGTTGGAAAAACGCAACCCCGCCCGCGGGGCGAGGAGAACGCCAATCCTGGGGGGCGGGTCGATTTCCACCTTCACCGACATGCCCGGGCGCATCACCTCGGGGTCGGGGGAGTCGAGCGCCACGGTGACGTCGAAGGCGCGCCGGGTGGTGGTGCGGGTGAGCTGCCGGGCCACCCGGGTGATCTCCTGAACCACACCGGTGAAAACCCGGCCGGGGTAGGCGTCGAGGGTGCAGCGGGCGGGCATGCCCACCGCCACCGCCCCGTCGTCCACGTCGGGCAGCTGCGCCGACACCTGGAGGGAGGCCAGATCCGGCAGGCGGGCGACCACCACGTCCGTCCACACCATGTCACCCACCATGATCTTGCGGCCCTCGCGGGGGTGCTCGGCGATGATCAGCAGGCCGTCCCGGGGGGCACGGAGGGTCAGCGCCGCCAGCGCCTGCTCGGTGGCGGTGAGGGCGCGCTCCGCCTTGGCCAGGGCGCGACGTTGGATTTCCTCGTCCGATTCCGCTGCCGCCCGGCTGGTGGCCAGCTGTTCCTCGGCGGTGGCCAGGGAGGCAAACGCACGCTTGAGGGCCAGCTGCCGCTCCTCCCACTCGGCCAGCGGCAGCACCTCGCGGGGCAGCGCTGCCCGCAGGCGGGCGCGCTCCACCGCGATGCGCGCGGTCTCGACGGCCGCCGACTTCCCCTTGTCCTCGATGGCCGCCTCGGCGCGCGTCCTCTCGAGGGCCGTGCGGGCCTCGGCCACCGCCTGCCGGCGCTCCTCCAGGGTGGCGGCCAGCCGGGAGCCGTCCAGCTCCAGCACTCGCTCACCGGCGCGTACCCACTGGCCATCGGCGGCCAGCCAGCGCACCGTCAGCTGCCAGGTCGGGGTGGCGGGCACGATGATCTGCTCGCCCCGGGCTTCCACCAACTCGCCGGTGAGGAGAACGCGCTGCTGCAACGTTCCCCGGCGTACGGTCAGAACCGGCTCCGGCTGGCCCTCTTCCGAGGCGAGGGTCAGCAGCGCCAGGAAAAGCCAGCCTGCAGTGAGGCGCGTCGCCATGTTACGGATCAGTACGAATGCGCCGCCGCCTGCGTTGCCTTCCTACTCACCGATGATCTTGATGAGCACCCGCTTGCGCCGCCGGCCGTCGAACTCGCCGTAAAAGATCTGCTCCCAGGGACCGAAGTCTAGCTTTCCCTGCGTGATGGCCACCACCACCTCGCGGCCCATGATCTGCCGCTTCAGGTGGGCGTCGGCGTTGTCCTCGCCGGTGCGGTTGTGGCGGTAGCGCTGGGGAGAGGCGTCGAAGGGGGCGAGGGACTCCAACCAGCGACGATAGTCCTCGTGCAGCCCGGACTCGTTGTCGTTGATGAACACGCTGGCGGTGATGTGCATGGCGTTGACCAGGCACAGCCCTTCGCGCACGCCGGAGTCGCGCACCGCCTGCTCCACCTCGGCGGTGATGTTGACGAAACCCATGCGCTCCGGCACGTTCATGGTGAGGTAACGGGTCATAAAGATCATCGCAGACCTCCCGTCGTGCTGTCGGTGGGAGGATAGCCAAGCTCTCGCGCCACCGCGCTGCCGGAAGGGGAGGGGGGAACGCGCTGGTGAATGATGGGCCGGGCTACACTTGGCCGGTGCAGGAGCTACCTGGTCCCGAACTCATCGCCGGAGCGGCCGCGCGCCTGCGCGGCCGGGTGCACCGCACCCCGGTGATGCGCAGCCGCACCCTCGACGCCCTCGCTGGTGCTCGGCTGCAGTTCAAGTGCGAGAACTTCCAGCGCGTGGGGGCCTTCAAGTACCGGGGTGCCTGCAACGCCGTGCTGTCCTTGTCAGCGGCAGCGGTGCAGCGGGGGGTTGCCACCCACTCCTCCGGCAACCACGCCGCCGCCCTCGCCTGCGTAGCCAGGGAGTTCGGCGTGCCAGCGTACGTGGTCATGCCGTCCACCGCCCCGCCGGCTAAGCGGCGAGCCGTGGCCGGCTACGGCGCCCAGATCTTCACCTGCGAGCCCACCCTGGAGGCCCGGGAAGCCGGGCTCGCCGAGGTGGTGGCGCGCACCGGCGCGACCTTCGTACACCCGTTCAACGACTCGGCGGTGATCCTGGGCCAGGGCACGGCGGCGCTGGAGCTGCTCGAGGAGGCTGGTGGCCTCGAGTGTCTGGTCGTGCCGGTGGGGGGCGGGGGTCTGGCGGCGGGGACGGCGCTGGCGGTGGCGGCGCGATCGCCGTCCACCCGGGTGGTGGCCGCCGAGCCGGCCGGGGCCGACGATGCCTTCCGGTCACTGCGCGATGGGGTGATCTACCCCTCCCTCAACCCCAAGACCATTGCCGACGGGCTGCTCACCTCCCTGGGGGAGCTGACCTTCGCCCTGCTTCGCCGCTACCGGGTGGAGGTGGTGACGGTGGCGGAAGAGGCCATCGTCCGGGCCATGCGCCTGGTATGGGAGAGGATGAAGTTGGTGATCGAGGCGTCGGCCGCGGTCCCGGTGGCCGCGGTCCTCGAGGGAGGGGTGGCGGAAGCGGGGGAAAGGGTAGGCATCATCCTGTCGGGAGGCAACGCGAACCTCGACTCACTGCCGTGGAAGGCGGGAGGGGGGGAGGGCGGGTGAGGGCCGGCCTGGCCGTGGGCCTGTGTCCGGGTCCGGCCGCGAATCCAGCGCGAGCTCGGGGGGAGTATCAGGAGAACGACGAAGGAGTCGAGGAAAGCCACTCCACCGCCCCGCGCCACACCCGCCCCACCAGCCGCTGGCCCTCCCAGAGCGCCAAATCGGCCCGCGCTCCCGGGCGCAGCGCACCGCAGTCGCTCCAGCCGGCGGCCCGGGCAGCGCCGTGGGTGAAGGCGGCCACCGCCTCGGCCCACGTCAGCGAGTGGGCGGGGCACAGGGGATGGCGGGTGGCGGCGCGCAGGCCCTCGGCCACATCCGGCACGGCCACCGGGGCATCGGATCCAAAGGCCAGGGTCATACGGCGGGAGAGGAGATCGCGGAAGCGAAAGGCCTCCTCCTCACGGCCCGGCTGGAGGCATCGAACCAGGGCGGCGTCCTCCAGCAGGTGAATCGGTTGCATGGACAAGACTGCCGGCGTGGCCGCCAGTGTCTGCAAGTCGGCGGTCGCCACGTGCTGCACGTGCTCGATGCGCAGGGGTCGGCTGGCCAGGGGCGCCAGCTGGCGCAGCATGGATGCCACCTCCTGCACCGCCCGGGTGCCGATGGCGTGCACCGCCAGGGTGAAGCCGGCCTGCAGGGCGGCCTCCCCTTCACTCCGCAGCTCGGCGATGGGGGTCAGGGGCATGCCGCAGCTGCCGTCCGGGTAGGGTTCCTCCATCCACGCCGTGCGGCTACCCAGCGCCCCGTCGGCAAACAGCTTGACGGCGGCCACCTCGAGCTCCCCGCCGCGCCAACCCGGCTCGACGTGCCTCCACTCTCCCCTGCCCAGGGCCCACCACACCCGCAGGGGGAGCCGATTGCGGGCCGCCAGCCCTTCGACCCACGGCAGCGCATCCACGCCCTCATAGGCCATGGCGTGCACGGCGGTGTAGCCACGGCTAGCCAGGTCGTCTAGTCCCCGCTCGAGATCGGCGGCGGTGGGCGGTGGCACGGCCTGGGCCAGGAGTGCCACGGCGGTTTCCAGGAGATACCCGGTGGGAGTGCCGTCGCCGTAGCGCTCGATGCGGCCGCCGGGGGGGTCCGGGGTCGTCGAGGTGATTCCGGCGACCGTCAGGGCGGCCCGATTGGCCCAGGCGGCGTGCAGGTCACGGCTGCGCAGGAACACGGGGTGGGAGGGAGCCACCTCATCCAGCAGCTGGGAGCTGGGGTAGTGATCGAAAAGGTAACCGGTGCCGGTGATCCAGGCTCCCAGCGGCATCGCGGCAGCACGAGCGGCGACCCGCGCCGCCACCTTCCGGGGATCGCTGAAACCGGTGAAAGATAACTCGGCGAGGCTGCGCCCCCAGGCCACCGGGTGGAGGTGGGCGTCGTGTACGCCCGGCGAGATGTGCTCTACCCGCAGCCGCCGCGCCCCCGGATAACGGGCGGTCAGGTCCGCGGCCTCTCCCACGTCAGCCAGGTGAGGCCCCTTCACCGCCACCGCCGTGGCGCCGGGCGGCGCGACTGCCGGCAGGCAGGTGCCGATCAGGATGAGCATCCCTGACTCCAAGCGGGTGGCTGGGGAGGTCTCACCGGCGCTCCTTGACCGCCGCCTCCGCCTCGCGGTCGAGGGTGCGTCGCTTGAGCGTTTCGCGTTTGTCGTGCAGCTTCTTGCCCCGCCCCAAGGCGAGCTCCACCTTGATCCAATTGCCCGCTACACCAATGGCGAGGGGCAAGACGGTCAAACCCTTCTCGGCCACCTTGCCGGCGAGGCGGTGGGCCTCGCGGCGATGCAGGAGCAGTTTGCGGCGGCGCAACGGCTCATGGTTGGCATAGCCGGCGTGGTGGTAGGGAGCGATGTGAACGTTGACGAGAAAGGCCTCGCCACCCTCGAAGAGGACGAAGCCGTCCTGCAGGTTGACGCGCCCCTCCCGCACCGACTTCACTTCGCTGCCAGTGAGGGCGATGCCGGCCACGAGCCGTTCCAGGATCTCGTACTCGAAGCGGGCGCGGCGGTTGGCGATGAGCACCTTCACGCGTCACCTGGTTTTGGGGAAAAACCGGGATTCACCGCTCACGATTGGCTGGCCTCCTCCAGGACCGGGATGAGGTCGGGGTCGAACTGGCGTCCCGCCTCGGCGCGGATCAAAGTCAGTGCCGCCTCGCGGCCCACGGGCCGGCGGTAGGAGCTCTGGGAAGTGAGGGTGTCGTACACCTCGGCCAGGTGAATGACTCGAGCGGCAAACGGAATGCCGCGCCCACTCAGGCGGTCGGGATAGCCGCTGCCGTCCCAGCGCTCGTGGTGATGGCGGATGGCGCCGGCGAGGTCGTGGGGGAACTCCGCCGAGGCCACGATGCGCGCACCCACCACCGGGTGGCGCCGGAAAGTTCGGCGATCGACCTCGCTGGGGTTTTCCAGACGATGCAGGCGCGCGTAGTCCAGCTCCCGCAGCCCGACGTCGTGCAGGTAGGCTGCCACCGTGACCAGTTCCTCGTCGGCGGTGCTCATGCCGATGATGGTCGCCATGCGCTGCGCCAGCTCCGAGGTGGCCTGACTGTGGGCGCGCAGGCGCGGATAGCTCATCTCGCCCGGCTCCAGCAGGGTACGGGCGAGGTTGCGGGTGGCGCGGCGGAAGCGCACCAGCTCGAAGGCCAGGCTGGCCTCGTTGCGGAGCAAATCAAGCACCACATCGGGCGCCGTGGAGGAAGCTGGACCGAGCGCCGAGCACAGGATCCACATGGGAGGACCGGCCAGCAGCACGGCAGAACGGATGGCCTCCGCGCGCTTTTCGTCGCCTTCGCTGGTCTCCTCTGACCACCCCCACGCCGAGGCCGGAGGGAGGCTGGGCCTTTGCGGCTCCAGCAACGCCGCCTGATGCGCAGCGATGGCCTGGCGCTGGGGTGCCTCCAGCCGCAGGCCCGTGCGCAGCAGCACGCGCACCGTCCGCCCGTCGGTGACGGTGAATGCCAGCCCGGCGATGCCGGGAAGGGACGAAGCACGCCGCACGCTCCCCGCCAGCGTCGCGATCAGGGGGGCGTCGAGGGCCTCGCCCTCCGCCAGCGCAGTCGGCGCGGGCGGTGGATCACTCGGCGTCGTGGTGAGGCCAGGGGGAACAGGGGCTTCCGTGGGACGCTGGGGGTGCCCGTACACGCCACTGTCGGCGATGAGGTTTTGCAGGGCCGCGGCAATGGCGCGGGCGCGATCCACGTCCCCCGGCTCGTAGGGAGCGCGGCGAGCCTTGTCGCGAGCGTCCACGAAACCCACCAGGCGATCGCCCAGGGTGAGGGGAACGACCATGAGGCGGGCGCTGGTGGCGGCCTCCATGAGCTGGACCAGGGAGCGCTCCTCGTAGCGGTCGTTGACGTAGGAAGGGGCCGTACGATGCCGCCGTACCCAGTCGAAGAGAGCGTCCCCGGCCCGCACCTGCGTCTGCAGAGCGTCGTGCTTGCCGAAGCCGTACTGGTCCGCAAGCTCGAAATGGCCCTCTTCGTTCAGCAGATAAAGGGCGGCCTTCACCACTCCCAGTTCCTCCATGAACCGGTACAGCAGCTCCCTGGCCCGTCGTTCGATTTCGCCATCCCAGCCCCGCACGGCCGCACGCCTCCCGCTGGCAGTCTAGCATCGCGCGGAAGCGGCGGCTGGTCAACAGATAGAGTGGCTCTGGGAGCCTGGCGCCATCGTGCTAGAGTGAAGCCGCATGATGGTGTGGGCTCTCCTTCTGGCCGCAGCGCTACCCGGCGCGAAGCCATCCGGCCTCGAGGTCTCCCTCGCCCCCTCCCCCGGTCGCCTCACCGTGCAGCTGGCGGCCAACCGCGAGGTGCCCGGAGAGTGGTCGCGCGCCCTGGCGGGGGGCGCCCAGGTGACCATCACCTACCGCTTGCGGCTTTTTCGCAACCGGCGCTGGCTGTGGGACCAGCGCCTGGCTGGACACGAGCTGGTGGTCGAGGCACAGCGCGACCCCCTGACCGGCATCTTTACTCTGATCGCCCGGCAGGACGGCGAGGTGCTGGCTTCCGGGCATGCCGCCACGCTGGAGGAAGCGATTCATTGGGTGACCCATCCCCCGCCGGCGGTGATCCCAGTGCCGCTGCGGCACGAGCCGCTGTGGCTGGTGGTGCGGGCGGAGTATTTGACCAGGTACAAGTTACTGGTTATCCCCAGCACCGTCGGGACGGAATGGGTCACCCGCGCCGTGCCGGAGTCTCCGTGAGGCCCTGGCGGCGAGCCTGGGAGCGGTACCGCCGCCAGAGCCGCTTTCTCGTCGTCGTCTACATGCTGCTCATGGTCCTGGCGGGAGGGGCGTTCTGGCTCTTCGCCCGGTTGCGCAACCTTCCCCCCGAGGAGCTGACCAACCGGTTGCTGGTGTTCCTCCTGTGGTGGTTCGATCTCACCCTGATCGCCATCCTCCTCTTCCTGCTGCTCCGCAATCTCACCAAGCTGGGCCTGGAGCGCTACCACGGTGTATTCGGCTCGCGTTTTCGGGCGAAGCTGGTGATTTCGTACCTGGTGTTGATTTTCGGCCCTACGCTGCTGGTCTTCCTCCTCTCCGCATCCCTGCTCTCCCACGCCGCCGCCAGCTGGTTTTCCGAGCCGGTGGAGGAGATGGCAACGCAGAGCACGGCGCTGGCCACCGGTCTGCGCCTGGAAGCGGAAGCCCGCGCACGGCGGGCCGCTGCCCTGCTGGCCTGGGAGGTGGCGCGCGCCGGCGAGGGGCGGGGGGCCCGCGTCGCGGCCTTGGAGCGATTGCACCGGCTGACGGGCCATCAGCTGACCGGCCTGTGGCGCGACGGGACCGTCATCATCGAGCTCCAGGATCCGCGCTCGCCAGAGCTTCGCCGCCTGACGCCGCTCGACCGCGCTGCCCTGGCCAGCAGCGGGCAGCGCAGCGAGCGAGCCGGGGGTACGCTCGTGGTACGCGCCTGGGAGGTGCTGCCCGATGGCACCGCGGTGGTGGTCGGCCAGGCGTTGTCCCCGGAGCTATTCGCAGCGCAGTCCCGCCTGGCGGCGGCGGGCGCGGCCTGGGAACAGTTGAAGCTCCAGCGCACCGCCATGACCGCGACCATGGTGCTGGGATTCGGCGGCTTCGCCCTAGTCGTGGTGTTCGCCGCGGTGTGGCTGGGTTTGCATCTGTCACGCCGGTTCACCGCTCCGCTGCTGGCGCTGGTGGCCTCCACCGAGCGCGCGGCGAGAGGGGAGACTCTCGAGGAGGTTCCGCTTCCCGCCGACGATGAGGTCGGTCTCCTGGTGGAGTCGTTCAACGCCATGGTCAGGCGCTTGAAAGACAAGGAGGCAGCCCTGCGCAATGCCGTGCACCGTTTGGACACGGTGCTGCACGCCGTGCGCACCGGGGTGTTGACGGTGGATGCGCAGCGCACCGCGGCGGAGGGGAACCCGGCGGCCGCCGCTCTACTGGGCATGCCCGAGCTGGCATCGCGAGCAGTGGCCCTGGACGAGCTCGCAGCGGCGGGGAATGCTCGCTTGGTGGAGGCCCTGCGCACCGCCTCCGGCCCGGTGCGGGGTTCGATCACGGTAGAAGCAGGGGGGGTGGCGCGGGCGTTGGAGCTGGCCATTCTCCCGCTGGGCGACGCCGGCGAGCCGCAGGGGTGGGTAGTGGCGCTGGAGGACCTCACCCAGCTGCTGCGTGCCCAGCGACAGGCCGCCTGGAGTGAAGTCGCCCGCCGGATCGCGCACCAGATCAAGAATCCTCTCACCCCCATCCGGCTTGCCGCCGAGCGCATCGCCCGTCACGCCGAGAAAGGGGGCAAAGATTTTCCCTCGGTGGCATCCCAGGGGTGTGCGGCGATCGTGCAGCATGTCCAGGCAATGCAGGAAATGGTGGATTCCTTCGCGCTCTACGCACGACTCCCACCGGTTTCACTGCGCCCCACCAACCTGGGGCAGCTGGTCGCGCAGCTCGTGGCTCTGTACGACGGGCTGCGCCCCAACCTCCACTTTCGCCTGGACGACGCCCTCGGCGACGAGCAGGTGTTGGTGGATCCGGAGCAGCTCAGGCAGGCGCTCGCCAACCTCCTCGACAACGCCGCCGAGGCCTCGCCGGCGGGTGGAGAGGTGCTGGTCTCGCTGCAGCGCAGCGGGGGAGAGGTCAAGCTGGTAGTGGCAGATCGTGGAACCGGCATCGGTTCGGACGATCCCGACCTCCTTTTCCAGCCCTTCTACTCCACCAAGGGCCGCGGCTCTGGCATTGGCCTGGCGGTGGTCCAGCGGATTGTGACCGATCACGGCGGCACCGTCCGCCTTCTTCCCCGGGAGGGTGGAGGCGTAGAGGCGGTGGTGACCCTCCCCGCCCAGGGGTAAGCGAGCAAAGAAGGCGGAGGCGAGTCGGCGACGCGCCCCCGGGGGGATGAGGAGCCCCCGAGGGCGAGTCGCCAGCGGGCCCAGGGTTGGTCGTCGTACGGGGGCTGGGGCGGTGTGCGGCTGCAATCTCGGCCGCGCCCATTCCCATGTCCCAAGCGGGGCGGCCGGCCCCGGCTGATTCCCAGTTGCGCGCGAGCGTTCCGCCGGCAACGAGGGTGGACGCGGTCTTGGCCGGCCGAAACGGTGACCGTGCCTGTGCCTGTGCCCGCGGCTGTGTCGGTGACCGTGACCTGAAAGCGCGAACCTCGGGCCCGCCAGGACGTTCGGCACGCTCTGCCACGGCCGAAGCGGCGACCTTGACCGTGGCAGCGACCGTGTCGAGGAGAGCCGGGCCGTCATCGGGAGAGGACATGGTTGACCTCGGTGAGGCGGAGGGTGCGGCACCCCCTGTGCGCAAAGCCGCCATTTCGTTGTCGGAATGATTGGTGCGGTTCTTGCATTTCCGAGGGCGCCCCGGACGCAGTCGGTGACGGCAAGCCCGGGGAAGTGAGGAGCATTCCCATGCCTCAGACCGCGACGGTTCTCGCATTGGTGACGGCGATGTGCGGTTTGCCGGCGGCGACCGCGCAACCGCAAGAGTCGCTCAAGCAGCTGGGCAAGACGTTGGTGCGCTACAGTGGGCCCGAGGTGGAGGCGGTGCTGTCGTACCGCTTCGCCGCTGCCAACCCCGGCGAGCCCTGGATGCTACTCATGCTGGCGGTCACCGGGCGGAGCGCCAAGGCCATCGAAATCAGGCGCGAAAGGATCTTCTTGGCTACCCCCGAGGGCAGCAGGGTCCCCCTTGCCACCCAGGCGGAGTTCGCCGAGGCGGCCGGGGGGTTGCGCAGCCTCCTGGCCAGGGCCAGCATCAACCAGGAACCGGTGGACTACTGGGCGGGGCGGACAGCGCAGGCTTTGCAACTCTTCGCCATGCCCGGCGAAGGCCTGGCCTTTGATTCGGTGATCGTCAATGATCGGGTGGTTGCTATCGGGCCAGTTCTTTTTCACTTCCCTTCCGGCCTTCCGCCCGGCACCTACCGGTTGGGGATCGACGTCCGAGAAAGCCAGGTGCGCATTCCCTTCGAGCTGGGGCGAGGTCGGTGAGGAGGGCTCGGCGCCGGGCAAGCACGCTAGGCGCGACTGCGCCGGTAGCGCCCGTCGGGCTCCCGCACCACGCTGCCGCGCAGCTCGGCGACGACCAGCGCTTCCAGTACCCGGGCCACCGGCCAGCCGGTGAGCGCCGCCAGGTGGTCCACGGTGACCGCCTCGCCGCCGGGGATGAGGGCGGTGAGTTGGTCCTCGCCATCGTCGGGGGGGGGAGGAGCCGAGACCCCCAACACCTCCAGGATGTCGGTCGGCCCCAGCACCGGCGCCGCGCCGGCCCGCAACAGCCCGTTGGGACCCGCCGACAGGCGAGAGAAGACCGAACCCGGCACCGCCATGACCTCGCGCCCTTCGTCCAACGCCAGCCGCGCCGTGATCAGGGCGCCGGAGCGCTCATTGGCCTCCACCACCACCACGACTCGCGCCAGACCGGCCACCAGCCGGTTTCGCTCGGGGAAATGGTGGGCCAGCGGAGGGGATCCCGGCGGGTACTCGGTGAGCAGGCACCCCCGCCGGGCGATGTCCGCTGCCAGGGCGGCGTGCTCGGCCGGGTAGATGCGATCGGGACCACAACCCCACACGGCCACGGTGCGGCCGGAGGAAGCCAGGGCGCCCCGGTGCGCCGCCGCATCCACGCCGCGCGCCATGCCGGAGATGACCCACGCCCCCGCGCGGGCCAGCTCCTTGCCCAGGTACTCGGCCACCTCGCGGCCGTAGGCGGTGGCCCTTCGCGACCCCACCAGCGCCACCGCCTGGGTGTCGGGAAGCTGGCCGCGCACGAACACGCCCAGGGGAGGATCGGAAAGAGCGTTCAAGGCGGAGGGAAAGTCGGGATCGGTCCAGGCGATCCAGCGCCAACCGCCAGCAGTGATGGCCTTCTCCACCGCGGGCACCTTGTCGGCGAGAGCGGTGGCTACTGCCCGCTGGAAACCGCGATCCTCCGCGACACCGGTCAGCACGGCGCGGGCCATGGCCCGGCGCGGCGCACCGCCTTCGGGAAAGGCGATCACCGCCGCCAGCGCGGCCCGCGCCGCCTCTCCGCTCCCCCCTTTTTCCATGGCGACGAATATACTACGGTGAAGTTCGGCTCGTCCGAGGAGGCGGAATGAAACGGCATTTCATCGTTCTGGTGGCCACGGTAATCGCCGCCACCGGCTGCGCCGGCTCCAGTGGGGGTCGTCCGGCCGCCGCCGAGGTCAGGGAGGGGCTACAAGCGGCCAGGCGGAGTTACTGGCAGGAGGCTCACTTTCGCTTTTCCGCCGCGCACCGGCTAGAGCCCGAAAATCCCGCCGTCCTCAACAACCTGGCGGTGACCCTGGAGGCGCTAGGGCGCTACGATGAGGCGCTTCAAACCTACAAAAAAGCCCTGGAACTGGCTCCCGGCAATCGCTCGATACGGCGCAACTACGCCCGCTTCGCGGAGTTCTACACCAGTTTCGCACGTGGCGCCAAACCCAAGGAAGGAGTCGGAGATGCGACGCGCTAGCGGATGGCTGCTGGTGCCCGTGCTGGCCCTGGGGGCGTGCGGCACCCCCCATGAGGTGGAACTGGCGCTGCCGGTGCGGCCCAAGCTGGCTCTCACCGGTAAGGAGCGCCTGTACGTGGGGCCGTTCCTGCGCGAAAGTCGCGATGACGCTGGGGCGCAGCGGGTGACCTTCGACGTGGCGCAGGAGTTCGAGCGCTACTTGCGCCGCCTGCTGCGCAAGGAGACCAAGTTGGTCCTCCACCCCACCATCGAGGGGCTTCGCCCCCCCTTGAGCGACCCCCTGCAGCTATCCGCCCAGCGGGAGTTCTGGCGCGAGCTGGGGGCGCGTACCAACGCCGACTTCATTGTCGCCGGCTCCATCGACTTCCAGGTGCAGGACCGCACCGGGTACAAGACCGAGGAGTACGTCTCACCCCTTGATGGCCGCACCTACTACCGGCAGGTTCTCGTGGAGCAGACCGGGTTTTCCTACGACATCATGCTGCAGGTTTACGACGCGCGCTCCGGCGAGGTGATTCTCGAAGAGCCGCTGAAGGACTTCCAGGAGCGGCCCGAGCGCAAGTTCGACGAGTTCACCGGCATGTTCGCCAATCTCTATGCGCTGGAGAATCGCCTCATCGGCATCTTCGTGCCGCGCACGGTACGCTCCAAGCGCATCCTGCTGGCGCCGTGATGGGGAGATCGACCATGAAGCGCGTTCCCGCGATTGCCGCTGTTCTGCTTCTGGCCGCCGCGCCAGTCCTCGCCCAGGGGTTCGGCAAGAACAAGGTCCGTTACGACTCCTTCCAGTGGATGGAGTACCCCACGCCTCACTTCCGCATCTCCTACTACGACCGGGTGGAACCCTCCCTGCCCAAGATCGCCTCCTTCGCCGAAAGCGCCTACGACGAGCTGGCGCGCAAGCTCAACTTCCAAATCCCCGAGCCCATCCCCTTGATCGCCTACGCCACCCACGCCGACTTCGAGCAGACCAACGTCATCGTCGAGTTCATCCCGGAAGGAGTGGGAGCCTTCGCCGAGCCGGCCCGCAACCGCATGGTGCTTCCCGTCGACTTGCCGGACCTTGAGCTGCAGCGCCTCATCCAGCACGAGCTGGTGCACATCTTCCAATACGAGATTCTCTACCAGGGCAAGCTGGGCAAGGCGCTGGCGGCCCGGCCGCCGCTGTGGTTCATGGAGGGGATGGCCTCCTACCTGGCCGACGACGAGGATGCCCGCGCCCGAGCGGTGATGCGGGACGCGTCTTCCTCCGACCAGGTGCCCTCGGTGGACGCCAACCCCCAGGGCTACTTCGCCTACCGCTACGGCCACATGGTGTTCAAGTTCGTGGAGGCGGAGTGGGGCATCGAGGGGCTGCGAGACTTCGTCTTCGAGTTCCGCAACACCTTGGGTTCGGGGGTGGGTCGCGCCATCAAGCGCGCTTTTGACTTGGACGTCGACGAGTTCGACTCGCGCTTCCGCTCCTGGCTGCGCCGGCACTACCAGGATCAGATCATCGGCCGCGGCGATCCACGCGAGTTCGGGCCGGCCTTTCGCGCCCAAGAGGGGGTCACCTCCTTCGAGGTCTCCCCCGCCGCCTCCCCTTCGGGGGACCTCATCGCCGCCTTCACCACCGTCAAAGAGCGCGTCGACCTGGCCCTCTTTGGCGTGCCCGACCGCCGCCTTTACCGCAGTCTGTCGCGCGGCTTCACCACCCGCTACCAGTACCTCATCGCCCAGATGCTCACCGTTGGACCCACCCGCGGTCGCGACCTGGCCTTCGCCCCGGACGGGAACTCGGTAGCGGTTTTTGCGCGCCGGGAGCGCGGGCGGGTGCTGCTGCTGGTGGACACCCGCCGTGGCCGCATCAGCAGGGAGTACCCCATCCCGGTGGACCAGGCGGGGCAACCGGCGTTTTCCCCCGACGGCGCAACGATTGCGTTTCACGCCTTCGACCGCGGCCAGGGGGACATCTTCCTCCTCGACATCGCCGGCGGAGAGGTTCGCAACCTCACCGACAGCGCCTCCTTCGACGCCGCCCCCACCTTCTCCCCCGACGGGCGCTGGCTCGTCTACTCCTCTACCACCGGTGAAACCACCAAGCTGTTCCGCCTCTCCCTGGACGACCCCGGTCAGCGGGAGCAGCTCACCTTCGGCCCCGGCGACGACGAGGGAGCCTCCTTCTCCCGCGACGGCAAGACCCTCTACTTCGCCTCCGATCGCGACCAGGGGATCTTCGACCTGTACGCCCTCGATCTTTCCTCAGGAGGCCTCTCCCGCCTCACCCGGGTGATCGGCGCCGCCCTGAATCCGGTGGCGGTGTCGACGCGGGATGGAGAGCGGGTGGTGTACCAGGGGTACCACCGCAGTCGCTGGCGCCTGTTCGTTGTCGATCCGGCGCAGGCCACGGCGGTGGAGGCGGAGGGGGACACGCAGCCGCAGCAACCCCAGGAGGAGTTCGTCCCCGCCGTCACCGTCACCATCGATCCGGCCAAGGCTCAGGAGGTGCGCCGGTTCAAGCTCTTCCCGGACAACGTGCAGGTGCTCGTGGGTATCAACCAGGACCAGACCCTCATCTCCCAGACCTACCTGTCCTTCGCCGACCACTACGGCGACCGTCGCCTGGAGCTGCTGCTGGAGTCGGTGTCCAGTTTCTCCAACCTCCTGGTGCAGTACGCCAACCTCTCCAAGCGCCTGCAGTGGGGAGTGGCGGCGCTGGACAACCGCGCCTACTTCGTGCTGGTCGACCCGGGCAGCTTCCGCACCCTGGACCGCGAGCAGATCTGGCGCGAAACCGGGGCGTACATGTTCGCCTGGTATCCGCTGTCGGTGTACCACCGTTTCGAGGCGGCGGGGGGGTACCTGGACCGCAGCGCGGGCTTTATCACCCTGCTGCCCGACGGCCGCCCCGCCTGGGTGCAGCAGAGCGACCGCATGCTCTTCACTCAGGCGGGGATGGTGGGTGACACCACGGCGTGGCGGGAGTACGGCCCCCACGCCGGGAGGCGCTGGAAGCTCACCCTCGACACAGCCTTCGGCGTGGGGGGCGACGGGGGGCTCTTGTCCAAGGGTGTGACGCTGGATGCGCGCCAGTACATCCCCCTCTCCCGCCGCAACGAGTTCGCCATCCGCCTGTTCGGCTCCTTCCACGATGGTGATCGCCCCAGTTACTCGTGGTTCGGCGGCCTCGATACCCTGCGGGGTTTCGATTACCGGTCCTTCGTAGGCAATCACGCCTTTTACACCAACATCGAGTGGCGCTTCCCCCTCGTCGACCACCTGGTGTTGCCCTGGTTGTACATCAACAATATCCGCGGGCGTTTCTTCGTGGACGTGGGCGGCGCCTGGTGGGACGTGCCGGGGTACAAGGAAAAGTTCACCTTCATGGAGGGCGGGCGGCTGAAGGACGCGGCGTCGTCTTACGGGTTCGGTTTCTCCGTGTGGCTGTTCGGCATCCCCGTCCACTGGGACTTTTCCAAGCGCTGGGACTTCAAGGACAGCTTCGATGCCAAGTGGGAGTCCAGCTTCTGGATCGGTTTCCGCTACTGAACGCCGCGCCGTCACAGGCGCGCGTCGTGGCGGGCGATGGCTCCCGGCCACCCGAGAATGCGCTGGTCGGCGGTGAGGAGCGCGGCGCGGTGCAGGCAGGCGGTGGCGAGGATGAGCCGGTCCGCCGGGTCAGCGTGGAAACTCTCCAGACTCGTCGCCGCGATGGCTTCCTCACCGGTCACAGGAATCTCGTTCAATCCCAGCTGCAACAGCCGCCAACGCCAGGCCTCCACGGGCAGTCGCAGGTGGATCCTGCCACGGACGTGCAGCATGGCCACCTCCCAGAAGGTGATGGCACTCGCCGCCAGTTTTCCTCCCGCCAGCGCCGCATCCGCTCGTCGCCGAGCCTCCGCGCCGAGCTCGGGACGACCCTCGGCGAGCCAGATGAGCACGTGGGTGTCCAGGAGAATCACAGCCCCTCCTCCCACACCTCGTCCAGGGGCGCCAGGATATCCCCGCACACCTCCACACTTCCCGCCAGGGCGCCGAACAGGGTGTCGGCCGAGGTGCGGTACGGGATGACCCGGCACACGGGCCGACCGTTGCGGGTGATCACCAGCTCCGTGCCGTCGGCCTCCAGATGCTTGAGCACGTCCAGGCATCTGGCCTTGAATTCGGAAACTTTCATCGTTTTCATCACTCACCTCTGACATGACCATGGTCATGACCATGGTCATGATAAAGCACCCGCCTGGTGGATGGCAACCCAGGCGAGTTTTTGTGGTTACGCTTCCACCCCTGGAGCTGGCTGGCCGGTGAGGCGGAGGTGGACGAGTTCCTCGACGTTCCCGGCGGGACCGGGGAGGGGCGAGGGGAGGCGACGGCAGCAGGTGAGGCCCAGTTGCTGCGCCGCTTCCAGCACCCCCGCAATGGCCGCCTCCCGGGCGGCCGGATCGCGGACCACCCCCCCCTTGCCCACCTGGCGGCGGCCGGCCTCGAACTGGGGCTTGACCAACGCCACCAGGTCGCCCGAGGGCGCCAGCAGGGGGAGGAGGGCCGGCAGCACCAGCTTCAGCGAAATAAAGGAAACGTCCACCACGATGAGGTCAAAGGGGCCTCCCACCTGGGCGGCGGTGAGGTGGCGGGCGTTCACCCCCTCCCACACCACCACCCGGGGGTCCCGGCGCAGCCGCCAGTCCAGCTGACCGCGCCCCACGTCCACGGCGGTGACCTCGACCGCTCCCCCCTCCAACAGCACGTGGGTGAAGCCACCCGTCGAGGCGCCCACGTCCAGGCACACCTTGCCGCGCGGATCCACCCCGAACGCCGCGAGCCCGGCGGCCAGCTTGACGCCGCCCCGCGACACCCAGGGGTGATCGGCCCCGGTCACCTCCAGGCAAGCCTCCGGGGCCACCGCTGCCCCGGGCTTGTCCGCCCGGCGGCCATCCACCCGCACCAGACCGGCCAGGATGAGCGCCTGGGCCCGCGTCCGGGTGGGCGCCAGGCCACGCTCCACGAGCATCTGATCCAGGCGCAGGCGCGGGCGGGACACGTAGGATGCTAGCATTTTGCCGGATGACACACGCTGAGGCGGTGTGGCGGACGGCGCGGCCGGTGCACTGGGTGAAGAACGGTTTCGTGCTGGCTCCCGCAGTGTTTGCCGGCCACGCCACCGACCCCGAAGCGCTGGGCCTGGCGGTGGGCACGACGGTGGTCTTTTGCCTGGCCTCTTCGGCCGGGTACTTCGTCAACGACGTGCTGGACCGGGAAG
Organism: uncultured bacterium; assembly: GCA_937924755.1. Lineage (GTDB taxonomy): Bacteria > Acidobacteriota > Thermoanaerobaculia > Thermoanaerobaculales > Thermoanaerobaculaceae > CALEVZ01. Next base: position 175,464 of record CALEVZ010000028.1, read on the forward strand.
CCGACCGCGCCGATCCGGTCAAGCGGCTGCGGCCGGTGGCCAGCGGCGCGTTGAAGGTTTCGGCTGCCCTCCTGTGGGGGACCGGGTTGCTGCTGGGGGCCCTGGCCGGAGCGGCGGCGTTGGGGGGTGGGGTGCTGCTCTGTGTCGGGACCTACCTCGCCCTGACCACCCTCTACTCCCTCTCCCTCAAGCGCGTACCGGTGCTGGAGGCAATGGTGCTGGGGGCCATGTTTTTAGTGCGGCTGGCGGCGGGGGCCTTCGCCATTGAGGTGCCCATCTCCCACTGGCTGTTGATCTGCGGCTTTCTGCTGGCGCTGCTTTTGGCCTTCGGCAAGCGCGTGCCGGAGGTGGACCACCCGGGAGCCCGGAGACCCCTCTACCCCGCCAGTTTCCTCCACGAGGTGGTGACCCTGCTGGCGGGGGTCACCGTGGTGGCCTACACCCTCTACACGGTGGCCCCAGACACCGTGGCCAAGGTGGGCTCCCACGCCCTGCTGCTCACCGTGCCCATGGTGCTGTTCGGGGTTCTGCGCTACCTCCTGCTGCTGCACCGGGAGGGGGCCCAGGACCCCACCGCCACCCTGGTGCGGGACCGTCCCCTGGCGGCCACGGTGCTCCTGTGGGGGCTCGTGGCCGGGGCCATCGTTTACAAGGGAGGACCGTGATGCGAGCCCGGGTAGCCATCGTCCGCGCGCGATCGGAAACGATCCTCGAGGACGTGCGGCGGGTGTGTGAGCTGGGGGGGCTCGCCTCCGCCCTGGCCGGCGGCGCCACCACTATCCTTAAGGACAACATCTCCTGGCACTACTTCTTCCCCGGCGCCAACACCACCCCGTGGCAGCTGGAGGGGGCGATTCTGGCGCTGCAGGCGGCGGGCCTCGGCGATCTGGTGTGCGTACAGAACGACACCGTGGTCACCAACCCACGCAAGGGCGAGCGCCTGAATGCCCTGACGCCGGTGCTCGAGCGCTACCGGGTGCCGGTGCGCTTCAACTGCGACCCCGCCGACCTGCGCTGGATTCCGTACCAGCCCCGCGCGGAGATGCTGGCTCTGCCGCGCATCTTCCCCCGCGGCATCCACATCCCGGAGTTCTTCGTGGGCAAGAACATCGTCCACCTGCCCACGGTCAAGTGCCACATCTACACCACCACCACCGGCGCCATGAAGAACGCCTTCGGGGGCCTACTGGCCACCCGCCGGCACTACACCCACACCTGGATTCACGAAACCCTGGTGGACCTGCTGGCCATCCAAAAGGAGATCCACCCCGGCATCTTTGCCCTGGCGGACGGCACCACGGCGGGGGACGGCCCGGGGCCCCGCACCATGCGGCCGGTGCGCAAGGACGTGCTGCTGGCCAGCGCCGACCAGGCCGCCATCGACGCCGTGGCGGCCCGGCTGATGGGGTTCGAGCCGCTGTCTATCCGCTACCTGGCGCTGGCCCACCAGCGCGGACTGGGGGTGGCCGACCCGCGCGACATCGAGCTGGTGGGGGACACGGAGATCGGGAACGAGCGGTGGGGGTTCTCGGTGGGGGCCAACATGGCCGCCCGGATCGGGCGCTTCCTCTGGTTCGGGCCGCTCAAGCGGCTGCAGAAGCTCTTCTTCCACACCCCCCTGGTGTACCTGTTCGTGGCCGGGTCGTACCTTTACCACGACTTCCTCTGGTACCCCACCCTGGGGCGGCAGCGGGTGCGGCGCTTCCTGCGGGAATCCCCCTGGGGAGGGCTCTTTGCCCGCTACCTGGGGGAGGGACCGCCGGGCCCCGCGGCCGGGGTCAGCAGCGCCGCCAGGTGAACGCCGCGGCCCGTGCGCCGGCAAGAGCGGCGACGCTCGCCGTTGCAAGGGTATTGTGGCGACTTCGACTGCTCCTCGCACGTGGACTGCCAGAAACCCAACGGGAGCAGCGCAGGCCACCATCGGCCCTGGTGAAGCCCTGCTGTTGACCAATATCCCACTTTTGAGGGATTGACACATGAGAGAGAGAATCCGCCCAAGGTCGCGACGATGCGACACGAAGGGAGGAAGAGATAATGAGGTCTGCCCTGGTCTTGGCAAGATGGCTGTTGGTCGCCGCAGTTCTCGGGATCGCGCCGATACTTGTCGGCGCTGCCGGGAAACCCGCGGCGTTCACGGTTGGGGCAATGACACCGCACGGTCGTGCCTGCGCCCCTTCACCGAATGCCACAGGGATTCCGGTCGTTCAACTCCGGATTGCGGAAGGCGGAAGCGTTCCCCTTGGTGCTAACCGGTGGATCCAAAATGCGATCTGCTCTGGCGGCGGGCCGGGGGTAACCTGTTTCGCTTCGGAGGGCGATAGGTGTTATTTGTCAGTTTACCGCAATCCCACCACCGGCGAATGGGAAATGGGATGCACGGGCTGAGACGCCATGAACGACGCGCCGACCGGTCGGTTTGCGCTGTTCGCGACGGCAGGGGCAGGGTTGACGCTCCTCATGACGGGCGCCGGCTTGGCGGCAGCTGAGGAGCTGCCGCTCCAGGGTCGCCGGGGGGTGTGCATCGACCGCCCCGCTTCCACCTCGCCGGCCACCAAAGTCCAGACGAGAAACGAGTTGGACCAACTTCTTCGTCTCAGCGAAACGCGCTTTTTGGTTCTTTTCCGCGAAAGGAGGATGCGCGTGGACCGCTGGGCCGATGCGAAACGTATAGAAGAAGACCGCCGATCTGCCGGCGTGACCTCGGCCAAGATGGAGTTTCTGGAGGAACGGTGGGCGCTCGCCATTGTTGACCCCGCTGGCAAGGTGCGTCACCGGTCCCCTGAGCAGCGACGCGCCAGTGTCAGCAACCCTATGGCGGCTGTGGACGGCGGCGAGACGCGCTGGGCGAGGCCCATTCTCCTCGCCATGGAGGACTCCCACACCTGTCCCTACGCCGTACTGAGCAGAAGGCCGGCCAGCCTCCTCTGTCACGACTTTGAGCTCATGCCCCAGAGCACCACGGAGCTCCCCCTGGAGTTCGTCTCGGGAGCCAGCGTACAGCGGGAGGGGGATGCCACCAGGGTGTGGGTCTTCGGCAGGCCGCCAGGTCGTCCCGGGAGAGAGCAGCCCGCCACCGGGACGGTGACCGCCTTGGCGATCCATCCCGGAGCCCGCGAGCGAAGCATCGAACCTCTCCCGGTCAATGAATCAGACCTCCGCGCGGCGGTCCAGGGGAAAGCAAGGGACCACGAGGGGCGACAGCTCACCATAGCCGAGGGCACCCTCGATGTGGTCCCCTTCTCCGACGCCCAGGCTTTGCCGCCCATACCCTTGCTGGTACGCGCTGAGGCGAATCACGTCACCCCTTCGAGCCGCCGGCGGATGTGGGTATTCTTCCGGACGCACCTGGGGCCAGAGGGATTGAGCGCGCCCGAGCCGCTCCCGCTGTGGGTCGAGCAGGGGGGAAGCGAGGCTACGGTCGATCAGCGCCGCGCCACGGTCAGTGTGCCAACCGGCAGCCAACTCTTCGATGTGGAGCCCTTCTCTGAACGAGCGCCGGCTCGGGCTGTACTTTCATTTTCTCCTGCCGGAGACTGCCTCCGCCGGTGGCGGTGGGGACAACAAATCATGGATCGCTTTCCAGTTCGTCGCCCTTCTGGCGGGGAACAGTCTCGACCGTGTGCTGCTTTTGGAGGAGCATCTGTTGCACGATCCCACGCTGACGCGATCCCTGGCAACCAGGACGCACCAGCTACTGCCCATTCTCTACATGGGCCGGCCCGGGGGTGCGCGAGAGCTGGCCTTCCGCGCCTTCAGCTTCGCCAAGGACAGACGCGGCCCCGCGTTGCCGTGCGCGGCGATCCTGCCGCTGCCTTGAGAGACGATGGCGCCGGGTGGCGAGCCTGGGCAATGGTCACCCCAACCGCCTGCCCGGCCCCGTCAGGAGGCCGGGTCGGCGGCGAGGGTCGACGCGCAGGGGGAGAGCAGCGCCGCCAGGTGAACGCCGCGGCCGGAGGGCCGGCGCGCCTCCCGCCGCCTGCCCCGTACGTCGGCCCAACGCAGCAGACGAACGGCTGCGCCCACCGGGTGCCAGGGCGGCGGCAGCGGGCCGGCCGCCGCGGTGCGGCCCACCGCCGCGGCCGCCCGGCGCCCCACCGCTCCCGCCTGCAGCAGGCGCTTGCCCACGCCGTAGAGGAGAACGTGGGCGAAGGGGAAGGCGCCGGGCACCAGCACCGCCATCTCGCCCAACGTCCACCCCGCGGCGTTCGCGGCGGCGGCGAGCTGCTCACGGGTGTAGAGCCTCCGGTGGCCGTACCAGATCCCCACGTAAACGCCGCGGCGCAGCGGCGGCAGCCCCAGGCGTTCCAGCACCCACGCCAGCGGATCCCACGCCGTCGGGTAGCGGGCGTGGGGAACCGTCACACCCAGCAGCCCCGCCGGCGGAACGAGGCGGCGCAGCTCCGCGAGCGCCGCCACGTCGTCGGCGAGGTGCTCGAGCACTTCGCTGGCCAGCACGCGGGGGAAGCTGCCGTCGCGAAAAGGAAGGCGGGCGACGTCGGCCGCCACCAGGGGGTGCGCCACGCCGCTGCGGCGCGCCCACAGCAGGCGCGCCAGATCGTGATCGACCCCCACGCACCATCCGGCGCCCAAGGCGCCCGCCAGGTGCAGCAGGGCGCCGTTGCCGGTGCCCACCTCCAGCAGCCGCACCCCTTCCTCCACCAGCCGCGCCAGCACCCAGGACGCGCGCGTCCGGAAGGCGGGGTCCGCCTCGCCGGCCAGCAGCTCCAGCACCCGTCGCTCGCGGGCTGGAATCGCGGTCATCGGCCGGCCACCGTGCGCAGCAGCACCTCGATGCGGTCAACGGTGCCGACGAGCGAAAAGTGCCGCTCAATCTCGGCGCGCGGGCGCACGAAGCGCGGCCGGTCGGCGAGCACCGCGGCGATCCCGCGGGCCAGCGCCGCCGGGTCGCGGGGCGGCACCAGCACCCCCATGCCGGTGGTCCGCACCGGCACCCGCGCCCCCGGGATGTCGGTGGCCACCACCGGGGTGCCGCACAGCATGGCCTCCACCTGGACGAGGCCGAAGCACTCCGTCTCGGAGGGCAGCACCAGCACGTCCGCCAGGGCGTAAAAGGCGGCGAGCTCGGCGGGCTCCTCCAGCAGGCCGACGAAGCGCACGTGCTCGCGCTGCTCCTCGATGAGGGCGTGGCAGCGCTCCATGAAGCGCTCGTAGGGGAGCACCTGCTGACCGGCGAAGGCGGCCACCGCCGCGGGCCAGCGCCGGCGCACTTCGGGCATGGCGCCCAGCAGCAGGTCGGGCCTTTTCTCCTCCACGAAGCGGCCGGCGTAGGCCACCACCGGGGCGTCCCCCACCCCCAGGCGCCGGCGCAGTTGCTCCACGTCCTCTCCCCGGGGCGCCGGGATGGCCACCGGCGGAGGGATGGCCACCGTCCGCGCGGCCAGCACCCCCCCCAGGTACCGGGAGGCGACGGCGTAGTCCTCGCTGTAAGCCACCAGCCGCGCCGCTCCTAGCGCTCCCAGCCGGAAGGATGCCAAGGAAACCGCTTCCACGAGCCGGTTGAAGGCGCCGGCGGGCAGCACCAGATCGCCGTGGTGCGTCACCAGGAGGGGGCGGCGGGCCAGACGACATGCAAGTGCCACCAGGGGCAGTTCCAGCAGCGGAGTGTGGGCGTGCACGGCGTCGCACCGGCGCACCCGCCGCCACAGCGCCAGGGGGTAGCCGGGCATGAGCATGCCCCGGCTGACTCGCAGTGGTGCCGTCAGACGCCGCACGGTGACGCCGTTGATCCCCTCGGTCGCCGGGAGGTCGGGGTGGAAACGGGCCGAGATCACCGTGACCCGATGCCCGCGGCGGGCTTGCTCCTCGGCCAGTCGCTGCACGTGCAAGGTAAGCCCGGTGCGGTGGGGGAGATAGTAGGTAAGGAGGTGGAGGAGCCGCAGGGTGGGCAGGTTGCTCATGCCTCAGGCGGGCCGGGATCGCGAGGCGACGCGGGGCGCCAGGGCTTTCGGGAAGAATGATCGCGCCCGCCGGCAGATCCCCTCCACGTCCAGATCCAGGCGGGCGCGCAGGATTTCCTGGCTGCCGTGGGGTTGAAACTCGTCCGGGACAGCGAGGCACTGTAACCGCACGCCGGTCACCCCCAGGGAGGTGATCGCCTCGCCCACCGCCGAACCGAAACCGCCGGCCAGGGCGTTTTCCTCCACCGTCATGAGGCTCGCCCCGGGCAGGGCGTGCCGGGCCAGCAGCTCCACGTCTAGGGGCTTGACGAAGCGGGCGTTGACCACGGTGAGATCCGGCCCCCCTTCGGCGGCGAGGCGCACCGCCGCCCGCAGAGCTTCGCTCGCCATGGTGCCGATGGCCCAGACGGCGCCGTCCCCGCCCTGCCGCAGCACCTCCGCCCGGCCCACCGGCAGGGGTCGAGGGGAAGCGTCCAGGGCCAACCCGTAACCCGTACCGCGGGGGTAACGGAGGGCGACCGGGCCCGGGTGGGTGAGCGCCGTGGCCAGCATGTCCCGCAACTCCCCCTCGTCCTTGGGGGCCATCACTGTCATCTCGGGGAAGATGCGCAGGTAGGAGAGATCGAACACCCCGTGGTGGGTGGGACCGTCGGCCCCCACCAGGCCGCCGCGATCCAGCACGAACACCACCGGCAGGTGCATCAGGCAGACGTCGTGAAATATCTGATCGAAGGCACGCTGGAGAAAGGTGGAATAGATGGCCACCACCGGCTTGAGGCCCTTCACCGCCAACCCGGCGGCAAAGGTGACGGCGTGCTGCTCGCAGATCCCCACGTCGAAGAAGCGGTCGGGGAACTCCCTGGCGAAGAAGTGGAGTCCAGTTCCTTCGGGCATGGCGGCGGTTACGGCCACCACCCGGGGGTCCTGCCTGGCCAGCTCCACCAGCGTCTGGCCGAACACCGCGGTGAACGACGGCGCCCTGGCAGCTCCCCGCGCCACCTCGCCGGTTTCCACGGAAAAGGGGGTGGCTCCGTGCCAGAAGACCGGATCCTTTTCGGCCGGCTGCCAGCCCTTGCCCTTGCGGGTGGTGACGTGCACCAGCACCGGGTGGGCGTCGTCGCGGTGGGCGCGCAGGGTGGCGAGCAGCTGCGGCAGAGAGTGGCCGTTGATGGGCCCCACGTAGGTGAAGCCCAGCTCCTCGAAAAGCAAACCGGGCACCAGCAGCTGCTTGGCCATGCGCTCGGCCTCGCGGGCGAACTTGAGCATGTTCTCGCCCAGACGCGGGATGGCCAGCAGGACGTGTTCGATCTCGTCCTTGAAGCGGCGGTAAGGCTGCCCCTGGATGATGCGGTTGAGGTAGCCGTGCAGCGCCCCGACGTTGGGGCTGATGGACATCTCGTTGTCGTTGAGAATGATCATCAGGCGACGTCCGAGAAAACCGGCCTGGTTCAAACCCTCCATGGCCATGCCGCCGGTCAAGCCCCCGTCGCCGATGATGGCCACCACCCGGTGGTCCTCCCCCCGCAGATCGCGGGCCACCGCCATGCCGAGCGCCGCCGAAATCGAGGTGGAGGCGTGCCCGGCGTTGAAGACGTCGTACTCGCTCTCCTCCCGCTTCAAAAACCCCGAGAGGCCGCCGTAGGTTCGCAGGGTGGCGAACTGTTCCCGCCGTCCGGTAAGCACCTTGTGGGGGTAGCACTGATGACCCACATCCCACACCAGGAGGTCTCGGGGGGTGTCGAAGACGTAGTGCAGGGCCAGGGTGAGCTCCACGGCACCCAGCCCCGAAGCCAGGTGGCCCCCAGTCTGGGAGAGGTGCTTGAGGAGAAACCGCCGCAGCTCTTCAGCGACGTGGGGGAGAGCCTCCTCCGGCAAGCGTCGCAGGTCCGACGGGTCGTGAATGCTCTCCAGGATGGCCATGCTAGCGGTCGCGGCGCGCGGCAAACTCCGCCAGCCGCGCCAATACTCCTCCCTCTCCCTCCAGCTCGCCGGCCAAAGCCACGGCCTGGGCGGCAAGCCGCTCCGCCTCGGCGCGGGCGGCCGCCAGGCCGTACACCGCCGGGTAGGTGAGTTTCCCGGCCGCGGCGTCCTTCCCCGGGCTCTTGCCCAGGCTGGCCGCCGTGCCGGTCAGATCCAGAATATCATCGGCGATCTGGAAGCAGAGACCGAGCTGCTCACCGAAGCGACGAAACGCCGCCCGCCGCCCCGGGGGTGCCCCCGCCAGCAGTGCCCCCAGCTCCACTGAAGCAGCCAGCAGGGCGCCGGTCTTGGCGCGGTGCATCCGCTCCAGCCGGGCCGCCTCGGGGGGTGCGCCGGTTCCCTCTATGTCCTCCACCTGGCCCCCCACCATGCCCACGGACCCCGCCGCCCGGGCGATCAGCGCGACTCCCGCCGCCCGCCGGCTGGCCCACCCCTCTCCCGGGGGATAGCTGGCCAGCACCTCGAAGGCGAGGGTAAGCAGTGCGTCGCCGGTGAGGATGGCCAGCGCCTCGTCGAAGGCCACGTGCACGGTCGGCCGGCCGCGGCGCAGAGAGTCGTCGTCCATGGCCGGCAGGTCGTCGTGTACCAGGGAGTAGGTGTGCAGCAGCTCGACGGCGCAGGCGGGCTCCAGCGCCGCCTCGACGTCGCCACCGGCGGCCCGGCAGGCGGCCCGCACCAGGATGGGTCGCAATCGCTTGCCACCGCCGAAGACCGCGTATCGCATCCCCCGGTGCAGCCGTGCGGGCCAACTCTCCTCTGCCGGCAGGAGGCGATCCAGAGCGGCGTCCACCGCCGCCACCTCCGCCGCCAGGTAGGACGACAGGTCCACCGCCTCATCCCTCCTGGGGCGTGAAGGGGGCGGTCTCCGGCTCCTCTCCCTCGCCCGCTTGGGCCAGCAGCTGCTCCACCCGCCGCTCCACGGCGGCCAGCTGAGTGCGGCACCGGCGCGCCAACTTGACCCCCTTTTCGAACAGCTTGATGGCTTCCTCCAGGCCCACCGTCTCGTCCTCCAACCGCGCTACCACCTCCTCCAGCTGAGCCAGCGCTTCCTCGAAGGTCTCCTTGCTCATCACTCCTCCGTTCCCGTGCCGGGGACCCGTCCCGTGCCGTTGTCGCCCTCGCTGTCAAACAGCCCTGTCTGCACTCCTTCCCGGGCCAGCACCAGCGAGCGCAGCTGCCCCTCGGCCAGGGTGGTGATCACCCGCTCCCCGGCCTTCACCTCCCGGGGCGCGCGCAGGGGGGTGCGATGGCCCTCCCGCGTGGTGATGGAGTACCCTCGGCGCAGCACCGCCCGGGGGGAGAGGGCGGTCAAGGTCCGTTCCTTCTGGTCGAGATCGGCGGCACGGCGGCGCAAAAGCCCCTTGAGGCGCTCCCCCGCCACCGCCAGGCGGACCGTCACCAGCTCCCGCCGGCGCGGTGCCCCCAGCCGCGTGGGCCAGTGCAGCAGCCGCACGGTTGCCCCGTCCAGGCGGCGGTGCCGACGCACCAGCGCCGCCCGCAGGCGGCGTGGGAGCTCCGCCAGGTGCTCCACCCGCTGGCGCAGGGCGGTGACCCGCTGAGGCAGCCGGGCCAGGCCCCGGGCCCCCTCCAGAGCCCGCAGGCGCAGGGCGAGGCGGTCCAGGCGCCGCTCCATGGCGCGCACCAGCCGCTGCGCCCCCAACTCCACCCGTCTGGCTTGCTCCTCCAACCGGGCCACCACCAGCTCCGCCGCCTGGGTAGGGGTGGCGGCGCGGATATCGGCGACGAAGTCGGCGATGGTGAAGTCCACCTCGTGGCCGACGCCAGAGATCACCGGCACCGGGCAGGCGGCAATGGCGCGCGCCACCACCTCCTCGTTGAACGCCCACAGATCCTCTAGCGAGCCGCCGCCCCGCACAACCAGGACCACGTCCACACGGCCAGAGCCGCCCAGATAGCGCACCGCCCGGGCGATTTCCCCGGCCGCGCCGCGCCCCTGCACGCGCACCGGGTATAGCAACACCGACAGATGCTCCCAGCGCGCCAGCACCTTGAGCACATCGCGGACGGCAGCACCGCTGGACGACGTCACCAGGCCGAGGCGCAGCGGCAGCGCGGGCATCTCCCGCTTCCGCTCGGCGGCAAACAGTCCTTCTGCGGCCAGCTTGGCCTTCAGCTGCTCGAAGGCCAGCTGCAACTCGCCAATGCCTTCGGGAATGACCTCCAGGGCGATGAGCTGCAGGGAACCCCGCTGGGCGTAGATTTCCAGGCTCCCCCGCACCAGCACCGCCAGGCCGTCGGTCAACTTAAACTTGAGGCGGTCGGCGCGACTGCCCCAGAGGGCGCAGGACAACGTCCCCTCGGCATCCTTGAGCTGGAAGTAGCAGTGTCCCGAGCCGGCCACCTTGACGCCAGAAAGCTCACCCCGCACCACCACCTCGCCCACGGCGCCGGCCAGCACGGCGTTGACCTGGCGAATCAGCTCGCCCACCGCCCACACCTTCCCACTCACCGCGCCAGCTCCTCCATTCGACCCGTCGCTGCCCCCAGCAGCGGCAGAGTGAGGTACGAGATCTCGGCGTCCCAGAAGTTGTACTCGAACAGGCCGGCGGCGGTGATGCCTGCAAAGCCCACCAGCACCGCCGCGACCATGGTGCGGCGGTGGCCGGTGAGGGCGGGCAGGGCCCTCCAGGCGCCGCTGGTGAACGACGCCACCAGCCACAGGTAGGCGGCGAGCGCCGGTACCCCCCGCTCGGCGGCGATCTGCAGCGGATTGTTGTGGAGGTGACCCACGCTCCAGGTGGGGGCGTCGTCCACCCGGTAGAGCGGGTAGGTGCGCTTCACCTGCGCCGGACCCACCCCGGTCCAGGGATGGTCTTGGATCATCTTGCCCGCCGCCACCGCCATGCACAGGCGATCGTAGTTGGCGTGCTGATTGAGGTCGAAGGTGGACAGCGCCCGGTCCACCACCGCCCGGGGAAACAGAAGCCACACTGCCAGCGCCAGCACCGGGTAGGCCAGCAACAGCCGCCGGCGCCACACCGCCGCCAGCAGCAGTATCCCCACCGCCAGGCCCACCCAGGCGTTGCGGGTGTAGGAGAGGATGAGCGCCACCACCCCCAGGCCCACCGGCACGAACAGCAGAGGTTTGCGCTCCAGCAAGGCGTGGGTCATGACCACCAGCACCGCCAGCAACAACCAACCAGAGTACGTCATGTAGTGGGCGACCGGCCCGTGGATACGGTTGTCCAGGTGATTGGCGCCGAAGGCAAACTGCAGCACCCCCCACACCCCCAGGATTGCCACCGACAGCGCAAGGCCACCCACCACCCACGGCCAGCGCCGTTCATCCAGCAGCGCCGCCGCCAGCGGAACGGTCAGAAACACCAGCAGACGGGGTAACTCGGTGAAGCTGGCGAGGGGGTCCACTGAGGCCGCCGCTGAAATCACCGTCAGCCCGGCGAAGGCGACCAGGGGACGGGTGACGCTGGGGGCCCGCGGACGATTTCGCAACTCCCCCCGCCGCCAGGCCACCCAGGCTGCCCCGCCGGCCCCTACCAGCAGCAGGTTCGCCAGGCCGATGCGGTAGGAGAGCACCGCCGCCGCGCCGAGCAGCACGGCGGCCACGGCCTCGGCACGGCACCGCCGGAGCCGGTCGAGGACAGCTGCCCTCACTGCTGGGGGGGGAGTGCCTCGTCCAGCAGCATCACCGGGATGTCGCTGACGATGGGGAAGGTGCGGGCGCACCGCGAGCACTGCAGGCCCTCGCTGACCTCCGGGGTTTCATCTCGGAACTTGTCGCGAAAACGCGCCACGAGCATCGCGCTGGTGGCTTCGGGCAGCGGCACCAGGGTCAGGTCAGCCTTGCAGGCGGGGCACACCAAGATCTCCAGCAGCTGCGCATCCAGCGGCATCTCGTCCTCCACCGCAATGCTAGCACTGCTGGCAGGTTGCAACGCAGTGCGCGGGGGGTACCATGGAAAGGTGCGGGTTCTCCATCTGGTCGCCGCTGACCGTTTCACCGGGGCCGCTGCTCCCGCGTTGCTGCTCGTGGAGGCATTGCGCGCGGCGGGGTGCAAAGCGGAGCTGGCCATTCGCGGCGGGCACAATCTGCAGACTCGTCTGGCCGGTCGTCCCTGGGTTCACCCCATTCTTGCCAAGGAACGCTCCCTGGGGGACCTGCGCCGGGCGGTGGAGCGGGTGCGGCACCTGGCCGGGAGGTTTGACCTCCTACACTGTCATCTCCCCCACGATCACGCCCTGGCGCGGCTGGCACTGCGCGAGCTGCCCGGCAAGCGGGTGTTGGTGCGCAGCGTCCGTCACCCTCGCCATCTGCGGCGCGACCCCTTTCACCGCTTCCTGTTCGCCCGCACTCACGGCATTGCCTTTGCCACCGCGGCACTGGCGAGCCAGGGGCAGCGCTGGCCGTCGTTTGCCCACTGTGCCACCGTCACCCTGCCGCCGGCGGTGGAGAGGAGATTTCGGCGCTCCACTGATCGCCACGGGGTGCGCGCCCGCCTGGCGATCCCACACGACGCGGTCGTCGCCGGCACCGTGGGCAAGCTCCATCGATCCCGCGGCCAGGACCTCTTCCTCCGTGCCCTGGTGGCGACCCCTGGGGTGTGGGGGCTGATCGTGGGCCAGGGGGAACACGAGGGTGAGTTGCGCCGGCTGGCGGTCTCGCTGGGAGTGGCCCCGCGAGTGTGTTTCACCGGCTACGTGGAAGAGTCCCTCGCTGACATCTACGCCGCCATGGACCTGTTCGTTTTCCCGGCGGCGGGTTCCGACTGGGGGCACCGGGCGGTGGTCGAGGCGCAAGCGTGCGGGGTGCCGGTGCTGGCGGCGGATCTCGCCGGCGTGGCGGAGCTTATCGACGTTGGAGCCACCGGCGATATCTATCCCCGCCACGACGCCGCCGCCCTGGCGGTGTTGCTGAACGAGTGGGCCGGCAGCGAGGTCCGTCGGGTGGCGGGGGGGCGGCGGGCCACGGCACGGGCGCGCCCCTGGACCACCGCCGCCCTGGCGAGTGTCGCGCTGACGCTCTACCGCAGCGCCCGCCAGCTGCTGACGGCTGACGGCCCGGCGAGTAACGTTTCTCCCTCCCCGAGCAACGCCGGCGTTTGGGGGTCTTGACAGCGGCCGGCCGAGGGGCTAGATTCATCGAAGAAACATATCGAGCGTTCGTTTTTGTTCGAGGGCGAGGATGACATCGGCGGTGCTCGACGGCGGGAAACGGATAACTCCCTCAGGCTCGGGGAGACGTCCCCGCCACGCAACTCGCCGGGAGGAGGGCGCTTCGCGCGCCCGGGAGGATGCCATGGACACGAGGAGACAACCAATAAAACAGGGCTGGGCTGTCGGGCTGCTGGCCGGCCTGCTCACCGCCGGTATGGGCCTCGCCCAGGTTAACACCGCTGGCGTGGAGGTGCAGGTGCTGGACGCCAAGTCCGCCCCGCTCCCCGGCACCACCGTGACGCTGACCGCAGCCGAAACCGGGCTGCAGCGGCTGGCGGTGGCCGACGCCAAAGGGGTGGCGCGGTTCGCTGCGTTGCCGCCGGGGGCCTACCGGGTACGCTTCGAGCTTTCGGGGTTCACGCCGGTGACCGAGGAGAACCTGGTGCTGCGGGTGGGGCAGGTCGCCAGGCTGCAAGTCACGCTACAGGAGGCGCGCCAGGAAGAGATCGTGGTGACCGCTGCGGCGCCGGTGGTGGACGTCTTCAAGACCGACTCCTCCACCACCATCGTGCCCGAGCAGATCGCCTACCTGCCGGTGCCCGACCGCGACTTCCAGAAACTCGCCTTCACTGCCCCCGGGGTGGCCCGGGAGCGGGGCACATTCCGGTATATCGAATCGACCCCCGTGCTGGGGGCCGGTGGGAACGCCTCCCAGGCCACCATCATGGTGGACGGGGTGGACTTCACCGACCCTTCCCTGGGGTTGGCGCGGGCACGCTTTTCCCAGGATGCCATCCGCGAGTTTCGGGTGATCACCAACCGCTTCGACACGGAAATCGGCCAGTCGGCGGGAGGGGCGCTGTCCATCGTCACCCGCTCCGGCGGGAACGACATCGCCGGCTCGGTGTTCGGCTTCTACCGCGCCGACGAACTGCGGGAGCCGGGGGCGCTGGAGCAAAACAAGCTGCCCTACAAGCGAACCCAGTTCGGCTTCACCCTCGGCGGCCCGGTCACCCGCGATCGCATCCACTACTTTGTGTCCGCCGAGCAGATCAATGAGGACAACATCGCCCTCTTCCGGCCCAAGGGCGCCTTTGTCAGCCAGGCCGCCGACGTCCAGCACCCCTTCGACCAGACGCTGGGCTTTGCGGCACTGGACTACATCCTGAGCGAGGGCCAGCGCCTCTCCGGGCGGCTGGTCTTCGAGCGTTACCGGGAGGAAAACTTCCGCGTCGGCATCGACGGCGGGGTGCGCTCCCCCGCCAACGGGTTGGCAGTGCACCGCGACAATTGGAACTTCACCGGCGAGCACATCTGGGTGATCTCGTCGGAGATGCTGAACGAGCTGCGCCTGCAGGCGGGCCGGCGCAAGTACGAGAACATCGGCAACTCCACCGCCATGGGGGAGTGGTTTTCCTCCGGAGTGACGCTGCGCACCGGCGCCAACGAGTCGGCAGGCCTCTTGGGCGACGACACCCAGTACGAGATTCGCGAGACGTTCCGTCTCTTCAAGGGCAACCACGGCATCAAAGCCGGCGCCACCATCACCCGCATCGACGACCGCTTCGACTTTCCGGTCTTCAAGCACGGCCTCATGGTGTACGTGGGCGACTCGCGGGCCCTGCCGCTGGCCTACAACTACGGGGTGGGTTCCGGCGACGCCACCATCAAGAATACTCTTTACGGCGTGTTCGTGCAGGATGACTGGACCGCCGCCCCCGGGTTGACCGTCAGTCTCGGGATCCGTTACGACCTGGACATGAAGGGTAACAACCCCGGCTTCCAGCACCCCCTGATCACCGAGAAGCGCAAGCGGGACACCGACAACGTCCAGCCGCGCCTGGGGTTCTCGTGGGACGTGACAGGGCGCGGCACCTCGGTGATGCGCGGCGGCGCCGGGCGCTTCACGGGTCGCTACCTGCTGGTCCCCGCCTTCACCGAGCTGCAGCAGAACGGGGTCACCGGTCGGGTGCTGCTGACTCGCCTCAACGGTGCCCTGCTGGGCCTGCCGCCGGCCTTTTGGCTGGACCCCAACAACCCCGAAAACACCGGCATCCTGCTTGCCAAGAACGCCTCCCTCATCGCCAACCAGCTGGAGGCCCCCGAATCCAACCAGTTCACCCTGGGGTTCATCCAGAAACTGGGATCCACAGGACTGTACACCGACATCGAGGGAATCTACGTCGAAGGGAAGAAAGAGATCTTCATCCGCGACCGCAACTTCGGCGGCAACGCCAACCCGGTGCGCTTGAACCCCGCCTGGAACCAGATCAACGTCTACGGCAACGAGGGGCGCTCCAAGTACAAGGCGCTGGTGGCGTCGCTCAATGGCGTCCTGAAGGGCGGGCACATCGTCACCGCCTCGGTGACCTTCGCCGACAAGAAGAACCTCTCCGACGACTTCTCCCCGGCTTTCCCCGATGGCTACCCCTCCGATCCGGCCGATCCCGACGGTGAGTGGGGGCGGGCCCGCGGCCACGAGCGCATGCGCTTCGTCGCCACCGGGGTATTCCGTCTGCCGTGGCAGATCACCGTGGCGCCGGTGCTGGAGTACGGCAGCGGCCAGCCCTGGACCCACCGCCTGGGGTACGACTACAACGGTGACGGCAAGAACTCCGACCGGCCCGCCGGCATCAAGCGCAACTCCAAGGAGGGCCCCATCTACCGATCGGTGAACCTGCGCCTTACCAAGGGCTTTGCCATCGCCGACGCCGGCACCCTGGAGGTCATCGCCGAGGCCTTCAACCTTTTCGACCACACCAACTACAACGTCAACACCGTGGACTCGGCGGAGTTCCTCTCCGGTCCCACGGTCACCAACCGCACCGCGCCGTACGTCAGGAACCCCAACTTCGGCAACTACGCCGCCACCTTCGCCGGGCGGGAGATCCAGCTCGGCCTGCGCTACTCGTTCTGACGCCACGGGCGGGGAGAGGGCGTCCTCTCCCCGCCACAGCCGACGCCTGAAGCGTCGCGGTAAGGGGGTGTGTGATGGCCATGGACACAGGTTTACAGGGGAAGGTTGTCATCGTGACGGGGGCGGCCGCCGGTATAGGCCGCGCCACGGCGCTGCGCTTTGCCGCCGAGGGGTGCCGGGTCGCCGGCTGGGACATCGACGCGGCGCGTGGGGAAGCGCTGGTGCCGGAGCTTCATGCCGCGGGCGGGGAGGGGGCGTTTGACGCCGTCAATGTGGCTGACGCCTCATCCGTGACCGCGGGATTGGCCAGGGTGCTGGAGCGCTGGGGACGGGTGGACGTGCTGGTCAACAACGCCGGCATCGTGCGCGACGGGCAGCTGGTCAAGTACAAGGACGGACAGGTGCTGGGCATGATGACCGACGACCAGTGGGAGGCGGTGATCGCCGTCAACCTGCGGGGCGTCTTCAACTGCACTCGCGCCGTGGTGCCCCACCTCATCGCCGGGGGCGGCGGCGTCATCCTCAACGCCAGTTCGGTAGTGGGGCTGTACGGCAACTTCGGCCAGACCAACTATGTGGCCACCAAGGCCGGGGTCATCGGCATGACCCGGGTGTGGGCGCGGGAGCTAGGGCGGTACAGGATTCGCGTCAACGCCGTGGCGCCCGGGTTCGTGGCCACCGAAATCCTCGCCGCTATGCCCGAGAAGGTGCTGGAGGGGATGGTGGCCCGAACCCCCATCGGCCGCATGGGTCAACCCGTGGACATCGCCAACGCCTACGTGTTCCTTGCCTCCGATGCCGCCTCCTTCGTCACTGGCGCGGTGCTGTCGGTGGACGGCGGCCTGGTGGTGGGCACCTAGGGGAGAGGCTTGAGCCATGACGCGCTTCGCGCAGATCGTCTCCACCGGCATGTTCCTGCCGCCGCGGGAGGTCCCCAACCGCGAACTCAAGGAGCGCTTCGAGGCGCGCTTTCCCGAGTTCGTGGACAAGATGGAGGCCTCCACCGGCATCCTCACCCGTTTTTGGGCCCCGGAGGAGTGGGCGACCTCGGACGTGGCCTTGCCCGCCGCCCGCCGGGCGCTGGAGGCCGCCGGCATCGTTCCGGAGGAGGTGGACCTCATCATCCTGGGCACCGACTCCCCCGACTACATCACCCCCGCCACCTCGGTGGTGCTGCAGCACAAGCTCGGTGCGGTCAACGCCGGCACCTTCGACGTGGGGTGTGCCTGCGCCTCCTTCCCCACCGCTCTGGCGGCGGGCGCCGGCATCATTGCCACCAATCCGGCCATCCGCACGGTGCTGGTGGTGGGGGTGTACCTGATGCACAAGCTGGCCTCCCCCGACGACCCCATGGTCTTCTTCTACGGCGACGGCGCCGGGGCGGCGGTGTTGCGTCCGGGCCCCGAGCCGGGGTTTTTGGGGGCCGCCTTTCAGGCGGGGGGGCAGTACCACCGCCACTGGGGGCTGTACTCGGGGGGTACTTTCGA